>NZ_JBICVJ010000008.1:0-406617 GCF_043198895.1 Streptomyces sp. NPDC048696 | reverse complement strand
CGGTGCCCGGAGACGGGCACGCCGGGTTCGGGAGGCGGCTCGGGGAAACCCACTGATGGAAACACCAGCAGGGCGCCCCGAGTCGACCTCACCGAAGGGCTCTGGACTGCTTGAGCGTTCCGGTGGCCCGCTCCACCGTGTTGCGATCTTTGTACCGGTGCTTGTGGAGGCCCGGAGACCGTCCGCCATATGAACCCCGGCGCAGGCGGGCGGCTTTGTGGTCCTTCTTCTCCGGAATCACGTGCCGGATACCGCGCTTGCGAAGGTGGGCGCGGATCTTGCGGTTGCTGTGGCCCAGTGGAGCCCGTCGGAGTCAGTCCGGTACCGCACCACATCGCCTTCGGCCACCCCATCCTGAAGGAAGGGGCGTTCCGCACACTGGCCGTGTCGTTGCCGAACTTCGTCGCCCACAGCCCCTCGGTGTCCTGCGGGAACCATCCCCCACGAGGAACACCGGAACTCAACCATGGCTGTCATGCGGGCGCCTGAAGACAGAAGACAGGGCTCAGAGCCTGTCCGAGATCGTCCGGGGTCGTCCAAAGCGCTGGTTAGACACCCCGCCGGACAGCAAAACTGCCCGTCGGGACCGCAACCACGAACAAACCCGCGACGTCAGGAGACAGCGTGCTCAAGCTCCACAAGACCCGACGCTCCCTCGCCCTCACCACCGCCGGCCTCGCCCTCGCCGGCGGCAGCGTCATAGGCCTCGGCGGCACCGCCCACGCGGACGGCACCAGCTGCGCCCACTACACCACGAAGTACCACGCGTACGTCAGCATCTGCCTGACCATCTCCCAGGGCTCCCGGCCGCAGGCCGACCTGAGCTACTACGTCGACAGCCGCAGCGCGAGCACCGACGAGCGCGTCTACGTCGTGCTGTCCGGGTGCGGTAGCAGCGCCTCCAGCGACTTCAACGACGAGCAGAACGGTCAGCGCGTCTGGAATTACCACCTCACCGGGGAATGCCCCTCGGGGTTCTCGTACTGGGACGGCTACTCGAAGGCCACCGAAACAGGCAACATCACCGGCTCGGTCAACACGGGCTGGTTCTCCTGATCGGCGGCGACGTCGGCAAGTGCCCAGCGGGCACCAGGTGATGGGGGGGGTGACCGAGATACGTGTCGAAGGGGCAACAGGATGATCTCGACCCCTTCGTCGGGGTAGCGCGGGGTCCGCTCAGCGTCGCGGCGGGCCTCGCGCTGCGCCGGGATCGCCGGGACGTCCGGGGTGCCGTCGAGGGGCTGGCGGTGGACCGAGAGTGCGGCGCTGACGCGCAGGGTGCAGACTGGCCGCGCCGTACGGGCACACCCTGGTCGAGCGCGGCCCGCTCGGCGTCGACGAGTTCGGCCACGTGGAGGAAGTCGGCTGCCTTGCCCGGCATGTCGGCGGTGACCGGCAGTTCCGGGCTGGGGTGTCCTGGTGGCCGGCGCCGTGTTCGGGCGTGATCTGGGCCCATTCACTCTTCGCATCAGACGACCTGGTCCGTTGGGGCCTCGCACCTACATGCCCGTGGCGCCCGAACGGTCTTGGTTGGCGTGAAAGCCTGTTTTGTCTGTGTGACGACGCGCCTGCGGTCCGAAGTGTTGATCGCGGTTACGCCACTGCCCACGTTGGCCTCATGTGGCGGCCTCGTTCACGGTCAGCTCAGATCGCCCTCGATGCGTTGGGAGAACAATGAGCCCCACCGGTAACGCTCAGGCCGGCAACAGCGGCGCCCCGGAGATCCGTACCCTCGGATACGCCAACCGTTTCGCGACCTGGGACAGCGAATTCCGCTACGACGGCCGGATATCGGCCCCCAAGGGCGTGAAGATCAAGGAGATCAAGTACGACTGGGACGGCGAGGGCCCGGTGGCCCCGGCGACGGCTGCAACTACAGCACCGTCGTCGGGCATGCCCAGTACCTCTACGGTGGGGACACCTACATAGGCCGGGTCGACCTGGCGTACTCCCCCACCTGCCACAAGGTCGCCGCGCACTTCAAGGGAGCCACCTACTGGATGAACTCCAGCGGCGCGTCGGTCGAGCTCCAGGTCATCGACCACGCGCCCGACGGGTCGACGCTGAGCCTGCAGGGCGACCGCGTCTCCTCCAACGCCCACAGCGACAACTACTCCGACGGCGTAAGCATCGATCAGGACTACCAACTCTTCAGCGCGACGGCCACGGTCAGCGGCGGCTGCGTCATCTACAGCGACATACACAACTTCAACACCGGAGCCAATTCCGGCACCAGCAACACCACGTACCACTGCTGAACTGCGGCCCTGCACCCAACCGCTGGTCGGCGAGTACAGGCGCTACGTCGGATGGGCCCGGTCCAGAGCGTTTTGCCCGTGGGCTCTGGGGCGGTGAACTCGCGAAGCCACCCCGGTGCCAGGTCCTCAGCGACTTCTAGCGCGCCACGCGGTAGTGGAGGTGGACGACTCCTGAGCTGAAGGTGCGGGTCTCGACGAGTTCGAGATCCGCCCGGCGCTCGTGGTGGGGGAAGAACGGGATACCACCGCCGACCAGCACCGGGTAGACCCTGGGCCGGTACTCGTCGATCAGACCCAGCGCCGCCGCCTCGGCGGCGAGCGTCGCGCCGCCGATCGCGATGTCGCCCTCCCCCGGCTCGGCTCGCAGCCGGCCGATCTCCTCCGCCAGGCCGCCGGAGACCAGGCGGGCGTTGCCCTGCACCGACGACAGCGTGGTGGAGAACACCACCTTGGGGAGCGGCTTCCAGATCGCGGCCCATTCGAGCATTGAGTCGTCGAGCGATGGATCCTGGTCGGCGGTCTCCCAGTACAGCATCGTCTCGTACAGCCGTCGTCCCATCAGGTGGACGCCGACCCCTCGGATCTCGTCGGTGACGAAGCGGAAAACCTCCTCGTCGGGCGCCGTCCAGCTGAACTTGCCGTCCGGCCCGACGATGTAACCGTCTAGTGAGACGCCCATCGAGTAGGTCACGCTGCGCATCGAAGTCCTCCTCGGTACGGGTTCGGGTTCGGGTTCGGGTACGGGTGCGGGTTCAGGTGCGGCAGTACGATCGCCGGACGCCGTGGGCGACCGGGGTCTGGTTCTTTTGCCGGTGTGCTAAAGGTAGTTGGCGGCATCTGCATTGGATGCCATGCCGCGCTGGAGAGTGGTGAGGAGGAGTGGGGTTACAAGAGGCTGAATGACGCTCTCCGCGGCAAGGCGCTGTACGTTCCGGGAACTGTGGCTTCCGACATGGCGGACACGACGCGGTCCATCACCAACAGGTCGCCGATGGGATGTTCGCACGTACGCCCGTGGGACGGCCCCGCCCCGACGAGCAGGACGGGGCCGCGTACCCAACCGGCCGAGCCGGCGGCTACCGGGTCGGCACTCCCGCCGGGACGGGACCGTAACCGGCGGGCCGGGTGGTGAAGGTGCCCCGGCCCTGGGTGCGGCTACGCAGGCGGGACGCGTAACCGAACAGCTCGGCCAGAGGCACACTCGCCGTGATGACTGCCGTGCCCGCCCGCGCGGAGGAGCCCACGACCCGGCCGCGCCGGGCCGCGAGATCGCCGAGCACCCCGCCCACGGCACTGTCGGGCACGGTGACGGTGACCTCGATCACCGGTTCCAGGAGCACCATCGCACTGGCGCGCAGGGCTTCGCGCAGCGCGAGTCGGCCCGCGGTCCGGAACGCCATCTCCGAGGAGTCCTTGGGGTGGGTTGCCCCGTCGGACAGCGTGACCCGCACCCCGGTCACCGGGTGCCCGCCGAGCGGACCCGCGGCGAGGGCGTCCCGGCAACCGGCCTCGACCGCGCGGATGTACTCCTGCGGCACCCGGCCACCCGTGACGGTCGAGCGGAACTCAAACCCTTCCGTATCGGTGCCGCTGTCCACACCGTCGCCGGCCGCCGCATCCAGTGGCTCCACATCGAGCACGACATGGGCGAACTGGCCCGCTCCTCCTTCCTGTTTGACATGCCGGTACAGCAGTCCGGACACCCCGTGCCCGACCGTCTCGCGGTAGGCGACCTGCGGACGTCCGACCCCGATCTCCAAACCCTGGTTGCTGCGGCGGATCTTCTCCACCGCCACCTCCAGATGCAGCTCACCCATCCCCGACAGCACCGTCTGACCGGTCTCGGGATCGGTGCGCACGGTCAGCGACGGATCCTCCACCACCAACTGCGCCAGCGCCGAGGCCAGCCGGTCGGTGTCGAGGCTGCTCCGGGCCTCGACCGCCACCGAGACCACCGGGTCCGCCACCGTCGGCGGTTCGAAGACCAGTGGGTGCGCCGGTGCGCACAGAGTGGCCCCGGCGCGTGCCGACTTGAGCCCGATCACGGCGACGATGTCCCCGGCCCGCGCCCGGTCCACCTCGGTGTTCCGATCGGCCTGTACGCGCAGGATCCGCCCGATGCGCTCGGTACGCCGAGCGGTCGCGTCCAGCACCGTGTCCCCCCTCGCGATCGTTCCCGCGTACACCCGCACATAGGTGAGACGACCGGTGGCGGTCGCGCTCACCTTGAACACCAGGCCCGCGAACGGCTCGTCCGGGTCGGCGGAGCGCTCCCGCACCTCGCCGTCCAGGGTGCCCCGAACCGGCGGCATGTCCAGCGGCGAGGGGAGGTAGGCGACCACGGCGTCCAGCAACGGCTCGATCCCCCGGTTGCGGTACGCCGACCCGCACAGCACGACGACGGCCTCGCCGCTCGCGGTGAGGTCGCGCAGTGCCGCGGCCAACGTTGCCTGGGTCAGTTCCGTACGGGCGCAGAACTCCTCCAGCGCGACAGGGTGGAGCTCCGCCACCGACTCCTCAAGCAGTCGGCGCCGCCGCCGCGCCTCCTCCAGCAGAGATTCGGGCACCGGCCCCTCCTCGTAACTCCCTTCTTCCACACCCCAGTTCAGCGCGCGCATCCGCAGGAGATCCACCACCCCGGTGAACCCGTCCTCCCGGCCGATCGGCAACTGCACGACGAGCGGAACCGTGTGCAGCCGGTCCCGGATCGACGTGACCACCCTGTCCAAGTCGGCTCCGGCGCGGTCCAGCTTGTTGACGAACGCGATCCGGGGCACACGGTGCCGGTCGGCCTGGCGCCACACCGACTCGCTCTGCGGTTCGACGCCCGCCACGGCGTCGAACACCGCGATCGCTCCGTCGAGCACCCGCAGGGAGCGCTCCACCTCGTCGGAGAAGTCGACGTGGCCGGGCGTGTCGATCAGGTTGATCCGGTGGCCGTCCCAGTCGCAGCTCACGGCCGCGGCGAAGATGGTGATGCCACGGTCGCGCTCCTGGGAGTCGAAGTCGGTGACGGTGGTGCCGTCGTGGACCTCACCCCGCTTGTGGGTGGTACCGGTCGCGAAGAGGACGCGTTCGGTGACGGTGGTCTTGCCCGCGTCGACATGGGCGAGGATGCCGAGGTTGCGTACGACGGCGAGCGCGGGGACGGGGGTGGGGCGGAGATTGAGGTTGGTACGCACGGCCCGAGGCCTTTCGGAATGCTGAATGCGGTGGAAATGGGCAGCGCGATTCCCGGACGTGTCCCAAGTATGTTTGCTGGTCTTAATTTTGACGCGGCATCAGATCTTTGACGATGGCGTCAGATGGACCGCGTCGGACCGAAGCCGGACCACCAGCCGGCCGGGGGAGTCCCGTGAGGGCAGGGGTCAGACGTACGTCGCGGGCATCCGGTGGCGGCCGCGCAGCCGACACCGGGAACGCGTGGACACCAGGATCACGTCGTACCGCGACCGGGAAGCGACGACGGCGATGTGCTCGCACATACCGGGCTCCCCTCCATCGTCGACGTGCGGCCCCCGGGACTCCGTGGCCGTGTGACGCGAGTGTAGGGAGCGGAAGGCGGACGCCGACACCGGTTTATTCGCACACCGGCTGCTCGGCTGCCTCGGCCGCGGGGTGTGAGGGGCGCGGGCTCACTTCTTCGGGATCATCATCGGCGCTGCCGGCGGGCCGGCCGCGCTGGGATTCGCTCCCGGCTTCCGCCGCCTGGCACCGGCGAGCCGCCTGCTCCTGCTCGGTACCCTGGTCTGCCCCATTCCCGCCGTCTACGCGGTCCTGGCGTGGACGCGGATCGCCTGACCCCCGCTCATCGCCACGCATCACGTAGCCGTCCGACCCACCTCGGCCGTAGCCGGGGGCCCGGGGTCAGGCCTCGCCGGTGAACTTCCAGGCGTCGAGGTCGCGGTAGTGGATCGGTCCGGGGCTTCGGCCGATGTTGCTGCCGACCAGGTGCAGGCGTTCGGCGGGCCATGAGCGGCCGGTGAACGCGGCGAGTGCGGTGGCCGACTCCAACACGCCGACGGGGTCGTTGCGGCGGGATCGGGCGAGCGTCAGGTGGGGGCGCAAGGGGCGGTCGACGAAGTCGACACCGCACTCCTTGACCACGGCCCGGACCTCTGCGGCGAGCAGGTGCAGCTCGTCGAGGTCCCCGTCGATCCCGCTCCAGAGCACGCGCTCGTCGAAGTGCCCGCCGCCGCGCAGCGCCAGTCGTACGGGCCGGTGTGCGGCGGCGAGGGCCGCGAGCGGGGGCCGCAGGAGGGGAACGGTGGCGGCCGGGAGCTCGCCGAGGAAGGCCAGGGTGATGTGCCAGTCCTCGATGCGGTTCCATCGCAGGCGCGGGTATGCGTCGTAGGCCGGGCGCAGTTCCCGTTCCAGCTCCTCCTTCGCGTCGTCGGGCGGGGCGAGGGCGATGAATATCCGGATGGTCTCGGCCGGCACCTGGTTGTTCACGAAGGACTTCGTATCGCCTTCCGGGTGCTTCTGTCACCTTCCGCCGCAGGTCCAGCTCTGTCCGACCCTGACGTGACCCCGGCTTTTGCGGCGACGCACGGCTCGGTACGGGCTCAGGATCACCAGGCTCGGCGCCATACCGCGTGAACGCCGCTCACCGCCGAGAACGCCGTCTACCGATCGATTTCGTATTTATCGAATATTGATTGGCCACACCTACGGTCACGTGACGCACGAATCCCGTCCCACACCCTCCAGGAGACGCTTATGTTACGAAGATCGCGAATGGGACTCACCGCCGCCCTCATGGCCACCGTACTGCTGGCCGGCGGGATGGAGGCGTCCGCCCTCGCCGCGCCGGCCGTCGCGAAACCGGCCCCGACGGCGGGCGTACGCATCGGTACCGACGGCCAGGACGCGCCCCTACGGCCAATCTCCGAACGTGCGGCCGAGGCGCTGCGGGAGCGCGGGTCGAGCCCGCGCGCGGCGGCCGCGGCAGGGCCGGTCGACGCCATTCAGGCGCTCGTCGACATCATCAACTATCTGGTCCAGATCTTCGACAACCACAAGGCCAAGGACCAGGGGGCCTTCGTCCAAGGCGTGATCAACGACTCGTGCGCCATGGTCCAGGGCCACTACAACGTGTTGATGGTCAAGGAGGACAACGCCTCCTACGACACCAAGTTCAACGGCGTGCGCTGGGAGGGCCGGCTCCACTACAGCTGGGACGGCTCCGCCACGTACCACTACTGGATCTTCGAATCCGGCAGCTTCCGTCTGAGGAGCGACGGCGGGTGGCGCAACTGGGGCTTCTGCGGGCGCTTCACCGGGAACGGTCCCGAGGTCGTCTTCCACCAGGCCGACGGGAACAGCCTGAAGAAGCAGGACCAGCAGAACAAATGCGTGGACGTGCAGTCGAGTTCCACCAACAGGGGCACCCCGATCCAGATGTACGGCTGCAACGCGACCAACGCCCAGTGGTGGTACCGGGACGGACTCGCGCTCAGGTCCGGCCTGCCCGGCAACAAGTGCCTCGACGCGGGCGGAGGCGGCTGGACCGACAAGGTACAGCTGTGGGACTGCAACGGGAGCCCGCCCCAGCAGTGGGACTACGTCGGCAACGGCTCCCTGCGCAACCGCAAATGGAACTACTGCCTGGACATCCCCAACGGGGACACCGGCAACGGCAACCGGCTCCAGATGATGCCGTGCAATGACGGCCCCACCCAGCGGTTCACCCTTCCCTAGCCCCGGAGACGAGACGAAGATGACGACCACAGCAGTCCGGCGGGGCGCGCGCATCACGCTGCTCGCCTGCACGGCGCTCGCGCTCGGAGCCGTCGGTGTCCTCCCGGCCCAGGCCGCGCCCGCCCGTCCGGCAGTCGCACGTGCCACCACCGACGACGAGGTGAACATCACCCAGGGGCAGCCCGGCTGGGGGCTCGACCAACGGCTGCGCGACCTCCACCAGCAGAACAAGTCCAAGAGCCGGGGCGACTACGTCCAGAGCCTGGTCAACGGCTTGGGCCCGGCCCTGAACGGCCACTACAACCTGCTCGTGACGGTCTCCGACGCCCGCTTCACCCACAACCTCACCGGGTTCAGATTCCGGGCCCTGGTACGGAAGTCGAGCGGCGTCTACTACAACATCTGGGTCTTCGAATCGGGCGACTTCCACCTCCAGAGCGATGGAGGCTGGTCCAACTGGGGTTTCTACGGGCACGGGAACCGGTCGGACGGGAACGTCTCCTTCCAGCGGGTGCCCGGCGGCGAGATCCGGGGCAAGGACGGAAAGTGCCTGGATGTCGCCGGTTCCCGGGCCGAGAACGGCCGGGCCGTGCAGACGTACGACTGCAACAACACCAACGCCCAGTGGTGGCGCCGCGAAGGCTCGGCGCTGCGCGCCGGTGACCTGGGCAACTGGTGCCTGGACGCGGCGGGCGCGTCCACGGGTGCACAGGCCCAGCTCTGGGTGTGCAACGGCACGCCGCCTCAGCAGTGGTCGTACGAGTCGGGGCAGTTGCGCAACGCCCAGTGGGGGTACTGCCTGGACGTGCCCAACGGCAATACGTCCAATGGCAGTCGGCTCCAGATGTCCGCGTGCGACGGGTCCGACCGGCAGCGGTTCACGATCCCCGGAGACTGATCACCCCGACGCGTGCCGGACGCGGGCCCGTGACGGTCCGCGTCCGGCACACGTCGGCGGGCATCCGCGCACGGCGGGCGTCGAGAGCGGGAGAGACCTTCCCCCTGGGGGCACCTCGTCCCCGTACAGCCCCGTCGCCCAGTACTGCAACAGTGCGTGCTGTGACGGGTGGCCAGGGCAGGGGCTGTGGCTGCGGCGTTTGTAGTGACTGGTGCGGGCTTGGTGCTGGCGTCGGATGCGCCAGGCTGACCAGTGCAGGATGTGGTCGACGTGCGGGGGCGGCGGTCGGGCTGGTGCCAGGCCGCACCGCACCGCCGCACCGATTCCGCCGCCGGACGGCGCCATCACGCCAATGTCCGATGTGTGGGGTTGCTGCACGGTACTTCTGCGCCCTTCGCCCCGTTGTCCCGGCGACGATCATCGCCCGCGCCGCTGACCCGACGCAGGCGGTGCCACGCACCGAGAAGGGACACCACCGCCGCATGAACACGCAGCACCACCTGGGCCGGGCGGCCGCCGCACTCGCCGCCGCACTCGCCCTGTCCACGGCCACGAACGGGCTCACCGCGTACGCCGCCGACCACTCCGACACGGCGGGCAAGCGCACCACCGCCACCACCACTCCGCATGGCGGTGCGGTGCAGTGCGACGACGGCCCGGGCGGCTGGGAGCGCGACGGACTGTGTCTGAACGCCGCGGACAACCGCAAGGTCAACGCGTACATTGCCCGCGCCCGCGCCGCGGAACCGTCGATCAGCCAAGACGTGCGGGCTGCGGCCGACCTCAGCCACGCCGAGCTCGTCGGCTTCGACTACCGCCTCAAGTCCCCCGACTCCCTCAAGCGGAAGGTCGCCACGGACCTCAAGGAGCATCCGGAGCGCAACGCCGACGACACCCTGGCGCGCTTGAGTGACGCGGTGCGCTACACCCTCCAGTGGCCCGACGACCGCTACGTCACCGGCGTCACCATCGCCTCGAACGTACTGTCCAACTGGGGCAACGACACCACGAAGTGGTCCAACACCTGGGGCCGCGAGAAGGGCTACAAGGGACTCAACTCGGGCTGGCGCGGGCCCGGTTCGCTGCAGCTGTTCGAGGTGCAGTTCCACACTCCGGCGAGCAAGTCCGCCCAGGAGGAGACGCACAAACTGTACGAGGAGCAGCGGTTGCCCTCGACCAGCCCCGAGCGCAAGAAGGAACTGCAGGATCAGCAGGACGCGATCTTCGCCGCGGTACCCGTCCCGGACGGCGCTCCCGCCCTCACTCCACCCGCCCCGCTGCCCCGTCGCACGGCGCTGACCCCGGCCGCCTGACCCCCTGTGCGCTGCGCAGCCCCGGCCGCCTTGCCGGGGCTGCCCTCAACTCCCCCGTCGCACCAGCAGTGAGACCCCGTCAGCAAGCGCAGCATGGCCGCCCCCGGCGATCAACTGCGACTCCGTGAAAGTTTCAAGCACGGCTCTATGCAGCATAGTTACCTTTAGGTAACTTACCTGCAGCAGTCCTGTAACTCCATTCACAATGCACGGGGGAGCCATGTTCAGACACACCAAGCGGGTGCTGGCGACCGCAGTTGTCACGGTGCTGGCCGGCGCCGGCGTTCCGGCGGTCACCGCTGCCGCTGCCGCGCCTTCGGCAGCCGGGGCGGCGAGCGACCCCTTCTACACGTACGACAGCAGCACGCCGTTGTCCTCGTACGCACCGGGGGCCGTGCTGAAGAGGCGGACGCTGCGGTACCACATCGAGGGACTGCCCTCGCCGGTCACAGCGGTCCAGCTGCTCTACCGCACCCGTGACGCTCAGGGCCGCCCCGCCGCCAACGTGACCACGGTGGTGCGCAGCATCACGGGCGACAGCAGCAAGGTGGTGTCCTACCAGTCGTTCTACGACTCCCTCAACCCCAAGGACGGGCCCTCCCGCGCCATCGCCGGTGACGTCACCCTGGGCGGGGTCATCGCGAACGTCGAGAACGTCTTCCTGACGCCGCTGCTGGCCAAGGGGTACAACGTCGTCATCCCCGACACCGAAGGGCAGACCGCCGACTTCGCGGCCGGACCGGAGTACGCGGCCAACACCCTGGACTCGATCCGCGCCGCGACCGACCCCGAGGCCGGGACCGGCATGAACACCGACACCAGGGTCGGCCTGATGGGCTACTCCGGCGGCTCCATCGCCACCAACTGGGCGGCGGCGCTCGCACCGACGTACGCCCCCGACGTCAACAAGAGGCTGGTGGGCTTCGCCGAGGGTGGCCTGCTCGTGGATCCGGCGCACAACCTCAAGTACGTGGACGGCTCCCTCGTGTGGTCCGGTGTCATCCCCATGGCGATCATCGGGGTCGCCCGGTCGTACGGCATCGACCTCAAGCAGTACATGAACCCCTACGGCCAACGGGTCTACGAGAAGGTGGAGCACGGCTCGCTCCTCGACGCACTTGGCCACTACCCCGGATTGACCTGGAAGAAGATGGCGAAGCCGCAGTATGCCGACCCGAACTCGGTGACCGCGTTCGTCGAAACGGTCAACAAGATCAACCTGGGTTCGGCCGCCACCCCGACCGTTCCCGGGTTCATCGCGCAGGGCAACGGAGGCCTCGCCGAGGGGACCTTCGGCAACCCGCCGGGCATCGGCACCGGCGACGGGGTCATGGTCGCCGGGGACGTCCGCGCCCTCGCCCGGCAGTACTGCGCCACTGGCAACAGCTCGATCGCCTACCACCAGTACAACCTCCTCGGCCACGTCGCGGTGGCCGCGGTCTGGGCCCCCGGTGCCATCGACTGGCTCGGAGACCGGTTCGCGGGCAAGAAGGCTCCGTCCGACTGCGGGCACATCGCGCCGGGCAACTCACTGGCGCCGGAGCAGCCCACCTCGGGGTCCTGACACCGCAGCGGCGCGCACACGAACGTCCTCTCCACTCTCTGCGGCCGCCGCCACCCCCATCGGCGGCGGCCGCCCCATACCAAGCTCCCGCACGCCGACCCCGGCGCGCACGCACTGCCCGCCGATCAGTGTCGAAGTGCCCTTCGGCCAGGCTGGGGTGAGGTTAGGGTGAATCCTGTGACGGCAGAGAACGGGGCGCTGATCGGGGCCCGATACCAGCTTGTTGAGTTGATCGGCCAAGGCGGCATGGGCCGGGTGTGGCGAGGGCGGGACCATGCCCTCGACCGGGATGTGGCGGTGAAGGAGGTCCTGCTTCCGCAGGGCCTCACCAGTGAGCAGCGCGACGGGTTCCTCCAGCGTGTGTCGCGTGAGGCGCGCGTCGCCGCGCGGCTCAACCACCCCGGGATCATCACGGTGCACGACGTGGTCGAGCACGAGGGCGCACCCGTCATCGTCATGGAGCTCGTCACCGGTACGTCGTTGGCTGCGCTGATCGCGCGCGAAGGCGCGCTGCCGGTCCGCCGGGTGGCCGAGATAGGCACGGCGATGCTGAAGGCGCTCCAACTGGCCCACGCGGCCGGTGTCATCCACCGTGACCTCAAGCCGGACAACGTCCTGTTGATGGGCGACCGGGTGATCATCACGGACTTCGGCATCGCGCACCTGGCCGACGCGACCACGGCGCTCACCCGCACCGGGTCGGTCATCGGCACCCCTGCCTATATGGCCCCGGAGCAGTTGGAGGGCCGACCGCCGACCCCCGCCAACGACCTGTGGTCGCTGGGCGCGACGCTCTACAACGCCGTCGAGGGCGCGGATGCCTTCAGCGGGGACACGTTCAGTGCGCTCTGCATCGCCGTCGTCACCAAGGCACCACGCCCGGCGACCCGGGCGGGCGCCCTGGAGCCACTGCTCGCCGCGCTGATGACCAAGGAACCGGAACGGCGCCCCTCGGCCGCGCAGGCGCTCAACGCGCTCGAGCAGGTGGCACGTACCGGAGCAGCCGCGCCGACTCCCACCCCGACCGAGATAGTGGTTCCGGCGCCGACACCGGGTGCCCCTGCCGCGGGCCAGCTCCCACCACCGCCGTCACACGCGCCGACCGTGGGCGCCTGGCTCCCGGCGCAGCCCGTGCCGCCCAGCGGCCCCGCCAACCACTTCGCGCCGACGGCCCCGGACGTCGCCTCGGCCCGGGCCGGGGCACCGGCGTCGGCGTCGGTCCTCGGGGCGATGGCGTGGCGCTTCATCGGCTGTATGGCGCTGTTGTGGACCGTCGGCACCACACTGCC
Source organism: Streptomyces sp. NPDC048696 (assembly GCF_043198895.1). Lineage (NCBI taxonomy): Bacteria > Bacillati > Actinomycetota > Actinomycetes > Kitasatosporales > Streptomycetaceae > Streptomyces > Streptomyces sp. NPDC048696. The sequence continues at coordinate 393,595 of NZ_JBICVJ010000008.1, read as the reverse complement.
GTGGAACTACCTCGACACGGTGCGGCCGGACATCATGCCGACCGTTCTCACGCTCACGGGCGTGATCTCCCTCATCCACGCGGTGCCTCGGCCGCGCTGGCACCCGGCGGTGGCCTGGCCGATCATCGTCGTGTTCGACCTGGTGCTGTACTTCGCCACCAAGGAACTGGTGCTGCCCAAACTGTTCGGGGACGGAGCCGTCGACACGGGCTTCGGGGAAGCACCGGCCCAGATCGCGGCCAACATGGTGCTCCTGGGCACCGGTGCCTGGCTCCTGTGGTGGAAGGTCCCGGGCAGCCGCCCCGCCTGACGGAGAGTGTCCCGAAGACGAAGACAGGCCGGGGTGTCCGTTGCCGGCCATCGGCTTCCGTAACCACATTCCGCAACATCGCCCCGCCGACGGGCTGCGCGGCCGACTTGCCGGTTCCGTCCCCGGCGGCCAGGGCGGTTCCGGCGCCTCCCGCGAGGGCGAGCGCGACGAGAGCGGCTGTGATTTTCACAGTGTGAGGCACGTTCGTACCTGCCGGGCTCACCGAAGCCAGGCGGTTGCGAGGTGCGACAGCACCCACCGGTCGGCTTGATTTCGACCTACCCCGGACACCGATGTCTCGGGAGGATCGCCTGCGGCTGTGCGGCATGGGGGATTTCATGGTCTATCGCATTCACTTCACGCTTCAGGACCTGGCTCGTACGCGTGTGTCCGAGACCCCGCTGCCACTTCTTGAGCTGGAACTGGCCGTACGAGCCCTTCAGGACCGGAGCCAGCCGGCGCGGCTGGACGCGTGGCGGCGGCAGGCTCGTGCGGGGATGTCCGCGCAGGCCCGTATGGCTCTTTCCCTCATGCCCGCGGTCGGCTCCACGCCTGACTTCCTCAGCCCAACGGAAGCCGGGACTCCCGAGGACGTTCTGGAGCACGTGCGCGCCACATCACCGCGCCAGATCCAGGCGGATCTGGCGGACGCGGCGGAGCACCGCAGCCTCCCCACGTGGGCTCGCCACCTGGCCGACGACGTGTCCTTGTTCCATGAGGTCTGCACGGGGCTGAGCGAGCTCCACGCCAGCCTGCTCGGCCCGCTGTGGCCGCAGCTCACAGCCGACTTCATGGCCGACCGCACCGTGCGTTCCCGCCACCTCCTCACCGGCGGTGTGGAGCGGTTGCTGGCCCAGGCCAACCCTCAGTGGATGCGATGGAACCCGCCGGTGCTTGAGGTCAGGATGATCAACGGTGCCGACCGTGACCTCCACCTGGAGGGGGAAGGGATCGTGCTGGTCCCGTCGGCCTTCTGCGCACGCACCATCGTCATCTCGCCCGCGCCCTTCTTCCTCACCTACCCCGCCCTCCACGACCAGCCCCTGCGCCAGTTCACGGCCCTCTCCCCCGAGGCCGAGCCCGCCTCCGCCGCGGCCGTCCCGGCGCTGCTGGGCCGCACGCGGGCAGCGGTACTGACCGCCATCGCAGAACACCCGGGCTGTTCCACGAAGGAACTGGCCACGCTCACCGCGACAGCGCCCGCCAGTGCCAGCGAGCACGCCACCGTCCTACGCGAGGCGGGACTGATCCGTACCCTCCGCCACCGCAACACCGCCCTCCACAGCCCCACCCCTCTCGGGCTGGCCCTCCTCAACGCCCGTCCGTAACGCTCCCGGAGGAAGCCCCGCCGCCCGTCCACTCGCTGGGCCGTCGACATCGTCCGACGCCCAGATCTTGGAGGTATGCACCTCCGCGTGAGCCGGGACCGCGCCGGCCGCGAACCGAGCACGGAGCGCGGCCCGGGTGCCTCTTTCCGCGGGAAGTCCATCCGCATCCCGCGGAAAGAGGCGCTCGATTTACTAGTAGGTGAATATGGCGGTCGCCACCCAGGTGTCATTCTGTGCGTAGGCCGCGACATAGGCACTGAGGCCGGTCTGCAGGGAGCCGGATCGGGAGGGCCCCTGCGTGAGGTCGAAGGTCACGTTTCCGTTGCTGGTGGCCAACACAAGGGAACTGTTGTTCACAGCGACGATCCTCCCGCTGAAGCCCACGGTCGAGGACCACGCCGAGTCCGTGACGCGGCTGACCTGCGCAGTGTGCCCCGCCGGAGCCGCCTGCGCCATCGGACCGCACACGGCCAGCACGCCCGCCATTCCGGCGGCCGCAATAGCAATCTTGGCAATCTTCCCGGACTTTCGCATTGCACTCCCTTTCGTAAGGGTGCCAAGTTGGACGAGCCGAACTCCGTCGGATACGGGTCGGCTGCCCGGACGCTAACAGCGCCGCATGCGCGCGGGCGATTTTCTTTCGCATTCCTTTCAGAATTGCCTTTCGGGCGAGGAGCGTTCCGGCCGATAGGGATCGACGTCGGTGGGTCGCTGACCGGGCCACACGGGCCCCATACGGGCGGCCCATGGACGCCGTCGGGGGTGGCGCGTGCCGTGACCACCCCCGCGCCTGCGAAACGTCCGTATCATCGCGTGCAAGGGCTGGCGCGGCGGCGTCAAGCGCTCATGCGCTCCCTTGCCCGGTGTCCTGGACGCATGTGACGGCACCCGAGTGCCACCACGCAGGACGCCATCGCCTCCGAGCCCCGACCCGCGACCTGTCCGTCCGCGCCCCCGCTCCCGCTCCTCAAGAAAGCCGGACATGACCCCAGACGAACTGTTCGAGGCGATCGCAGCCGACCTCGCTCCTCGTGGCGCCACCACCGGCGCCATGTTCGGCAGCCGCGCCCTCAAGGCCCATGGCAAAGCCTTCGCATGCCTCAAGGACGATGTCTTCGCCGTCAAGCTCGGCGACGCCACTCCCGCCCACCAGGCCGCACTCGCCCTGTCCGGCGCCGAACTCTTCGACCCCTCCGGCAAACACCGCCCGTTCAAGGACTGGGTCGCCGTGCCTCTCGCACACGCCGACCAGTGGCCCCAGTTCGCCGAAGCCGCGCTCGGCGCACAGAGCTGACCAACCGACAGACCAGCTCGGCAGCGGGAATCCGTATGCGCACCGAGGCCGCCCAACGACCGGCCCGGCCGGCCGAGATGAGCGAGTGGCTGCATCTGTTCGAGCGCGGCTGGAAGCCGCGCCTGGAGGCACTGGCATGGAGAGGGGAAACGTGGAGGATCTGCCCGCATCGGCGACGGAGCACGACGGCTCCGTAGTCGTCCGCGTGCTCAGTTACAACATCCGCTCCATGCGCGACGACGTCGCGGCCCTGGCCCGGGTGATCCGGGCCTGCCGGCCTGACGTCGTCTGCGTTCAGGAGGCGCCGCGGTTCTTCGGCTGGCGCAAGGTCGCCGCCGACCTCGCAAGGACGTCCGGGCTCGTATACGTCGCGGGCGGCGCCACCGCCTCCGGGCCCCTGATCCTCGCCTCGCTCCGCGCTCACGTGGAGCGCACCGAGGACGTCCTGCTGCCTCGCACCCCCGGCCTGCACCAACGGGGCTTCGCGACCGCCGTGCTCCGGTTCGGCCGGGCCCGTCTCGGCGTGCTCAGCTGTCACTTGAGCATCAATGACCAGGAGCGCTACGAGCAGGGCCGCCTGCTCCTCGACCGGCTGTCGGCCATGGACGTACCGCACGCCGTCGCCGCGGGCGACCTCAACGACCGGCCCGACGGGCGTACCTTCGGCCTGCTCGCCCACGCCCTGCAGGACTGCTGGGCGACGAAGCCATGGGGCCGGGAGCACACCACCCGGCTCGGCGATCCGCTGCAGCGCATCGACGCCGTCTTCGCCACCGAGGGGGTGCAGGTGCTGGGCTGCGGCGTCCCGATGGGCCTGTCCGGGATCTCGGAACGAGACCTCCGGGCAGCCACGGATCACCTTCCGGTACTGGCCGCTTTGCGTGTGCCCCCCGCCTAGTGCTGTGACTGTGTCGGCGCGACATCCGCCCACAGGGCGATGGCGTCGGGCGAGAGCGGTGTGATCGCTCCCGCCGATGCCTCGTCTCCGTCCCACCACACACCCTGACCGGATGTGAGGACACTTCCGGAACTCCCGGGTGCGGCCGTCTGCCAGCGGCCGCGCAGCACATAGAGCACCCCGGAGTGCCCGGGGCGCGGCACGACCGGGTCGGCGACCCGGTCCACCTGGGCCGTCCAGCGGCCGCGCCGCACCATGAGGTTGAGCACCCGGCACGGCCCGCCCGGCAGTTCGGCGACCAGCGCGAGGTCGCCGGAGAATCCGAACGGCTCGCCCGCACGCGCCAGCAGCCGGTCGAACACTCCGGAGGAAGTCAGCCGCACGCCGTCTCCGGTCAGCAGGGTGAGCGTCCGATCCACGCCCGGAAACGCCGAGAACGGCCCGCCCCGACTGATGTCGGCGACGCTCGCACGCCACCCGAACTCGTCGGTACCCGCCGGCCGTGAGGCGATCTCCCTGGTCGTGCCGCCGCCGTTGCGCCAGCGGCCCGCGGACAGCGTCTCTACATCGAAGTGGCGCATGAGTGGGCTCCTGGGCTGCGTGACGTTCGGGTACGGATCACGATTGCGGCGGCCTCGGCCGCGAAGCGCGCGTCGGCGGCAGTGCTGGTGCTGGACTGCTGGTGCGGACGCATGACAGTTCCGTACGTGAAGCTCATCAGGTCCTCAAGTACGAGGCTCCGTTGACGTCGAGCACCGTGCCCGAGCTCCACATGGCCTGGGGGGAGGCCAGGTAGAGCACGGCTGCGGCGATCTCGCTCGGGTCGGCGACGCGCCCGAACGGGCTCTGCGCCCGGATGCCCTCTCCCTCGGGTCCCTCCAGGCGACCCGCGACCCGCTCGGTGGCCACGAAGCCGGGGGCGACGGACACCACGGCGATACCGTAGGGGGCGAGAGAGACCGCGAGGGACTGGCCCAGGGCGTGCAAAGCTGCCTTTGTGGCCCCGTACGCGGGGTGGTCGGGCTCTCCCCGGAACGCGCCGCGCGAGCCGATGTTGACGATCCGCCCCTCGCGACCCGCCTCGATCATGCGGCTCGCCACCCGATGGCTGAGGTGGGCGGGACCCAGGAGGTTGACGTCGACGGTCTGTCGCCAGGCCTGCTGCCATTGCTCGTACGAGGTCTGCGCGAGCGGGTGGGCCACCATCACGGCGGCGTTGTTGACCAGAACGTCCACCCCGCCGAGCGCCGCGTCGGCGCGGGCCGCCAGTTCCTCGACGCCATCCGGGTCCGCGAGGTCCGCGGGGATCAGCACGTGCCCCTGCCCCTCCAGCGCGGCCAGCGTCTCCTCGGCGTCCGGCCCAACGGTGGAGCAGTGGACGGCGACCCGGTCACCGGCGTGGGCGAACGCGGCGGCCACGGCCCGTCCGATGCCCCGGGACGCTCCGGTGACCAGGACGCCCCGACCGGTACTGGGCAGCTTCGTCACGGTCCGGTCCATCGCGGGCCCCTCTCGTCGGTGTCGGCGACGGCCCGGCCGTCTGTACCTCCGTGCCGTCGCCGCGAGCATACGGACCATGATCAGGTTCCGTGAACCCCCGTGTCCGGATATCGAAAAGCGTGGGGACGCGCTGCCAGTTCATCAGTATGCGTGCAGCGTTACGTCGGCGTCGCGGACGAACCCCAGGTCGGGCGCAGTCGCTCCCCCCTGCTTCCGTATGCCGTGACCATGTCACCGGCCTGCAACAGCGGTGTCGTGGGACGGCGACACAGACAGCCTCTCGGCTCATAGCTCCTTCATAGTGATCGAGCACGTACCCACGAGCCGAAGCCGCTTCAGCTTCTGCTTCAGCTCATCTTCAGCTCCAACTACTGGATATCAAGGGGTCTTTCATGTCCGGCAACCGTCGCAACGCCTTACTCTTCTCCGCAGCCCTCGTCGGCGGCGCCATGCTGATGACGGCGTGTCAGGACTCGGGCACCGCGCAGGGCTCTCCGTCCGCCACTGCGGGCGACAAGACGGTATCCCCGTCCGGCTCGTCGGCCTCGGGCAGCGATCAGGGCGGCGGGAAGGCATCCGGCGGGCAGGGCGCGGCCGCGGGGACCGGCTCCGGTAAGAACGGCAAGGTCGGCAAGTGCCGCACCGACCAGCTGAAGATCACGGCGACGGACAACACCATCACCGGCGACGCCGATGGCACCGTCACGGTGCATCTGAAGAACAGCGGCGGCCGGGAGTGCGCGATATCCGGGTACGCGGGCGTGGACCTGAAGACCAACGCGGGGTCGCTGTCCGCGAAGCGCAATGGCGAGAAGACCAACTCGCTCATCCTCAAGAGCGGGCAGTCCACGGACTTCGGCATCTACTACCCGATCAACAAGTCGGGCGGCTCCGGCGTACGCGTCACAGGCCTGCTGGTGACCCCGCCGAACGAGACGAAGTCGGTCACCCTCCACTGGCCGGGCGCCGGCACGCTGCCCGTCACGGACGGCTCCGGCTCCCCGGTGAAGGTCGGCGCGGTCGGAAACGCCGGTCAGGGCGGCTGACTCGTACGCCTTCGAAGGCCGATGCAGCCTTTCTCGCTGCAGGGCGGACGTAGGGTTGCTTTCATGTGCTGGAGCGCGACAGCCGACCTCGTTGCGGGCACGGGCATCGCGGCCGTGGGGGTCGTCTCGGTGACCCTGGCGGCCCGGCGTCCCCGTGACCTGCCGCTGGCCGCGCTGCCGCTGCTCCTGGGGAGCCACCAGATCATCGAGGCCGTGGTCTGGCACAACAACGGCGGCACCGGAGCCGCCACGGTGGCCTGGGCCATCATCGCGCTCCCGCTGCTGGCGCTGTGGGTACCGGCGGCCGTGCTGTGCGCCGCCCCGCGCAGCGCCCGCCGCCGTCTGTTCGTCCCCCTGGCAGCAGGGCTCGCGACCACGACGGTGCTCACCTACGCGCTGGCCACTCGCACCGTGACCGCCGAGATCCGTGGACACACCGTCGGGTACTCGCTGGGGCTACCGCATGCGCAACTGATCGTCGCGGGGTATCTCCTCGCCACCATCGGCTCCCTGCTCCTGTCCGGCGACCGGGGCCTGGTCCTGTTCGGCGTCCTCGTCGCCATCGGCGCCGCGGTGACCGCCGTGCTGTGGCGCCAGGAGTACATCTCGACCTGGTGCGCGTTCGCCGCCGCGTCTTCGGTTCTCCTGACGCTGTGGATCAAGCGGCGTCGCCCACCAGCCCCACCGCACTCAAGCCGAGGCTTCCGATCAGCAGCGTGAACAGGGCGTGAACAGGGCCTCGTGAGGGACAAACTGCCACCGGGAAGTCCCGGACAAGCCACGTAAGGCAAGGCGCACTGTGCGGACCGGCCGCCGGTCACCTACCGTGGCCCGCATGCCGTACGGGACACCCGGCCACGACCCGGCGACGACGCCGAGCAGTACGACGCCGCCAGGCCCGGCTATCCCTCGCAGCTCATCCAGGACGTACGGGACTTCGCCGCCCTGGACGCGAGCGAGTCGGCGCTGGAGGTCGGTGCCGGGACGGGCAAGGCGACGCTGGCCCTGGCGCGGCCCGGCCTGCCGGTGACCTGCGTCGAGCCGGACGTCCGTATGGCCCGGGTACTGCGCCGCCGCTGCGCGGAACTACCCGATGTGACCGTCGAGGTCGCCGACTTCGAGACCTGGCGCCCGGCGCGACAATACGGGCTGCTGTACTGCGCGCAGGCCTGGCACTGGGTTGATCCCGCCGTGCGTTGGGCCAGGGCACGGGCCGCGCTCCGGCCCGGCGGAGCCATTGCCCTCTTCTGGAACCACTGGGCCCTGTCGTCCGGCCACCTGGTGGACCGCCTGACGGCCGCCCACGCCAGGCTCGGCATCGAGATACCGGCCGACACCCTCCTCGATCCCCGCCCCCGCCCCGTGCATCGCGGCCCCCAGGCCCGCCAGTGGCGCGACATGACCGCGAACCGCTTCGTCGACCCGGACCACCGGCTCTACACCCGCGTGCACGAACGCTCCACGTCCGGCATCCTCGGCCTGCTCGCCTCGTACGGCGGCTACCGAGCCCTCCCGGCAGACCCCCGGGAGCAGATCTTCGACGAGGTGGCCCGCATCCTGGACGAGGACGGCGGACACGCCCAACTGAGGGTGACCACAAGCCTCTTCCTGGGACGCGCGGGGCGCTAGGGCCTGCCCGGTGGATCTTGCCTAGGACGCGGGGGCGTGGCACGCCCATCTGCCGCGTTGTCGTCGGTTGCCGACGCTCCGCGTCGCCGCCCTTCTCTGCCGCGACCCGTTTGAGGGCGCGTCGGACCGGCCGCCCCCTCCCAGCGGTACAACCCGCCCTGACCAACCCGCGCCATCCCAAGAGTTAGGGATACCGCGCTCCTCCGGCCCGTCCTAGCTTGTACGCGTCGGCTCCTTCCCGCACTTCTGGCAGGCACTTCCAGGGAATTTCAGGGACTTTCGGGGCTGCCGCGAACTGGTCCTCGGCAGCTGGGCCGAGGCGTACCGGCGTATCGGCCACCGACTCGCATCGGACGCCGTCCGCGCTCGAATCGACCACGCGCAGCATCGTTCGTGCCCGACCGCAAGGTGAGAGGCGAGGTCACCCAGATGAATTCGTTACCGGCCAAGAGCAGCGCGCGGGCAAGCGATGACGCACTGCTCGTCGACTGTGTCCGGGCGTCGCTGTCGCGGGCCGCGGCCGACTGGCTGATACGGCCCGGGGACTTCTGGTGCCATGTTCTTCCACCCGGGCTGAACCCACGGGTGCAGGGGTGGAAGCTGCATGTTTCCGCGACCCCGCTGTCCGCACCGCTGGTCCTCGCCCGGTCGGCCGACGTACTGATCCGCAACGGGTGCGCCTTCAAGTTCGCGGGAACCGTCGCGCGGGTCGGTGAGCTCGTCTCCCACCGTTTCGACCGCGCCGGCGGCGGCAAGTTCATCACGGTCTACCCGGACAGAGACGACGACCTTCTCACCCTGGCCGAGGAGTTGCACCAGGTGACGCAGGGGCTGCCCGGGCCGGGCATTCTGTCCGACCGTCCCTGTTTTCCCGGCAGCCTGGTGCACTACCGGTTCGGTGCGTTCGGCGGAGTGCGGGTGCTGGACAACGACGGCATCCAGGCGGCGATGCTGCTCGCCCCGGACGGCACACTCGTCCCCGACCAGCGAAAGCCGTGGTTCAGCCCGCCCCCATGGGCGCCGAGTGACCCGTTCACCCGTGACACCCCGAGCGCGGGCCCGGCCGGCGCGCCCAAACCCGTCCTGCTGAACGGTCGATACCTCGTACGCGAAGTGATCCGGCACTCGTACGCCGGGGGCGTGTACCGGGCGTCGGACGAGGTCACCGGAGCAGAGGTGATCATCAAGCAGGCACGCCCGCACGCCGCCGCCAACCTTCTCGGCGAGGACGTGCGCGACCTGCGGCGCCGCGAAGGCTCGATGCTGAAACGATTCGCCACCTCCGGCCTCACTCCGCGCTGCGACGGCCTGTTCGAGCAACAGGGCGAGGTCTTCCTCGTCCAGGAGGCGATCTCCGGATCCGCGCTGCGGGAGTGGGTGCTCAAGAACACACGGCTGGACGACACGGACAGCTGGGGTCCGCCGACGGAGACCGTGGAGCGGATGGCGTTGGGCCTGGTCGACCTGGTGGAGCTGGCGCACGCCGAGGGACTGGTGCTGCGGGACCTCAACCCCAACAACGTGATGGTCACCGATGACGGCGAACTGCGGCTGATCGACCTGGAGATGATCGTCCCACCGGGCGAGCGCGTCTTCCGCGTGCACACCCCCGGATACGGAGCGCCGGAGCAGGTGAACGCGCCGAGCTTCGGACCCGCGCCCGGGCAGGAGGCTGATCTGTTCAGCCTGGGAGCCACGTTGTTCCATCTCGTCAGCGGTGGTGACCCGCTCCTGAGCGCCGACCTTCCGGCCACGCGGACGGACCGCGAGCGAGCCGAGCACTGGCTCAGGCACCTCTCCCCCGGCAATGCCGCCGCACGCCACTGTGCCCCGATCATCCTCGCGCTGCTCGACCACGAGCCCGAGCGGCGCCCGACGCTCGCCGCCGTACGCGAGTTCTTCACCGGCCGGGGCGGTCGCACCACCGCCTCCGGTGGGCCGCTCCCGGCCGTACGTCTCACCGACACCGGTATGACCGAGCTGATCACGGGCGCCGTCGAGCATCTGCTCGCCACCATGGAGCCGGACAGCACCGACCGGCTCTGGCCCACCTCGAAGTCGGCCGCGGTGACCGATCCGCTCAACATCCAGCACGGCGCCGCGGGCATCCTCGGCGTCCTCGTCCGCGCTTACGAGGCCGACCGCGAACCGAGGCTGCGCGATGCCATACGGACCGCGGTGGAGTGGATCGACCGCCGGGTCGGACTTGAGCCCCGGTATCTGCCGGGCCTGCATTTCGGCCGCTCCGGCACCGCGTGGGCGCTGCTGGAGGCCGGACGGATCCTCGGCGACGACCGCACGCTCCGCCGCGCCGCCGAGCTGGCCGGCAACGTGCCCGTCCGCTGGGACAACCCGGATGTGTGCCACGGCATGGCCGGGACAGGACTGACCCAGCTCCGGTTCTGGGAGGCCACCGGCGAGAACGGCTTCCTCGACCGCGTACGACAGGCGGCGGACGGGCTGGTCGGCGCGGCGGTGGAACAGGACGGCCGCCATCTGTGGCCGATCCCGAAGGGTTTCCTGCTCTCCTCGCACGACATCTCCCACTACGGCTTCGCCCACGGCGCCGCCGGAGTCGGCGCGTTCCTGCTGGCCGCCGCCCGTGCCACCGGCGACGACGGCTATCTGCGCCCGGCCGTTCAGGCCGCCGAGACGTTGATCTCGGTCGCGGAGGTGGAAGACGGCGCGGCCTACTGGCGGGTCGCCGACACCGGCGGTCTACGACGGTCCCACTGGTGCAGCGGCTCCTCGGGCGTGGGCACCTTCTTGGTGCAGCTCTGGCGCGACACCGGTGCGGATGCATACCGCGAACTCGCCGACCAGGCCGCCGTCGCCGTCCGCCGCTCCCGCTGGCACTCCGGAACCACACAGTGCCACGGGCTCGCCGGCGACGGGGACTTCCTGCTCGACATGGTCGAGGCCACCGGGGACCAGCGCTACCGCGACTGGGCCGAAGAACTCGCCGCGAGCCTGGACATGCGCCATGTCCTGCGCGACGGCCGCAAGGTCGTCCCCGACGAGACCGGCAAAGACGTGCAGGCCGACTTCGGCACCGGCTTCTCCGGCGTACTGGCCTTCCTGCTGCGGCTGCGTGGCGGTGGCCCCCGGCTCTGGCTGCCGCAGACGTTCACCGGCTCCCACGAACTCGTTGCCGCCAATGCCGGCGGCGACGTTCACATCGAGAAGGCAGGGAGGTGAATCGCATGGAATTCGACGTCAACGCCCTCCAGATGCTGGAGGCGACCAACCCCGAGGTGGCCGCATGGCCGCCGGTCACCCGGTGCAGCTGCTGCTGTTACGAGTGACGACCAGAGCAGTGCCCAGGAACGGGCGCTGACCGGAGGTAGTGATGGAAGCAGGAGCGATGCCGACCGCGCCGCCGCGGGGCACCGCGCTCGGGCTGGCCCGGCTGGCACCGGCGGGCACGGCTGTGAGCCTGGTGTGCGCGACGGTCGCGATCGGGACATCGCTCCTGTTTCCCTCCCTGCTGGCCCGCGCCGTCGACCGGACACTGACCGGCGCCACCCCCGCCGGAACGCTCGTTCTGCTCACCGCGATGCTGCTCCTGCGGGTCCTCGCGGAGGCGGGCAGCGGGCTGGCCCGGACGTCGGTGATGACGCGCGTCGCGGCCTCGCTGCGGTACCGGCTGCTTCGGCAGGTCTTCGACCTCGGCCTTCCCGGCCTTCGCCGGTACCCCGCAGGAGACCTGGTCAGCCGGATGACCGGCAACGCGGCGACCAGCTCCGGCGCCGTGCCCGTGCTCGTCGAGATGCTGGTGGTGAGCGCCGTCTCGCTGGCCGGGCTGAGCGCGCTCTCGCTGATCGACTGGCGGCTCGGCGTGGTGTTCCTGGCCGGAGCGCTACCGTCGGCATGGCTGTTGTGGCGCAAGACGAACAACTCGTACCGCTGTTACGAGCGCTACGCGGAGCTCCAGGGCACGATCGCCGCGCGGCTCGCGGACGCGCTGGCCGGCCGCAGGACCATCCGCGCCTCGGGCACCGCAGCACGTGAAGTCACGCGCATCCTCGACCCGCTGCGCGCACTGGCCCGGTGCGGGATGGAGAACTGGGCCATCCTGCGCACGGTCGCCTGGCGGGCCGAGCTGGCCCTGACCGGAATCCGGGTGGCGGTGCTGCTCGTGGCCGGTCTCGGTGTGGCGGACGGCCGGATGTCGGCGGGTGAGTTCCTGGCCGCGTCCATGTATCTGACCTTCGCGCTCGGTTTCCTCGACCAGGTGCACCATGTGGTCTATCTGCGCGAAGTACAGGCCAGTACGAACCGGGTGGCCGAGGTACTGGCCGCCGAACCCCAGGTGCGGACAGGCTGTTCGGGAACCCTGCCACCGGGACCGGGAGCGCTGTCCTTCCGCCAGGTGACGGTCCGTCTCCAGGGCCGACTCGTCCTGGACGGCCTCGACCTCGATGTACCGGCGGGCACCGCGGTCGCGCTCGTCGGACGCTCCGGGGCCGGCAAGACCAGCCTCGCGCTGCTCGCCGCCCGTCTCATCGACCCGGACCGGGGCAGCGTCGTGATCGATGGCATGGACACGGCTCTGGTCGACCCCCTGCACCTGCGCCGAGAGATCGCGTACGCCTTCGACCGGCCCGTCCTGCTCGGCAGGACCATCCGCGAGGCACTCACCTACGGACGGCCCGAGACGCCGTCGGCGCAGGTCGAGTACGCGGCCCGGGTCGCCGAGGCGGACGCCTTCATCCGGCGGCTGCCGCAGGGGTTCGACACCGCGCTTGACGACACCACCTTCTCCGGCGGTGAACTGCAAAGGCTGGGGCTCGCGCGGGCCGTGGCGCACGGTCGCCGCATCCTCGTCCTCGACGACGCGATGTCCAGCCTCGACACGGCGACCGAGGCCAAGGTGGCCGAGGCACTGACCGAGCACCTGGCCGGGCGGACACGTCTGCTCGTCGCGCATCGGGCGACCACGGCCGCCAGAGCCGACCTCGTGGCATGGCTGGACGGCGGGCGCATCCGCGCCTGCGCGCCCCACGACGTGCTGTGGGCCGGCGACGCCGACTACCGCGCGGTGTTCGCATGAACCGGGCGGGACTCGCCCTACTGGTACGGGAGTTGAGGGCGCGGCGCCGCACTCTGAGCCTCATCGCGCTCTGGTCCGCGATCGAGTCACTGCCGTCGCTCCTTTCCGGACTGCTGGTGAGCGCGGCGCTCGGACGCTTCCTCGCCCACGAGGCCCTTTCCGGTACGGCGTTCCTCGCGGTCCTGCTGGGGTCCGCACTGGTTGCCGCGATCGCGACCCGGCAGTTGTTCCCCCACCTGGCGGCGGTCGTCGAGCCGGTCCGCGACGCATTGGTCACGGCCGTGGTCGAGGGTGCGGTCACCTCGGCGACCGGCTCGCACCAGCGGGCGGACACGGCCCAAGTCGCCCGCGTCACCGAACAGGTCCAAGCCGTACGCGACCTCCTCGGCTCACTGCTGCGCATGGCCCGGCAGATCCTGTTCACCGCCCTCGCGGCGCTGGCCGGGCTGTGGCTCCTGGCTCCGTCGGTGGCCCTGGTCACGGGCGTACTCGTCACCGTCTCCCTGACCGTCTTCGCCCTCCTGCTTCCCGGGCTCGCCGCCCGGCGCAGAAAGGTGCTCCTGGCCGAGGAAGAGGTCGCCCGGACGGCAGGCACCGTCTTCGGCGGGATCCGCGACGCGATCGCCTGCGCGGGGGAGGCCGAGGCGACCCGGGCGGTGGGGACCGCGATAGACGGATCACTGGGCCACTCCCGCGTACTCGCCCGGGCGATGGCAGTGCGCAGCCTGATCGTCTTTCTCGGCGGCCAGCTCCCGCTCGTCGTCCTGCTGGCATCGGCGCCGTCCTTGGTGCACGCGGGCCGTCTGACACCCGGTGAAGTGATCGGCGCGGCGACCTACCTCACCGTCGGCCTGGAGCCTGCGCTGCGTGAACTCGTGGGCACCGGAGGCAGTTTGTGCGTGGAACTCGCGGTCACCCTCGACCGCCTCGGCGAAGGCTTCACCGACCGGCGACCACAAACACAGGCAGTGGGAGAACAACTGGCTACGCAGCGGTGCGACCTGGTGGCCACCGGTCTCACCTTCGCCTACGGGCCGCACGCCGCGCCGATCGTCGACGCGCTGGACCTCACCCTGACCGAGGGCCGCCACCTTGCCGTGGTGGGGCCGAGCGGTATCGGCAAGTCGACGCTGGCGAGCCTGCTCGGCGGCCTGCTGGCACCGCAGCGCGGCACCGTGTCCCTCGGGGGGACGGACATCAGGCAGATCCGCGAGTCCGAGCTGCGCCGACTGCTCAGCATCATCCCGCAAGAGGCATACGTGTTCGCGGGCACGCTCCGGGACAACCTCGGCTATCTCGCACCGTACGTGACCGACCGCGAACTCACCGGCGCGGCCGCCGACACCGGCCTCGCCCTCCTCGCCGACCGGCTCGGCGGCTTGGACGCCCTGATCGGCGCGGGCGGCGCCGAACTGTCCCAAGGGGAAAGACAACTGGTCGCCCTCACCAGGGTGTACGTCTCCCCCGCCCGGATCGTCATCCTGGACGAGGCCACCAGCAACCTCGACCCGGCGGCGGAAGCGACGGTGGAGGCCGCGTTCGCGCGCCGCCCGGGAACCCTCGTGGTCATCGCGCACCGCATCAGCTCGGCCCGCCGCGCCGAGCACATCCTCGTACTCGACGGCGACAAAGCCCAGTTGGGCACGCACGACGAACTGGTCCGCACCTCCACCCTCTACGCGAACCTCGTCGGCCACTGGGGGTTTGCTAACCCGCCTCCAAGTGAACCGACCAACCCACCCGTGAAACGCCCCTGACGGGCCCGACGTGGATCAGTCGACCGCATCGAGCGATGCGAGTTCTTGCTCCGTCAGGTGCAGTGCGCCTGCCGCCAGGTTGTCGATGAGGTGGTCCGGGTTGCCCGTTCCCGGGATGGCCAGGACGTGTGGGCCCTGGTGCAGCGTCCAGGCCAGGCGTACCTGCGACGGCGACACCTCGTGCGCACGGGCGACGGTGAGGACCTGCTCGTGCTCGGCCCGGACGGCGCCCGCCTCGCGTCCCGCGCCCGCGATGGCGAAGAACGGCACGAACGCGATGCCGTGTGCGGCGCATGCGCGCAGCATTTCCGCGCCGCCGCGCGCGTCGATGCCGTAGCGGTTCTGGACGCACACCACCGGAGCGATCGCCTGGGCCTGGGCGAGGTGGGCGGGGCGGGCGTTGGAGAGGCCGAGATGGCGGACAAGTCCGGCGTCACGCAGCTCGGCGAGGGCCGCGAAGTCCTCGCTGATCGAATCCTGGCCCATGACACGCAGGTTGACCACGTCGAGGTGGTCGCGGCCGAGCTGGCGCAGGTTCTCCTCCACCTGGCCGCGCAGCTGGTCGGGCCGCGCCCGGTCGGTCCACTCGCCGCACACATCCCGTACGGGGCCGACCTTGGTGGCGATGACCAGGTCGTCCGCGTACGGCGCCAACGCCGAGTTGATCAGTTCGTTGGCGGAGCGCAGCCGGGAGAAGTAGAACGCCGCGGTGTCGATGTGATTGACGCCGAGCTCGACGGCCCGGCGCAGCACGCCCATCACCTGGTCACGATCACGCGGGATGCCCTGGTGGAAGGCGGCGCTGCCGGTCAGGCGCATGGCACCGAAACCGATCCGGTTGACCGTGAGGTCTCCGAGCAACCAGGTGCCCGCGGCGTCCGCACGGACTGTCTGCGACGTCATCTCTTCCACCAGCTCCTTGCGAACAGCCCTCGCCCCGGGACGGTTTGAAGCGGGGCAGGCGTGGAGTATGCCCAGGTGAGAGCGGTGACGAGAAGGCACCCGGGGGTAGCGGAATGTCACAGCGAAACCGGGAATCTCCGCACGGCGCACCAGGTTGATGTGAGACATCAGGCTGTTGCTGAGGGTCCAGCGTCGGAGCGCGGCCTGAAACGCACCGGGCAGGATGCCGATTGCGCCGTAACTCAGGGGTGGGCGGCACCGTGGGTCTCCTCCTCGTGCGTGGGACGGTGCGCGGACTCCTACCGGGCCGGGTCAGCGGCTGCGGCGGGCCAGACAGCCGATGAGCGCGTGCCATTGCCGGCGTACGCCCTGCGGGTTGCCCGCCTCGTCCAGTGCGGCGAGGGCCGACACCACGTGTTGGCCCGCCGCCTCCTCGGCCAGCTCGCGGCACCCCGTGGCCTCCAACAGGCGCATGACCTCGGGGATACGGGCCGGGCACAGCGGTGCGGAGTCGAGCAGGTCGGCGACGCGCACGCCGTCGGCGGTGCCCGAGCCGGCCGCGAGGACCAGCGGCAGCGTCTTCTTGCCACGCAGCAGATCCGCGCCGACGGGCTTCCCGGTGAGTGAGCTCTCGCCCCACAGGCCGAGCACGTCGTCGAGGATCTGGAACGCCACGCCGAGGTCGCTGCCCGCCTCGCGCAGGGCGCGCACCACGGGCGGCGGCGCGTCCGCCAGCACGGCGCCGAGAGCCGCCGCACTGCCGAAGAGCGCACCGGTCTTGCCGCGAGCCATGCGTACGTACTGGCTCGGGGACGTCTCCCGCAGGGGCCGGTGTTCCAGGGCGAGGTCCTCCGCCTGCCCGTACACCATCTGCTCCGCGGTGACGACGAGGTCTTCCGTGGCCGCCCGGGCGCCCGGCGCCTGTGCCCGGACGACCGTGGCGACGGCTTGGACGATGAGAGCGTCCCCGGCGAGCACGGCGGCGCCTGTGCCGAACTGAGCCCATGCGGCGGCCTTGCCCCGCCGCTTGGCGTCGCCGTCCATGACGTCGTCGTGGAGCAGCGAGAGCTGGTGCACGAGTTCCACCGCCGTACCGGCGACGGCGGCGAACCGCTCCGGCGCGCCGACGGACCGCACCGACAACAGGGCGAGCGCCGCCCGGACACGCTTGCCCGCCCCGGACTCCGGCACCGGGAGGTCGTCGGTGTCCCACCCGAGGTGGTAGCGGCACACCATGGCCACGGACGGGTGCAACCGGTCCACGGCCGCGCGCAGCGTGGGATCGACGAGCTCCATCCCGTGTCTCAGGAGCTCCTCACCTTCCGCCCCGGGCCCGGCCCCGCTCAGCAGGCCCACGCCGTGCAGCGGAATGTGTCTCATCGATCCTTTACCCCGTCCATTCGTTTTGCGGTCGCTCGACCCCTCAACTCTCATAACGACGGCGACGAGCACGGGTTGCGGCCCGGACGAACAATGCACGGTCACCCGTTCGGCGGGGTCGGGTGGCTCCCGGAGGGAGGGTGGCCAAGAGTGGGCCGGTAGTGGGGGTGACATGGGCCGGTCTACTGATGAGGAGGCACGTCATGCGCCGTTGCGTCACCGTCGCCGCGATCGCCCTGTGCGGGGCGTTCGCCGCAGGAACCACGGGACCTGCCGCCGCCGCGTCCCACCCCGGGCCCGCGGACGGGCAGGCGCTGAGCCAGGACCGCCGGGACGGTGACGACGACCCCAGGATCGATCCGGCGATGTGGCCGGCCGAGCTGAACAAGCTCATCGCGGACCGGAAGAAGGAGTTCGAGGCGGATGTCAAGGAAGCCAAGGACGACTTCAAGGCCGGCTTCAACGACTCCAAGGCCAACGTCGCGGAGTTCCGGAAGGAAATCGCCGACCTGATCAAAGAACTGAACCGGCCGACGACGCCGTAGACCGGCCGAGGGCCGATCGCTCGCGGGCCGCGCGGTCCGGCCTGCGACGACCGTCCGGTCAGGGCAGGACACGGGCGATCAGCAGGGCGACGTCATCGGCGGTGTCCGGGCGGCGCATGGCGGCGAGCAGCAGATCGCAGGTGTCCTCCAGCGGGCGGTGCGGGCCGGCCAGGAGGTCGGTGAGGGCTTCCAGGCGTTGGTCGATGTCCTGGTCACGGACTTCGACGAGGCCGTCGGTGTACAGGACGAGGTCGTCGCCGGCCCGAAGACGCAGCTCAGTGGTGCGAAACGGAACGGAGCCGACGCCCAGCGGCGCGCCGGGGTCGAGGTCGATCAGGTGCGGTCGGCCGTGCGCGCGTACCAGGACGGGCGGCGGGTGGCCGGCGCAGGCCAGGCGGCACACACGGGTGTGCGGGTCGTAGAGCGCGAGGACGCAGGTGGCCATGGCCTCGCCGAGGTCGCGGGTGGTCTCGTCCAGATGCGTGAGCACCTCGTCGGGGGCGAGCCCCAGACGGGCGAGGGTGCGGGTGTTGGTGCGCAGTTGTCCCATGGTGGCGGCGGCCGTGATGCCGGAGCCCATGACGTCGCCGACCACGAGGGCGGTGCGCTCGCCGGGCAGCGGGATGGCGTCGAACCAGTCACCGCCGGTCTCGTCCGCGGCGACGGCGGGCTGGTAGCGGTGGGCGATGGCAAGGCCGGGCGGCGCGGTGGTGTGGTGCGGTGGCAGCAGGTGGCGCTGGAGGGCGAGGGTGGCGTGGCGCTGCTGCTGGTACCAGCGGGCGTTGTCGATGCACACGGCGGCGCGGGCGGCGAGTTCCGTGGCCAGCAGCACGTCGTCGCTGTCGAACGCGGTGGGGTTGTGGGCCCGCTTGAGGTCGAGGGCGCCCAGCACCTCACCCCGGGCGATCAGCGGCACGGCGAGGTAGGAATGCACCCCGGCCTGCTCCAACAGGTCCGCGGCAGCCGCGTCGCGGGCGATACGGACGAAGTCCGAGCCGCGCACCCGGGGAACCAGCACCGGACGGCCCGTACGAGCGCACTGGGCGACCAGCCGCTGCGCTCCGTAGAGGGCGACCTCTCCGACCGGGTCGGCGGCCTGGACGGCGACGCTCGGATGGGCGGATTTGAGCGCCAGGGCGCGGAACCGCACTCCGCGCGTGTCGTTGGCGCGCGGGGAACCGGCGAGCACGCTGTCCAGCACGTCGACCGCGGCGATGTCGGCGACCTCGGGCACGGCCACGTCGGCGAGCTCACGCGCGCTGGTGGCCAGGTCGAGGGTGGTGCCGATCCGGATCGAGGCGTCCGCGATCAGCGACAGGCGGCGCCGGGCGCGGGCGGCGGCCAGTGCGGCCTGGTGCTGATCGGTGACGTCCATCACCGAGATCGCCACCCCGATCACCCGTCCGGCCTGGTCCTCCAGCCGGTAGAACGAGGCGCTCCAGGCGTGCTCGTGGTCCGGGTCGGCCGGTGTGAACCCGGTGGTGAAGTCGTCCAGCATCGGCTCGCCGGTCTTCAGCACCGCGCGCATCCGGGCCTCGATCGCCTCGGTGTCCAGGTGCGGCAGCATCTCGCTCGGGGTGCGGCCGAGGTGTTCCCGGGCGGGTAGCCCGTTGATCTCCTCCAGCGCCGCGTTCACCAGTACGTACCGCAGCTCGGTGTCCAGCACCGCGAGCCCGATCGGCGACTGACCCACCAGCCCCGAGGACAGCGCCAGGTCCCGTTCCACCCGGCGCAGGGTCGTCTCCTTCGAGGCGATGCCCAGCGCGAAGAAGCGACCGCCCTCGGCCTCCAGGCGCATATTGCGGAATTCCACGCCCAGGATGTGTCCGTCCCGGTGCCGCACCGGGAACACCCCGGCCCACGGCCCCTGCCCGGACATCACCCGGCCGAACAGCTCAAGCACCTCGTGCTGCCGCTCCTCCTCCACCAGCAGCTTGGCCGCGGGCCGGCCCAGCGCCTCCTGGCAGCTGAAGCCGAACAGCTCCTCGGCCTGCGGGCTCCACAGCACGATCCGGCCCCGCTCGTCGAGGACCACCGCGGCCACTCCCAGCACGTCCAGCAGCCCGCCCACGGCCGTCGTGGCATCCGTCGGCCTCGGCTGGTCGGCCCGTTCGGCTGCTGTCCCTGCCACTCCCACGCTCCTCTCGGGGCGCCCGCGCATGCTGCCTCCATCCTCCGCCCCAAGCCGCGCCGGTGCACAGTCGTCGGGCGAAGGCGGCGGAGCCGACGGGGGGCGGAGCGGGATCGCATGCCGGCTCACCGTGCTCTCCGCGGGTCCCGTGCGAATGGGCCATACCGACTGGTACGGCCCATTCGGCTCGGCCGACATGCGGGTGGTGCACCGCGATGGTCGACTCGACGAGTCAGACTTTCCCCTGTCCGGGAGTTCAGCATGGCGATCGTCGCGGTCTTCGATGTCCCGGGGATGACCCAGGCCCAGTACGAGCAGAGCGCCGAGAAGGTCGCCGGCCGGCCCGGCCCCGTGAAGTCCCCGGCGGACTGGCCGGTGAAGGGCCTCATCTCGCACACCGCCGCCCCCACTCCCGACGGCTGGCTGGTCGTCGACGTATGGGAGTCGGAGGAAGCCTTCCAGGAGTTCGGCAAGACCATCGTTCCGATCCTGCAGGAACTCGGCGTCGAGAGCCCGCAGCCGAAGGTCTACCCGGCTTTCTCCGTGGTGACCCGCTAGGGCGATCCGCTGTCGCGGGGGCGATTCGCGGCTCGCCGTGGGCCGCCCACCCTTCGAACGGGCTGCCTTTTCGGGCTCAGAGCAGATCCGAGAAGAAGGCGTAGCTGGTGGGGTCGCCGCTCATCTGCCAGTGGAAGCCCTGCAGCAAGAAGCAGGCGACGAGGTTGCTGACGGCGAAGAAGACCAGTACCGCCAGGGTGAAGGTTCCGGTGCGGCGCAGGGCGGGCGAGGCGAGTCCGGCGTCGAGCGGCTCGGATCGGTGGACCAGCACCAGGTTGATCCCGGCGACCAGGACGGCGGCGCCGAAGGTGATGGCGGCCCAGGTGTACAGGTGCAGGCCGAACAACGCACCGGCGTAACCGGCGTCCGGAGGCACGATGTGCATCAGGACCTGGGCGATGGAGACGGTGCTGCCGAGCAGGGCGCACACCAGGGCCCAGCCCCAGCCCGAGGCGTTGTCCTGGCCGCTGACCGTGCCCTTGCGCGAGCGGTACACGATCAAGGCCGGGCCCAGCGCGCTGAGCAGCATGAACATGCGCTGCAGCAGGCACATCGGGCAGGGGTACTCCCACAACCCGAACTGAAAGATGTACGCGCCGCCGATGGTGGCGCACATGCCGAGTACGTACAGGTTGGCGAAGAGCAGGCCGAGCTTGTTGGAGAGCCTGGCCTCGGTGGGGTGGGAGAGCCTGGCCTCGGCAAAGGGGGTGATGGTGTTCATGGCGGGGTGCTCCTCAGAAGGCCAGCTGGTAGCTGTGGTCGATGACGTGGGGCAGGAAGGCGATGAAGCACAGTGCCAGCGTCGTCGACCACGTCAGCAGACGCGCCCGGCGGGACCAGTCGGCGAGTACCGCGAACACGCACAGGGCGATCAGCAGGAAGAGGAGGGTGTACATGGTGTCCAGCTTCTCGGGGTGAGGTGACTTCCTTGTCACTCACACCCTCCGTCCGTCCGTTCCCCGCCGGTAGCGGCAACGGATCGATGCACCCATAGAGTGCTTCTATGCCCCTCGGCGGGCGATCGCGTAGAGGTCGCGGGCCGGTCCGGCCGGTCGGCCGCCCCTGGGCCACACCGCCCGCAGCGTGCGCCCCGCCTCGAAGCCGGACACGGGCACCGCCTTCAGTGTCCCGGCGGCCAGTTCGGCGTCCACCGCCAGCGAGCTGAGTACCGTGGGCCCCAACCCGTCCGCCGTCGCGGTCTTGATGGCCGTGGTGGAGGACAGCTCCAGCAGGGGCGTGGGCGGCCGGCCGGGCGCCTGTGCGGCGAGCGCCCGCTCCAAGGAGGTCCGGGTGCCGGAACCGGCCTCCCGCATGATCAGCGCGGTTCCCGCCAGCTCGTCGACGGTGAGCGTGCCGCGCCGCGCCCAGGGGTGGTCCGGCGCCACCACCACGAGCAGCCGGTCCCGCGCCACCGGGCGGCTCTCCAGGCCCTTGGGGGCGCGCGGGCTCTCGATGAAGCCGATCTCCGCGCGCCCCGCCAGAACCGCCTCGCCGACTCCGGCCGAGTTGCCCGCCTCCAGCGCGACGGTGGTCTCGGGCGCCCGGGCGCGCAGCGCCATCAGCCACTTGGGGAACAGGTACTCGGCGACGGTCTGGCTGGCGGCCACGTGCAACTGCGAGTCGCGCCGGTCGCGCAGCGTGCCGATGCCCGCGTCCAGGCGCTGCGCCGCGTCGACGACGGTCCGCGCCCATTCCGCGATCAGGGCGCCCGCCGGGGTGGGTCGGGATCCGAGCGTGGTGCGCTCCAGTACGGGCATGCCGACCAGCTTCTCCAGATAGCGGATCCGGGAACTGGCCGAGGGCTGGCTGATGCCGTGCGCGGCGGCGGCCCGCCCCAGGCTCCCCAGCTCGATCACACTGAGCAGCAGATCGAGGGCCGGCAGATCGGGCACACGCGGGGACAGGGGCACAGGGCCACTCTATGGACACACCGCCAGCGGCACGCAGGCACAGGGCCGACAGCTGAGCCCGCGCCGTCACTCCGTATGCAGAACCCGCGCGATGGTCTGCCGAGCCGCCGCCCGCGCCGGTATCACCGCACCCAGTGCGGCGATCGCCACCCCGGCCAAGGCCAGCAGCGCCATGATCCCCGGGTGCCATACGTCCAGCATCCGGTCCGGGAAGGCGAGGTGGGCGCTCGCCTCGGTCATCCGGATCACCACACGGTAGGCCGCGACTCCCAGCGGCAGCCCCAGGAGCCCGCCGACCAGACCGAGCCCGGCCATGGACACCACCAGCATCACCGTGACCTGACGTGGCGTCATGCCGATCGACTTCAGCATTCCCAGGTCGCGCCGCCGCTCCCGGCTGCTCAGCACGACCGTGTTGAACACCCCCAGGGCGGCGACCACCGACAGCATCAGGGTCAGCGCGGACGCGGAGCTGATGACCGTCACGGCCCCTGCGTTCACCGATGTCTGTGCGCTCGGGGCGAGGCCCGGGTCGGCGGCCCGTACGGACTTCATGTAGGCGTCGGCATCGGCTCCGGGGGCCAGCCGCACCCAATACTGGTTGGCCTGCGCGTCCGGTGCCAGGGCGGTCACCGTTGACCAGTCGGCGCGCATGAGGTCCGCCGGCCCGGACATGACCTCCCCGACCAGCCGCACGCGCTTCTGACGACCGCCCGCCGCGCCCAAGGTGAACGAGTCACCGACCCGCAGACCGTGCTTGGCCAGGAACCTGCCGGAGGCCACCACCTCCCCGGGGGAGCGCATCCACCGGCCTCCGGCCAGGTCGTCCTGGAGCGCAGACCGGCCCCCGCGCGCACCCTGGATCCTCACACCCTGGCTCTGCCCGAGCAGGCGTACGTCGGCGAAGCCCACGGCCGACACGTCCGCCGCATGCGGCAGACCGCGCAGCAGCGCCTGGGTCGCCGCGTCGCCCTGGTGCGGCAGGTTCTGCCCGAACCTGGCCTGCCCGGGCCAGACGACGACCTGCGTCCTGCCGACGCCCTCGATCGCGTCGCCGTAGGAGACCATGGTCGTCGACAGGCCGGTGGCGAAGGTCACCGTCGCCACCCCGAGCAGTACCGCCGAGACGGTGAGCAGCGCCCGTCCTGGCCGCGCGAAGGGCAGACCGAGGCCCAGGGACACCGAGCGCGGCAGCCGTACCCCGCTCAGCCACCGCTGGATCGCCAGCCCGCGTCCACCGCTGGGGGCGCTGCCCGCGCTGATCGCGCGTGCCGCGGAGAGCCGGTGCGCGCGCAGCGCCGGGATCAGCGCGGCCAGCACCACGACCGCGGGCATCCCGAGCGCCGTGGTCGCGTACACCCAGGAGCTGATCGTCGGCGTGACGTTCACCGTACCGAGCTGCGCTCCCTGGAAGACCTGGTGCAGGAGCGGCCGCGCGACCACCGCGCCGAGCGCCGTGCCGAGGGCCGCGCCGACCGCAGCCGGGACGCAGACCATCACCAGATAGACCGCGACCACCTGGTTGGGCGTGAATCCCAGGGACTTGAGCACCCCGATGTGCCGGAAGCCGGACACGACCGCACCGCTCACCACATTGCCCACGATCAGCACGGCCACCAGCAGGCCGAGTATCCCGAAGGCCATGAGGAACGGCACGAAGGCGTCGGGCTGCGAGGCGACCTGGGCCTTCAGCGTCAGATACGACTGGTGGGCGATCAGCGATCCGGACGGCAGGCCGGCGGTCACCCTCGCGGTGGCGTCCGTGATCTGGCGGGATGTGGCGGCCCGGTCGAACCGGTACAGCATCTGGTATGCCGTGGGGTGCAGGGCCGCGATCTGCTGCGGGGAGACCCATGCCTGCGCGGTGCCGCTCACGCTGGACGCGAGGCCGACGACGGTCAGCGGCGCAAGCCCCGGCAGTTGGATCCGCTTGCCGAGCGGGGAGTGCGGACCGGTGCCCATCCCGGCCGCGTCCGGCAACGCCAGGACGAGTTGGCCGGGGCCGGTGGCCCAGTGCCCGGCGAACAGATCGAGGCGGTCGACCGGTCCACCCGGCTCCGCCCGCCCCACCACGGTCATCGGGCCGGCTCCCACTCCGGGCATCTGGCCGGCCGCGCTCTGCGGCAGGTCGACCACGGCTTGTGGGAACGGCCCGGCCGCCGCCTGTACGCCCGGCCGGTGCGCGGTCCGTGCCGCCTGCGCGCCGGAGACGCGCGCCGCGTCGTAGGTGGCGACGACATGCGCGCCGTGCGCCTGGCCGAAGAGCCGGTCGAACGGTCCGGACGCGACGTCCAGGAGTCCGAGGGCGACCACGAGGGCCATGCTGGAGACGAGGACCACCACCGCGATCACGGAGGTCTGCAGCCGACGGCGGCGCACGGCCGCGCGCGAGGCCTGCCACACCGCGCTCATGCCGACCGCTCCAGGGTGCGCTCGCCCGTGATCCGGCCGTCGGCCATCGTCACCAGGCGGCTCGCGCAGCGCGTCGCCAGCCGCTGATCATGCGTCACCATCAGTAGGGTCTGCCCGAGTTGGTTGAGGTCGATGAGCAGGTCCATCACCTGCTCGCCCGCGTGGCTGTCCAGCGCGCCCGTCGGCTCGTCCGCCAGCAGCAGCGCGGGGCGGTTCATCAACGCGCGGGCCACCGCCACCCGCTGGCGCTCGCCGCCGCTGAGCGCGGCGGGATAGACGTTCCTGCGATCGGCGATGCCGAGCTCGTCGAGCAACTCCAGCGCCCGGCGCCGGGCCTGCCGGGCCGGTGTGCCGGTGAGCTGGGCGGCCAGCGCGATGTTGTCGATCGCGGGCAGGTCGTCGATGAGGTTGAAGAACTGGAAGATCATGCCGATCCGGCGGCGCCGGAAGAGCGCCAGCCTGGTCTCGTTGAGTCCGCCCAGGTCCTCGCCATGCACCCGCAACGAGCCGGCGCTCGGCCGGTCGAGGCCCGCGATCATGTTCAACAGGGTCGACTTTCCGCAGCCGGAGGGTCCCATCACCGCCACCGCCTCTCCGGCCCCGATCTCCAGCGACACGCCGTCCAGGGCGAGGGTGTCTCCGTACTCCTTGCGCAGGCCGCTCACCCGCACGACTGCGTTCTCGCGCACGGCGGCCGGGTCGGTCCCCAGGACCGTGCCGCCGATGTCTTCGGTGCTCATGACAGGGACGGTAAGCGGCGTGGGCCGCCCGGACATCAGCCCCCGGAGGTAACCCGAAGTGGTGGTCATCCTGGGGATGTACGAGGTGGACCCGCAGGGGGACGCCCGTCCCCCGGCCGCCTGGCACGATGGGCGACGTGGGGATATCTGGGACGGGCTGGCTGCTTGCCGCCCTGGTGACGGGGAGTTCGGCGGTGGCCGCCAGTACCACCGTGCTGCTGGTGCGTGCCCGCCGCCGCTATCGCAAGGTGCTGGAGGACCGGCGCTGGTTGCTGGAGCGCGAACGGGAGGCCGCCGCCCGTACGGCGGTCACGGCCGAGCGCGCGCGTATCGCCCGTGAACTGCACGACATCGTGAGCCACAAGGTCAGTCTGATGGTCGTTCAGGCCAGCGCCGCCCGTGAGGTGCTGGCCACACTGCCCGACGAGGCGGAGACCGCGCTGCGGGCCGTCGAGGGCGCGGGACGCGATGCGATGACCGAACTGCGCCATCTGCTGGGCCTGTTGGCACCATCAGCCGACGGCACGGACGCACCCGGGCACGGCGAAGCGGACCTCTCCGGGCTCGCACCGCAGCCGAGCCTGCGCCAACTGGGCACCCTCGTCGACCGGATCGCCTTCGCCGGACTCCCGGTCGAGGTGCGCATCTCCGGCGAACCGCGCCCCTTGGCGCCCGGCATCGACGTCACCGCCTACCGGATCATCCAGGAGGCGCTGACCAACGCCCTCAAGTACGGCGACGGCGGCAAGGCGGCGGTGACGGTCCGCTATGCCGACCACAGCCTGCGGGTCGAGGTGCTCAACAGCGGACCGAGCGTGCTGTCCGGCGAGCACGGGAGTACGGATACCCGAAGGAGCCCTCTGTCCGGCGACCACGCGGGCGCGGCTACCGGACCGACTCCCCGTGAGCGTCGGGACGACGGCGCGGGGCGCGGCCTGATCGGCCTGCGCGAGCGCGTCGCCGTCTACGGCGGCCACTTCGACGCCCGGCGCCGCATCGGCGGCGGCTACCGCGTACGGGCCCGTATCCCGCTGGAGCGCCCGTGACCGACTCCGCCCCCGACGACCGCGCCCACCACAGCGTCGGCCAGGACCGCAACCCGCCCCGCGAGACCGACGGACCTCGGGTCCTCATCGCCGATGACGAGGAGCTGATCCGTACCGGGTTCCGCCTCATCCTCACCTCGCGCGGCATCGACGTCGTCGGCGAGGCAGCGGACGGCGTGCAGGCCGTCACGCAGGCCGAACTACTGCGCCCGGACGTGGTCTTGATGGATATCCGGATGCCCCACCTGGACGGTCTGGAGGCCGCCAAGCGCGTCCTGCGGCTGCTGCCGCACTGCCGGGTCCTCATGCTCACCACGTTCGACCTCGACGGCTATGTCTACGCGGCACTCGCCGCCGGGGCGAGCGGCTTCCTGCTCAAGGACGTCACCGCCGCCCATCTCGCGGCAGCCGTACGCCTGGTGAACACCGGTGACGCGCTGCTCGCCCCCTCGATCACCCGCCGTCTGGTCGAGCGCCACGCGACCACCGGCCGAGCCGCCGACCCGGCTCACGGCCCCTCGACCTCCGTGACCCGGCGACCCGCGACGCATCGCGATCTGGCCGCGCTGACCCCGCGTGAACTCCAGGTACTGGCCCTGCTGGGCCGTGGCCTGTCGAACGCCGAACTCGCCACGGCCCTCACCCTCAGCGAGGCCACCGTGAAGACCCACGTGGCCCGCATCTTCGCCAAACTGGCCCTCCGCGACCGCGCCCAAGCCGTCGTACTGGCCTACGAGACGGGCCTGGTCACCCCCGGCGGCTGAGCCCGCCCCGGGCTTCGGGCCCAGCGGGCTCGGCGACGCCGTCATGAAGTGCCAGATGTACAAGACCGCCGAGTCCTCCCACCCGTCGGGCACGGGCAGCGCCGACCCCCTGTGCATCTGGGCCGACCACAGCACCCTCGGTGAGGTCATGGTCCTCGCACCCACCACCATCGCCACCGGCCGCACCGGCGTCACCATCGACGAGGACGCCGACACCGCCGCCACAGTCCGCGCGGACACCCGCGTCCGCGCACGGTAGACAAACCCCCGCACGGGACGATCGAGCGGCTGGACCCCCGGTTATCCGCGGCGGCCGTGGAAGATGCCCCACCTGAGATGACCGTTGCGGCACGCGGCCGCCACCTGCGGCAGGTTGGTTCCCAAGCCTTCCAGGTACTCGGCGCTGACGTCCTTCACCAGACCCGGCGCCGGTGTCCTGACCTCGTCGACGAGGCGTTCGTAGTGGGTCACCATGTGATCGCTGAGATCCTCGAAGTCCGCCTCCGCGAAGCCGAGCGCCCGCAGTTGCTCCAGGTAGAAGCCCGGCGTGGCGAACCCGCTGATGGCCAGGCGCTCGGCCAGCGGGCGCACCTCGCTCTCCGGGGCGTCCTCGGCGGCCATGATGTCGGTGAACACCACATGACCGCCGGGCCTGAGAACCCGCCTGGCCTCGCTCAGCACGCGGGGCCGGTCGCCGCTGTGGCACAGGGCCTCCTGCGACCACACGACATCGAAGCTCGCGTCAGGAGCCGGGATGTCGTGGAAGGATCCGGTCACCACCTCGATACGGCCGTCGAGGCCGCGCTGGGAGTTGAGTTCGCGGTGCCGGCGGTTCTGCACCTCGCTGATGTTGAGAGCCACGACGTTGCAGCCGAATCCCTGCGCGAGCCTGCGGGCCGCGCCTCCGTAACCGGACCCCATGTCCAGCACGGTGCTGTCGGGCCCCAGCGCGTCAGCCACCTTCGCGGCCAGCCGCTGCACCGTGCGCCCGGCCGCCACCTCGACCGGCTCGCGCGCATCGGTGTACAGCCCGATATGGATGTCCTCCCCGCCCCAGGCCTGGGCGTAGAACCCGTCGACGTCACGGGTGTTGTAGTAGCCACGTGCGGTATCAGCGGCCCGAGCCGCGGTGTCCTCAGCCATAGCTCCATTCCTCCACCGAACGCGGCCGCCACAAACCCACTTGCATATGTTCAAACCGCAAATACATACCGTCGACGAGTTGATCCAGCATCTGAACGTCATCGTCACCTGGGCGCCGTCGTACGACCGGGATCCGCTCAAGCAGATCTTCCCGCCGATGTCCGCACTGTGCGGCTATATACGCCGCCGTCCGGCGCTGTCGTGTTCCGCGCCGCCAAGGGGCTGCTCGCCGGAACCCGCCCACTCGTCCTGGATGGCGAGGGCCGCGTCCGCCTGGACACCTGGGAACTGAACCACGCCGTCCAGGACGCGGTCGCCGAACGCTGGAGCGTCGCCACCACCGA
Organism: Streptomyces sp. NPDC048696; assembly: GCF_043198895.1. Taxonomy (NCBI): domain Bacteria; kingdom Bacillati; phylum Actinomycetota; class Actinomycetes; order Kitasatosporales; family Streptomycetaceae; genus Streptomyces; species Streptomyces sp. NPDC048696. The sequence continues at coordinate 364,904 of NZ_JBICVJ010000008.1, read as the reverse complement.
CATCCCCTGGCCTGCGGCCAACTGATCCTCGATCGGGTGCCGAAGCACCAGCTCATCCTGTCCCGACTCCCTCGTACTGTCCGAGGAAGACCGGCGTCCCCCGCTCCACCCGCCACAGGAACAGCCCGGGGGCCATCCCCGCGACGCCGGTGCCCTTCTGGAAGGCGAAGGTCCGGGTGATGCCCCGGTACGAGAGGGCCCGCAGCCGGTGGGCAAGGGTGCCCCGGTCCACCTCCGTGCCGCTCGGTTGCGCGTCGGCCAGGGCGCGGGCGATCAGTCCCAGTGCGTCATAGGCCTCGGCGGCCCCCCTTCCCACGTGCGCGACGCCGTACCGCTGTTTGAAGGAGCGGACGAACGCCGTGGCGGACGTGGTGCGTTCGGGGTCCACGAAGGTCGTCGAGAACACCCATCCTTCGGCCGCCGCGCCCGCGTGGGCGAAGAACGCCGGGTCGAACACCTTCTCGGTGGCCGCGGCGGTACCGGTGAATCCGGCCGCCCGCAGGGCCCGCGCGAAGGCGGCGGCGCGCTCGGGCGAGCCGCCGCAGTAGACGACGGCCTGGGCCCCGTCCCGTACCGTCCGCGCGACCGGGGCGAAGTCGTCGGTGTCGGCGGCGACGGTGCAGGTGGTGAGCGTGGCGCCGAACGTCGGGACCGCTCGCAGCGAGTTGCCGATCAGCCAGCTGTAGTCGCGCGTGGCCCGGTCGTCGACGAGGGCGGTACGGGCGGCCGGGTGGACGACGGTGAGGTAGCGGACGAGGGGCGCGTCGATCGCGGAGTCGGGCGGCCGGAGCTGGAACACCGCAGGGGAGGTGGCCGACTCCGTGGCGTAGAGGGTGTCGGCGCCCGCCCACGCGGTCACCAGCGGCAGTGACGCGCTGTTGTAGGTGTCGCGGGCCGCGAGCGCGGTGGCGTCGGAGGTCGGCCCGACGACCGCGCACACCCGCCGGTCCGCGACGAGCCGACGAGCCGCGTCCCGGGACCGGTCCGGGTCCCCCAGGTCGTCGTGGACCTGCAACGCCATGTCGAACAGCCGGTCCGTACGGGCGTTGTGCTCCGCGGCGGCGAGGCGGATCCCCTGCGCGACCGGGGTGCCGAGGCCCCGGCCCGGACCGGTCAGATCGGCGTGCAGGGCGACGGTGCGCGTCGGGCGGGTGGCGGTGGCCGGTGACGCGGGGCTGCCGCCGGTGAGCCAGGCGGCGGTGCCGCCCGCGGCCAGCACCCCGGCGGCGGAGGCGCCCAGCAGCAGGAAGCGGCGGCGGCCCGGGGCGGGCGGCACGTCCGTCGTCGTACGCGGGACGGTGCGTTCGGCCTCGGGCTCGGGCAGGTTCAGGATGCGGGCCGAGCGTTCGGCGATGAGCGCGGGCACACCGGGCGGGAGCCAGTCGTCGGCGCGGAAGTCGCCCAGTGCGGCGCGGAGTTCGGGCACGGTGGGGCGGTCGGACGGATCCTTGGCGAGACAGCGGGCGATTAGGGCCCGCAGGCCCGGGTCCGCGATGCCGTCGAGGTCGGGCTCCTCATGGATGGTGCGGAACAGCGCGGCGGCCGCCCCGCCGCCGCCGAACGGCGCGCGGCCGGTCGCCGCATAGGCCAGCAGGCAGCCGAGGGAGAAGACGTCACTGGGCGGGCCCACCTCCTCCTCGCGGACGCGGGCCTGTTCCGGCGAGAGATAGCCGGGGGTGCCGATGACGACGTCGGTCGCGGTCAGGGCGGTGGCACCGCCCGCGCGCACGATGCCGAAGTCGATGAGGCGGGGGCCGTCCAGGGCGAGCAGGACGTTGCCGGGTTTGATGTCGCGGTGGACGAGGCCCGCCGCGTGTACGGCGGTGAGCGCTTCGGCGAGCCGCGCGCCCAACGCACGTACGGTGGCGGTCGGAAGCGGCCCATGGCCGACGACGGTCTCGGCGAGCGAGGGACCCGGGACGAACACGGTGGCGATCCACGGCTCGTCCGCCTCGGCGTCGGCCGCGGTGACGGGCGCGGTCCAGCGGCCGTCGACCAGGGCCGCCGCGGTGGCCTCGCGCCGGAAGCGGGCCCGGAAACCGGGGTCGGCGGCGTGTTCGGCGCGGATGACCTTGAGTGCGGCCAGGGCGCCGCCCTCGGAGCGGGCCAGATACACGACGCCCATGCCGCCCGACCCGATCCGGGCGAGGAGACGGTGGCCGCCGATGGACTCCGGGTCGGCCGCCAGCAGCGGACGCACCGTCACTTTCCTTTCGGCAGGGGTGCCTTGTCCGGCGCGGGGCCCAGATAGCGGAACGAACCGCCGCGTACCTCGTGGACGAAGCTGGCGGGGGTGGCGAGCATCGGCGTCCCCGCCGTCTCCGCGTCGAAGGCGAAGCTGCGGGTGATGCCCTGGTACCGGGCGGTCTTGAGGGAGGCGGCGAGCGCCGCGTGCGCCGGACGCCTGCCGTTGGCCGCGGTGAGGCGGCGGATCAGCAGGTTCGCGGCGTCGTAGCCCTCGGCGGCCCAGAGCCCGGGCGCGTGTCCGTACCGGGTGCGGAACGCCTGCGCGAAGGAGTGCACGGCCGGCGCTTCGGGTCCGATCGCGCTGGCCGTGACGGTCCAGCCCTCGGCGGTCGGCTCGGCGGCGAACCGGGCGTCCAGGGCGGGCTCGGCCGCGTACTTCGGCCCGTCGAAGCGCGCCAGCCCCCGGGCCGCGCGGATCGCGCCGTCCACCGGTCCCGCGTAGACGAAGGCGCGGATGCCGTGGGCCCGCATGTCGTCGAGGACCGGCGCCAGGTCGGTGGTGCCGACCGGGACGACGCGGGGGTGGGTGGCGTCGCCGTACTTGCGCAGGATGAGGTTGATCATCTGGATGGACATCCAGGAGACGTCGCCGCCGCTGCGGTCCAGCAGGAGGCCGACCGGTGTGGCCGAACTGGTGGCTTTCAGCTGGAAGGCGAGCTTCATCGCCACCGCGTTGTGCAGGGGGCGGCCACGTACGAAGGAGCGGACGTTCTGCAGGAGGTTCTGCCCGGCGGACATGCTGATCACGGGCAGCAGGGCCGCGTCGTAGACGGGCAGCGCGGCCTGGGTGGTGGCGTCGGCGCTCGAACCGAGGACGGCCAGCACGTCCGGGTCGGCCACCAGCCGCTGCGCCGCCGTGACGGCGCGGTCGGCGCTGCCGCCGTCGTCCGCGGTCGCCAACCGCAACGTGAACGGCCGCTCGCCGAGAGCGTTGAACTGCTCGACGGCAAGCCGCGCCCCCTGTTCCTGGGCCTGCCCGGCCGCCTTGCCGGGGCCGCTGAGGTCGGCCTGGACACCCAGCGCCCAGCCGGGCGCGGCGGGTTGCCCGCCGGTACCGCCGCCGCTGCCGCGCAGCGCCGCCCAGGCCGCGATGCCGCCTCCGGCGGCGAGGACCGCGCCGCCGGAGGCGAGGGCGAGGAACCTGCGGCGCGACGGCGCGGGAGCGTGCGCCGTGTCGGCGAGGGTGGCGTCGATGTCCGGCAGCGCCATCATCTCGGCGGACCGCTCGGCGATCAGCCGGACGATGTCTTCGGGCAACCAGTCGGCGGTTGCCGGGGGCACGTCCTCGATAAGCGCGGCATCCAGTTCGGCCGCGGTCGGGCGGTCGGCCGGGGCCTTGGCGAGGCAGCGCCGCAGCACGACGGCCAGCTCCTCGTCGACGCCGTCGAGGTCGGGCCGGTCGTGGACGGTGCGGTAGAGCAGGGCGTCGACGGCGCCGCTGCCGAAGGGCGGCCGCCCGGTCGCCGCGTACGCCAGCACGCATCCCAGGGAGAACACGTCACTCGCCGGGCCCGGTTGGCCACCGCCAGGGGCCGCCTGCTCCGGGGAGAGGAAGCCGGGGGTACCGACGACCAGGTCTGCGGAGGTGATCACGGTGTCGTCGGCGGACCGGGCGATGCCGAAGTCGATGAGGCGGGGGCCGTCGACGGCGAGCAGGATGTTGCCGGGCTTGACGTCCCGGTGCACCAGACGCACCGCGTGGACGGCGTCGAGTGCGCGGGCCAGTTGCCTGCCCAGTACCCGTACGGCCCGTACCGGCAGCGGACCGTGCCGGTGAACCGCGTCGGCGAGCGAGGGCCCGGGCTCGAACGCCGTGGCCAGCCAGGGCTGTTCGGCCTCCGGGTCGGCGCCGGTGACCTTGACCACCCAGGGGCAGTCCACGCGCTGCGCGGCCCGTGTCTCACGACGGAACCGGGCCCGGAAGTCCTCGTCGTGCGCGTACTCGGCCTGGATCACCTTGACGGCGACGAGCGCCCCCGTCCGCGTACGGCCGAGGTAGACGACACCCATGCCGCCCTCGCCGAGCCGGGCCAGCACGCGGTGGCCGCCGACGAAGGCGGGGTCGAAGGGGCGCAGGGATCGGTCGCTCATCCCTGCCCCCCGAGACGAGTGCGCACCGCGGTCTCCATCTCGGCGACCGCCCGTGCCTGAGTGGTCAGCAGGTCGTTCTGACCGACGCCCCGGCCGCCCTGGACGGCGACGGCCAACGTGACCGGGCCGAGCCGGACCTGGTTCCAGAAGTACGGGGTCGGGCCGTCGCCCAGGGCCGGGGCAAGGTAGCTGCCCATCTCCATGAGGGAGTCGTCGGCGGAGGTGTTGCCGTTCGCACCGTAGCCGGAGCCGATCGAATTCAGACCCGAGATCCGCTCGCTCTCGCGCAGTTGCTGGTCGGGGCAGCGCAGCGCCTCCTCCAGCGTCTCGGCGATCTCCAAGTCGGCCTGTGCCGCGGTGCGGTGGACGGTGACGGTGGCGGACAGACGGACCTCGCCCCTGCCGCCGCTCGCGGGTAGGCGGCTGTAGCGGGTGAGGCCGGCGAGGATGTCGTCGGGTTGCTTCGCCTGCCGCCAGACGCAGTCCACGCCGAGCACCGGCCGGTCGGCCGGATCGCTTTCGTACGGCGAGCGCTTCTCGTAGCCGGGACCGTAGTTGTCGGGCCCCGCGGCGACGGCCCGGACCAGGTCGAGAGCGGCGGCGCGGGTCGTGGGGAGGCGTGCGGGGTCGGCCCGGAAGCGGGGGGCGGGCGTGGCGGCACCCGTCCGCGCGGCGGACGCGCTCGCGGGGGCGGGCTCAGGGGACACGCCCGCAGCAGTGGTGCCGGTCCGCTCGGGGCGGGCTTCGCCGTGCCCACCGTCGTCGGTGGCCGAACAGCCCGCGAGCACGGCCGCGCACAGGGCCAGCGCCACGCGTCCCCGCCGTAGGTGTCTTTGCGTCTGCGCCTGGACCGTCGCCCGTATTGGCGTCACGAACTTCCCCATCCCGTCGTGCTCGTGCGGATTTCAGCGGCACCTGCGACCGGTCACCGTCGAGGGCGCGGCAGCCGCCCGTCGGTGATGGCCGTCTCGACGGCCCGCAGCAACGGATCGCAGTTGCCGTAGTTCTGACCCACCATCAGTGAGGGCCCGGACTTCAGTACAAGGCTGTACGACCTGCAGATCTCGCCCCGGGTCGGCTGGTCACCCACGCCCGACCGCACCACCCGGGCGACATCGCGCCACAGGAAGACGACGACCTCACCGTTCCGGTCGACGTCGACCAGTCCGTCGTCGAAGAGGTGGACGCGCTCCCGGCGGTCGCGCACCGCGGCGCGGACACCGAACGGCGAGCCCAGGCCGACCAGCGCGAACACGGCCAGGAAGACGTAGTCCGCGGCCGGCGGCGACTCACCGTCCCGACTGCTCAGGCGCATGGCGACGAGGATCACTGCCGCGAAGGCCGACCCGAGGACGGTGAGGACGGCCATCATCCACACATGGCGCGAGGTGGGCCGGAAGGTGCCGCCGAACTCCCCGAGCGCTTCCTCGTCGTCGGGGGTGAGCTCCGGCTCGTACGGCCAAAATCCCCGCGCCGCGTCCCCCGCCGCCGAGCGCTTCCCGGCCGCCTTCTCGTCGCCGTATGCCCCTGCGCTCACCGCGATCGCTCCCCCGGGTCGACGCTCGGTAAACCGGCAATCTTGGAACCACTCACAAAGTTGGAAGCTATCCCAACTTTGGAAGCGCTGTAAAGTGGCGCCGTGGCAACGCAAGATTCCTCCCGAACGGCACGACGGGCGGCCGCGACACGGCGGTCGATCATCGAAGCGGCCGAAGCCATCCTCGTCGCGGGAGGGCCCGCGGCCCTGACCCTCGAAGCCGTCGCCGAGCGTGCCGATGTCGCCGTGCAGACGGTCTACAACCGGGTGGGCGGCAGGTCCGCCGTCCTCATCGCGGTGGCCGAGCTGGCCTTCGAGGAGAACCGCGGCTACATGGACGCGGCGTACGCCACCCCCGGCACCCCGCTCGAACGCATCCTGCTGGCCGCCGAGGCGTACACGCGCTTCGCCATGGAGCGCCCGCACCACTTCCGGCTCCTCGCGGAACCGCCGGCCGACGCCGAGGGTCTGGGCGGGATCGCGGATCTCGTCGACGAGCAGAACGCCAAGCTCGTGGCGGCGGTGCGGGACGGCATCGCGGACGGCTCGTTCACCCCGGACGTGGACCCCGAACTCGCCGCCACCGCCATGTGGGCCACCATGAACGGCGTCCTCGGCCTCACCTGGCGAGCCGACCGCCTCCGCATCCCGCCGCAGGAACTGGACGCCGTCCTCAACACCGTGGTCACGCTGCTGATGCACGGCATGACACGGCGCCCCTGACGCTTACGGGCCGACCGGCCTTCGCGCTCCAAGAGGCTCGCCGACACAGTGCGGGCAGGTATCTTCCCGCCATGCACGCCGTCGCCGTCCTGGCCCTGGACCAGGTGATCCCGTTCGATCTGTCCACCCCGATCGAGGTCTTCGCCCGCACCCGGCTCCCGGACGGCCGCCCCGGCTATCAGGTCCGGGTGTGCGCCGAGCAACCCGACGTCGACGCGGGCGCGTTCACCCTGCGCGCGCCCTGGGGTCTTGACGGGCTCGAAGGGGCCGACACGATCATCGTGCCCGGCACCGCCGACCCCACGGCGCCGCTCAGCCCTGCCGTCCGGGACGCGCTGCGCGCGGCGGCCGGGCACGGCACCCGTATCGCCTCCATCTGCACCGGAGCCTTCGCCCTGGCCGCCACCGGCCTCCTCGACGGCCTGCGCGCCACGACCCACTGGATCGCGACCGACCTCCTGGCCGCAGCCCACCCGGACATCGAGGTCGACCCGAACGTCCTGTATGTCGACAACGGGCACATCCTCACCTCGGCGGGCGCCGCCGCAGGCCTGGACCTGTGCCTGCACATGGTCCGCAGCGACTACGGCTCGGCGGTGGCCGCCGACGCCGCACGGCTCTCCGTCGTCCCCCTCGAACGCGAGGGCGGCCAGGCGCAGTTCATCGTCCATGACCACGCGCCGACCCCGCAGGGCTCGGAGCTCGAACCCCTGCTCACCTGGCTCCAGGGCAATCTGAGCCGCGAGCTCACCCTCAGCGACATCGCCGCCCAGGCCCGGATGAGCACCCGCACCCTGATCCGACGGTTCCGCGAACAGACCGGTGCCACCCCGCTCCAATGGCTCCACCGCGCCCGCGTCCGCCAGGCCCAGCACCTGCTGGAAACCACCCGCCACTCCGTCGAGCGCATCGGCGCCCAAGTGGGATTCGGCTCCCCCACCGCCTTCCGCGACCGCTTCAAACGCACCACCGGCGTCAGCCCCCACACCTATCGCCGCTCCTTCAGCTGACGCTGCCGGGGATTCCGTTTCCGCTGGCGCAGGCTCAGCCACGCGGGCGAAAGATAAATCGCCCGGCCATGTCGAGAACCCGCAACCGGCTCCGTCCCAGCAGTGAACGCGGCCACAATGGGTCGCATCAGCACCGAGGAGATCCACCATGGCCAAGTACCTGCTGCTCAAGCACTACCGCGGCGCCCCGGCGTGCCTCAACGACGTGCCCATGGACCAGTGGACGCCCGAGGAGATCTCGGCCCACGTGCAGTACATGCGCGACTTCGCGGATCGGCTTGAGGAGACCGGCGAGTTCGTCGACAGCCAGGCGCTCACCCCCGAGGGGACGTTCGTCCGGTACGACGGTGAGGGGCGCCCGCCGGTCACCGACGGCCCGTTCGCCGAGACCAAAGACCTCATCGCCGGCTGGATGGTGATCGACGTCGACACCTACGAGCGGGCCATCGAGCTGGCCGGGGAGCTGTCGGCCGCCCCCGGAGCGGGTGGGAAGCCGATCCACGAGTGGCTGGAGGTTCGCCCGTTCCTGGCCTGCCCTCCCACCATCACGGAGTGACGTCCCGGATGAACGAGGTGGACGAGGCCCTGCTCCGGAGCCTCACACCGAACGTGCTCGCCGTCCTCGTCCGCCGCGGAGCCGACTTCGCGGCGGCCGAGGACGCCGTGCAGGACGCGCTGGTCGAGGCGGTCCGCGTCTGGCCCGCCGACCCGCCGCGCGATCCCAAGGGCTGGCTGGTCACCGTGGCCTGGCGCAAGTTCCTCGATCAGGCCCGGGCGGACACCGCCCGCCGCCGACGGGAGGAACGCGTCGACGAGGAACCCGCCGCCGGGCCCACGCCCGGCGTGGACGACACACTCCAGCTCTACTTCCTCTGCGCCCACCCCTCGCTGACCCCGTCGTCCGCCGTCGCGCTCACCCTGCGCGCCGTCGGCGGGCTCACCACCCGCCAGATCGCCCAGGCCTACCTGGTGCCCGAGGCGACCATGGCGCAGCGCATCAGCCGGGCCAAGCGCACGGTCTCCGGCGTGCGGTTCGACCGGCCCGGCGACGTCGCCACCGTGCTGCGCGTTCTCTATCTGGTCTTCAACGAGGGCTACTCCGGCGACATAGACCTCGCCGCCGAGGCCATCCGCCTCACCCGGCAGCTGGCGGCCGCGATCGACCACCCCGAGGTGGCGGGGCTGCTCGCGCTCATGCTGCTCCACCACGCCCGGCGCGCCACCCGGACCGCACCCGACGGCGGCCTGGTACCGCTCGCCGAGCAGGACCGGAGCCGGTGGGACACCGAGGCGATCGCCGAGGGTGTCAAGATCCTCCAGGCGGCCCTCGCCCGCGACCTCCTCGGCGAGTTCCAGGCCCAGGCCGCCATCGCGGCGCTGCACGCCGACGCGCTCACCGCCGAGGAGACCGACTGGGTACAGATCGTCGAGTGGTACGACGAGCTCGTACGCCTCACCGACAGCCCCGTCGTCCGGCTCAACCGCGCCGTCGCCGTGGGCGAGGCCGACGGACCGCGCGCCGGACTGGTCGCACTCGCCGCGCTGGACGACTCCCTGCCCCGCCACACCGCGGTGGCGGCATACCTCCACGAGCGCGACGGCGATCCGGCGACGGCGGCACGGCTGTACGCCGAGGCGGCCCACAAGGCACCCAACCTGGCCGAGCGCGACCACCTGACCCGCCAGGCCGCCCGGCTCAACGCGAGCTCCGCAAGAGGACCCGGACGTCGGTGATCGGCTGGACCGGGCTGCTCCCACGCTGCCGGTCCAGCCGCTGCCCGCGTGAGGTCCCACCTACGGCCAACGGTGAACCCGGGGGCGGCGACGGGCCGTCGGCGCCTCCCTCTCCATGGTTGTGGGCGCGTCATACTCGACGGTGCTGGAAGATCAGGAACCGATGCCCCACCAACCGATCAGCCAACACCGCGAGACGGAAAGGGAATTGATGACGCCCAGGAACGTTCCCCGCGCCGCGATACGAGGGCTGCGCCGGAGCGGCATGCCGGCTGTCGCGCTCGCCGCGGCTCTGCTCACACCGGTCTCCGCCCACGCGGCACCCGCATGCGACGCCACCCCGTCGGCGCCGCCCGTCCAAGTCGCGCACCTACCCGACTGGGTCGAGTCGATCGCCGTCGACAAGCGGGGCCGGATGTTCGCCACCGCGTACTTCACCGGCCGGGTCTACCGCATCGACTCCCCCGGCAGCACACCCGTCGCCCTCACCCCGAACATCGGCGCCAACGGCGGAATCGTCGTCCGCGAGGACGGCCGGCTCCTCGTCGGCACGGGCAACGACCTCGGGCATTCACTCACCGGCGACGTCCTTCCGACGTCGAAGCTGCTGCTGGTGGACCCGGAGTCGGGCAAGGTCACCACGTACGCCTCGGGGCTCGGCGGTATCGACGGCGTCGCTCTGGCACCCGACGGCACCGTCTACACCACGACGCTGGGCGGCCGCCACATCGGCCGCGTCACCCCGGACGGCCGGGTCGACCCCGCCTGGGCACGGGTGCCGCAGCCGAACGGGATCGCCGTATCGCCGGACGGAAGCCAGGTCTACGTCATCCAGACGACCGTCGCCCCCGGGCTCTACCGCATTCCCGTCGACGACCCGGCGCACCCGCGACGCTGGATCTCCACCGACCTCTCCGACGCCCTCGCCCTGCCCGACGGCCTCACCCTCGACAGTCGAGGGCGCCCGCTGATCGCCACCCACGCAGCGGGACAGATCTGGCGGGCCGAGGGCGGACGCCTCTGCGCCGTGCAGTCGGGAATGCACCTTTCCACCCAGGTCACCTACGGACACGGCGACCACGGGTTCTCGGCGGGCAGGCTCTACCGATCCGGTGTCGACGGAAAGATCTACGAAGTACCCGCCGGCGCCGAGCCGACAGCCGGATAGCGGCAAGGCGCCTCGGGCACGGTCGTACCCGAGCCGGTGGTGACGGCGCCCCTCCCGCCGCCCCGGTCTGCCGAACGGGTCCTTCGCCCGTCGGATGGAAACACCGGGCGCGGGGCGCCGGGCTGAGGACGTGGGCGCGGCTAGGTTGCCCCTGCTGCCTACCTGCCGAAGCCCCCTGGAGCGCCATGTCTTCTCCTGTCCAGCCCCCAGCGGACCGGGCGAGGTCGGGTGGCGTGCGCCCGGGCCAGGTGCTGCGCAACCCCAAGATCTGGCAGTTCCCCACCGTCATCGTCTCGCTGGCGGTCCTGCTGCTCTCGCTCTTCTACATGGGCGGCGTCGTCAACCCCAACGCCCATCTGCACCGGCTGCCCATCGGTCTGGTCACCGTCGACCGTGGTGCCGTACTGGCGGGGAAGCAGACCGACCTCGGCCGCCGGATCACCGATTCGATCGCGACGGCCGACGCCGGAAAGCAGGCGTCCTGGAGACAGCTGGACCGGGCCGCGGCCCGGCAGCAGCTGGCCTCCGGCAAGCTCTACGGGGTACTGGAGGTGCCCGAGGACTTCACCGCGTCGGTGGCGGCACTCGTCGGCGCCTCGGCGCCGACCCCGGCCCGGCCCACGCTGAACGTGCTCACCAACCCGGGCGTGGGCAGCCTCGCCTCCTCGTTCGCCAGCACCATCAACCAGACGGCCGCCCACCAGGCATCGCTGCAGCTGGGCAAGACGCTGACCGCGGCCCCTCCCGGCGCGAGCGGCCCGGCGCGGCTGCTGCTCGCCGACCCGGTCACCGTCACGGTCAAGGTGGGCCACCCGATCGGGGCGCACAGCGGTCTGGGCCTCACCGCCTTCTACTACACCCTGCTGCTGGTGCTCGCCGGTTTCATGGGCGGCAACGTCATCAGCAACGGCGTCGATGTGGGTCTTGGCTACGCGGACAGCGAGATCGGCCCCTGGCACACCCGCCGCCCGGTGGTGCCGATCAACCGCACGCGGACCTTGATCATCAAGTGGGCGATGTCCGTGGCGATCGCCGCGCTGACGTCCGGTCTGATCATGCTGGCCTGTGTGGTGATCCTGGGAGTGGACGCCTCACACCTGTGGCTGCTGTGGGTGTTCTCGTTCTGCGCCACCGCCACGGTGGGCCTCGGGACGCAGGCCATCAACGCGGCGTTCGGGGGCATCGGACAGCTCGTCACCATGTTCGTCTTCATCGTGCTCGCCCTGCCCTCATCCGGCACGACGATTCCGCTGGAGGCGCTGCCCGGCTTCTATCGCTGGCTGGCCGTGTTCGAACCGATGCGGCAACTGGGCGGCGGTGTGCGGGCCATCCTCTACTTCGACGCACGCGCCGAGGCCGGTCTCACCCGTGCCTGGATCATGATCGCCATCGCGGCGGTGCTGGCCCTGGCCTTCGGTCTGGCCGCGACCTCGTACTACGACCGCAAGGGGCTGCACCGGATGGTTCCGGAGACCGCGTAGGCGCGTTTTCGGACGGAACACGCCTGCGATCTGTCCGACCCGCCGCGCACGGCCAACCACACCCACTCGTACCGCTGTGCTCACTAAAATGTCCGGACAAAATTCAGGCGCCTCGGGGGCACAGGGAGAAACCCGCGAAAAGTACGGGGGGGACGATGCACGAAGGCACGCTTCGTTACGCGCTGCTGGGGCCGGTCAATGTGGTGCGCGGCGCGGGGGAACCTCTAGCGCTCACGCCGCAGCAGCGGGCGATCCTGGCGATACTGCTGGCACGGCGGGGCCGGGCGGTCACCACCGACGACCTCGCGGACGGGGTGTGGGGACACACCGTTCCGCCGAAGGCCCTGTCCATCCTGCAGAGCCAGATCTTCCAGCTGCGCCGCAAGCTGGAGCCGGGTCGGCCACGGCGCGCACCCGCGACGGTCCTGACCTCCGCACCCGGCGGCTACCGGCTGCTGACCGGCGACGACGCCTGCGACATCGACCAGTTCGACCGATACCTCGCCGAGGCCGACCTGGCGGACCGGGACGGTGACCGCGAGGACGCCCGCCGACTGCTGCGCGCAGCGCTCTCCTTATGGCGCGGCGAACCCCTGGCCGGTGTGCGCGGGCCGCACGCCGACAGTCTGCGGGGCGTGCTCGTCGAACGGCGGCTCACCGCTCTGGAGACCCGGATCCGCATCGACCTGGAGCTGGGCGCGCACGCCGAGAGCATCCCGGAGCTGACGCTGCTCGTCGCCGAGCACCCCCTGCGTGAGAAGCTGCGAGCCCTGCTGATGCTCGCCCTCTACCGTGGCGGGCGGCAGGCCGAAGCGCTCGCCTCGTACGCCGACGGCCGCTCCGTGCTCGCCGCCGAACTCGGCGTGGAGCCGGGCGCGGAGCTGAGGGACCTGTACGAGCGAGTGCTACGGGCCGACCCATCCCTTGCCGCCGACCCCTCGCATGCCGCCAACGCGAACCCGGCTGCCACGAGCGGTCCGCTCCGGGAAGCCGACACGGCGCCGGATCCGACTCCCGGCCGGACGACGAACACGGCAGCGAGCGATACGGCCGACTACCAGCACCCCACACCCGCCCAACTCCCCGCACCCCCATCGGACTTCACCGGCCGTACGGCGGCGGTCGAGGATCTGCTGGCCGCGCTCGACACCGATTCCCCGCAGATCGTCGTCTCCGCGGTGTCCGGTCTCGGCGGCGTCGGCAAGACCGCGCTCGCCCTGCACGCCGGCCATCGTGTCCGCGATCGCTACCCGGACGGCCAGCTCCACGTCGACCTCGGCGGGATGTCGGCCGACCCCGTCGAACCGGCGGAGGTGCTGGGCCGGTTCCTGCGCGCCCTCGGCGCCACCTCCGTACCGGACGGTCTCGACGAACGGGCGGCGCTCTACCGCTCCGTACTCGCCGGGCGCCGGGTCCTGGTCCTGCTCGACAACGCGCGCGACCCTCGGCAGGTGGCTCCACTACTGCCCGGCACGCCGGGTTGCGCGGCCCTGGTGACCAGTCGCGTGAAACTGTCCCTGCACACGGCCCGGGCTCTCGAACTCGATGTCTTCTCGACGGACGAGGCGATGGTGCTGCTGTCCCGGATCGTCGGCCCGGAACGTATCGCCGCCGAGCCGCAGGCCGCCGCCGAACTCGTCGCCGCCTGCGGTCAACTGCCGCTCGCCGTACGCATCGTGGGCGCGCGCCTCGCCCAGCGCCCCGCCTGGACGGTCGCCTGGCTGGTGGACCGGCTGACCGAGGAACAGCACAGGCTCGACCAGATCAGGATCGGCGATCTGGCCGTCGACGCGACGTTCCGGCTCAGCTACGACCAGCTGCCGCCCGACCTCGCGCGCGCCTTCCGCCTCGCCTCGCTCGCCGAGGGTCCGGTCTTCTCGGTGCCGATGGCCGCCGCACTGCTCGACCGGGACGAGCGGCAGACCGAGTCGCTGCTCGAACAGCTCGTGGACGTGGGCCTGTTGGAGTCGTCGGGCGAGCGCCGCTACCGCTACCACGACCTGCTGCGATTGTTCGCACGGGCGCAGGGGGAGGAGAGGGCGGCGGGCACGGGGACGGTCACGGGCGCTGGCGCTCGCGCGAAGGAAACGCGGGCGCCGGGAACGCCGCCGAACGAGCCGGAAGCCTCGCAAGCCCCGGATGCCGACGCATCACCCGACCGCCCCTCGGAGGCCGACGCCGCCCTCGACCGTCTCATCGACTTCTGCCTGGCCACGGTGCGCGGCGCCTACCGTTTGTCCCGCCCCGCCTGCACCACCCCGCAGACCATGGCGGTCACGCGCGCGACCCCCGTCCGCTTCGAGCACGCGACGGAGGGGCAGGAGTGGGTACGCGACGCGTTCGACACCCTGCTCGGGGTATTACGGCAGGCCGCGCGCAGACCGGGCGTACGGATCGCACCCGCCGCCGATCTGCTGCTGGCCCTCGACCCGTTCGGCGAAATCGACTTCCTGTGGCCGCACCTCAACGGCCCCGCCGCCGCGCTCGCCGACGCCGCCGCCCTGCGCGGCGCACCGGCCGCCGAGATCCGCGCGCGCTACATGCTGGGCGGCGGGCTGTGGCAGGTATGCCGCCGGGACGAGGGGCGCGCACAGGTGGACCGCGCACTGGAGCTGAGCCGCGCCACGGGCGACGACGCGATACTCGGTCAACTCCTCAATGTGAGCGGTCTGTTGGAGACGACGAGAGCCACCTCCCAGTGCCACGAGGCAGCTCTCGCCCTGTTCCGTGAGGGCGTCGCCGTACACGTCCGGCGTGGCAACCTCTGGGGCGAGCTGGAGACGCGTCACAACACCGCCCATCCACTGCGCCAGTTGGGCCGCCACTCCGAAGCTTTGGACTGCCTCAACGACGCCCTGTCCCGCGCGAGACCCCTCGGATGGACGGCGGTACGCGTATACGTACAGGCGGGCCAAGCCCGCACCCTGGTCCGCCTCGGCCGCCCCGCCGACGCGGTGGCAAGCTATACCGAGGCCCTCGACGGCTGCCGGGAAATCGGCTCCGAGCACATGCAGCTCCACGTCGAGCGCGGCATGGGTGAGGCACTGCACACACTCGGCCGGTACGAAGAGGCGGCGGCGCACCTGGAACGCAGCCTCGCGGGCGCGCGACGACTCGGCAACGACCCGCTCCAAGCCGTGTCCCTGCTCTCCCTGGGCACAACCCTGTCCGCCGCAGGCCACACCGAACGCGCGGACACCTGCCTACGCACCGCCCACACCCTCCACGTACGCCTGGGCATCCCCATACCGGAGCCGCTGAACGCGTACGCCACCGACGCGTGAAAGCCGACCCGAAGGGCCCCGAGGACCGACCTCGGCAGGCGTGAGCCCTCGCCTCACCGCGGAGCAGGCCGCCTTCGCGGGCCTCGCACAGCGGTGGCGAGGCCCGTCCAGCCCGGGCGGGCTGGACGGGGCTCGGTGCGCCGCCGGGCCTCGTGGGCGGCCCGCTCGGGCTCAGCCGCCGCTCTTGCGCCGGAACGACTTCTGGCTCGATGCCGGGCCGTGGGCGCTGCGGACCTTCGACGCGTCGGAGTCCGCGCCGCGGGCGGCGGCGTCCGCCTGCCCGCCGCGCTTGCGCGCCAGGGCTTCGCGGAACTTGCGCTTCAGGTCGTACTGGCCGTCATCGTCCGGCGCCAGGGCAGTGCCCTCGGCCTCGGTCGGCTCCGAACCTTCTTGCGATGCGTGCTCTGCGGTCATGGTGACCTCCTGGGTTCGGGCTGTGGAACGTACAGCTTGCCATGATGAGCACATCGCCGGGTTCCGGCACCTGTTTATCCGATCGCGCGGGCTGCCCGGCAGCCGCCTCGGGCCCCGCCCGATCGCGCTCGCCGCGCCCCCGCCCCGGCACCTCCGGCCGCCGGCGGTCCGGCGACCGGAGTGCGGCCGAGGTCAATCAATGCCCCCGGGCGTGACGCCTTACGGGGCGGTGACCTCGCGCGTCAGCTTCGACTGCCAGGGACACCACGTCGACTTCGGCAGCAGGGCGCCGCCCACCTCGCTCAGGTGGTCGTTGACGTAGGAGATGCTCGCATCGCACACCTCCATGGCCATGGAGAAGAACTTCACGGAGTCGGGGGCGAGTTGGTACTTCCAGGGCTTGTTGTACGAGGTGGGCGTCTTGACGACCGTGCCCATGACGCTGACGTTCTCCGTGTCCGCGCCGCTCAGGATGGCGCGGGCCTGCTGGATACGGGCGGGGTCGGTGAGCTTGAAGACGAACGTGTTGTGGCCGTCGGTGAACTCGAAGTAGGACGCCGACGCAGCCGCGGCACCCGCTCCGGCGCCGCCGTTCTGCGCCGCCTGCGCGGGCTGGGCTAACGCCAGGGCGAACAGCGAAACCGCCGCGAGACTACCGGCCTTGGTGATGGTCCGTCGCATGAGTGATACCTCCAGTGTCGGGCGGGTCGCGTCCACGACCCGTCTGCGGCGAACGTAATCCGGAAGTTAATGAAATGGCCTGCTAAGCCCCAATAGGGCCCCAAGTAACTATCAATAGTGCACCAAGGGGCATCCAGGATTGCCCTGAAGTCTCCCGGAAGCGTCGTTGGAGCGATCTGCGCCCGATGTGACGATCGCCGTCATCGTGGCGCGGCCCACCGCCGTCGCCATCCGGGCATCGACGGTGGGCCGCGGTCCTCAGAAGGCCTGGTTCAGCGGCAAAGGGCCGCGTCCACGAGCCGTTCCACGTGCCGCATGGCGGCTTTGTCGCTCGGCTGGGTGGTTACGGCGACGTTGACCGCGCGGCCGTCCTCGGTGACGCCGCCCCGGGTCTCGTATCCCGTCATGCTTCCGCCGTGGCCCCAGTAGACACCGCCGCACGACAGTGGCGTACTCACCAGCCCCAGTCCGTAGCGGGCGCCGGAGGCGAAGGGCTCTCCGGCGGGGACGGTGGTGCGCATCTCGGCGAGCTGGGCGGGCGGCAGGAGGCCGCCGGTCATGAGCGCGGTGAAGAACCGGTTGAGGTCGGAGTTGGTGGAGACCATCTGGCCTGCCGACCAGGCCCAGGAGGGGTCGAACTCCGTGACGTCGAGCGGGGCGCCCGCCGCATCACGGTCGTAGCCCTTGGGGTGGGGCTCTCGGATGGTCGCGTCACCGGGAGCGGGGAAGTAGGTGTGGCGCAGTCCGAGGCGCTGGACGATCCGGCGGTCGATCTCCTGCGCGACGGGGCGGCCGGTGACCTTCTCGATGATCAGGCCGGCCAGTACGTAGTTGGTGTTGCTGTACTCCCACTTCTCGCCGGGGGCGAAGTGGGCCTTGTGCTGGAGGGCGAGGTCTAGCAGGTCGCGGGGTTCGTAGTAGCGGACGTCGTCGCTAAGGTAAGGGGTGTAGTCGGGAAGTCCGCTGGTCTGCTGGAGGAGCTGACGGACCTTGATGTGACGTCCGTCGATCCCCTCCCCGCGTACGAGGCCCGGCAGGTATGTGTCGACCGGGGTGTCGAGGCCGATCTTCCCTTCACCGACCAGTTGCAGCACGACCACCGCGGTGAACGCCTTGGTGTTGCTGCCGATCCGCACCTGGCCGTCTCTGGGCACCTTCGCACCGGTGGCCAGGTCGCCCACCCCCGCGGTGTACGTACGGGTATGCCCCGGCCGGTCCTGGACACTCGCCAGCGCGGCGGGCAGGCCGTCGGTGTGCACCAGCGCGTTCAGACCCTGCTGGACCGCCTCCGGCCTCGGGGCGGCGAACGCGGCGGGCGGCGCCAGCGCACCCATCGTCATGACGCCGACCGCCACGGCGACCGCAGCCGGCACGGCTCTGCGCCGACCACCGCCCGGCCGTGCAGAACGCCCGGAATCCCCGGCATCCCCGGCATCCCCGGCATCCCCGGAAGAACGAAACCTCTGCCATACCTGCTCACGCACGACGCCAACTCCTACGCATACACGGGGAAACCGGCGGTGAGTGCCGGGGCCCAAGCATGTCCGGATGCGACCGGCCCGAGCGATCCTGCCACCCACCCCGCCCCAGGTAGGGGTAGCCCCCGGTGCGCTGGGCCGCGGGGAACGGGGTGGGGGCGGGACGGACCTCTACTTTCGCCAGAACAGGTGGTGCGTCACACCGCTCGGGCTGGGGACGACGTCGAGGTGGAACCGGTCGAGGAGTTCGTCGGGTGACTTCCAGAGCCGTGAACCGGATCCGATCCGCACCTGCGAGACCGCCACATGCATGGTGTCGACGAGGTCGGCGTCGAGGAACTCCCGGATGGTGGTGGCCCCGCCGCCGAGCCGTACGTCCTTGCCCCGCGCGGCCTCCCGGGCCCGTTCGAGGACGGTGGCCGGGTCGTCGTCGACGAAGTGGAAGGTCGTGTCGGCGAGCGTGAACGAAGGGCGCTTGTGGTGGGTCATGACGAACACCGGGGTGTGGAAGGGGGGTTCGTCACCCCACCAACCGCGCCAGTCGTGGTCCTGCCAGGGCCCGCGCTGGGGCCCGAACTTGTTGCGGCCCATGATCTCGGCGCCGATGTTGCGTGCGAAGTCCCGGGTGAAGTAGTCGTCGAGACCGCGGCTGCCGCCGGGTTCAGTCCGCATGGGCCAGCTCGCCGTGGCCCCGGCCCAGGCGAACATGGCCCCGGGATCGGCGTCACCGAACGGCCTTTCCAAGCTCTGATGCTCGCCGGCGCCGTACCCGTCGGACGAGACATTGAAGTTCTGCACCCTCAGCAGCTGACCCACGTCGTTCCTCCTGCGTTGTCATGGTCGACAACGATGAGACTGCCCGGGCGGGACAAACTCATCGCTGCGACCGTGACCGGCTGCCGGCTGTCGCCACTCCGGGGTGTGTGGTGGTGCGGGCTGGTGCATGGCTGTGGCGAGGGGAGAGAAGCAGGAGGCAGGGGGACGCTTCCGCGTCACTCGACCGTGAGGGTGAGGCCGGTGCCCGTGGCTCGGGCCGACACGGCCGTCAGGTCTGCCACGATCGCGTCGGCGTCGAGCTCGGCCGCACTGTGTGTCGTGGTCACGGCGATGGTCTTCATGCCCGCCGCCCGCCCCGCGGCGAGTCCGGCGGGCGCGTCCTCCACAACGACGCAGCGGGCCGGGTCGACGCCGAGTCGGCGGGCGGCGAGGAGGAACGGTTCGGGGTGGGGTTTGTGGTGGGTGATGTCGTCGATGGTGATGAGGAACTTGGGGTGGATACCGGCCTGCGCGAGACGGGCCTCGGCCACCCGCCGGGTGCCGGAGGTCACCACGGCCCAGCGGTCGGCGGGCAATCCGGCCAGGAGCTCGGCGGCACCGGGGACCGGAACGACGCCGCCCCCGACCGCGTCGGCGACTTCCGCGTCCTCCAGGCGCGCGACCGCCTCCGCCACCAGATGGGCGGGCAACAGGTCGGCGACGATCGCGGCGGCCGGGCGCCCGTGCACCTCGACGCGGGTGACATCCGCGAGGGTCATCCCGTACGACTCGGCCCACTGCGTCCAGGCGCGCACGACAGAGCGCATGGAGGAGACGAGTGTTTCGTCGCTGTCGAACAGGATGGCGTCGGCCGAGAGGTGCATGGCAGGGAGCCTATCGCCCGGCAGTGCCACCACACCGTCCGCACCGGTGAAGGCCGGCGGTGGGCCTACGGGTGGTACAGGGCTCGGGCACGCGTCGCGTCGACAGATCCGTCCTCGTCGAGACGCAGGAAGTACTTCACCTGCCACGCCTGCGTACTGCCTGCCTGGCGGTTGGTCGTGGTCACCCACGGCGGGTAGACGCGGAACCCTCGCTTCCCGCCGGAGCCGTTCCGGGACACGATGCCGCGCTCGCACAGCACCTCTCGCGGGAACACGAACTGACCGAAGTGTCCGCTGCCGCGGCTGCTGATGACGAACAGGTCGACCCCGTCAGCGGCATCGAAGGGCCGGATCGGGCCTTCCGCGGACCGCTGCCACACGGTGACGAACTGGCCGACCTTCGTCGGGGTGGTCTTGCCCACGCGGAACCTGACCGACAACCCGTCGAGCGTGAACCCGTACGCCGCGTACTCCGCGCTCTCGGGCTCGGGCACCGGCTGTGAGCAGACAATCCCACTCGGGTCGTACACCAGCGCCTTCGCCGCCAGCAGATCATCGGGGAGCCCTGCCCAGGGTTGATGCGTCGCCATCCCCCCATCCTGCCATCACACCCGCCACGCACTGCCGAGTGATCGCGTCGCGCAGGTCTTCAGCCTCGATGCCGCGACCAAGGCCACGGCCGGCAATACCTCGAAGGCCGTGGAAGCCAGAACGCGACAGGAGCGCGCCCGGCCCCCACGGCACCGAGAACTACCGGGAACACCCGCGAAACACGCGGGAGACTGGCATGCTGCCCTCGGCCCATCGCGACGATCACTGCGCCGACCGAGGGAGACTCCGTGCTGCAACTGGCCTTCACCGTCCAGGACTTGTCCCGTACGCGGTTCGCCACCTCACCTCTGGACCACTTGATCTTCGGTCTGATCCCGCAGGAATGCCCCCACTACGTCGGCTCGACAGCGCGCGACCGTTGGTGGCGGCGAGTGCGGGCACATGTACCGCAGGCGGCCGGGCCGTTGATGGAGCTCTGCGCCGCGAGCCCGTACGGTCTACCGGACTTCCTGGGCGCTCAGATCGATGTCGAACACCGGCGTATCGGCGACGAACTCGACGCCATCCGCACCGTGCCGGACGAACAGGTCCGCGCGGACCTGTCCGCCGCCTATGACGATCTCTACGGCCCCGAGTCCACCAACGGCCGTATCGGAACCAGAAGGAGACCCGAACCACCCAGAGTCATCAGGGAGTTGTACGACGCGGGAAGCGACGGGCTGCGAGGGCTGACCCATGCGGCCCGGGCGTTGTACACGCGGTGTCTGGCTCCCGACTGGCCGGACATTCAAAGGCAGTTACGGGCCGACATCTCACGCCGGATGCACACCTGCGCCCAGCGGGGTGCCGGTGGACTCCTGGAGGGGGTGTACCCCCGGCTCAGCTGGAACGACGGGGGCATCCTCAGATACGCCGAGGCTCCCGCGAGCGCCGACGGTGTCTTCACGCTCGGCGGGTACGGCCTGGAACTCCGGCCCTCGATCTTCCTCGAAGGGGGGATCGGCTTCTTCCTCCCGCCGGGGCGTCAACCGGTGCTGTTCCACCCCACGGGCTCCTGGCCCGGGGGTGACCGGAGCGCGCCGGGGCTGGACGGGCTGACCACACTGATCGGCCCCGCGCGGGCCCGGGCCCTGCGTGCGATCGGCCGAGGACCGTGCACCACCAAGGAACTCGCCGACCGACTGGGCATCACCGCACCCTCGGTCTCCGCCCACACCAATGCGCTGCGGACCGCCGGAGCCATCACCACCGAACGCCACGGCCGCGAGGTCTGCCACACCCTCAGCCATCTCGGCCACGACCTCCTCGCCACGAACCCCGAACCGGTCGAGATGAGGGCGGGCACCGAGGACGGCCGTCGAGCGGTCCGGCAACGAGCCCGGTGAGTGTGCGCCTCAGCCCACCCGAACCCCTGACGGCCCTCCCCCACGTCACCCCTCGGGCAGCCCTCTGCCATGATCGACCAGTGAGTGATGACCAGCGCATAAACCCTCCCAAGGTGGCCGCCGAGCGTGAGTCACTGACCTCGTTCCTCGACTACCAACGCGCCACTTTGGCCATGAAGTGCCGAGGGCTGAACAGCGATCAGCTGAACACAAGGCAGTCGCCA
Source organism: Streptomyces sp. NPDC048696 (assembly GCF_043198895.1). NCBI lineage: Bacteria > Bacillati > Actinomycetota > Actinomycetes > Kitasatosporales > Streptomycetaceae > Streptomyces > Streptomyces sp. NPDC048696. The sequence goes on along the minus strand of NZ_JBICVJ010000008.1, from coordinate 343,255 downwards.
CCTCGGGCCTGTCCCTCCTCGGCCTGATACGGCACGCGGCCGAGGTCGAGCGCAGCTGGTTCCGCATGGTCCTGAGCGCCGAACAGGGCAAGGCCCTGTGGCCCGCGGTCGACGGCGTCTACGGCGAGTTCCTGGTGGAGGACGCCGACGTCGACGAGGCGTTCACGTTCTGGCGGGAGGCCTGCGCAGCCTCCCGCACGGTCGCGGACGCCTTCGAATCCCTCGATGACACCGTGGAGTTCCGAGGCGAAACCATCTCACTGCGCTATGTCCTCACGCAAATGATCGAGGAGTACGCCCGCCACAACGGCCACGCCGACCTGCTGCGCGAAGCGGTCGACGGAGTGGTCGGAGAATAGGCTCCGGTCGGACGGGACCGGATCGGGTCGGGTCGGGTCGGCCTGACGTCAGCTTGCGACGTGGTGTCGGCACCGCCGACAGTGGCGGCGCCTTTCACCACGACGCCCCCCTCAGCGCCCCGCCACCACAGACCGCTTCCCGTCCGGGGTCAGGGGGATCGTGACCGTCTGGGGGGCGGCCTCGCGTGCTGTGCGGCCGGACAGGGGGTTCTGGACCGTGTTGATGTTCAGGGAGACTCCCTGGCCGCCGCTGAACGTGCCCGTCGCGAAGGCGTTCACCGTCGCGTCCGCCGTGATCTCGTAGCCCGTTGTGTCCACGATGCCGTTGGTGCGGCAGTCGCGGAAGACGTCCTGGATCGGGACGAACCACAGCCAGTGCGCGTCCGAGCCGCCATTGAGGTCGACCTTTTCGTTGAACCACACGGCCACCATCCCGGACATCGACACCGTGGCCGACCAGTCGATGTCGTACCGCTGTGTCCCCACCACCAGCGACGCCTCGACGACCGACTTCGCCGGGATCTTCAACGGCAGGTCGACGCTCCAGGTCTGCGTCTCCTTGTGCGCGAACTCCTGCGTGGAGGACAGGCTCGCTTCGATCGACGTCGTCTCGCTCACCTTCGCGACCGCCGGGATCTCCGCCGAGACCTCCATCGTCACGCCGATCTTCAGCGATTCGGTCACCGAGATCCGCAGATCCTGTTCCGTCGTCTTGCTCTGCTTGTACGTGACGGTCTGCTCGACTTCCGTACCGTTACGGTAGTTGGTGGTGATCGAACTCACCTGGCCGGGAATCGGCGAGGGCGCACTCGGGTCGTAGGTGATGCCGGAATACTTCGCCCGGACCTGATGGCGGTGATAGTCGGCGAGGAAACTCTGCTTTCCGTATTCCGTGGAGGCGGTGAACCGACAGCCCCGGGAGGAGGGATAGCGTTCGCGGGCCATCCAGCCGCCCCAGGCGTCGGTGATCTCCTGGAGGGAGCGGGCGGCGCCCTTCTTGGGCGGTGCTGCCTGCGCGGGGGTCGCGGCGGCGAGCGTCACCGGAATCGTGGCGGCGACTCCGGCGGCGGGCGCGATGGCCAGCAGGCTGCGCCGGGAGACACCGGATATCCCGGGCGTGGGGGTGTGGGACATGGGGATTCGAGACCTTTCGGCGGCATGGGCGTACGGGACGGAATTCCTGGTACGCCATGCAATCCCCGATCCCCATGGTGGCCTAGGGACTTAAGTCCTTGATCGCATCAGCCCCGCCGACCTTGGCTGAAAGTCCTCCCTTTGTCTCAGTCGAGGAGCAGTGGATTGGGCAGGTCGGCCGCGGGGTGCATCCGCAGGAGAGTGTGCAGGACTCCGGACAGGCCGGACATCAGGCTCGGCGAGAACGCCTCGCGGGCCAGCCCGCCGACCGGGCCCCGCTGTTCGAGACCGGTGAGGATCTCGCCGTCGAGGTCGTCGCGGTCACCGACGTGCATCGAGGTGAGGAGTTCCCACAGGCCGAGGTCCCCGTGGCACAGCGTGTGGCTCCAGCCGAAGCCCTCGGCGGCGCAGGCCCCTGCGGCGCGTCGGGCCATGTCCAGATGGGCGGGATCGCCCGTGCGGCGGTGCAGGTCGAGCATGGCGATGCCGACTCCCGCGCTGCCGTGGCACCAGCTGGTGAAGAAGTCCTCCTCGGCGCCGACGCGCACGTCGAGCCAGTTGCCCTGCTCGGGTTGCCACAGGGACTCCTGGTAGGCGAAGGCACGTTCGGCGAGGTGGACCCAGTCGCTTCGCTCGGCGGCGGTGCCCGCCTCGGTGAGCGCCAGGCGGCGCAGCGCCCAGCCGATGCCGGTGGCTCCGTGGGCGAAGCCGCCGATGCCCTCGGGGTTGAGCCGGGTCGTCCAGCGCGCACCGCTCGCGTCCACCGTGGCGATACCCGACAGCCGACGGCCGATGTGCGCGGCGGCCGCGAGCCAGCGGTCCTGGCCGGTCGCCTCGGCCAGATCGAGCAGCGGAACCACCGCCCCGGCCGCTCCGTTGAGGAGGTCCACCTCGACGTCGTCGTCGACCAGCGGGCCGTGCGCGAGCAGCAGCGCTCGTTCGGCGGCCCGCTCCAGCAGCCAGTCCTCGCGGAGCACCCGGTGCAGCGCCAGCCACGTCCACACCTGCGACGCCGCGCCGCTGAACGCCCCGGCGGACGGCGTCGGCGTCCGGTCCTCGGTGCCGACCAGGACCCGCAGCGCGCCCTCGAACGTCTCGGCAACCCCCGCCACCTCGTCCGCCCGCCCGGCCCGCACCTCACTCACGTACTCCGCGAGGGTCAGCGCCACCCCGCCCTGCCCGGTGTACAGGTCGGCGGGCAGCACCCTGATGGACCAGCCCGCCGGGGTGAAGACGGGGCTGATCCAGGTGACCGTGCCGTCCTCGCCGCGCACCGCCCCGTCGCACAGCCGCCGTACCATCTGCGCGGCCAGCTCGCGGCGGCGCCGCTCGCGGTCGCGGGCGTGCGGGGCGTCGGCGGCGGCCTGCGCGCGCGCCGGCAGCGAACGCTCGTTGAGATACGCGCCCACCAGCGCGTCCTGGATCACCGCCTCCTCCAGCGGCAGATCGGCGGTGCGCCAGTCCTCGACCGTGGTCCGCACGGCGGCCGCGTCCACGGTGAACGTGAACATGGGTACGTCCCCGGCCAGCAGGTCCGCGATCTCGCCGTCGATGGCCGCACGGTCGGTCGGGGCGCCGGGCAGCACCTCGGCGTTGCGCCGCAGGATGTCGCGGGCGCGCTCGACGGCCGCCGCCTCGTCGTGCAGCGACGCGGGGTGCCACAGCATCCGGCCGATGTCGACGTACGCCTGGGTGGGCCGCAGGATCCGCCGTGCCCGCGCGCCTTCGAAGCGGCGCAGCAGCCGGTACGGATCGGTGCCGGGCCGGTGCAGATACGCGGTCATCTCACGGAAACCGGCCAGGATCCGGTCCCAGTACGCACTCAACACCGGTGCGGGGCTGGGATGGTTGGCCGCGGTGGGCATGGCCACCAGGTCCACCTCGAAGCGGGCCGCCGCCGTGCCACCGTCCGCGATCACCGGGTTCGGGATCAGCGGCTGCTGGCCGGGCAGGGCCCCGGCGCCGGAGATGTCCACCCCGGCGAGCGCGAAGCCGGTACCGCGTACGGGCAGCAGTCCGGTACGCAACACCGTCCGGCGGATGGCCGCCGCCGCCACGTCCACCGCGTCGCCGCGACCGCTGGCCGGGAAGGGCGCGGGGGCGTCGAAGAGCGTCTCCGCGTCCACGATCACCGGGACCGGACCTGCGGCGATCATGTTCTCGGCGTGCATGTCGGTGCCGCCGGTGAAACGGAGGACGGCCAGCCAGTGTCCGACGTTGCGGTAGAACGCGGCGAGTTCGGCCTCGCCCGCGCAGTAGCGGTGGCGTACGAACTCGGCCCAGCCGTACCCCTCGCGCACCAGCGTGCGCGGCACCCGGATGCGCTCCTGCGGCGCCGGAGCGCCGGGGAAGTCCGCGAACAGCTCGTCGAGGAGCGCGCCAAGGGCCGCGTCGACCTGGGACGGCCGGGGCTTGTACATCACGGTCCCACCGGCGAAGTCGACCCGGCTGACCGTCAGGCCGCCCCGATGGGTGTCGCCCGCCCCGAACGCCACCGCCCGCAACTCCCCCATGGGCCCGTCCAGTAGCGGCCGCAGCAGTTCACGGTCGCAGGCGAGCCGCGCGGCGAAACCGGCCGTCGCCGCCACCGACAGCCGAGCCACCGACGCGATCCGCGCGCCGAGCGTGGGGTATCGACCGGCCAACTGGTCGAGATAGCCGTCTTCTTCGGCCTGCTCGATGAACGCGGTCCACGTCTTGGTGTCGTCGTACCCGGCCCCGTCGTCCGCGTCGACGCGCCCGCCGCGCGCCGCCATGCGCAGCGCGTGCAGTTCGATCAGGAACAGGCGGGAGAGCTTCGCGTGCAAGGACCTGAGCAGGGCGGTGTGCCCGGCTGCCAGCACCACGTCCCGTTCCTCGTCGCCGAGCGCGTCCACGGCGGACAGCCGCCGGGCCAGCTCCTCCCGCCACGGCCGGGCGATCGTGCGCACCGGGCGGGCGAACCACTCGCCCTCGCCCCCGGCCTGCGGCGTTCCCGATTCCGGCGTCGACACGTCCACCCGCCCGACCTCCCCATCCCATCGCACGTCCGCCCCGCCCGGGCGCTCCAAAGGGGTGGGGAACCGCGCGCGCGGTTCCCCACTTGTCTCCAGCGATGCCTGTCTCAGGCGACTGTCAGCAACACCAGCTGCCGTGCGACCCGCTCGGGCTGGAACAGAAGCCGTAGAGGGAGTCGCTCGGGTCGGTGAGCGCCGCCTCGGCGGCCGCGCCGCCGACATAGAGCGGCCCGGCGGGGTTGGACTGACCGTACGCACTCTCGGCGCCCGAGAGCCAGGCGTTGAGAACGGCGACGGCGGGAACACTGGTCTGGGGCATCAGCGGCCTCCGGACATAGGGATCGGGACGGATGTCCCAGTCCCGAGTATTGCCGGATCCGAACACCTGTCAGGCGGCTAATCCGGCCACAGTCCCCGGGCGTTCGCCACGCACACCTGCGGCCGCGGACCGAGGCCCCGCCTCGTCGGGATGAGCATGAGCTCCCCCTCCCGTACGACAAGGCCCTCACCCAACTGCCGGATCCTGCTCACAGTCACGTACGTCACGTCGGGCCCCGACCTTCAAGGAGGCGCCCAGCCCCCACTTGGCCCTGTCACCTGGCTGCATTCCGCCTTGACGCCGGGCGGTGCGGCCGCGACATCGTGTCTTCTGGCGCACCGAACGGGAAAGAGCGGACAGGGTGGCGGGATGCCCGCGTTCGACTGCGGACGGGCGCCCGCAGACGAACAGGCCCGCTTTGGGGTAGATCAGAACTCAAGCCATTATCAAGCAGGAAGCGACTGTCCTTATGACCCACATCGTCCACGCCGGCGAGCGGCCCGAAGGCCGCCGAGGATTCGAGATCTTCCTCTCCAGCAAGATGACCGACCGCGCGGCGTCCTGGGTCGAAACCCGCCAGGGCCCGGCCTGGTCCGGCCCGCCGCTGCACACCCACGCGGAGTCCACCGAGACCTACTACGTGGTGTCCGGCACCCTGCTGGTCCAGGTCGACGACGAAGTGGTGGAGCTGGGTCCGCGCGCGCTCGCTCACATCACCAGTGGCACCCGCCACACCTGGGCCACCCCGCCCGGCGAGGGCTGCCACTTCCTGACCCTGCACATGCCCGGCGGATACGAGGACTACCACCCCACCGCCCTGCAGGCCGAGAAGGACAACGGCGGCCCGCTCACCCAGGAGGACCTCTTCAAGATCGCCGCCCGCTTCGACTGGCGTCCGGCCGGCGACATTCCACACCGTCTCACCCCCGACGGCCGCCTCGTCCCCGCCTCCCAGGCCGACGACGAGGCCGCGCGCCTGCGCGAGGAGTGGCTCACCGCCCACGGCGAGGAGATCGAGGTCCAGCCCATCCACGACCCCGGCTTCTACGTCACCAACAAGTCCGCGTGACCCACAGCCCTCACTGTCGCCGGGAGCGGGTGGCGCGGGGCGCCGCCCGCACGCCCGGCGTCGGCACTCAGTGGTGCCAGGCGTTGCCTCCGACGTTGTGGATCATTCGCTGAAGGACCTTGAGTACGGCCACATACTCTTCGTCGTCGACACCCTCGTGGATCCGGTCCCGGACCGTCCGCTGACGCTCGGCCGCCCGGTCCCGTACGTCTCGGCCCTGCGGGGTGAGAGCGAGGACGCGCTCGTCGTCCTCGGTGAGCAGACCGCGTACGACCAACTCGTCGATGCCCTCGTCCAGCGGGCCACCGCCGATGTCCAGGTAGCCGCGCAGGATCCCGACCACCTCCGTACGCGGGCGTCGGCCGTCGGGTCCCGCGAGCACCTGGTTGAGGACCCACCACTGCGGCTGGGTGAGACCGAACTCGGCGAGATTCGCCCTGATGTGGCCGACGACCGCGCTGTGGGCGGCCCAGCTCCAGTAGCCGACGGGCTGGCGGACCAGTTCTTCGTCGCTGTGCGAGTAGTTCATGGCTCCGACGGTAGGAGCTCAAGCGGAGTTGAGGTCAAGCGGCGAGGGCGGACGGAACGCCTGGTTCGCCGCCCTGGTCCCGGGGTGCGCGGAACACCGCGCACGCGCCGGCCGACGCACCCCGGGCACTGCCGAATTCATTGGCCTGTACCCCGCCGACCTGCGAACATCCGCACATGCTGATGCTCGCCGACGAACTCGGCCACCTTTCCTACACCGTCACCGGCGACGGACCGCCCGTCGTACTGCTGCATGCCGGGGTCGCCGATCACCGTATGTGGGACGCGGTCGTGCCCGCGCTCGCGGAACAGCACACCGTCATCCGCTACGACCTGCGCGGCTTCGGCGAATCGGCACCCCCGACCGGCCCGTTCAGCGAGACCGACGACCTGTGCCGCCTCCTGGACCACCTCGGCCACGAACGCGTCCGGCTCGTCGGTTGCTCCTGGGGCGGCCGCGTGGCGGTGGACTTCACGCTCACCCACCCGGACCGGGTGCGCTCGCTGGTGGCGCTCTGTCCGCCGTGGCCGGGATACCCCTGGTCCGCGGACATGGTGGCGTACGACGAGGTCGAGACGGCGGCGCTGGCCGCGGGCGACCTGGACGAGGCCGCCCGCGTGAACATGGACATGTGGCTGCGCGGGTCGGCTCGCGAGTGCGACGTGGACGCCGCACTGCCCGACCGGCTGCGCGGCCCGCTGCGGACGTCGCTGGAGAACCAGGACATCGTGGGCAAGCACTCCCAGGGACCCACGGACGGCGACATCGCCACGATCACCGTGCCGACGCTGGTGGGGATCGGCCGGCTCGACATCGCCGACTTCCAGGACATCGCCCGCCGGTACGCCGCCGGGATACCCGATGCCACGCTGGCCGAGTTCGCCACCGCGGGGCACCTCATCCCACTGGACGCGCCCGCCGAACTGATCTCGGTACTGAGTCCGTTCCTCGCCCGCTAGGGCCTGCCACCTGCACGGGGAAGCCACCGGCAACCGGTCGCCCTCACTCTCACCCTCACCCTGACGTATACCTTCACCGTCAACTACACGGTCACCCGCTGAGCACGGGCAGGACCTGGCCACCGCTCAGCGGGCTTATCCGGGCCCATCAGGGGCGTGAGGGCCCGGCGGCCGCTACACGTCGGTTCGGGCCGGTGGCGTGGCGGCCCCGCCGAGGTGGCGGGCGAAGAAGCGGACCGCGCTGTCGGCCTCGAACCTGGGCAGTTCCTTGTGCCTGCCCGTGTTGGCGTGCAGGGACTTCTCCTTCGAGGCGAAGGCGTCGAACAGTGCGAGACTGTCCTCGCGCGAGATGTGCTCGTCGTCCCACTGCATGTCGTACTCGATCGGGATAGTGATGTGCTTCGCCTTCTCGGCCAGGGTGTCGGGCCAGTGCTGGCCGAAGACCGCGGCCGTGATCCTGGGCTCGACCGCCACCAGGGGCACGCCGATCGCGGTGCCCATGTTGATGCCGAAGTAGCCGACCGGCCCGTCGGTGCCGATCTCCGTAAGTGCCTGGAGGGCGTCCAGGGTGGCCCGCCACTCGGGCACGGCGAGCTTCGCGAGGTGGTCGTTGTAGCGGACGACGATCGGGCCTTCCGGCTCGCCCGCCGCCCTGGCCCGGAACAGGTTCTCGACCTCTTCCTCGTCGTGCGCCGTGACCGGCCGGTCGCCGTGGGCGGGCGCGTCGATCACGGCGACGTGGAAGCCGCAGAGAGTCACGAGGAGGCGGGCGCGACCGGCCATCGCCGGGTGCTTCTTGTGGTTGCCGCCGCCGTGGCCCATCAGGACCAGGGGTGCGCGATCGGCGCCCGACGCGGGTGACCAGAGCACACCGGGGACGTCGCCCACGGTGAACTCGCGCTCGATGACGCCGTTTGACGACGACTCAGTGGTGAACTGGAGAGAATTCATGATGTTGCCTTTCGGGAATGCCTTGCGGGAAAGGCGCTCCCGGCGACATCTACGTCAATCGCCAGACCGTGACGGAAAGGGGGAGCGCCCACACAGTTACAGCGTTCATGGGTCTCACCTCCTGGTGCGGCGTCGCGGTCGCCCCGAACATTAGCAACGGAACGTCATCGTGCCCAGCACTATTTTCCTGCCACCGTGGTTGTGGATGTGCCGCAACCACCCAACCGCCAGGCCCTAGTTCTGCGCCGTCGGGCGCACCACGATGTCCCCCACGTCGACACCGGCCGGCTGCTCAATGGCGAAGGCGATGGCACGGGCGATGGCGTCCGGCGGGATCGCCGTCTTCGCCATCCTGTCGAGGACCTGGGCCCTCATCTCCGGTGCCATGGAGTCCGCGAATTCCGTACGCGTCATACCCGGCGAGACCACCGTCACGCGCAGGCTGTCCCCGGCTTCCTGGCGCAGGCCCTCGGAGAGCGTGCGTACGGCGTTCTTGGTGGCGGCGTACACCGCCTGGAGCGGCACGATGCGCAGCCCGGCCGTGGAGACGGTGTTCACGAAGTGCCCGAAGCCCTGTTCCCGGAAGACGGGCAGCGCCGCGGCGATCCCGTAGAGGACGCCTTTGAAGTTCACGTCGATCATCTCCTCCCAGTCCTCGACGCGCAGGTCGTCGAGCGGGGAGATCAGGCCGACCCCGGCGTTGTTGACCAGGACGTCGACCCTGCCGTACCGGTCGCGGGCCAGCTCGACCAGGTCGGACAGGTCCTGGCGGCGCTTCACATCCGTACACGCATAGGCTGCTTGGCCACCTGCCTTCTCGATACGGGCGGCCTGCGCCGCGAGACGGTCCGGCATCGCCCGGGAGGCCGGCGTGGGAACCGGCACCCTCTACCGCAACTTCCCGACCCGGGAAGCCCTCATCGAGGCGGCCTACCGCAACGAAGTGGCCCGGCTGTGCGAGGCCGTCCCCGACCTGCTGGCGACGCTGCCCCCGCGCGAGGCGCTGCGCGCCTGGATGGGCCGCTTCATCGACTACGCCACCGCGAAACTCGGCATGGCCGACGCCCTGCGAGCCGTCGTCGCCTCGGGGACCGACCCCTACGGCCACAGCCGCGAGATGATCCAGAGCGCCATCACCGCACTCATGGACGCCGGGACGGCCACCGGCGCCTTCCGCTCCGATATCCGCCCCACCGACATGTTCGCCGCCCTCGCCGGCATCGCCCTCACCTCGGCCCACCCGGACCAACGCGACCAGGCCGAACGCCTCCTCGACCTCACCCTGGACGGGTTGACGCCGAGGCCGCCGTCAGCGGAGCTCCCGGCACCGGGCTCCGTCAGTCGGTGAAGTCCTGGGTCATGTAGAGCATGCCGGAGCTGTCGTGCAGCACGTGGATCCCTATGTGGTGGAAGCCCGGGTTGAGGATGTTCTTGCGGTGGCCGTCGTTCGGTGGCTGTTCGGCCAGCATGGACTTGGTGATACCCACGGCCATCCCGGCCACCGCCGACGTCGTACTCGGTATGCTCCCGCCGCTGCCGATGTTCTCGCCGGCGCTCCCCCACGAGACCCCGGCGGCGTGCTCGCGGGAGCCGAAGTCGGCTTCGCCCGGGCACTGGTGGCTCAGACCGCAGCCCGAGTCCATGGTCCGGTTGTGCGTCCCGGCGCTGGACTCCAGGCCGGACAGCGCCTGGAGGGGCGCGACGTGCTGGTCCGCGCGGGCCTGGTTGATGACGGCCAGGACCTGCGCGGCAGCGGCCACCTCCGGGCTACCGGCCTCGGGGGATGCCACCGCGCGTGTGGGAGTCGGCTCCGGCGTACGGGGAGTGGGGGAAGGCGGGTGTTGCGTGTGCGCAGGGGTCGGAGTCGGGGTGGGTTTGGCGGTCTTGTCGGGTGACGGCTTCGCCGGTGGTGGAACGGCGGGTGTGGTCGTGTGCCCCGGTGGGATGGAGGCGGTGGTGGCGGTCTCGCCGTCCGCCTCGTCGAGGCGTTCCTGACCAACCGTCGAACGTCCGCCCCCTGAGCCCGAGTTCAGCGCTCCGATGCCCATCGCCGCCGTGACCGTGGCCGCCACCGCGGCCGCCGTCACCAGGGGCTTTCCCGTAAACACGGTGAGCGGTCGCCTGGCGCGGTGCTTGGGTATGCGGCTGCGGCGATGCGACACCGGCCGTGCCGCCCGTATGCCGTCCGATGCGGTCATCGCGTAGCCCATCGACACGGCCTGACCTGCGGTGTGGGCCGCGACGAGCGCGGCCAGGCCGAGCGGCAGCGGCACCAGGGCGAGGTTGACCAACAGGCGCTCGGCCGGGACCAGTTCGGCGCTCAAACCGCCGCAGTATCCGCACCCGCGCAGGTGCCGGGCCAGGCGTTTGCGCCACAGCGGGCTGGGGCGGCCGTCCCACAGGTGAACGCTCCGGGTGAGTTCATCGCACCGCGGTTCGGTGGTCAGGGCGCGTACGACGGAGCGCGCGATCTCCAACTGCTCCTTCATCCGGCTGACTTGGACCGCGACGTGATGGGCGTCCAAGCCGATCGCGGCCACCAGCTCCGCACGGGTCAGGTGTCCCGTGGTGACCAGCCACCACAGGGAGAGCAGCTCCCGGTCGTCCTGGTCCAGCCACCGGGTCGCCTCCACGGTCTCCTTGCGCTGCCCGGTCAGGCCCAGTTCGATCAGCGTCAGGTCGGCGAAGTCCGCGCCCGGGTCGGCGACGGTCGCGAGCTCGTCGAGCGCGCACACCGCCACCGGGAGAGACTGGCGGTAGCGGCGGATCTGATTCATCGTCACCGCGACCAGCCAGGAGCGGAACGCCGTGTCGTCGCGCAGCCCGGACAGGCCCCGGACCATCCGCAGCATCGTCTCCTGCACCACGTCGTCCACGTCCGCGCGTCCTGGCAGGGCCCGCCCGACGATGTTGTAGACGAGCGGGAGGTACTGGCTCACCAGCTCGTCCAGCGCCTCGGGCTCGCCGCAACGTGCCGCCGCCACCAACCGCGCCTCCCCTTCAGTGCCTGCCATCCTCGCGCTCCCTCCGGCGAACCGATCCGTGCCGTACATAAGAGGAGATCCTGTGCCGCGCGGCGGATCACAGAAACTGCGGATGTTTTTACTGATGCCCAAGTCGCGTGTGCCTCATGCGATCCGTTCAACCAGTGAAGTCAACTCGCCTGATTGGCCGTTGAGGACCACGACTACCGTTCAATCACTGGACACATCACGTGCACCGCACTACGGTCGCCTACCGAGCACGAGAACGACGCCCCACGTCTCGACAGCACCGAGTCGACGGCCTGCCTCCGCGCCCGCCACGGTGGTGGCGACCGACGCTCCTCCCTCCCGGCAACCCCACCGTGCCGCCCTGCCGGGCGGCCGTTCCTCGGAGGTCCTCTGCTCATGCCCCGTATCCGCGCCGGACGACAGGCACCCACCAGAACACGCATCCCCCTTCCGCTCGCGCTGGCCCTGGTCACCGGCGGTGTCGGCGCCCTGGCCATGGGCACTCCCGCCGCGAGCGCCACCACGACGTCCCGGGCAGCGGCGGACAGCGTCTGCCCCTGGGTGCACTCCACCGCCCCGATCCCCGACCGCGTCGGCCAGCTACTGGCGAGGATGACCACCGCCCAGAAGGTCACGCTGGCCACCGGTGCGGGCGGCTCCCGCTACACCGGATTCACCCCGGGCATCGGCGCGTTGTGCATACCGGCGATGGACCTGGAGGACGGGCCGGCCGGGGTCGGGCACAGCGAGGACGGTGTCACCCAGCTTCCCGCGCCCGTCAGCGCCGCTGCCACCTGGGACACCCGGGCCGAGCAGGACTACGGCCGGGTCATCGGAGCGGAGCAGGCCGCCAAGGGCGCGAACGTCGACCTGGGGCCGACCATCAACATCGACCGCGACCCGCGCTGGGGCCGCGCCTTCGAGTCGATGGGCGAAGACCCCTATCTGAACGGGCAGTTGAGCGCGGCGAACATCCGTGGTGTGCAGTCCACCGGCGTGCTGGCCCAGGTCAAGCACCTCGCGGTGTACAACCAGGAGAACAACCGCTTCGACGTGTCGGCGGAGATCGGCGAACGTGCCATGCGGGAGATCTACCTGCCGGCGTTCCAGGACGCGGTGCGCAGTGGTGCGGTCTCCTCCGTGATGTGCTCGTACAACCGCATCAACGGCGTCCACGCCTGCGAGGACGGGGGCCTGCTCAACTCGGTACTGCGCGGGCAGTTCGGCTTCAAGGGGTTCGTGACCTCGGACTGGGGTGCCGTCCACTCCACGGCGAACTCCGCCAACGGCGGTCTGGACCAGGACATGCCCGGCGGTGACGGGTACTACGGCGACAACCTCGTCAGGGCCGTCGACGCCGGGCAGGTGAGCCAGGCCACGCTCAACGCGCTCACCACGCACGTACTCACCGAGATGTTCGCGTTCGGCCTGTTCGACAAGGAACCCATCGGCTCGATCGCGCAGACCTCCACCGGCACGGCCCACCAGCGGACCGGTGCGGAGATCGCCGCCGAGGGCACCGTGCTGCTGAAGAACCAGGACGGGGTGCTCCCGCTGGCATCGTCCACCAAGTCGATCGCCGTGATCGGCAACGCCTCCGCCAACGCCCAGACCGCCGGGGGCGGCAGCGCCAACGTCCACTCCAGTGGCACCGTCACACCGCTCGACGGGATCACGTCCCGTGCGGGCAGCGGGATTTCGGTGCGGTACGACGACGGCGTCTCCACCGCGTCGGCCGCGGCCCTCGCCAAGAGCTCCGGCGTGGCGGTGGTCTTCGTCAACAAGGGCGAGTCCGAGGGCGGCGACCTGGGGGACATCGATCTGCCCGGCAACCAGAACTCCCTGATCTCCGCCGTCGCCCAGGCCAACCCGAACACGATCGTGGTGCTCAACACCGGATCCGCGGTCACCATGCCCTGGCTCGACAAGGTCAAGGGTGTGTTCGAGGCGTGGTATCCGGGCCAGGGCTACGGTACGGCCATCGCCTCCCTGCTGTTCGGCGACACCGACCCGTCGGGCCATCTGCCGGTGACCTTCCCCAAGTCGCTGGCCGACGTACCGGCGAGGACGGCGGCCCAGTGGCCGGGTGTGAACGGCAAGGTGCAGTACTCCGAGGACGTGAACGTCGGCTACCGCCACTACGACGCGAACAGGATCGAGCCGCTGTTCCCGTTCGGGCACGGACTCTCCTACACCGGCTTCTCCTTCAGCGACCTCCATGTCGGCACACTGCGGGCCGGCGGCCAGGCGGTCGTCACCGCGACGGTCACCAACACCGGCTCGCGGGCCGGTGCGGACGTGGCCCAGCTGTATGTCGGCCAGCCCTCCTCGGCCGGTGAACCCCCGAAACAACTCCAAGGGTTCGCCCGAGTCGACCTGAAGCCCGGCGAGAGCAGGACGGTCACCTTCCCGCTGACCGGGCGCAATCTGCGGCACTGGGACACCGGCAGCGACAACTGGTCGTTCAGCACCGGTGACTACCGCGTCTCGGTCGGGGACTCCGCCGCACACCTGCCGCTGACCGGAACGCTCCCGGTCGCCTCGGCGCAGCTGGGCGAGCCGTTGACCCTCACGGACCCCGGCGCCCAGGAGGGCCCGACCGGCTCACCGGTGTCGTTGCAGATCAACGCCAAGGACACCACCAGCGGCCAGACCCCGGCCTTCAGCGCGACGGGGCTCCCCGCAGGCACGTCGATCTCTGCCACGGGACGTATCTCCGGAACCCCGACGAGCGCGGGCACCAGTACCGTCACGGTCACCGCCGAGGACACGGCCGGAGCGCTCGCCACCACCACGTTCCTGTGGACGGTGGTGCCCGCCACCTCGGCGGTGACGACCCCGCTGATCGGGTACAACGGGCTCTGCCTCGACCTGGCCGGGCACGACAACACCGACGGCACCAAGGTCGATATCTTCCCGTGCAACGGCACCAACGGTCAGGAGTGGACCGAGGAGTCGGACGGCACCGTCCACATGGCGGGCAAGTGCCTGGACGTGCGGGCCGCCGGTACCGGCAACGGCACACCGGTGCAGATCTACTCCTGCAACGCCACCGGCGCACAGCAATGGCAGCGCCGGACCAACGGCGCCCTGCTCAATCCCCATTCGGGCAAGTGCCTCGACGACCCGGCCTTCGCCACGCTTCCGGGCGTACAGGTGGCGATCTGGGACTGCAACGGCGGGGCGAACCAACGCTGGACACGGCCGTAGCCGAGGGGCATGGTCAGGGCGCCGATGGAGCCGTGACGCCGACGAGCTTGCCGACTCTGTTGCCCTCCTCAAGGTCGCGGTGTGCCGTGCGGATGTCGTCCAGGGCGTAGGCATGGACGGGTCCCAGGCTCACCTCGCCGGCGGCGATGCGGTCGAGGTAGCGCTGCAGGACAGCGGCGGGAAGGTCGCCGGCGTCGCCGCCGTACGCGCTGAGGCGTACCCCGTGCGGCAGGTAGGAGATGGGGTAGAAGTCGGGCACGGTCCACTGGTTGGAGAGCATGCCGGTGAAGCAGACGGTGCCGTGGACGCGGGTGGCACGGAGGGTGTCGGGCAGGGTGGGGGTGCCGACCAGCTCCAGAGCCGCGTCCACCCCGTCGGGGAGGATCCGGCGGACCTGCCCGGCGACGTCCCCGTCGTCGACGAGCGGATGGTCGACGCCGTGGTCGGCGAGGTCCCGGGCACGCTCGGGCTTGCGGGTGGTGGCGAGGACGGTGGCACCCATGTCCTTGGCCAGCGCGGCGGTGGCCAGGCCCAGGGCGGAGGTGCCGCCACGGATCAGCAGCGTCTGTCCGGCTCTCAGGTCCAGGCCGGTGGTCAGCGACCCGTAAGCGGTCTGCAGGGTCTCGGGCACCGCGCCGATGGTGGCCCACGGCAGGTCGCTGGTGAAGGGGATGACCTGGGAGCGCGGTACGAGGGTGTACTCGGCGTAGCCGCCGTCGAAGACCCGGCCCATACCGCCCATGAGCGCGGCGACTTGCTGACCCACCGCGAACACGCCGTCCGGATCGGCGTCCACGGTCCCGGTCGCCTCGATGCCCGGGACGCGTGGGAAGGTCACGCCCTCGGCGAGGCCGAGGCGGGTGTGCAGTTCGGAGCGGTTGAGACCGAACGCCTCGACCTTGATCCGGACCCAGCCCGGCCGGGCTTCGGGGACCGGAAGTCGACGTACATGGAGGTTGGTCACGGGGCCCGGCGCGTCGAGGACGACGGCGTTCATCGTTGCGTGCACTGGTCTCCTTGGGTACGGAGTGGGGTTGGTTGACGTCGATGAGCGGTCCGGCCCGGGTCAGGGCCGCATGCCATCAGGGCCGCATGCCTCCAGGGCCGCGTCCCTCGGGGTCTGTAGCGCTCGGGGCTGTTTCACTCGGATGCGCGGCGAGGATTTCACGCAGCCAGGCGCGTTCCGCCCGGCCGGTGGCACGGGCGACCAGGAGCATGCCCCGGCGGTACGGATCGGCGACCTCTTCCGCGCGCAGCGGTGTGTCCCCGTCGTAGAAGAAGCTCGCCGGGGTCTCCAGGAAGGCCAGTCGTCGACGCAGCACGGCGTGCTGGTCAGCGACGTCGGGGAGCAGGGAGAGGAACGCCAGGAGCGTGAAGAACCGGCTGCCGTCGGTGAGGTCGTGCTCCGCCGGGTCGCGCAGGCGCTCCAGCATCTCGGTGCGCCCGGCCTCGGTGAGCGTCAGGACGTATCGCCGGGCCGCCCCCGCGCCGGGCTCGACCCGCCGGTCGAGCAACGCCTTCTTCACCAGGCGGTTGATCGCCGGGTAGAGGCTGCCGTCGCTGACCGGCCGGGTGTGGCCGGACAACTGGGCGACGCGCTGCCGCAGCTCGTAGCCGTGCAGTGGGCCGTCGGCGAGGAATCCGAGAATCGCGAGCTCCAGCATGCGCCCATCGTGCCACATCGAATCGAGATATCTCGAATCGATGTGGAATCCCACAGCCAAAGGACCCGAAATGCGATCTTTGTACGTATGCGCGAGCGTGGAAGCACTTCATCCTGCGACGTCCCCGACCGCCAGGAGGCAACCACCATGGGCAAGAAACAGACCCGTCAGAACCGCGGAGCCCGTACCGGCGGCCACGAGCACAACACCACCGCCGAGACCACCAAGCGGCAGGCGCCGACACCTTCCGCGCAGGAGACGACCCACCCGACTCCGGAGGTCTCCCACAAGCAACCGCGGAAGTTCGGCCACAACTGAGCAGATCCAGGCGTCAGCCCGCGAACCCCGGAACCACCAGACCGGACTCATACGCGATCACCACCGCGTGGGTCCGGTTCTGTGCGCCGAATGCCGCTTGACGGCACCAACGCCTGTGCGGACGACAGCGCCACGGTTACGACGACAGCGCCACGGTTACCTGGCCACGGGCAGGCTTCCAGCCGGGCGAGGGAGGTGACCTGCCAGGCGCCGCCGGCGTAGGCGCCTTGGGCTCCCTTCAGGCCCGGGAGGCTTATCCGGCAGACGGTTGGTAGCTGCGTTCGGCCAGGTCAGGGTCTATGTCGAGGAACTGGTGCCGCTGCTCGGCGAGGCCGGGCAGGTGCTGCTGGCGGGCACGCAGTTCGTCGATCAGCGACTCCAGTCGCTGCCGGTCCAGCTCCTCGGCCCGCGTTGCCGCACGGTCGGCCTGGGATGTACCGCGCCCGGAGGTCTCCGGGGTCGCCGAAGGGCACATGGCGGTCTCCGTTCTCCTGGGAGGCCGGCCCGGCCTCCCCTGCGAACGTCTCTCTGAGGAAACGTCCCCAGTCAAACCCCCGTCCCTCCAGGACGCAATACGCGGCAGCGAAAAGTCCGGACAAGGAACGAGGGGCGGCGCCGTGACCTGCGGAAATACCGCCACGAACATCGCGCACCCGAGTCGTTGCACCCCGCCGCCCACCCGCGACCCGCCCCGCCGGGCCCGGCCACCGGCACCCGCTGGGTATGGTGAAGCCAAAGTTCCGTTTCAGGCGTGCACAGGTGTACGGGGAAGTAGAAGGTCTCTCGGTGTCCGATCAGGGGCGGCTCATAGCCAACCGGTACCGGCTGGTCGAGCGGGTGGGCCGGGGCGGTATGGGCACCGTGTGGCGGGCCGAGGACGAGGTGCTCGGGCGGCACGTCGCCGTCAAGAAGCTGCACGTACCGCCGCATCTGCACGACGACGAGGTCCTGCGCCTGCACGAGCGCACCCGCCGCGAGGCGCGCAGCGCCGCCCGGATCAGCCACCCCAACATCATCGTGGTGCACGACGTCGTCGACGACGAGGGTCTTCCGTGCATCGTCATGGAGTACATACCCTCCGTGACACTCGGTGACGTGCTGAAGGAGCAGGGCAGGCTGCCGGTCGGCGAGGCGGCCCGGATCGGCCGCATCATGGCCACCGCGCTGCGCGCCGCGCACGACGCCGGGGTGCTGCACCGGGACGTCAAACCGGCCAACGTCCTGCTCGGCCATGACGGGCGCATCGTCCTCACCGACTTCGGGATCGCCGTCGAGTCCGGGTCGTCGTCCCTGACCAGGACCGGCGAGCTGGTCGGGTCGATCCACTACCTCGCCCCGGAGCGCCTGCGCGACGGGGGCGCCGAGCCCGGCCCCGCGTGCGACCTGTGGTCGCTCGGTACGACGCTCTACCAGGCGGTCGAAGGGCGCCACCCCTTCGACCGGGACACCCCGATCGAGACGGCGTACGCCATCGCGGCGGACGCGCACGAGCCTCCGCGCGACGCCGGGGACCTGACCCCGGTGATCGAGGGTCTGCTGGTCAAGGACCCCGCCCAGCGCATGGACGTCCGCGAGGCCGAACGCCTCCTCGGGCAGGTGGCCGCCGCCGCAACCGCTTCCCCGACCCGTACGACGCGACTGGAGCATGCGGCCGTACACGCCGCACCCGCGCTCCCGGCACCCCGGCGCCGCCGCGCGGCGCTGTGGATCGTCTCGGCGGTCGTGGTGGCCGCCACCGCGACCGGCGGGACACTGCTCTGGGCCAGGAGCGGCACGGCGTCGTCGGCCTCGGAAGCGGCCGGGACCGCCACCCCCGCACCCCCGAGCCCGCCCCCGCTTCCCAGCGGCTACCACCTGGAGACCGCCGGCCAGGGCTTCTCCGTGCCCGTACCGGACGGCTGGACCTCCAAGAACGTCGCCGGCGGCGAGATCGCCTACATCGGCCCCTCCGGGCTCGCCGGGCTGCGCGTCGACGTCGTCCAGTTCGCGGGCACCGACCCCCTCACGCACTGGCGCGAGACCGAAGAGGACCAGACGCGCCGCGACAACCCGGGCTACGAGCGGGTGCGGATGGCCCCCACGACCTTCCGTGGACGGCCGGCGGGTTACTGGGAGTTCACGTTCCAGGGCAAGGTGCGCAAGTACCGCGCGGTGGAACTGGCCTTCAGCGGCACCGACGGCACCCAGTACGTGGTCTACCTCTCCGCGCCGAACGCCCAGTGGGACCAGTACCGGCCGGTCTTCGACACGGCCGTCAAGGGCATCCGCCTGCGGCCGTAGACCGCGCCGCGCTCAGTGCTCGCGCGACCCGGTGCGGTGCACGGGACCGTGGGCGTCGTCGCAGTGCGGGTCGTTCGCCGTCCCGCCGGTGGCGAGGGCGGGGACCTCGTCGGATGCGTGGTCGACCTGAAGGGTCGCGTGGGTGATCTCGTAGTCGCTCCGCAGCAGACCCTGGAGGTCGCGGCGCACGGCATGGCAGTCCCTGGCCTCGTCGACCAGGACGTGTGCGGACAGGGCGGGCTGTCCGGAGGTGATCTCCCAGACGTGCAGGTCGTGGATCTCGACGACGCCCGGGGTGGCGACCAGCCGGGCGCCGAGCGCGTCGGGGTCGATTCCGGCGGGTGCGGCCTCCAGGAAGATCCGTCCCGACTTGCGCACCAGGCCGGTGCCCGCCTTGAGCATCAGGCCGACCACGACCAGGGAGGCGATGGCGTCCGCGCGGGCGAAGCCCGTGAGCATCACGACGGCGCCGGCGACGGCGGTGGCGATGAATCCGTACAGGTCGGTGAGGATGTGCTGGAAGGCGCCCTCGACGTTGAGCGAGGTGCGGTTGGCCTTCGAAATGCACCACGCGGCCACGATGTTGACGACGATTCCGACCAGCGCGGTGACCACCACCAGGCCACCGGTGACCTCGGGCGGCGAGATGAGGCGTACGACGGCCTCGTATGCCAGCCAGGCCGAGAGCAGGAGCAGGGTGAGCCCGTTGGCCTGGGCGGAGAGGATCTCGGCCCGCTTGAGCCCGTACGTATAGCCACCCTTGGCCGGGCGGGCGGCCAGGCGCATCGCCACCAGGGCGAGCACGATGGAGACGGCGTCCGTGAGCATGTGCGCGGCGTCCGAGATCAGCGCCAGCGACTGGGCGAGGACACCGATGACGACCTCGCCGCACATGTAGACGACGATCAGGGTGAGCGCGATGGTGAGCCACCGCCGGTCCGCGTCCGCGGCCACCCCGTGGCTGTGCCCGTCGGAGCCGTGGCGGTGGCCGTGCGCCTCGCCTTCGTGGGTGTGCTCGTGGACGTGGTTGCTCATCGAGAGGTCCTCCGGGGAGGTCGGCGCCGGCGGCCCGGATCGGTCGGCCACGCCCAGTGGAACACGTTGCGGGCGAAGATCCAAAGGTGGTAACGGTGACGGTTGTCGACACCGACAAGATCCCCGCGACCTGCGGTTTCTCCAGGAGCGCCGTATGTCAAGACTTCCCCAAATGGTTGCGTGATCTCGCAAGTAAGGCGCTATGCTTCTGGAGGTTTGAAGAAGGCACCTCGTTCGGTGAGGCGTCTGCGCGGACACAGGCCACTGACCCCACGACGTCGAGAGACGCCCAGGGTCAGGACAGGTCTCCCCGGCTTAAGGGGTGACCCCAAGTGGCTTCCCCTGTAGGGGGATTACGCCGTGCAGTGCCAAAGCTCTGACGAGTTGGGGTGAACCGGGGGGATGCCCCGGTCCGCTCCTTGCCGCGTCGTCAAGCGCCCGTGTGCGCTCCGGCCGGAAGGAGGCGAGAGACATTGGACAGCAGTTGCAGTAGTCCGGGCCATCATCGGCCCCGCGTCCGTACGTCCTCGTTGACTTCCGGCGCCCGGTAACCACCTTCCCTGCGCGTTCCCACGCAACCGATCAGGCACCCGTGCGGCCTTCGCCCCTCGGGTGGTCGGGCTGCGCGCTCGCAGGGCGGATCGCTGCCGAGCGCCCCCAACTCCTCCCCAAGACAGGGGAGTCGGGAGGCCTCTCATGACCACCGCACCCATCAAGCCCGCTGTTCCCGCGCCCCGCGCCGCCGTACTGGACGACGCCCACGTCGGTGACATCCGCGGCGCGCTCGGCACCATCCGATTGGACGACACCGGTGAGCGCCGGGGCCTGTCGGCAAAGTTCAAGACGCTGCTCGCGATCGTCGGGCCCGGCCTGATCGTGATGGTCGGCGACAACGACGCCGGCGCCTTCGGCACGTACGGCCAGGCGGGTCAGAACTACGGCACCGGTCTGCTGTGGACGCTGCTCCTGCTGGTCCCCGTCCTGTACGTCAACCAGGAGATGGTGCTGCGTCTGGGCGCGGTCACCGGGGTGGGGCACGCCCGGCTGATCCTGGAGCGGTTCGGGAAGTTCTGGGGCGCGTTCAGTGTCATCGACCTGTTCCTGCTCAACGCGCTCACCCTGGTCACCGAGTTCATCGGCATCACCCTGGCGGCCGGATATCTGGGACTGCCCAAAACAGGGTCGGTGGTCCTGGCCGCCGCGATCATCATCGCCTCCGCGTTCACCGGCTCCTTCCGCCGCTTCGAGCGCATCGCGATCGCCCTGTGCGCCGGTTCGCTGCTGCTGGTGCCGCTGTACTTCATGATCCACCCGAAGACGTCGCAGATGGCCCACGACTTCGTGGTACCGGCCATCCCGGGCGGCTCGGGCGAGCTGGCGACCGTGATGCTGCTGATCATCGCGATCGTGGGCACCACCGTCGCCCCGTGGCAGCTGTTCTTCCAGCAGTCCTTCGTCATCGACAAGCGGATCACCCCGCGGTTCATGAAGTACGAGAAGGTCGACCTCTGGATCGGCATCGCCGTCGTGGTCGTCGGCGCCGCCGCCATGATGGGCTTCACCGCCGCCACGTTCGCCGGGACCAAGGAGTTCGGCCAGTTCACGGACGCCGCCGGGGTCGCGCAGGGGCTGGAGGCCCACGCGGGCAAACTGGCCGGAGTGCTGTTCGCGGTCGCGCTCCTGGACGCCTCGATCATCGGCGCGTTCGCGGTGTCGCTGTCCACGGCGTACGCCATCGGTGACGTGATGGGCATGAAGCACTCCCTGCACCGCGGCATCAAGGGCGCCAAGGGCTTCTACGCGGTCTACGCCGGACTCGTCGCCGTCGCCGCCACCGTCGTGCTGATCCCCGGCTCCCCGCTCGGCCTGCTCACCCAGGGGGTCCAGACGCTCGCCGGAGTCCTGCTGCCCTCCGCCTCCGTCTTCCTGCTGCTGCTCTGCAACGACAGGGCGGTGCTCGGCCCGTGGGCCAACGGCCCGAAGACCAACGCCTTCACGGCCGCGGTGGTCGGCGTGCTGGTCACGCTCTCCGTCATCCTGACCGCCTCGGTCCTCTTCCCGGACATCACGTCCGCCGCGATCCTCGACATCATGGCCGCCTGCGGCGTCATCGGAGTCCTGGCGGCCGGATACTCCTTCACCCGCCGCCGCACCGGCACGAAGGAGGACCCGATCGACCGCACCGGCCGGGAGAACTGGCGGATGCCCCCGCTGGACACGCTCACCCGGCCGACCATGTCCACCGCCCGCAAGATCGGCATGGGCGCGCTGCGCACCTACCTCCTGATCGCGATGGTCCTGGTCGTCATCAAGGTCGTCCAGGTCGCACTCGCGCAGTGACCGCACCGCGCCTTCCGAGGCCATGCGCATGGGCCATCAGACCCAGCAGCACCACCAGGAGGACTCCCGACGACCCCGCCGTGCCGAGGTCCAGGCCGCCCTTGGCGACCGGCTTGGTCAGGAAGTCGCCCACCGTGGCGCCCAGCGGGCGGGTGAGGACGAAGGCGATCCAGAACAGCAGCACGTTCGGCACCGCCGGCACCTTCATCAGCACGATGAGCAGGGCGAGCGCGGCGGAGACCAGGAGCGCGCCGCCCGCGTAGCCGAGGCCCGAGCTGTCGGAGAGGAAGTCGCCCATCGAGGTGCCGAGCGTGTTGGAGACCAGGATCGCCGACCAGAACACCGCCTCGCCCCGGAAGGTGACGATCTCGCGGATCTGGAACGTCATCCCGCTCGACTTCCAGACCGCGAAGATCGCCAGGAGGACCGAGAGGAGGATCGCCGCGCCCGCCGGGTATCCCAGGGCGAGGCCCTGCGGGCCCCAGCCCAGGGCGTCCGTGCCGTTCGGGAGGTACTTGGGGCCCGCGTCCCGGTTCATGAAGTCGGACATCGTGGTGCCTGCCGTGCTGGTCGACAGGATCACCGTCCAGTAGCAGAACGGGTTGTAGCGGCTGGACCGCAGCTGGACGAGCAGGGTCACCACGAAGACGAGGAACAGCGCGATCGTGGTGAGGAAATAGCCCAGCTTCATGGTCTGCGCGAAGAGGTCCCCGGCCGTCTCGCCCAGGGTCGTCGCCGCGATCTTCATGATCCAGAAGGCCAGGGTGACCTCGGGCAGTTTCCGCGTCACCGCCATGGTCGTGTCGCTCGCGGCAGCTGGGCCGATGACGACGTCCGGTCGCTCCAAGGTCGACGACTCCTGCCCGGTCGAACGGCAGGGCGCTCACCCTCGCGAGGATGAGCACCCTGTGAGACCAATCGAGCACGAAGTGTAGTGGCTCGTCAGGCGGTGACGGACACCACTGCCCGCCTCACACCAGTTCGGGCTGCGGTTCCGGCTGCCGCGGCGCGACGACCTTCACTGCCACCGGCTCCCACCGCTTGGCGGTCCGCACATAGCCGTAGATCACCGAGACCATCGCCAGAATGAGAAGCGGGCCGAACACCCACGGGTGTTCGGCCATCTGCAGCGGCAGATAGCGATACGAGACCAGGAGCGCGGCGAAAACGGTCGCGCCATAAGCGACCAGCTGAATTCCCGACCGGTCCCAGCCGCGTTCGATCGCGCGCAGTCCCGCCTCGATCGTGAGCGTGAATACGACACCGGCGATGATGTCCGTGCCGTAGTGGTAGCCGAATCCCAGCGTCGCGCCGAGCGTGGCGATCAGCCAGAAAGCGCCCGCGTAGCGAAGAATTCTCGGGCCCTTGCGGGAATGGATGAAAATCGCGGTGGCCCAGGCCGTGTGCAGGCTGGGCATGCAGTTGCGCGGGGTGAGCTCGTCGAATGGCATGTGGTGCGGGGCGGCGATCGGCGGCGGGGTGTGCGGCCACAGGTTGGCCACCGCCAGATGTTCACCGCCGGTACCGAAGGCGCCCGTACCGTACGCGAAGATCGGGCCGACCACCGGGAAGATCATGTAGATCGCGGGTCCGAGCAGGCCGATCGTCAAAAAGGTGCGCACCAGATGATGGCTCGGGAAGCGGCGTTCGGTCGCGACATTGCGCAGCTGGTACACGGTGACGATGACCGCGGCCACCGCGAGCTGAATGTAGACGTAGTCGAGAACATGCGCGCCGATCGGCCCGGTGGCCTTGACCATCCGGCCCACCACCCACGACGGGTTGCCCAGCGCGTGGTCGGCGACCGCCACGTACTGGTCGAGCACCGTCGGACGGGTCTTGGACGTGATGAGCAGCCAGGCGTCACCGGTCTTGCGGCCGGCCACGAGCAGCAGTCCGAGCCCCACACCCTTCAGGAGCAGGGCACGTTCCCGGCCGGTGCGTCGCGTGACAGCGATGACGGCGCAGCCCAAAAGCACCCACAGCGCGCCGTTGCCGAACATCATCTTGGCGTCGAACGCCCAGCGCACCAGGAAGAAGACGACATCGATGCCGACCGCGACACTGATCGCGATGATCCGTTGCCGCCAGGTGAGCACCACCATCATCAACGCCATACTGGCGTACAGCAGCGGCCCCGATTTGGGGGCGAACACCACCTCTCGCACCTGGTTGTCGATGGGCCCCCGCGTGCCGTAGTGCCGCGCGGCGATCTCCAGCGCGACAAGAAATCCGAGGGCCACCACGCTCGCCGCGGTCCACAACATCGCCCGTGGCTGACGCCACGCGGCGAGCATGGATTTGCAGTTGATTCGCGAAAACATCCGTGATGCTATAGATATCAATTGTTTGGCCGATTTGTTAGATTTCGTTGCATAGATCGCTCTTCATGCTGGACAGCATGGTTTTCCGGTCGGGGCGGGCGATGAGGGCGATCATCATGGGTTCGATCATGATATAGGAGCGCGGCGGTGGGTTCGGCTGCTCACAGGCGGTAAGGAGACCGGTCGATCCTGCCACTCGACGGCAATGGTCACGGCTCACTTGGCCACCGAACGGAACAGATTCGAGGGCTCCGGCCGCACCTGGCCGACGGCTACCGGCCCCGCTCCCAGTCGGCCCGAAGGAGCTCGTACTCGACCTCGCCGTGCTCGGATCCCGGGATCGCCTGCGGCCAGTCCCCGGTGAAGTGCCGCAGGAATGACAGGCCCGCCTTCTCCATCACCCGCCGGGAGCGCGTATTCACCGCCATCGTGTTCGCGGTGACCCGCTCCACACCGAGGTCGGTGAACCCCTTGCGGATCAGCGCCCGAGATCCTTCGGTGGCACAGCCCCTGCCCC
Organism: Streptomyces sp. NPDC048696; assembly: GCF_043198895.1. Taxonomy (NCBI): domain Bacteria; kingdom Bacillati; phylum Actinomycetota; class Actinomycetes; order Kitasatosporales; family Streptomycetaceae; genus Streptomyces; species Streptomyces sp. NPDC048696. The sequence continues at coordinate 318,258 of NZ_JBICVJ010000008.1, read as the reverse complement.
AGGCGGCCTTGTTCAGCCGGTAGCCGAGTTCGACCACGGCGGGGCTGTCGTCGTCAATCGGGCGAAACTCGAACCACCCCAGGAAGGTACCCGCACCCTTCTCCTCGGCGGCCCAGTAGCCACGGGTACCGGAGCACGGATGGTCGTGGAGGAGCCGTGGCAGGATCCGCGTGCGGATCGCCTCGCGGCCGGTCGGCCGGCCGCCGTTGATGAAGCGCATGACATCGGGGTCGTTGTCCAGCGCGAACAGGTGGTCGGCGTCGCCGTCGTCGAACGGGCGCAGTACCAGTTGCTCGGTTTCCAGGAAGGCACGCATCCCGCGATCCTCACCACCGGGCGCCGTGCCCGCCACCGGATATTCGCCGCAGGCCGGTGCCGGGCCGGTCGACCGCGCCCGCTCAGCCCGCCGTCACCTCCAGCACCGTCACCGAGTACGCCGCGAACGTCGCCCGGAACGCGGGCGTCAGACCGCCGACGGGGCGGCGGTGCGGGATCACCGCCTCGGGGTCGGCCAGGGTGTTGGTGGCCGTCTTGTCCGCCGCCGACAGGACCGTGACCGCGCCCGTCGGGGCGGTGCGGGTGGCCCCTTGGAGGCGGACGACCGTCGTCCGGGCGGTGGCGCTCGTGTTGACCACCGCGAGGTAGACGCGGTGGGTCGCCGGGTCGCGGGTGGTCACGACGTTCAGACCGGGCAGCGCGCGGACCGAGGTCGGCAGGACCACGCTCCCCCGCCGGGTGCGCAGCAGCTGCTGTGCGTAGTAGCTGGGCGAGTTGTAGCTGGTCAGCCCGTCGTACGCGATGAGGTTGGTGGCCCAGGTGTTGTCCCGGACGTGGCTGAACAGCGGTGCGTACGACTCCATGAGGACCTGGTCGGAGTTGCGGATGAGCCCGACCAGCCAGGAGGCGTCGCCCAGGGCGGCGTTGAGGTCAGGGGTGGGGCGGCCCTCCTGCGCGGCCCATTCGCCGACGAACACCTTGGGGCCGCTCCGGTCACGCTGGTCGTACTTGTGCGAGGCGGCCTGGAAGGCGGCGGGCGAGAGGTAGTAGTGCTCGTCGATCAGGTCGTACGGGCGGGAGGTCACCGGCGTCGTGGCGATCAGCTTGAGCGCCGGGTAGCGGGACGTGATCGCGTCGTGGAAGGCCGCGTACCGCTGCTCGTACGAGCCCGACCGGTCGAACGAGTCCTCGTTGCCGATCTCCACGTATGTCAGGGGATAGGGCTTGGGATGTCCGTCGGCCGCACGTCGCGCGCCCCAGGTGGAGGTGGCGGGGCCGGTGATGTATTCGATCTGGTCGAGGGCGTCCTGGACGAACGGCTTCAGGGCGTCGCCGGTGACGTGTTCACCGCCCAGCGAGTAGCCCGCGTACACGCACAGCAGCGGGGTGCAACCCAGGTCCTCGGTCATCTGGAGGTATTCGGGCAGGCCGAGTCCGTCGGTGGACCAGTAGCCCCAGGCGGAGTTGCGGTGTCCGGGGCGCTCCTCGGCCGGGCCGATCGTCTTCTTCCAGTCGAACCGGTCGGCGATGACGTTGCCTTCGAGGTAGTTGCCGCCCGGGAAGCGCAGGAACGCGGGCTTCAGCGCCGCCAGTTTCTCCATCAGGTCCGCCCGCAGCCCGCCGGGCCGGTTCTTGTACGTCGGCGGGAAGAGGGAGACCTGGCTCAGCCAGAGCGTGCCGGGGGCCGTCACCGTGACGGTGAGCCGGGCTTCCATGGTGGTGGGCGCGTTCGGGCCGGTCGTCAGGGTGAGTTCGTGTGGGTGCCAGGCCGTGGTGAGGGTTCCCGTGGTGGCCGTGGCGTGGACCGTGCCGTCCTTTCCCACGATCGATACCGTCAACTTGCCGGATGTGTGCGATGACTTGGCGTACAGCGAAGCGCGGTAGGTCGTGTTCGGCCGGACCGGGATTCCCCAGAAACCTTCGTTCGCCACACCCTCGCCCGCGGCGGACGCGGTGACCTGAAGCGACTGGGTGAGGGCTCGGTTGAGCGGCTGAGCCGGGTCGATCGCGAGGGTGGCCGAGCCCACGGCCGACCAGTGCAGCGGGGTGGCGGCGGCCATGAAGCTGCGGTTGTCGACGAGCTCGGCGTACAGGCCGCCCTCGCCGCTGTGGTTGATGTCCTCGAAGAAGATCCCGCCGAGTTCGGGGCTGACCACCGGTCCGGGACGGGTCGTGTCGACGGTCAGCAGCGGGCGTGTGGCCTCGACGGGCACTCCGGCCAGTGCGGCGGCCTGGTCGGCGGTGAGGGCGACGCCGAAGACCTGGACGTCGTCGATGAGCCCGTGGACCTGGTCGACGTCGGCGCCGCCGAAGCGGCCGCGCCCCACGGCGGTCGCCCCGGTCGCGCGCCAGCCGTCATGGTAGGGCGTCTCGCCCTCCAGTACGCCGTTGACATACAGCCGGACGGCCTTGGCCGAGGTGTCGTTGACGCCGAGCACGTGGTACCAGACGCCGGGCACGGGGGCGAAGGACGCCCCGGCGACGGCGGCCGCGCCGTTTCCGGAGGCGGCGTCCGACGGGAGCCGGGTGAAGGCGAACGCACCGGTGTCGTCGCGGAGTTGGAGGTAGAAACCGCTGACGTCGGCGCCGTCGACGGACACGAACGTCTGGTATCCGGTGGTGGTGGCGAGCCGTATCCAGGCGGCCGCGCTGAAGTCCCCGGCGGTGTTCACGACGGGACCCGGCGCGGTGGCGCTGCCGCCCGCCGACAGGTCGAGTCCGGACGCCCCGTACTTCGCCGCGCCCCACCGCGCGCCCCCGCCCAGGGTGAGGGCGGGCCCGCCGGAGCTGTCGGCGGCCGTGGTGCCGGCGCCTTCGTCGAACGTCCAGTGCGCCACGGGTGCAGGGAGCGTTTCGGCGGCCCGCGCAGCAGGCGCCGCGAGGGCCGGGCCGATCGCCCCGGCGAGCGGCAGTGCGCCGAGCGCGGTGAGGACGGTTCTGCGGCCGGGCCTGTGGGCGGGTGGCTGTGCCGGTCCGGATGCGGGGTGTGCGGTCATGCCGGTCTCCTCAACTCTCGCCAGCGGTTCGAGATTTCGGACATCGTTCTGCATTTCGACGCCGGGAGCATTCCCCTTGCTCCGCCCTCGCGTCAACACCCCGCGCACCATGGGTTCTTCACATTTCAACGATTGCCGCGCGACCCATTGACACCCGCTCCCCGGCGTCATTACCGTCACGCCAGGATTTCGAACGTGTGACGAAATATCGAACGCCGTGCATCACCCCCGGGAGCAACTGCCGTGCGAATCACCGGAATCAGCACCCATGTCGTCGGGACCCCCTGGCGCAACCTCACCTACGTCCAGGTCCACACCGACGAAGGCCTCACCGGCGTCGGCGAGACCCGGATGCTCGGCCACACCGACGCCCTGATCGGCTATCTCCGGGAAGCCGAGACCAACCACATCGCGGGCTCCGACCCCTTCGCCATCGAGGACCTGGTGCGCCGGATGAAGTACGGCGACTACGGACGGGCCGGCGAGATCGTGATGTCCGGCATCGCGGTCGTCGAGATGGCCTGCTGGGACATCAAGGGCAAGGCGCTCGGCGTGCCCGTGTGGCAGCTGCTCGGCGGCAGGGTGACGGACCGCGTCAAGGCGTACGCGAACGGCTGGTATACGACTGAGCGCACCCCGGAGGCGTACCACAAAGCGGCCCGTACGGTCGTGGAGCGTGGCTACCGGGCCCTGAAGATCGACCCGTTCGGCACCGGGCACTTCGAACTCGACCATCAGCAGACCCGCTACGCCGTCTCGTTGATCGAGGCGGTACGGGACGCGATCGGCCCCGACGCGGAGCTGATGGTGGAGATGCACGGGCGGTTCTCCCCGGCCACGGCGGTGCGCCTGGCCCGCGAGCTCGCCCCGTTCGCGCCCGCCTGGCTGGAGGAGCCGGTCCCGCCGGAGAACCTGAAGGCGCTGCGGAAGGTCGCCGACAAGGTGGACATCCCGGTCGCGACCGGGGAACGCATCCACGACCGCATCGAGTTCCGCGAGCTCTTCGAGTCCCAGGCCGCCGACATCATCCAGCCGGACGTGGGCCACCTCGGCGGCATCCTGGAGGCCCGCAAGCTCGCGGCGACCGCCGAGACCCACTACGTACTCGTCGCCCCGCACAACGTGGGCGGCCCGGTGCTCACCGCCGCCACCCTCCAACTCGCGGGCTGCACACCGAACTTCAAGATACTGGAACACTTCAACGACTTCGCGGACGCCGACATCAAGAAGGTCGTCAAGGGCGCGCCGCAGGTCGTCGACGGCTACTTCACACTGCCCGACGCCCCGGGCCTCGGCGTGGAGCTCGATGTGGACGCGGCGGCCGAATTCCCGCAGCAGCAGGCCCGTTTCGACCTGTGGGCGGAGGGCTGGGAGAAGCGCGCCCCCGGCTCCCCCGGTGCCCCCGGCTCCCCGAGGGCGGGCCGGTGAGCAGCCGCGCGGTCGTCATCGACACCCCCGGCAGCCACCGCCTGGTCACCGGTCCGCGCCCGGAGCCCGGCCCCGGCGAGGTACTGGTCGAGGTGGCCGCCGCCGGGATCTGCCGCAGCGACCTGGAGGTGTACGACGGCCACCGCGACCCCGGGTACGTCCGCTACCCCGTCACACCCGGCCACGAGTGGTCCGGCACGGTCGTCGCGGCCGGGCCCGGCGTCGATCCGGGGCTCGTCGGGCGCAAGGCGGTCGCCGAGGGTTTCCGCAGCTGCGGGACCTGCGAGCGGTGCCGGCAGGGCGAGACCTCGCTGTGTGCGGACTCGTACGCGGAAACGGGGTTCACCCACCCCGGCGCCTTCGCCGACCACCTGGTGGTGCCCGCCCGGCTGCTGCATCCGCTGCCCGACGACGCGGATCCGCGCGCCGCGGCCCTGCTGGAGCCGGCCGCGGTGGTCGCGGCCGCCGTCCGGGCCGGGGCGCCGGAGGCGGGGGAACGGATCGCCGTGGTCGGTGCGGGGACGCTGGGGCTGCTCGCGGTCCAGCTGCTCTCGGCGTACTCCCCCGCCGAGCTGGCGGCCGTCGACCCCCGGCCCGAACGTGCCAAGCTCGCCCTCCTGACGGGCGCGACCGAGGCCCGCACCCCCGAGGCCAACGAGGAGGTGCACGGCCACTACGACCTGGTCGTGGAGACCGCCGGGGCGCCCGGCACCGCCGCCGGGTCCTGCCTGCTCGCCCGGCGCGGCGGCCGGGTGGTCCTCACCGGGATGTTCGCCGCCGGAGCGGTCGGCATCGATCCGGTCCACCTCTCGCTGAGCCAGCTCACCGTCCGCAGCGTCTTCGGAGCGCCCTCGGCCGCCTGGTCCTTCGCCGTACGGGCGTACGCCACGGGGCGGATCGATCCGGCGCGGCTGATCACGCACGAGTTCCCGCTGGAACGGTTCGGCGACGCGCTCGCGCTGCTCGCGGCCGACGATCCCGATACGGGGAAGGTCCTGCTGCGCCCGTGAGGCGCGCGCCTCGTGCTCCCGACGGCGCCGCGCGCCCAACTATCCGAACGATGTCCGGTATTTCGAACAACTCTCAGCCTAGGAACCGCCCGTGACCCACACATCAGCCCCCGCCCCGACCCCCGAAGGGCCCCGCCGTCCCGGCGAACCGGCTCTGACGGCGCTCGGCCTGGCCGCACCCGCCGACCGTCCCACCGACTCCTCCCCGCACTCCTTTCCCGACGGGGGCACCTGGCGCACCGAGATTCCCTCCGTGGAGGGCCCCGAAGCGCTCGGCGCGGTCCTCAAGGAGGCCTCCCGCCTCGATGTGCCCGTGCACCGCGTCAGCCAGGGCAGTGGAGTGTGGATGCTCTCCGACGCGGAGATCACCGAGATGGTGGAGGCGTCCGCCGAGCGCGACATCGAGCTCTGCCTGTTCACCGGCCCGCGCGGCACCTGGGACACCGGCGCCTCGGCCCGTACCGCGTCGGGCGGCGCGGGACTGCGCGCCCGGGGCCATGACGCGCTCGCGGGCTGCGTCGAAGACGCCCTGCGCGCGACGGAGTTGGGCGTCCCCTCGCTGCTCGTGGCCGACGAGGGCGTGCTGTGGACCCTGCACCGGATGCGCGAGCGCGGCCTGCTGCCCGCCGACACCACCCTGAAGGTCTCCGCACTGGTCGGCCCGGTCAACCCGGCGTCGGTCGCGGTGTACGAACACCTCGGCGCCGACTCCGTGAACGTCCCCTCCGACCTGACGCTCGCTCACTTCACCGAGATGCGCCGGGTCTCCGGCGTCCCCCTCGACCTGTACGTCGAAGCCCCTGACGACCTCGGCGGCTATGTGCGGATGTACGAGGCGGCCGAGCTGATCCGCCGGGCCGCCCCGCTCTACCTCAAGTTCGGCCTGTCCAAGGCGCCGGGCATCTACCCGTACGGCGCCCATCTGCGCGACACCGCCCTGGACACCGCCCGTGAGCGGGTGCGCCGGGGCCGGCTCGTCCTCGATCTGCTCGCCCGCCACCGCGCCGACGGCGGTATGTCCCCGCTCGGCTCCCGCCGCCCCGGCCCCCTCGACCGCTTCCCCCTCACTCCGGAGGACCGATGACCATGCGCCGCACCCGCCGAGCCGCACTCCCCCTCGTCGCCGCCTCGCTCGCCCTCGCGCTCGCCGCGTGCGGGCAGAGCAGTGAGGGCGGCGGCAAAAGCACCAGCAAGAGCGGCAAGGGCGCCACGATCGGCATCGCGATGCCGACCAAGTCCTCGGAGCGCTGGATCGCCGACGGGAACAACATGGCCAAGCAGTTCCACGCGCTCGGCTACAAGACCGATCTCCAGTACGGCGAGGACAACGTCGACCAGCAGGTCGCCCAGATCGAGAACATGATCACCAAGGGTGACGACGTCCTCGTCATCGCGGCGATCGACGGCCGCGCGCTGAGCGACGTCCTGCGACAGGCCGCCGACCAGCACATCAAGGTGATCTCGTACGACCGCCTCATCCTCGGCTCGCCGAACGTCGACTACTACGCCTCGTTCGACAACGAGAAGGTCGGCGTCCTCCAGGCGACGTACATCATCGACAAGCTCGGGCTCAAGAGCGGCGCCAAGACCGGCCCGTTCACCATCGAGCTCTTCGCCGGGTCCCCCGACGACAACAACACCCGCTACTTCTTCCAGGGCGCCATGAAGACGCTCCAGCCCTACCTCGACAAGAAGCAGTTGGTCGTACGCAGCGGGCAGACCCGGCTCAACCAGGTGACCACGCTGCGCTGGGACGGCGCCACCGCACAGAAGCGCATGGACGACCTGCTGACGAAGTCGTACTCCTCCGACCGCGTCGACGCCGTCTTGTCCCCGTACGACGGCATGTCGATCGGCATCCTGTCGGCGCTGCGCTCCGGCGGCTACGGCACCGCCGCCAAGCCGTACCCGGTCGTCACCGGGCAGGACGCCGAGGTGGCGTCGGTGAAGTCGATCATCGCGGGCAACCAGACCCAGACCGTCTACAAGGACACCCGGGCGCTGGCCAAGCAGGCCGTGCAGATGGCCGACGCGGTGCTCAACAACAAGAAGCCCGAGGTCAACGACGTCAAGACATACGACAACGAGAAGAAGGTCGTGCCGTCCTTCCTGCTCAACCCGGTCAGCGTCGACAAGACCAACTACCAGGCCGAGCTGGTGGATTCGGGCTACATCAAGGCGAGTGACCTCAAGTGAGCCACACCCCCACCCCGGACGTCCCGGCCCCGGACAACCCCGCTCCCCGCATCCCCGCCCCGCGCGCACCCGTCCTGGAGATGCGCTCCATCGGCAAGTCCTTCCCCGGCGTCCGGGCGCTCTCCGACGTCTCCCTGACCGTCGCGCCGGGTGAGGTGCACGCCGTCTGCGGGGAGAACGGCGCGGGCAAGTCGACCCTGATGAAGGTGCTCAGCGGCGTTCATCCGCACGGGAGTTACGAGGGCGAGATCCTGTTCCAGGGCGAGCCCTGCGCCTTCAAGGACATCCGGGCGAGCGAGGCACGCGGGATCGTCATCATCCACCAGGAACTGGCCCTGGTCCCCCATCTCTCCATCGCCGAGAACATCTTCCTCGGCAACGAACAGGCCTCGCACGGCATCGTCAGCTGGAGCCGGACGCTCCAGCACGCGGCGCGGCTCCTCAAAAGGGTGGGACTCGACGAACATCCCCAGACCCGGGTCGCGGACATAGGCGTCGGCAAGCAGCAGCTGGTGGAGATCGCCAAGGCCCTCGCCAAGGAGGTCACGCTGCTCATCCTCGACGAGCCGACCGCCGCGCTCAACGACGAGGACAGCGCCCATCTCCTGGGCCTCATCGCGGAGTTGAAGGAACAGGGCATCACCTCGATCATCATCTCGCACAAGCTCAACGAGATCGCGGCGATCGCCGACTCGGTCACCGTCATCCGCGACGGCCACACCATCGAAACCCTCGACGTGAAGGACGAGGCCACCACCGAGGACCGCATCATCCGGGCCATGGTCGGCCGCGACCTCGACCACCGCTTCCCCGCGCGCACACCGTACGAGGGCGACCCGGACGCCCGCCCCGCCCTGGAGATCCAGGACTGGACCGTGCACCACCCCGTCGACCAGCAGCGCAAGGTGGTGGACGGCGTCAGCCTGTACGTGCGGCGCGGCGAGATCGTCGGCATCGCGGGACTGATGGGGGCGGGCCGCACCGAACTGGCCATGAGCGTCTTCGGCCGCTCGTACGGGCGCGGCATCAGCGGCACCGTACTCAAGGACGGCCGCGAGATCCGCACCCGGACCGTCCCGGAGGCGGTCGCCCATGGCATCGCGTATGTCACCGAGGACCGCAAGCGCTACGGCCTCAACCTCATCGACACCATCGGCCACAACATCACGCTCGGTGCGCTGGGCAAGGTGTCCCGGCGCGGCATCGTGGACGAGCACGAGGAGCGGCGGGTCGCCGAGTCGTACCGCGCGACCATGAACATCAAGGCGCCGACCGTCTTCGAGCGCGCCGGGCGGCTGTCCGGCGGCAACCAGCAGAAGGTCGTCCTCAGCAAGTGGATCTTCGCGGGCCCCGATGTGCTGATCCTCGACGAGCCGACACGCGGCATCGACGTGGGCGCCAAGTACGAGATCTACACCGTCGTCGACCGGCTCGCCGCCGAGGGCAGAGCGGTCGTCCTCATCTCCTCCGAGCTGCCCGAACTGCTCGGCATGTGCGACCGCGTCTACACGATGGCCGCCGGGCGGCTCACCGGCGAGGTCGCCCGGGCGCAGGCGACCCAGGAAGTGCTGATGCGCCATATGACCACGAACAAGAGGTAGTCGCATGAGTCCGGTCACCACCGACAGCCCGCCGAGCGCCCCGCGCGCACCCGAGTCCCCGCGCGCCACGGCCGGGGCCCTGCTGCTCGACGCGGCCCGCCGCAACATGCGGCAGTACGGGATGCTGGTCGCGCTCGGCCTGATCGTCGTCCTGTTCCAGATCTGGACGGACGGCGTGCTGCTCAAGCCGAACAACGTCACCAATCTGGTGCTGCAGAACAGCTACATCCTGGTCCTCGCCATCGGCATGATGATCGTCATCATCGCGGGCCATATCGATCTCTCCGTGGGCTCGCTGGCGGCCTTCGTCTCGGCGGCGTGCGCGGTGCTGATGGTCGAGCACCATGTGCCCTGGGTGCTGGCGCTGGTCATCGCGCTCGCCATCGGAGCCCTGGCGGGTGCCTGGCAGGGGTTCTGGATCGCGTATGTGGGCATCCCGTCCTTCATCGTCACCCTCGCCGGCATGCTGCTGTTCCGGGGAGCCACCCAGATCCTGCTCGGCTCGCGCTCGCTCGGCCCGTTCCCCGACGGCTTCCAGAAGATATCCACCGGCTATCTGCCGGAGGTCGGCCCGAACACCAACTACCACAATCTGACGCTGCTGTTGGGGCTCGGCCTGATCGCCGTCGTCCTCGTACAGGAGGTACGGTCCCGGCGGCGCCAGCAGGCGTACGAACTGGAGGTGCTGCCCCGCGGCCTGTTCCTCGCCAAGTGCGCGGCGATCACGGCGGCCGTCCTCGCCTTCACCCTGACGCTGGCGAGCTACCGGGGTGTGCCCGTTGTCCTGCTGCTGCTCGGCGCCCTGCTCCTGGGGCTCGGCTTCGTGATGCGCAACGCCGTCGTGGGGCGCCATGTGTACGCGCTCGGCGGCAACCAGGCCGCGGCCAAGCTCTCCGGCGTCAAGGACAAGCGGGTCACCTTCCTCGTCTTCGTGAACATGGGCCTGCTCGCCGCGCTGGCCGGCGTCGTCTTCGCGGCCCGTCTGAACGCGGGCACCCCCAACGCGGGCGTCAACTTCGAACTGGAGGCGATCGCCGCCTCCTTCATCGGCGGCGCCTCGATGAGCGGCGGCGTCGGCACGGTCCTGGGCGCGGTGATCGGCGGCCTGGTCCTCGGTGTGCTCAACAACGGCATGTCGCTCGTCGGCGTCGGCACCGACTACCAGCAGGTCATCAAGGGGCTCGTGCTGCTCGCCGCGGTCGGCTTCGACGTCTACAACAAACGCAAGGCCGGTTCCTGACTTCCCCACCCACTCCCGAGGAGTCGCCCTCATGAACACCAGCAGACGTACGGCGCTGGCGGCCGGACTCGCCACCGGACTCACCGCCGGACTCGCCCCCGCGACGGCCCACGCCGCGCCGGGCCGCTCCACCCCCACCAGGACGCTGTTCGGCACCCTGGCCGACGGCACCAAGGTGTACCTGTGGACCGTCACCAACGGCGGCACCCGCCTGAAGGTCCTCTCGTACGGCGGGATCGTCCACTCCCTCGAAGTCCCCGACCGCCACGGCCACCTGGCCGACATCGCGCTCGGCCTCGACAACCTCGCCGACTACGTGGCCAAGTCCCCCTACTTCGGCGGACTCATCGGCCGCTACGGCAACCGCATCGCGGGCGGCAGGTTCACCCTCGACGGCCACACCTACCAACTGCCCCTCAACGACGGGGTGAACAGCCTGCACGGCGGCACCCAGGGCTTCGACAAGCGGATGTGGCACGTGGAGCCGTTCACCCACGGCTCCGAGACCGGTCTCGTCCTCTCCCGCATCTCGCCGGACGGCGAGATGGGCTACCCCGGCACCCTCAAGGTCCGCGTCGTCTACACCCTCACGGCACGCGGCGCGTGGCGCATCGACTACGAGGCGACCACCGACCGGGCCACCGTCGTCAACCTCACCAACCACACGTACTTCAACCTCGGCGGCGAGGGCAGCGGTTCCGTCCTCGACCACACCCTGGAACTGGCCGCCGCCCGTTACACCCCGGTCGGCACGGGCCTGATCCCGACGGGCGAACTGGCCCGGGTGGCGGGCACGCCCTTCGACTTCCGCCGTACGAAGGAGATCGGCCGCGACATCCGCCAGGGGCATCCGCAGCTCCTGTACGGCAAGGGAATCGACCACAACTGGGTGCTGGACAAGGGGATCACGCAGAGCCCCGAGTACGCGCTCACGCTCGCCGATCCGTGCTCGGGCCGGGTCATGCGGATGTACACCACCGAGCCGGGCCTTCAGTTCTACAGCGGCAACTTCCTCGACGGCACCCTGGTCGGCCCCTCGGGCCGCACCTACCGCCAGGGCGACGCGCTGTGCCTGGAGAGCCAGCACTTCCCCGACTCGCCCAACCGGCCCGCGTTCCCGTCGACGGTGCTGCGCCCCGGCCGGACGTATCGCTCCTCCACCCTGCACACCTTCTCGACGCGCTGAGACGCGCTGACCCCAGACCCCGGGCCCGGTGGGCGGCCCGGTCGCCGGGCATCGCCTCCGTCGTTCATCCGGCGAAGGCGGTGCCCGGTATTCCCCTGCCGATGCCCGGCAGCACCAGGAGCGAGCCCGCGAGCGGGTGCGGCCGGTCCTGGCCGACCCGGGCGGTGGTGATGTACAGGTCGCCGAGGCCGGGGCCGCCGAAGGCGCAGGCGGTGGGGCGGCGCACGGGCAGCCCGACGACCAGGTCGAGGGTCCCGTCCGGCCCGTAGCGGCGGATCGCCCCGCCGTCCCACAGCGCCACCCACACACCGCCCGCCGCGTCCACGGCCAGCCCGTCCGGGAAACCGGCGCCCTCCTCGATGGCCGCGAACTCCCGCCGCTCATGGGCCAGTTGACTGTCGAAGTCGAAGACATCGATACGCCGGGTGGGGCTGTCGACGTAGTACATCGACCGGCCGTCCGGGCTCCAGCCGATGCCGTTGCTGACCGTGATGTCACCCGGCAGCGGAGTGGGCGTGCCGTCGCCCGTGACCCGGGTCAGGGAGCCGCCGGACGGCGCCTCGTCGTAGCGCATCGTGCCCGCCCACAGGGCCCCGTCGGGTGCGACGGCCGCGTCGTTGCCGCGCCGCCCGGGCACGGGCTCCCGCAGCAGCCACGAGAAGGCCCCGTCGGGCCCGTAAAGGCCGACGCCGTCACGGAGGTTGACGACCAGACCGCCGCCCACGCGGGGCTTCGCGGCGCCGACGTGCTGCTCGGTCGCCATGACGGTACGCCGGCCGCTGCCGGGCTCGTACCCGTGGATGCGCGACGCGAGGATGTCGACCCAGATCAGCCGCCCGCCGACCGGATCCCAGGTGGGGCCCTCGCCGAGCTCGGCCCACTCGCGCACCGCGACCTCGGGCCTCATCGCGAGCCCCGGTGGCCGAGCCGCACGGACAGATCACCGGCGCCCTTCAGGGCCAGCTCCGCGAGCTCCGCCTCGCGCTCCGCGCTCCATCTGATCACCGGTACGGAGATCGACAGCGCGGCCACGACCCGGCCCGCGCTGTCGCGTACCGGGGCGGCCACACAACTCACGTCCGGGTTGGATTCGCGGTGCTCGACGGCGGTCCCCCGGGCCCGGATCTCCCCCAGGGCGGCGCGCAGCACGGCCGGGTCGGTGACGCTGCCGGGGGTCATCGCGACGAGTTCGCCGCGCGCGAGCCGTACGTCGAGCTCGGCCGGCGGCAGCGAGGCGAGCAGCATCTTGCCCACGGCGGTGCAGTGGGCGGGCAGCCTCCGGCCCGCCGCCGAGACCATACGGACGGCGTGCGTGGAGTCCACCTTCGCGATGTAGATGACATCGGTGTCCTCAAGGACCGCCACATGCACGGTCTCGTCGCAGGTCTCGGCGACTTCGCGCGCCACCTGCTGCCCCTCGGCGGCGAGGTCCAGCTGCTCCGCGTACCGGCTGCCGAGCTGGTACGTGCGCACCCCGAGGCGATAGCGGCCGGGCTGCTCGGGGACGGCCACCAGATACGACCGGGCGGCCAGGGTGGTGATCAGCTCATGGACGGTCGTCCGGGGCAGTTGGAGCCTTCGGGTGATGTCGGGTGCGGAGAGCGGGACTTCGCTCTCCAGGAAGAGCTCCAGTACGTCCAGCGCCCTGGTCACCGCCGGAACCAGTCGGCCCATCGCCCGCCACCCGCCCTTCGTGTTCGAAACCCCGGTCAACGATCGTAATGACGAACACAGGCTAGCCATAGGCGAGTTCAGCGGGCAATGGTCCGGGCCTGCTCAATGGTCACGGCAGCCCCCGGCGCCTCGTACGCGCCGTACTCGGCTTGGCGGCATTTGAGCTGTGCTGCGACGGGTGCGCCCGTGATGGTGGGGCGAGGACCGGTGGTGGTCGCCACCGGCCAGTGAGGGAGAGAGGACGTGGCGAGCATGCCTCCCGTACCGATCAGGCCCGGCGTCTACCGGCTCTACGCCCATATCTTCGGTCCGCCCGCGCTCGCGACGGCCCGGGAAAACGTCATCGAGCACGGCGTCCCGGTCGCCACCGACCGCCCTCTGGACCCGCCCTTCCAGCAGGAATGGGCCATCCTGCCCATCCAGGACACACCGGGAGCGCCGTACCAGATATTCCTCGACACCCATCCGCAGGTGGGCCTCGTGGCGGCCGACGACAAGCTCTTCGCCAACAGCGTGCGGCCGGAGGAGCGTACGCAGTGGACCTTCGAGCCCGTCATCGGCGGGCTCCAGATCGTCTCGGACAAGAGCCTGGCCTGGCGCGCCGACTATCTGGGCGCACAGATCCAGCTCATCGCGCAGACGCCCGAGCCGCAGGCGACGTGGTCGCTGGAGTTCCTGCGTCCGATCGCCGCGGAGTAGCGGAGTAGTCGCGTCGGCGGTGAGGAACCGCCGTCCCGACGATGGTCAGGCGGCCTGCTGCGGATCGTGTTCCGCAGCAGGCCACCGCCGATCACCGGCCTTTACCGGGCGGCTTGGGACAAGGGAAGGGCTCTACAGGACATGCGCCGCAGCACAGGTGTGGTGCGGCTGGGCCTGCGCCGAGGCGGTGCTCACGGCGCGATGGGCAGCCGGCGCTTGTGGTCGGTGAGGCGGTAGCGGTTGACGATCGTCTCGAAGGCGCGCTCGTCGACCGGCTTGCCCTCAAGGAAGTCGTCGATGTCGTCGTACGTGACCCCGAGGGCGTCCTCGTCTGCCTTGCCCGGGTCGAGGTTCTCCAGGTCGGCCGTCGGGGTCTTCCAGACGAGCTCGGCGGGCGCCCCCAGCGCGTCCGCCACCCTCCGCACCCGGCGCTTGGTCAGGCCGGTCAGCGGGACGAGGTCGGCGGCGCCGTCGCCGAACTTGGTGAAGAAGCCGGAGACCGCCTCGGCGGCGTGGTCGGTGCCCACGACCAGGCCGTCGTGGGCGCCCGCCACCGCGTACTGGGCGATCATGCGCTGGCGGGCCTTGATGTTGCCGCGCACGAAGTCCTGGTGGTGGGCGTCGCGGAAGCTCACCCCGGCGGCCAGCGCGGCCTCCAGCGCGGCGTCGCTCGCGGGCTTGATGTCCACGGTCAGCACGTGGTCGGCCCGTATGAAGGAGAGCGCGAGCTGGGCGTCGTGCTCGTCGGCCTGGACCCCGTAGGGCAGCCGCATCGCGTAGAACCGCGCCTCGTGCCCGGCGGCCCGGGCGCGCTCGACCGCGAGCTGACAGAGCCGGCCGGCGGTGGTGGAGTCGACGCCGCCGCTGATGCCGAGCACGAGCGAGCGCAGACCGGTGGAGGTCAGCCGCTCGGCGAGGAAGGCCACCCGGCGCTCGATCTCCCGCTCGGCCTCGAAGAACTCGGCGACCTCAAGTTCCCGGGCGATCTGCTGCTGCAGGGCGATGGACGCCGGCTCGCTCACGTCTTGCTCCTTGTGCCACGTACTGCTTCACGATGAGTTGTCGCGCTCAGCCTACCGAGGGGGTACGGGGCGGATCAGGGCGGAGGCGGGTGCGGCGTTCGATACCCTGCCCCGGTATGGTGGGTGCGCCCGGCGCAGGCGGTGCGTCCGGGGGCCGCACTGTGCCCAAGGGGTGGTGCGGTGCGCCCGGGGCATGGGACGAAAGGGGACGGGACGTGGGCAGCGGACCGGCGAGCGGGCGGGGCATCGCCCGGCTGCTGGCGGTGTGCGTGGTCCTGTTCGGCCTGTTCCTCATGCATGGCGCCCCGGCGAGTGCCGCCGAGGGCTGCCACGGCTCCATGACCGCCCACGCGCCGATGGCCGCCCATACACCGATGGCCGCGGGCCATGACGCCTCCCCGATGACCCACGCATCGCCCATGGACGGCCAGGGGCCGAGCGCCCGGGCCGCCGAAGGCGCGGGGATGTCCGGGGCGCTGTGCGTGTCGACCCCGGCACAGCAGCGGATCTCCCTGGGCGCGCCGGGCCTGGCGGCCGTGGTGGCCGTCACCGTGCTGACCGCCTGGGCGCTTGCCCGGCTGCGGGCAGAGGGCGGGAGTCGGCGGCGCGGGCCACCGGTCGGCGGAAGAGATCATCTGCTGCGGGTGTGCATCGCGCGGACGTGACAGGCATGCGCCGGACCCCGGTCGTCGACCGGGACCGGCAGACGTGCCCTTACTGTCCGCGCGCGCCACCGGTGTGGTGCGCCCACCCGGAAAGACCCCACCCGATGTTCTCCCCTTCCCGCTTCTCTCCTTCTCGTTTCACCGCGCGCCGCCGCGTGCTCGCCGCGGCAGGCGCCTCGGCCGCTCTCGCGCTGACGCTGGCCGCCTGCGGCTCCTCCGGCGACTCCTCGTCCATGCCGGGGATGGACCACGGCAGCAAGCCCTCCGCGTCGTCCTCGTCCTCGTCCAGCAAGTCGCCCGCGATGGGAGACATGCCCGGCATGGACCACATGGCGTCCGGCAACGGCCTGTCCGACGGCAAGGACGGCTACCGCCTCACCTCGAAGGACACCACGTTGCCGGGCGGCAAGCAGGCCGCCTACGGGTTCACCGTGACCGGCCCGGACGGCAAGGCGGTCACCGACTTCGCCGTCGACCAGACCAAGCGGATGCACTTCTACGCCATCCGCTCCGACCTCACCGGCTTCCAGCACCTGCACCCGACCATGGCCGCCGACGGCACCTGGAGCGCGGACCTGTCCGCCCTCGCCCCGGGCTCCTGGCGCATGTTCACCTCCTTCACCCCGAACAGCGGCGCGGGCAAGGGCAAGGACTTCGTGCTCTCGCGCACCGTCACAGTGCCGGGCGACGCCGCGAAGACCCCGCTGCCCGCACCGGCCGCCACCACGCGGGTCGACGGGTACACCGTCACCGTCAAGGGCGAGCTCATGGCGGGCATGGCGCACCCGCTGACCGTCTCGATCGCCAAGGACGGCAAACCCGTCACCGACCTTCAGCCGTACCTGGAGACGTACGCCCATCTGACCTCCTTCCACGAAGGCGACGCGGCGTTCGCCCACCTGCACCCGACGACCAAGGTCACCGGCGACAACGGCGGCCCGGACCTGTCCTTCCACGCCGAGCTGCCCACGTCCGGCAACTGGCGGCTGTTCCTGCAGTTCCGAACCGGCGGCAAGCTCCACACCGCCGCCCTGACGCTGCGCGTCGGCTGACCCCGGCGGGGCGCCGCCTTCGACGGCGGCGCCCCGCACCTCCGGCCCGGCGGACCCGCACCCCGAAGAAGGCGCGTGTCCGCCGTGGGCGGGCCCCCGCACAGGGAAGGCTTCACAGATGCACGCCGTACTGCACGCGCTGTCGATCACCGGATCCATGACCTGGGAGATCACCTGGGCCCTGATTCTGGGCTTCGCCCTGTCCGCCGTCGTCCAGGCCGTCGTCCGCAAATCCACCGTGGTCGCGCTCCTGGGCGACGACCGGCCCCGTACGCTCGCCATCGCCGCCGCACTGGGCGCGGCGTCCTCGTCCTGCTCGTACGCGGCCGTGGCGCTGGCCCGCTCGCTGTTCCGCAAGGGCGCGAACTTCACCGCCGCGATGGCCTTCGAGATCGCCTCCACCAACCTGGTCGTCGAGCTCGGGGTGATCCTGGCGCTGCTGATGGGCTGGCAGTTCACCGCCGCCGAATTCATCGGCGGCCCGATCATGATCGTCGTGCTGGCGGTGCTGTTCCGGTTCTTCCTCCGCGACGGGCTCCTGCGGGCCGCCCGCGAGCAGGCCGAACGGGGGCTGGCAGGGTCGATGGAGGGCCACGCGGCGATGGACATGTCCGTCCACCGGGAGGGTTCGTTCGCCCGGCGCCTGTTCTCCCGCGAGGGCTTCACCTCCACTTCGCACGTCTTCGTCATGGAGTGGGCGGCGATCCTGCGCGACCTGGTCGTCGGCCTGCTCATCGCCGGTGCCATCGCCGCCTGGGTCCCCGACTCCTTCTGGCGCGCCTTCTTCTTCGACGGGCACCCACTCGCCGCGAAGCTGTGGGGCCCGATCGCGGGCCCGCTGGTGGCGATCGCCTCGTTCGTGTGCTCCATCGGCAACGTGCCGCTGGCGGTGGTGCTGTGGAAGGGCGGCATCAGCTTCGGCGGTGTGGTCTCCTTCGTCTTCGCCGACCTGCTGATCCCGCCGATCCTCAACGTCTACCGGAAGTACTACGGCGCGCGGACCGCCGCCTTCCTGCTCGGCACCTTCTACCTCGCGATGGTCGTCGCCGGGTACATCGTCGAGTTCACCTTCGGCGGCCTCGGTCTGATCCCCGACCAGGCCGACGCGACGATCCCCATGGAGGGCGTGAGCTGGAACTACACCACCTGGCTCAACATCGCCTTCATCGTCCTGGCCACCGCGCTCCTGCTCCGCTTCTGGCGCACCGGGGGCCTCTCCATGCTCCGCATGATGGGCGGATCCCCCGACACGGGCCGCGACGACGACCACACGCACGGCGGCGACCACCACCGCTGAGGTGAGGCGCGACCCTCACCCTAGAAGTGCCGCAACCTGAGCAGGAACTGGCAGCCGCCGGGACGGTTGTCGGCGTCGATGCCGACCGTGACCGGGTTGCCCGCGTACGCGGTCTGGTACTGGCCCGCGGGCAGGTAGTTCTTGCACTGCCCGGCGTCGCCGTCGGGGTAGAACTGCACGTCGAGGCCGACATCCGAGCGGCCGTTCACCGCGAGGGTGAGGTTGCAGTAGCCCGATCGGTTGTCGGTGTCGACCCGGACGCTGGGGCCGAAGGTCTGGAACGGCTGGATCGGCATCTGATACGAACCCTGGCTACCGCACTGACCGCTGTCCCCACCGGGGCTGACGTGGAAGTCGTAGGTGATGGACGCACCCGCGAAGGTGCGGTCCGGGTCGTAGACGCCGAAGGCCAGTTGGCAGCCGCCGGGGCGGTTGTCGGTGTCGAAGCGGATCGACTGGGTCCAGTCCGGCGAGGTGGCCCACTGCTGGCCCGTCCGGCCGCCGCACTGGCCCGCGTCACCGTCGGGGTTGAACTGGATGCCGATCGCCGGGGCTGCGGCGAGCGGGGCCGCCTGGGCGGCGTGGGCCGCCGTACCGCTGAGTCCGGCGGTCGCCAGCGCGGTGGCGGCCAGGGCGCGGGTCACCGTTCTCCAACGTCCGGTCAGCCGTGGTCTGCCCATGGTGTGATACCTCCGGTGGTGTCATGGGCGCAGGCCGGACACAGGCATGTCCGCTCGGGTGGGAGCCGCGACGAGGTCGCGAGGAGATCGGCGGCATACGCGGGGCCGCCTGCGCCATTACCAGGTGGTGCCTGACGGACCGTCCGTGGCCCGCCGGTCGGATGGGCTTCAGCATCGGCGACGCCCGCTCGCGCGACAAGCCTGCCCCGGGCATACGCGAAGGGAATCCGCCCCGCGCATGCACCGCCCCCACCAGCCGACACCCCTTCCGGCCGCCTGCCGGACCAGCTCACCTCGTACGCGGATTGGCCGAGAACCACGGGTTTGTGCCCAGCGCCCACACCGACACGTGCGCGACCCCGAGCTGGTGGAGGACCGCCAACTTGGTGTCCATGCCCTGCTGGTCGGTGTAGTCGTAGAGGGTGCCGCCCGCTGTCCAGCGGACTTCGCCGGAGGCCGCGTCCCGCCGGGCGGCCGTGGTCGCGGGGTCGTCGGAGTAGCCGGGCGCGCGGCGCATCGTGGCGAGCGCGACGCTGTCCTTCACCTTGTCCGTGACGCAAGGGTCGGGGGCGGTGAAGCCGTACGAGGGCAGCCCGATGACCAGCCGGTCCTTGTCCGGCACCCGGGACTGGGCATACGCGACGGCCTCGCGCACCCAGCTGTGCGGTGAGATGGCCCAACACTTCTCCCCTTCGGGGGTGTTGAACTGCCGGCCGTAGTCCATGACGACCAGCTGGTCCACCCCGGTCCGCATGACGGCCGCGTAGTCGAACACCGAGTCACCGTCATGGGTTTCGACCGGAGCGTCGACCTGGAGCTTGAGGCCGGCGCGGTGCAGACTCTGCGCGAGCTCGGTGAGAAACGCCTCGTACCCGCTCTCGTCCTCGGCCGTCCAGGTCCAGAAGTCCTCGAAGTCGATGTCCACACCGGTGAACCCGATGCGTTTCGCGAGCTCGGTGAGCGAGCCGACCGCGGCCGTACGACGGGTGGGGTCGCTCACCAGTGCGGCGATCGCGGGCCGGTCCATCGCGGAGACGGTGGTGTACTGGGCGGCCGAATACGCCTTGACGTCCGCGGCATCGGCCTCGCTGAAGCCGTTGCACGGGTGGGTCCCGGAATCCAGCAGCTTCACCGCGCCACTCGGGTCGACGTCCCAGTACTGCGGCTTGAGCACGCCGTTGCGCAGTCGTCCGTCACGGTACTCGGCGACGGCCCCACAGGTGTCCTCCCCGGTGGACCCGGGGTAGATCCACGCCTCAAGCCCGGGCGGCGAGGCCTTCCCGCCCGGACTGGCATTGCCGGCGGACGCGGAGGCCCGAGGCGACGACCGGCCACTGCCACCGCCCCCATCGGCCGCGCTACAGCCGACCAGAGCAGCGACGAGGGCGAGGGCGAGGAGTATCCGGGCGTTGACCATGGGTCCCTTTCGGCGGATGGAAGTCATCAGGAGATGACAGCCATGATCGCGGATACGTTCCCGGGCGCGAGCGCCGGTGGTTCACGGGGTCAGGTGAGCCAGGAACCCGTCGGGCACCGGGTAGGGGCTTTCGGCAGGCAGGAGTTGCCTGGCGGCGTCCATGGCGCCCTCCCGTACATGGGCGTGGATCGTACGGGCGAGCGGGGTGACGTCGGTGATGGAGACGATCCACTCGTCCGCGTAGCGGTGCGCGGCTTCACCGGTGAGGCCGAGCTGGAGCGAGCGGTGGGGGCGGGGGTGGAGGTGCAGGTCGCGTTCGGGATCACACTGCACCCGGGCCGGGGCCCGCTTCAACTCCCGCTTCCAGGTGGCCTGGTCGGCGTGGAGCCCCCGCTCGTAGTGGGACAGACAGGCACGCTCCAGCGCCCACGCGAAGCCTTCCCGAGTGATCTCGACAGCGAGGACGGCTTCCTGGCCGCCCTTGTTCCCTCACCCGCAGCGGTACATCATCCACAGGAACGACGTCTTGATCCATGTCATCCGCTCCCGCCGCCAGAGCGCCGGAAAACGCCCATCCCGGGCGGCGGGAAGCCCGATCTCAGGCGCGTACGCCTGGTAGACGGTGAGCGTGGACGCCGTATGCAGGGCGCGGATCTGATACTTGGGTTCTACCACGGGACCAACAGTGGCCGGACGGAACAAGGCGCGCCATCGAATTACCGGCACGGGGCGCACGAGCATGTCCAGGGGGCACTCGGCGAGTTGCCGCCGCAACGCGTCCCTCAGCTACCCCGTGGTCGGCGCCGCCATCGGAGCCTGGGGCGCCGCCCCGGTGTTCATCGGCTGCGGCGTCTTCGGCAGCCTGGGCGTGGCCATCGCGCTCGCCTCGGACGCGGTCCGGCGCGCCGAACTGCCCCGTCGGCAGCCGGACATGACAGCATGACGGGCAGTCACATCCGGTGGTCCAGGCCCAGGCTGTAGCGTCGCAGCCGCGCGCAGGCGTCCCGCTCGCTCAGCCCGAGCGCCGTTCCGATCGCCTCCCACGGCATCTCGTCGGCTTCCGCCATGCAGGCCGCCGCGCGGCCCACACTGCGGGTGGTGCGCTCCAGGGCCGCCACCGCCCGTAACGCGGCGAGCGGCGCGTCCATGGCCAGGGCGGTCAACTGCTCGTCCAGGCGCTCCAGCAGGTCCTCGACAGCGGCGGGCAGCGGTACCGTGCGGGCCGTCACCTCACGGATGTGCTGGTTCCAGTCGCCGTACGGGCCGGAGGTGTCGTACAGGTCCGGGCCGTTCCTTTCGACGTCCGACCAGTCGATCACATACTGGGCGAGCCCGCGCCAGCCGCAGACGCACGCCGCCCGCAGATCGGTCGCCTGCGGCGCGCGCGGCGTCCCGTCGTACACCCACCAGTCGCTCGTCTTGTGGACGTTGGGGCCGCTGCCCACGTCGAAGTACCTCGGCCCGGGCTCGCTGCCATCGGCCAGCACGGCTTGCGCCTTGCCCTCGTGCGAGGCCCCGAACTCCTCACTGCGCCACCCCATGAGACCTCCCTCGTACGGACCTGGCTCTGCGCTTCCGAGCATGTCCCCCTTCCCCGGCCGGCGGGTGGCGAATCCGTGGAACCCGGGCGGAGACAGGGACAGCGGGGGCGCGTGAGCGCGTCCCCGCTGCCCGACGCCGGGCGCCGGCTACTGCGTCAGCGACTTCGCGAAGAGGCCGTAGAGCTTGTGGTACGCGTCGTCCTTTGTCGGGATGAGGACGAGGACGCGAATGACCAGCTTGCCCTTGGCCGGGACGACGTGGATTCCCTCGGGAGGAGAGCCGAGGACCACGTTTCCGGCGGAGCCGTCATCGACGATCAGACCCCAGAAGCTGGCCTCGAATTCCGGGGCCAGAACGGATCCGTCCGGGAGCTGACCGAATCCCACGTTCCAGTGCTTCACATCGGTTTCCCCGGCGTACATGGTGACGTCGTAGGAGTAGATGTACTTGTGGCTCTGCCCGTCCTGCCAGGAGGAGTTGAAGGTGAATTCGACCTTGAGGTTCTTGTTGGCCGCCGTGAAGTTCACGGTGTCCGGCTCGGACTCCTGGCTGCCGTGGACGGCTTTCGCCGTGACGCTGTGCTTCCCGACCGGCCAGCCGCCCGCGCGGGCGAAACTCCACACGTTGCTGGTGACCTTGGCGGTGCCGAGCGGGCCACCGCCCTCGGTGAGCACCACCGAGTCGGCGTTGAAGGCGACCCCGTCGACGGTGGCACCGCTGTCGACCTCGGTTCCCTCCTTGGGCGACCTGATGTCCACGACAGGGGTCGGCAGGGTGACGTAGAAGCGCAGTGGCGCTTTGCCGGACAGCACGTCGTCCCGTACGGCGATGGCGGACAGGTCGTGCTGGCCGAGCGGCCAGTCGTGGTCCGGGACGTACTCCCACTTGCTGTCCTTGACCGGGCAGGTGGCGAGCAACTTGGCCGCCTCGTACAGCAGTACCTGCTGGACGTCGGCGGCAGCGCTGCCCTGGACGGCCTGCCGGCGGTCCTGGGTCTGCGCGCTGGCCCTGGGCGCGGTGAAGACCGGGAGCGGGACGGGCTTGTTGAAGGCGAGGGCGGACTGGGCCTGGTCGTTCCAGGTGCGGGTGGCGCTTCCGCTGAGCGGGATCCGGGTCAGATCGGCGATCGAGGAGTTGGCCGGGACGGGTAACTGCGAGCCGCCCTGGTTGGTCCTCGTGAAGAGGATGTTGTCCCGGTCGGTGTTGTTGACGACGCTGCTCACACCGTCGTCGCTCTGGTCGAATCCGTAGTCGCTGAAGTTGTTCGCCGTCCCGCTGGCCGGAATGACCAGAATCTTGGTGCGCGGGCCCCCGACGTTGTAATTGATGTCGGCGAACAGGGCGAAGGCATTCTTCGGGGCGGCGTCCTTTCCCCGGCCGGTGATGAGGTACGGCTGGTCGCCCGACTTTCCATTGCCGTTGGCGTTCATTCGCGTCCCCAATCTGAGCTGCCGATTCACTGATGATTCGGTGAGCGTAAGGCTCCCGGGAGCATGTGCCACCGTCAACCATGGAAGACGCGTTCGACTGTATTCGAGCCAGCGGGGATGCTGCCGAATTCCGGTGGGCGAGCGGCGCGGCGAGCGACCGGCCCATTGCCTTGTGCGCCCATGCAAGGTGCGGGTGGTGCGGTGGCGGATACGGGCGCACGCTTGGCGCACGGAACCGGCGCACACGACCGATGCCGAGTGGCCGAAAGCAGCGACCACGGCTTGCCTCGGGCACGTGCCAGTCAGGCTGATTGCGTACGTATGTGACGGGCGCCCTCGCTCAGTTGTGCGTCACGAGGAGGCGGGCGCGGGGACTGTCGTGGGGCGGAAGGTGCGACGGTACGCCTGGGGGCTGACGCCGATGGCGGCCTGGAGATGCTGGCGCAGGGAGACGCCGCTACCGAAGCCGCAGCGGTGCGCGACGAGGTCGACGGGCCAGTCGGTGGTCTCCAGGTGGTGGCGTGCCAGGTCGACGCGTTGGCGGATGAGCCACTGGCCGGGAGTGGTGCCGGTTTCCTCACGGAAGCGCCGGGAGAAGGTGCGCACGCTCATGTGGGCGTGCTCGGCCAGGTCGGCGAGGGTCAGGGGGTCGGCGAGGCGTGCCAGGGCCCACGCCTGGGTGGGGGCGGTGCCGGATGCCGTGGCGTCGGGGACGGGGCGCTGGATGTACTGGGCCTGACCGCCGTCGCGCCAGGGCGGTACGACACAGGAGCGGGCCACGTCGTTGGCGACCTGGCTGCCGTGGTCGCGGCGGACGAGGTGCAGACACAGATCGATGCCCGCGGCCACCCCGGCCGAGGTGAGGATGTCACCGTCGTCGACGAACAGGACGTCGGGGTCGATGCGAGTGGTGGTGAACATCCGCTGCAGCCGGTCGGCCTCGCGCCAGTGCGTGGTGGCCGGACGGTGGTCGAGGAGCCCCGCCGCGGCCAGTACGTACGTGGCCGTGCAGATGCCGACGATACGGGTGCCGGGGCGGACGGCGTCCAGGGCGCTGCGCAGCGCCGCGGGCAGCCGGCCCTCCTCGCGGATCGGTCCGAGGTCGTGGGACGGCGGGATGACGACGGTGTCGACCGTGGCCAGCAGGGAGGCGTCCCGGGAGACGGTGAGCCCGTAGTCGGCCTCGGCACGGACCGGACCGCCGTCCACGCTGCACGTGGTCACGGCGTAGAGCGGATTGCCCGCGCTGTCGCGGGCGGCGCCGAAGATCCGGGCGGGGATGCCGAGTTCGAAGGGGACGACGCCGTCCAGCGCCAGAACGCCAACGTGATGCATGGCCAGATCTTTTCATCATGTGGCCAGAGCGCCACCGCCGAGGGGGTGCGCGCTCGGGCAGTGTGAGGACGTGCCGCGAGACGGATCCGGCACCTCCGACAAGGACAGCACGAACAACACGTCCAGCACGCCCAGCACGGACTATGCGAACAACACGAGCAGCACTGCAGAAGCGAGGCCACATCATCATGTCCCAGGTCACCACCTCCGCCGCCTCTCCCGCCGCCACGACCTCCGGCGCCACCATGCGCGCCGTGTCCCAGGAGACCGGCGGAGGCCCGGAGGTCCTCAAGGTCGTCGAGACGCGGCGCCCCGCGCCGGGGAGGGGCGAGATCCTGGTCCGGGTGCACGCCGCCGGGTTGAATCCGGCCGACTGGAAGACCCGCTCGCGTGGCGAGTTCGCTGTGGGGACGAAGCCGCCGTTCACACTGGGCTGGGACGTCTCCGGCGTGGTCGAGACGGTCGGCGACGGTGTGACGGTCTTCCGGCCGGGTGACGAGGTGTACGGGATGCCGCGCTTCCCGCACCCGGCCGGCGCGCACGCCGAGTATGTCGCAGCGCCCGCCCGCCACTTCGCCGTACGGCCCAAGGGGCTCAGCCACGTCGAGTCGGGCGCGTTGCCGCTGGCCGCGCTCACCGCGTGGCAGGCCCTGGTCGACACGGCCGACGTCCGGCCGGGTCAGCGCGTACTGATCCACGCCGCGGCGGGCGGGGTCGGCCATCTGGCCGTCCAGATCGCCAAGGCCCGCGGCGCCCACGTCATCGGCACCGCGAGCGCCGCCAAGCACGACCTGCTGCGCTCGCTGGGCGCGGATGAACTCGTCGACTACCGCACCCAGGACTTCGCCGAGACGGTCCGCGATGTCGACGTCGTCCTGGACAGCCTCGGCGGCCCGAACTGGGCCCGTTCCCTGCGCACTCTGCGTCCGGGCGGCACCCTGATCTCGATCCTGCCGCTGGACGCGACGTTCCCCACGGCCGAGGCCGAAGCGGCGGGAGTGCGCGCGGTGTTCATGCTCGTCGAGCCCGACCGGCAAGGCCTCCAGGAGATAGCGAAGCTGGTCGAGGAGGGCCGCCTGAAGGTGATCGCCGACGCGGTCTTCCCCCTGACCGAGGCCGCCGAAGCCCACCGCCTGGGCGAGACGGGTCGCACGACGGGGAAGATCGTCCTCTCGGTCACGCCGTGATCGGATCCCCTGCACCCAGCGGGGACGCGACTGCCCGGCCACTGGGTCGTCGAACCATGCGGCACTATTCGGGCAACGGCCGATCGTCCACGACATGCTTCATCACGAGCGTCGACGTCAGGCGCTGGACCCCGGGCAGCCGGGCCAGCCGCTGGTCGTAGAGCTGCTGGAACGCGGACAGGTCGGCGGTCGCGACACGCAGCAGGTAGTCGGGTTCACCGAACAGGCGCTGGGCCTGGAGTACGTGCGGGACCGCCGCCACGGCCTCCTCGAACGCGGTGACCGTGTCGCGGTCCTCCCAGCGCAGGGTGGCGAAGACGAGGGCTTCGAAGTCGAGGCCGACGGCCGCCGGGTCCACCATCGCGCGGTAGCCGCGGATCGCGCCCGCGCGCTCCAGATCGCGCAGCCGCCGGTGGCAGGGCGAGACGCTCAGCTGCACGCGGGCGGCCAGTTCGGTGACCGTGAGACGGCCGTCCAGCTGTAGCTCGGTAAGAATCTTCCGGTCCAGGGCGTCCATGGAGAAGATTATCCTCCAGATCGCGCGATCATGAAGTAAAGACGGAAACACTTTCCGGCGGATCCGACCTAGCCTTCCTCACGAAACGAAGCACGTGAGGAAGATCGATCATGAACACGACCACGCTGGCGGCCTTCCTGGCAGTGGACATCCTGCTGGTGTTCACCCCGGGCGCGGACTGGGCCTATGCCATCGCGGCGGGTCTGCGGGACCGCTCGGTCGTGCCGGCGGTCGCCGGGCTGATAGCCGGATACGCGGGGTACACGCTGCTCGCCGTCGCGGGCCTGGTGGTGCTGGTGGCGAGCTCGCCGACCCTGCTCACCGCACTGACCGTCGCCGGGGCGGGCTATCTGGTGTGGCTCGGGTGGGGCGTACTGCGGCAGCCGGCCGCCCTGACCGCGTCCGAGGAGACGATGAGCTCCTCCCGCCTGCGGATCATGCTCAAGGGGGCCGGGACCAGCGGCCTGAACCCCAAGGCGGTGCTGCTGTTCTTCTCCCTCTTCCCGCAGTTCATCGACCCCGCGTCCCACTGGCCGGTCGCCGCGCAGACCGGCCTGCTCGGCACGCTCCACATGGCCACCTGCGCCGTCGTCTACCTCGGCGTCGGCGTCCTGGCCCGCACCGTCCTGAAGACCCGCCCTTCGGCGGCCCGGGCGGTCACCCGCGCCTCCGGCGCCATGATGATCCTGATCGGCGCTTTCCTGCTGGCGGAACGCCTCGCCCGGTAGCCGGGGCACCACGGCACCGCGACGCGACTTACTTGTTCGGGTCCCGGAACCGGCCGAACGCCTTCGTCAGGGCGCCCAGCGGTGAGCCGTCCGGCTTGGCCGAGCCCGGCGTGCGCGGCCGGGGCACGCCGTCTCCGCCGGTCGCCTCGGCGAGTGCGGCCTGCGCCGCCTCGGCGGCCTCGCGGTAGAGGTCACGGGAGTTCGTCATGGCGTCGAGCGCCTCGGCGTACCTGGTGACCATGGACTGGGCGTGGACCAGCTCCTCGTCCGGGGTGAGCAGGTGCCAGCCCTGGCGCAGCCGGGTCAGCGCCCGTTCGGCGTCGGCCGACAGCACCTGCGGCAGCGCGGCGAACTCCACGATGGCGTCGACGAGTTCGGTCGGCTGCGAGCCGTCGAGGAAGACACTGCGCACCGTGAAACGCTCGGCGTCGTAATCCGGGCCCTGCGGCACCGTGGGCAGGACGACGGCGCCGCCGCGCGGCATCCGTACGCTCAGCTCCCGCTTCATCGCGAAGTCGGCGATCTGCGCCTGCTCCGGCGTGCCCCGGTGCTCGACGACCCGGTGGCGCAGGCTGGGCGGCAGGAACGCCGAGATCGGCTGCTGCCCCTTCACGTTCGGTGTCATCGCCTCGTGCACCACGACGTGGATGCACCAGCTCTGCCGGGTGCAGTCGCGCAGCCGGTGGCGCAGCTCGTCGTCGTCCTTCGGCAGGTGGTTCGTCGTCCGCAGCCGCAGGCCCGGGACCGTGTCGTGGTCCCAGGCGATCCGGTCGCTGTCGGGCCAGAGCATGGTGGCGGGCGAGGGCCACTGCACGTCCCAGGGCCGCTCGGCCTCGGCGGCGAGGACCCAGGTGACGCCCTCACCTTCCTTGCGGCGGCTTTCCGGGTCGTACGTGGTCAGCTGCGCGCGCACCGTGACGTCGTCGGCCACGCGCCAGCGGGCCTCGAAGACGCGGCGGGCAAAGGGGCCGGGGTCGGCGGACTCGTCGCGCGGGTGCAGGACGGTGGAACGGGCCGCCTCGACGGGGTCGAGGTCCAGGAAGTCGTCGAGCACCCCGGCCGCCTGGAGGGCGATCAGGTTGCGCCGCACGTCCTGCTCGGGCTCGGGCCCGAAGTGGCGCCCGCGCCCCAGCCACACGGTGTCGGGGACGGTGGTCGAGGAAGTCGTCTTCTTGGCCATGGAATCGTTCTCTGGGTGATCGGGGCATGACCAGTATGGTCCTTACACCTGTCGCTGGGAGCCCCCACCCACCGCCAATCTGCGCCCGCGATGGCGGAATCACGCCAACTGCCCTCGGAACCCTACCTTCCTCGTTCCCTCGGGCAGCACGAGGTGCACGACCGCCCGTACGTGTCGGTCAACGCGAGGGGCAGCGGTTGGATCCGGCCACGGTGACGCGTGCGAGACTTCCGGTCACATGACGAGGGGGCGGGGCGATGGGTGGCGGGAAGAAGCGGGCGGTGGCGGCGAGACCCGGGCTCGGGCCGCGCGCGATGGCCGTGGCGTGGGCCGTGATCATCGTCGTGGCCGTGGTCAGCACGCTCGTACCGGCGATGCTCGACTTCGGCCTGGGCGTCGTGTTCGGCTTCATCGTGCTCATCACGCTGTACGCGTGGATCCTGCGGCGGGTCGTCTTCGGCAGCAGGGCCGTACCCCGCTGGGCCAGGGCGACGTACTGGGTCGGCGGTGCGCTGTTGGTCGTCGGCGCGGTGCACGCGCCGGACGCGTTCCTGGCCCTCACCGGTGAGCAGGGCACGGCCGCGGTCGCGTACGCCTCCACGGAGACCGGCGCGCACGGCACGAAGTACAAGCAGTGCTGGGTCGATCTCCCCGACGGCAACAATGAGCGACTGCCCAGGACCGGCGCCTGCCCCGCTCCTCGCGGGGCACACCTCACGGTCGTCTACTCACCCGGCGGCGTCGTCGGGCCCATCATCGGGAGCAAGGGCGACCTGATGTGGTGGTGGGCGGCGGGCTTCCAGCTCACGGGCATCGGGCTGCTCACCACGACGGCGGTACTGACCGTCCGCGACCCGGTCCTCGAACGCCGTCCGCGCCGGACGCGCTGACCGGGCGAACAACCCCGACCAGCGCGTCACGCACCAGCAGAGGCAGCGCTTCGCCGCGCGCCGATACGCCCTTCCGCGCGCCCTTCACCGTC
Source organism: Streptomyces sp. NPDC048696 (assembly GCF_043198895.1). NCBI lineage: Bacteria > Bacillati > Actinomycetota > Actinomycetes > Kitasatosporales > Streptomycetaceae > Streptomyces > Streptomyces sp. NPDC048696. The sequence continues at coordinate 289,197 of NZ_JBICVJ010000008.1, read as the reverse complement.
CGTAACCTGACCATGGCGTACGGTGCCACGTCGGCTTCGTCCCATGGAGTGTGATGGAACCATCGAAGAGCGGCATGCTCACGGTCCCGGGCGCGGGTATCCACTACGAGGTGCGCGGCGAGGGGCCGTTGCTGTTGCTCATCGCCAGTGGTGATTCCGACGCGGCCGTGTTCGAGCGGATGGCCGCCGTCCTGGCGGTGGAGTACCGGGTCGTCACGTACGACCCACGGGGCAATTCCCGCAGTCCGCTCGACGGCCCGCCGGCGGATCAACGGGTCGAGGAGCACGCCGAGGACGCGTGCCGTCTGCTCGACCATCTGGCCGGGCCGGACGAACCGGCCCGTGTCTTCGGAAGCTGCTCGGGCGGGGTGGTGGCGCTCGAACTCGCCATCCGTCGGCAGGAGCGTGTGCGGCTGGTCGTCGTCCATGAGCCTCCGTCGTTCGGGCTGCTTCCGGACGCCGCCGCGACACTCAGGGACATCGACGACGTGCACGAGACGTTCCGCCGGGAAGGGGCGGCCCCGGCGCTGCGCAGGTTCGAGGCGTTCTTCGGCGGTGTTCCCGCGCCGGAGTTGCCCGAGGCGCACGACAACACGGTCTTCTTCCTGGCCCATGTGATCCGGCCCTTCTCCCACTTCGTACCCGACCTCGCGGCACTCGCGTCCATCGCGGACCGCGTCGTCGTGGCGGGCGGCCGCGCATCGCGTACGTATCTGGTCCACCGCCCCGCAGCCGTACTCGCGCAGCGGCTCGGCCGGGAACTCGCCCTGTTCCCCGGCGGGCACATCGGCTACGCGAAACACCCGGTCGAGTTCGCCCGTCAACTCGCCGAGCTGTTCTCCCAGGCCAACGGGTTCCCACCACACCACCCATAGGGGGCGTCGGCATGCGGATCGTGATGGGGGCCCAGAACTGCGGATTCGGCCCGGCGGCCGAACTGGTGGCGGTCTCCCGCCTGTTGCACGACCACGAGCGGGTGTTCGTCGGTGACGGCGTCGCGGCCGCCTTCGCCAGGCGCAACCCGGACGCGTTCGACGACATCCGCGAGACCGACGGCGTACGGGAGAAGTCCGGATCCGCGGCGATCGACGAACTACTGCACGGCAGCGATCAGGCCGTCTCCGTCATGGACGCCGACCTGGTCCTCCGGGCGGTGGTGGCACGGCGGCCGGTGGTCATGGTGGACAGCCTGTTCGGCTTCTGGCAGTTGACGCTGCCGCCGACCAGGATCCGCGAGCTGTGCGCAACCATGCCCCGTACGTCGTACGCGGCCGCCGACGACCACCTCGCCGGGCTCTCGCCGCACGAACGCATCGTCGCGGCACACCTGCTCGCCACGCACAGCGTCGTGCAGAACTTTCCGGGGGTCGCCCGGCGCGCGGCCGAGTTCATCGCTCTCGGCGGCGGTCCCGTCGTCCATCTGACAGGCTCGATCATCGACACCGAGGGGCTGCGGAGCACCGCTCGCGGCGCCGAACCCGTACACGACATGCTGATCAATGTCGGTGGGTTCAAGAACTTCCTCCTGGACTTCGACGTCAACAACGCCTATGTACGGCTGTTGCTGCGCTGGATCCCGGATCTCCTGCGGGACTGGCCCCGGTTCCGCTCCGTTCTGGTCTGCGGAGGGCCGTTCGGCGGAGAGCGGCAGCGGACCGTTACGGTCGCCGGACGGCAGGCCGCCTGTCGATTCCTCCAGCAGCGCGAGCTGTTGCAGGTGGCGGCGAGCGCGCCCCACTATCTGCTCGCCCCTGGGCTCACCGCGCTCCATGAGTCGCTGGCCCTCGATCAACTGCCCATGGCCATCCACGAACAGCACGCCGCCCACGTCTACACCATGCGCGAGCTCGACGACACGGAGTTCGGCCGGGGCGCGGCGCGGTTCGGGGATGTCCTGCCGCAGCACCCGGTGCCCGGAGGACGACTTCGCCGGGACCGCGGCCCTGGTGGAAATCGCCGCCCGGGTCCGGGCGGACGACCAGCTCTACGCGCTGTTCCGGCGGACGTTCAACGAACGTATCGAGCACTACATCTCGCTCACACCGCTCCAGCGCCGGGAGGGAGTCGACGAGTTACGGAAGCTGCTCGACGGCGAGCCGGTCCAGTCGGTGCTGGGCAGGATCTTCGGCGGCAGCTCGGTCACCCGGCCGTGACGCGCAGCACGTGCAAGTGCCCATCGAGCGGGTACGAGGGCGGCGCGGACGGCAGGATCCTGTCGAACTCGTAGCCGCACTTCTCCGCGACGCGGCAGGATGCCGGGTTGTCCAACTGATGGAGGAGTTCGATCCTTTCCAGGCCGTCGGCCCGGAAGGTGTCGAGCGACCAGGTGGTGAGAGCCTCCAGGGCCCGAGGAGCCACGCCCTGTCCGCGAGCCCATGGCAACGTCCAGTAGCCGACCTCGGCGGAGGGCTTGCCGGATGCCACTTCCCTGAGCACCACGTTGCCCACGATGCGCCGCGGTGTGTCGTCACGGGGCACGTCGAGGACGGCGAAGCCGAACCGGTCGCCCGCTTCCCATCCCCGCTCCTGCATCCGCAGCCATCGCAGACCGTCGGCCTCGTCGTCGATCCGAGCGCTCGCCCCACGGCGCACGCCGGGATCCTGGAAGGCCTCGACCACCGCGGCAACGTCCTGCGTGGACCAGGGCCGAAGGACGAGCGCCGGAGCGGTCGGCGTCGCGGGAGCGTTGAGTATGACGGGGGCGTTCATTCGCCTGCGGAACACCTCTGTCGTCAGGACTGGTCGTCGTACCAGGAGAACGCCGCGATACGCCAGCCCTCCGGGGTGCGTACGAACTGGAGGGTCTTGGACCCGCCGCCGTCGTACGGCTCGCCTTCCAGAGTCCCGGACTTGCGGTACGTGCCGAACCGCGAGGCGATGTCACCCGCGATGTCGGTCCGCTCGGAAGTCTCCCACTCGCTGAACTCGACCAGCCGACCGTCGGAGAGCAACTGCTCGCGAGGCGCGATGAACTCCTCCACCGTGTACGCCGTGAACTTGGGGCCCGTATTGACGATCACGCCGGTCGGAAGCATCAGCCGACGGATGCGGGCCACGTCGGCGGGCTTCCCGTCCCGGTTGTCAAAGGCGCCGTAGAACTCGGCGGTTATCGCGTCGATCTGGTCCTTGTCCATGGCGCGACCGTAACACGCACCTCCCTGCCCTCACCCGCGACTATTCGCCCCCGCCCCCCGGCGGGCGGCGCGGGTGATGCGGCCCAGCGGCGACAGGACGCGGCGCGCCATCGCATACCCGAACCCGAACGCGATCACCGTCAGTCCCGCGAGCGCGAGCAGCGACCGGTGAAGCAGGTCACCCAGGGCGTCTCGGCGCTCTTGCGCCAGGCACGCGTCGAGTACGGAATTGGTATCGGAGGCGGGCGAGACTTGGGCATCGAGTCCCGGACAACTGCCACTGACCGAGATCTGGCTGCCGGGAAGCACCCGGAACGGAAGATCGCCGCTGCCGTCGTGCAGGGCCCGGGCGGCCAGGAAATAGACGACCGACAGCAGCAGGATCCCGCAGAGCAGGAACATACCGCCATAGAGGAGGATCAGACGCACTCGGGCCGTGGGCTGTCGCCACAACCGTCGCCGAACCTCGCCGTCCGCCCTCGCACTCTCCTGAACCGAGTGAACCGGGGCGGTGCTCACCGCGCTCCCGCGCCCTCTGTCCTCGACGTTCCGGTTCGACCGCTGTCCGCCACGGGGAATCGCCCTTCTCGCTCTGGAGCTGACCGAACAATCCGACCACTCATACTGGCTCAGGATCAGTAGGAAGTCGGTAAGCCGACCCTCCACGCGCAACAGCCGAAACACCCCGAATGCCCGGCGCACGCAGTGAGCTGGAACTGCTGCCGCTCGTTCACACCACTCCGTGGGAACCCCGCCGCCCGATCCGCCATCAACGTGGTTGACATCGTTGCGTACGCAGCTACGCACACCGAACCGAGGCAGAGGCGCGCACAAGTGCACGATACGGACAACGGCGGCCCCAACCGTCGGGCGGTGCTGGTCGGTCTCGCCCTCGCGGCGCCCGTGGTGGCGGCGGGATGCAGCAGCGGGACGAAGGATCCGAAGCCTTCCGCCTCGGACCCCGCCACCACCGGCACCGGCCGCGTCGACGACACCACCGTCCTGATCATCCGCCATGGCGAGAAGCCGGCCGGTGGCGACGCCGGGTTCGATGAATCGGGCAAGGAGGACAAGAAGTCGCTGACGAAGCGCGGCTGGCAGCGGGCGCACGCCCTGCCGGGGTTGTTCATCCCGACCCCCGGCCGCCCCGCTCCCCTGCTCCCCCGCCCCGCGACGATCTTCGCCGCCGCCGACCGGGGCCCCCACGCGGGCGCGCACCGGATGCGGCAGACGGTGACGCCGCTCGCCGAGGCGCTGCGCATCCGGGTCGACACGAGCATCGCCGAGCACGAGGAGAAGCAGCTGGCCGCCGCCGCACTGGCGGCGAAGGCGCCGGTGCTGATCTGCTGGGAGCACTCCCGTATCCCGCACATCGTGGACGCACTCGGCGCCAGTGGGGTCGCCAACGTGCCCAAGGTATGGCCGGACCGGTTCGATCTGGTCTGGGAGTTCACCCGCAAGGGCGGCGCCTGGAGCTTCCGCGCCCTGCCGCAGAACCTGCTCGGCGGCGACGCCCGGACCGCCTGAACGGCCGGGCGCCTGCGTCGTGGCCGAGGCTGAGGCCGGCGGGAACGGCCCGGGCAATTCGGCCCGTGCCACCCCCCGTCCGACTCAAGCGCGTACCGCGCCCACTCCCCCGCCCCCGAACGCCTGCCGTGCCGCCCGGCGCCAGCGGTTGGCGGGCAGGTCGGGGTGGAGGGCGGCGAGGGCGCCGCAGTACTTGGTGAAGACGGCGGGGCGCAGGGCATGCGCGTGGAGCAGCCGGTCCGCCTCGGTCAGGTGGTCCGCCGACTTCGTCTCGACCAGTACGAGATCGCTCCCGCACTGCACAGCCCGGTCATTCCGCAGATCGACGCAGGTCAGGGCCGCGTCGCAGGTGATGCGTTCCCCGTCGGCCACGAAGGTGGCGCGCAGGTAGTCGGTGCTCAGCGAGGGGGCGAGGGCGGTGGGCGCGGCGATCGCGTACGCCCGGTCCAGGGTGTCGGCCAGGAAGGCCAGCGGAGCGGCGTCGAGCGGGGTGTCGGCGCCGGTGAGCGGGCGGCGGTGTTTGACCGTGTCGCCACGGCACCCCTTGAGCTTTATCTCGAACTGCCGCTCACCGGTGTCCTCGTAGACCCGTTCACGGATCTTGAAACGCAGGCGGCGACCCTGCCGGTGGTCGTGGAAGGACCGCAGCCCGGGGGTGTCGTAGTAGACCGAGTGGTACCGGAAGGCGCGGCGGCCGTCGATGTCCAGCGCCCGAAAGGGCCGATCGCGGCCTTCCGCCCGGGTGAGTCGGGCGATCACCCGAAGGAAGACGTCGGCGGGGACGAGATAACTGCGGTCGAAGCGCGCGAGCAGCGAGGACCGTTCGTTGACCTCGGCGAGCGAGATGGGATCGGCGTCGTGCGCCGCCGAGGTGATCGCCCGTAAGGCCGCGGGCGCGGTGGCGAGGTCCGTGGTCGTCACGCGGTCCCCCCGGCGGCGGGCACCGTCCGGCGTACGACGTCGGCGGGCGTCAACTGCCGTGCCGATGCGCCGGGTTCGGGCTCGCGATAGCGGACGTCGATGACCATCAGATCACGTACGAAGTCGATCTCGGCGACCGTCCACTGGTACGGCTCGCCCAGACGTCGCGCCAGGTCGGCGCGGAGCTCGGCGGGGTCGGTGTGCACGGTGTCGAGCGTGATGAGCGCGCGGCGGGCACGGGGCAGCAGCCGGGGGTGGTCCGCGAGGTAGACGACGAGGAGCAGGACACCGCTGAGCGCGGCGGCGTAGCCGAACGCGAGGTGGGGCAGCCCGCAGACGAGACCCAGTACGAGGGTCGTGAAGTAGTAGGCCACTTCCTGGTGCTGAACGGCGTCGGAGCGGAGCCTGATGATCGACAGCACTCCGAAGAGCCCGAATCCGAGCGCCGCGCCGCCCCGGCCGCCGACTTCGGCGAGGGCCGCGACCACCGTGAACAGGGCGGCGTTCAGGGAGAGATACGCCGGTACGAGATCTCGTCGCCGGTGTCGCGGGAAGTAGACCGCGAAGGTCAGCAGGCAGATGGCGGTGAGGTCGAGCCCCAGATGGGCGACGAGGTGGGGAAGAGAATCCATGGCTCCGCTCTCCGTGCGCTACACGATGGGATCCGAACGTTGAACAAACGCACAGTGAATATTCGCGTAGGGGCGAGCGAACTCTGTAGATGGCAATCGGGAGTTGGCCGAGAAATGTTCCGGATGGGGATGGTTTGTTAAGGGTTCGTCAAGGTGGAAAGGGGTGAGGCGGGGGCGCAGCGGCGGGCAGATCTTGACGGCGCCCTGGCGGGCCGGGAACACGCCCCTGACCAGGGGGTGGCGACGGCGGGATGGCGTGATCGGAGCGGATCACGCGGCCGCGCAGGACACCCTGTCCCCCGCCCGCACGGTCACTTCAGGATGTTGACCGCCCGGGCGACCACCAGGAGCACGGTCACCAGCGAGACCGAGGACTGCAGCATCATCAGCATCTTGGCCCAGCGCGACAGCGGCATCACGTCGGTCGGGCTGAAGGCGGTGGAGTTGGTGAACGAGAGGTAGAGGTAGTCGAGGAAGGCCGGCTCCCAGTCCGGCGCCGCGACCTCCGGGCTCTGCATCTGCACGAAGAGGAAGTCGGGGAACTGCTGGTGCCCCTGGGCCCGCGCCATCGGTCCGCCGCGGTCCCACTCCCAGTACCACAGCGCGAACACGATGACGTTCGTCAGCCAGATGCTGCCGCCGGTCAGAAGCAGCGGCACCGCGTCCGTTCCCTCGGTGCCGTTCACCAGGCCCTTCACCAGCCGGACCGCGGACCAGCCGTTGGCCAGGCTGATCACGCAGATCAGGGCCAGGCCGAGCCAGCGCAGCCACCGGGTCCGCGGCTCGACCCGCCGGGGGTTCGCGGCGATCAGACCGGCCAGCAGCACCGCTTCGAGGACCGGCAGCGTCCAGAAGGGCTGGAGGGTGAGCCGGTGCGGCAGTATCAGCTGGAGGGCGATCGTCACCAGGATGACGGCGGTCACCGCCCAGCGCGGTTCACCACGTGTCGCCCGGCGCCATGCGGGTGCCACACCGCGCTCGCCGTCCTCCAGCAGCCGCTCGATCCTCGCCAGGCGGCTCTCGGGGTCGTCCATATGCTCGGTCATGGCGACGATTGTCCCCGGTCACCCGGTGAATCCCGTGCTCATCCCCCACCAGGGTGGCTTCGCCCCGCAGGATTCCGGAGCGAACGCACGCACCGTAGGAGTGAATTCGCCCTTTGGGCACCGAATTGTCGCCCCATCTGGCTGGTCTCGGCTTACGCCGCACCGGTCTGAACGGTTGCGCCGCACCACCTCGGACCCGGAGGACTCATGGCCCATCGGATCAGCACCCTGCTCATCCTGCCCGCCGCCGCCCTGCTCGCCGTCACGACAGGGGCGTCGACGGCGTCAGCCCAGGGAGTCGCCCACGGTGACCGGGGAACCCCGTGGAACACCCCGGACTTCACCCCGTCCGCCCACTCGGTACGGTTCGACTGCAACAGCCCGGGGGTCTGTTAATGGTTTGAGCGAGGCGGCGCCCCGCTGCTACCTTCGTGGTGGATCGTGAAATCGTCGTATGGAGGTGAGCCCCGTGAACACAGTTACCCGTGGGTGCTCCCTCAATCCGTCACGGTCCGGCGGCTGACGTTCGGTGTCGCCAGGAGCGCCTGAGATCTAGGCACTCCTGAAGGAGACTCCGATGAACACAGAACCTTGCACATCCGGCCTGGGCGAGAACGCGGTGATGATCACGCGCGTCGCGGACAGGCAATGGCACGCACTCGATGACGACCTGGTGGTCGGCCGCGGGCATGCGCAGCACCGGCCCGACGGACGCCTGTTCGTCAGCATCGACGCCTGGCACGACGCCGCCTTCGACCGGCTCGCCGAGGCGATGCTGGCGGAACTGCCGGCGCCGCTGTACACGGTGGTCGACGAAGCCGACGTCGAGCTGACGGCCGGCTGGCGGCGGGCCGGTTTCACGGTCCGCCGCCGCGAGTGGGAGTACGCCGTCCCCACCGACCCGCGGGTCACCGGGCTCGAAGCGGTCCTGCCGCCGTCAGGCGTGACGATCGTGCCCGCCGGTCAGGCGGACGAGAGTCTGCTGCGGGCCGTGGACCGCGCGATCCGTGACGAAGTCGAGGCAAGCGTCGGGTGGCAGTCGATGCCCGCGGAGGTCATTGCCCGTCCCGAAGGCGACACCATCGTCGACCCGTCGAAGTACGCGGTGGCCTCGGCGCCGGACCGCTATCTGGGTCTGATCCGGGTGGTGACGGTGAACCGGCGGCCGCGCATCGGGCTGATCGCGGTCCGGGCCGGCGAGCAGCGCCACGGCATCGCGCGGGCGCTGCTGGCCCACGCGCTGGGGACACTGCACCACTCCGGGTTCGCCACGGCCTGGACCGAAGTCCAGGAGTCCAACCACGCGGCCTCAGCGCTGTTCGAGGGCATCGGCGCCCGGCCGATGAGCAGCAACCTGGAGCTGGTGCGATGACGAAGAACAAGAACGTCATCGAAGTCGAGGGCAAGGTCGTCGAGTGCCTGCGCAGCGCCATGTTCACCGTGGAGCTCAAGAACGGCCACCAGGTGCTCGCGCACATCAGCGGGAAGATCCGCAAGAACTACATCAAGATCATGCTGGAGGACCGCGTACTGGTGGAGCTCCCGCCGTACGACCTGACGCGCGGCCGGATCGTGTTCCGGTACCGGAACTAGCGACGGTCGGCGCATTGCGCGATAGCTGACCCGGGGCCCCGGTCACAAAGTTTCCGTGACCGGGGCTTTTTGTGCGGCTCCTCCACCACTCAGATGGCGAGGCGGCCGGATTTCACCGCCGGTCCGGATTTCACCGCCAGTAGTGATCCGCCCAAGTTCCGCACGGCCACTGAATTGCCTTCGCGCCGTTGTTGTGGCTGCCGCCTTCAACGGCCAGGCACTCGCCGCTGTTGTAATTGACGACGTGGTACGTGCCGCCGCCGGTGTCGTCGAACCGCCAGAAGTGATCGTTCCACGTACCGCACGGCCACTGGATCAGCCCTGTTCCCTGGGCCTTGCTGCCGCCGGGCACGGCCAGGCACTGGCCCGAGCCGTTGTTGACGATGTGGATGTACGTCGCCGCCGCGATGCGGTCGAGCTTCGGGTCGGGCGCCGCCCGCACCGCGTCCTTCGCGGTCGCCACACCCACTCGGTCATGCGCCGGTGCGGCGGCGGACGCGGTGCCCGCCGTCGGCCCGGCGAAGAACAGGGCGCCGACCGCGGCCAGCGCCAGGGCAACCCGTCTCCAGGTCGCGATCTCCTGCGCATCCGCAACAGCTATCCATTGATTCCGGAATCACCTTTTCAACCAAGCCTCATTCGAGGACGACGAACCGGCACGGAAGGGCGGCCGACGGCCCCCGGGAGGCTCGCGGTCCGCACCGGTTCACGCTCGGCGAAGCCGGGACCACGTGTCCGAAGCGCGTTCACTTTTACCTGACAGTGATGGCATGTTCCGGTCAATTCTGCCAGGCTTCCCGCAGCTGTTCCCCGTTGTTCCCCGTTGTTCCCCGACCCAGGGGGACCCGGCAGAAATCTCACCCCGGCCATCGCGCGAGCGACGCGCCGGACAGCCCCCGGCCACCCGTCGGCTCACCCAGCCGACCGGGCGGCCACCGAGCAGGCCGGAATCCCGGCCGCCGTAAAGGAGTTACGTGTGAGACCGACCCCCCACAAGGCCTTCGCCACGAGCGCGCTCGCTGCCGTCGCCGCGTTGGCCGCCACCTTCCTCCCCGCCGCCCCGGCGGCCGCCGCGCCGCACGCCGCCCCGAAAGCCGCCGCCTGCACACCGGCCCAGGTAGTCGCCAACGGCGGCTTCGAAAGCGGTACTTCGCCCTGGAGCCAGTCGTCCAGCAGCGTGATCACCAGCCGCGCCGGTGAGAGCGCCCACGGCGGCACCAGCTTCGCCTGGTTGGACGGCACCGGCGGTACCCATACGGACACGCTCTCCCAGAGTGTGACGATCCCCTCGGGATGCAGCACCGCCACACTCACCTTCTGGCTGCACATCGACACCGACGAGACGACGTCGTCCACCGCGTACGACAAGCTGACGGCGAAGATCGGCAGCACCACGCTGGCGACGTACTCGAACCTCGACAAGAACACCGGCTACGTCCAGAAGTCGATCGACGTGTCGGCGTTCGCGGGCCAGACCGTGAACCTGTCCTTCACCGGGACCGAGGACTACAGCCTTCAGACGAGTTTCGTCCTCGACGACATCGCGCTCAACACCTCCGGTGACACCACCCCGCCCGGGGACTCCACCCGTACACCGGCCGCACCCGCGTACACCGTCAGTCTGAGCAGCAACACCGACGGCACCGTCTGGACCGGGCACGAGAGCGCGACCTTCACCAACGCCTCGTCCACCGCGCTCAGCGAGGTGTATCTGCGGCTGTGGGACAACTACCACGGCACCTGCTCCGCCATGCCGATCGCGGTCAGCAACCTCACCGGTGGCACCGCGGGCTCCCTCTCGGTCGGCTGCACGGCGCTCCAGATCGCCCTGCCGTCGCCGCTGGCACAGGGGCAGTCCGCGACGATCGGCTTCGACCTGGGCATCACCGTGCCCGACGGCGCCGACCGCTTCGGCCACGACGGGGCCTTCAGCTTCGTCGGCAACGCCCTGCCCGTGCTGGCGGTCAAGGACGGGGCCGGCTGGCACCTGGACCCGTACACCAACAACGGTGAGTCGTTCTACTCGCTGGCCGCGGACTTCAACGTGACCCTCGACCACCCGGACAGCCTGCTGATACCGGCCACCGGCACCTCGACCGACACCCCCGGCTCCAGCGGACGCACGGTCACCACCGCCACCGCCTCCAAGGTCCGTGACTTCGCCTGGGCGGCGGGCCCGTTCAACAAGATCTCCGGCACGTCGGCCGCCGGGGTCGCGGTCAACGTCTACTCCGTCTCGGGCATCAGCTCCTCCGACGCCCAGTCGATGCTCAGCACCGCCAAGACCGCCGTCGACGCCCACGCGGCCAGGTTCGGGGCCTACCCGTACGGCGAGTTGGACGCGGTGATCGACAACAACTACTGGTTCGGCGGCATGGAATACCCCGGATTCGTCCTCGACCTGGTCAGCACCACCGCGCTCACCCATGAGATCGGCCACCAGTGGTGGTACGGCATCGTCGGCGACGACGAGTACAACAGCCCCTGGCTGGACGAGGCGTTCACCGACTACGCCACCGACCTGGCGCTCAACAAGACCGGTACCAACTGCTGGAACAGCGTCTCGTGGGCGTCGTCGGCCGAGAAGATCACCAACTCGATGGCCTACTGGGACGCCAACTCCTCCCGCTACTCCACCGTCGTCTACGGCTACGGCAAGTGCGCCCTGCACGACCTGCGGCGCGTCCTCGGCGACAGCGTCATGGCCAAACTCCTCAAGGACTACGCCAGTTCGCACTGGTACGGCGTCTCGACCACGGCCGAGTTCAAGGCGGCCGCCCAGGCCGCCACGACCACGGACCTGACCTCGTTCTGGACCCAGCACCGCATCGACGGCTGAGTCGACACCGGTTCCGCCGGTTCACCTCGTTCACGGCGTGGAACTGCCCGGCCGCAGATGATGCGGCCGGGCAGTTCGGACCCCGTAGGGCCGACGCGCTCATCCCCAGTAGGTGTAGACCCGCGGTAGGGCCGTTGTGGAACAGTTTTCTAGAACGATTTTCTAGTGGAATCGCGCCGCACACGCCCCCGACCACCAGCCGAAACGCCATGTGAGCAGGCACTTCAGGGGCCCCACCACTCCACTGTCGGCACAGGATGTGGCGCGATATCACCCTTGACGCCTTCGATGCGCCGCAGTCACGCTCGTTGGCGGGTGTTCGCTGTGGCTGATGGATCTCACTGACCGGCGAGAACGGCCACATCGCACGTTCGGCTCACCTACGGGGGTTGTTGTGTCGAGCTTATCCGACGCTGCCCGGGCAGCGATCCGATTCACCGACGGACAGCGCATCTTGTTCTCCGCACCGGACCTCTCCCTGCTCGGCGTCGAGCCCATTGCCGAGCATTCCGTCCGGCCGGGAGACGGTATTTCCGAACTCCTGCGGGACGGTGACGGAATCGGTTTCGTCGCCTTTCCGTTCCGACGCGGCGAGCCCGTCCGGATCGCGGTTCCCGAACGCACGCTGCGGCTGGACCGAGGCTGCGACCACCGCGCTCTGCTCGCTTCTCTGGGGCCTCCACCACAGGTCGAAGGGGCGCCGCGTTCCTATGCGTTACGGCCGATCGAGGAGCCCGACGAATGGTGCGGGAGCGTCGCGGACGTGGCCGGCGCGGTGCGACGGGGCGAGCTGCACAAAGCGGTGCTCGCCCGGCGCGTCCAGGTGACGAGTGACGCGGTCATCCAGCCCCCGCAGGTCCTCGGCCGACTGGCGCAGTCCTTCCCCGGCGCCTATCTCTTCTCCGCGTTCGGCCTGGTCGGAGCCAGCCCCGAGCTGCTGCTCGCCAAGCGGGGACGGCACCTGGAGTCGAAGGCCCTGGCCGGGACCGCCCGCCGGGGCGGTGACGAGAGTGCCGACCGCGAGCTCGCGCGATGGCTCACCCAGTCCGCCAAGAACCAGCGGGAGCACCGCATTCTGCGCGACATGGTGCTCGACACACTCGCACCGTACGCGGTGAGTGTGCGGGTGAGTGAGGAACCGGAGATCCTCAAACTCACCAATGTGCAGCACCTCATGACCCGGCTGACCGTGGAACTGAAAGCGGATCACCCGCCTTTCCTGGAATTGGCGAACTCCCTCCATCCGACACCCGCCGTCTGCGGCTGGCCGCGCGAGGCCGCGTACGCGGTGATCGACCGGGTCGAGGACTGGGACCGCGGCCTTTACGGTGGCGCTCTCGGCTGGGTGGACGCACAGGACAACGGTTGTCTGTGTGTGACGATTCGCTGCGCCGAACTCAACGGAATGAACGCGACCGTCTTCGCGGGCAGCGGAATTGTGGCCGATTCGGATCCCGACGAGGAGCTGGCGGAGACCCGCGCGAAACTCGGCGCCCTGCTGCCCGCTCTCATCGCGCCCTGACCGGAGGACCGGCCCACATGGCATCGACCACCGTCGTGCACCCCGATGTGCACGCACCGTCCGTCCCGTTCCCGGCCGACAAACGCACCCCGCTGGACTGGTCCGTCGCCCCCGTCACGGCGCACTCTGAGGGTGCGCCCACCCTGCTCGAATGGCCCCGGGCAGCCGCTCCGGCGGCGGGACGTCTTCGGTTGTTCGTCGCCTGCGATCTGCGCGCGGCCGTACGCGTGGAGGCGCGCTCGGCGAGGACCGGGCGCCTGCTCACCACGTATGACATCCGCTACCCCGACTGCCACCAGCCCTATGACGCACCGCTGACGCCCAAGGCGGCCCAACTCGCCCTGGAAGAAGGCGTTCTGCTCCGCCTGGCCGAGGAACCGTCGGACTCCGCGGATCCGGCTGCCGATCCGCCCCCGACGCTCTGGATCTTCGCGGGATCGCAGGCACCTCCGGAGCGCCGTCCCGTGCTCCTGCTCGACCGCACCGCGACGCTGGATCCTCCCGGCGCCCTGCACCGCACGCTCACCGGGATCGGCAGCGTGCAGCCATTCGGCTGGATGGAGGGCTGTGTGCTCGACGCGCTGTACGACCTGGCCGTGACGTTCCCCAGGGACGGCCGCGCGCGCACCGCGCTCTCGGAACACCTCGCGCTCTACTTCCCCAACGGCACACTGCGGTACGAGGATCCGCGCGGCCGACCGGCCGACGACCGCGTCTACGGGATCGAGGCGACCCTTCCGTACGCCGTGCTGGCCAAGCTCAATCCGCTGGATCCGGCGCTGTCGCGGGCCATCGAGTCCTGGCGGGTGCGGACCGACGACACGGGCTGCGTCAAGGACGTGCCGACGACCGCCGAGGGCTCGTACACCGTGGCCTACCCGATGGCGGCGATCGCGCACCGGACCGACGAGGCACTGCGCGAGGCGGCACTGCGTCAACTGCGCTCGCGTCGTGAGCGGTTGTGCACGGGGACGGATCTCCATCTCCGGCTGCTCCCGGACGGCACGCGCGTGTACCGCAACTGGGCCCGTGCGTACTCCTGGTATCTGCTGGGTCTGGTGCGCACGCTGACGGAGCTCGGCGACGAGGCGGACACCGCCGGGCTGTGGGACGACGCCCGCCGGGTCGCGGCCCTCGCGCTGTCCCGGCGCAACACCGAAGGCATCTGGGACTGCTATCTCGGCGAGCCGGAGACCGGCGCCGAGACCTGCGGCTCGGCGGGGATCGCGGCCGCGCTGGCCCTCGGGACCGAGCAGGGCCGCTTCGACACCTTCCGGGAAGGGGCGGCGGCGCTGCGGGCGTGGGAGGCGCTGGCCGAGACGTATCTCACCGAGGACGGCTGGCTGTCGGGCTCCTCGCCGTCGAACAAGGGCGGCGAGGAGTTGCAGCGCGGCGGCTACCGCATGCTCTCCGGGGTCGGCAACGGCCTGATGGGGCAGCTCGGCGCCGCGCTGGTGCGGCTGGGCGCCGTGAAGGATTGGACCCAGCCATGACGCATCCCGATCCTCGTCCGCGGTCCCGGGCGGGCGCTGCCACGGCGTCCGACGCGGGAGGTGTCCAGGCCACCTTCGTGGCCACGCTCGTCGACGAGTGGGCGCGGGCCGGGGTGACCGACGCCGTCGTCTGCCCCGGCTCGCGGTCGACGCCGCTGGCGCTGGCCCTCGCCGCCGACGACCGGCTCCGCCTGCACATACGTGTCGACGAGCGCTCGGCCGGGTTCTTCGCCCTAGGCGTCGCGCGCCGCAGCGGGCGGGTGCCGCTGATCCTCACGACCAGCGGCACGGCGGCCGCCGAACTGCACCCGGCTGTCGCCGAGGCCGACCTCGCGGGCGTGGCGATGCTGGTGTGCACGGCGGACCGGCCGCCGGAGCTTCAGGAGGTGGCGGCGCCGCAGACCATGCGGCAGGCGGGCCTGTTCGGGTCCGCCGTGCGGTGGGCGGCCGACCTCGGGGTGCCCGAGCCCGGTCAGGGGGTGTTCTGGCGGTCGCTGGCCGCCCGGGCGATCGCCGAGGCCGCGTACGGCTCCTCGGGCCCGGGCCCCGTACATCTCAATCTCGCCTTCCGCGATCCCCTCGTCGCCGAGCCGGGACCGCTGCCGTCGGCACGTGCCGACGGGCCGTGGCACCGCGTGGTGCGCGGCGTGCGTGCCCCGGCGCCGGAGGCCGTCCGCGAACTGGCGGCGCGGGCCGGAACGCGCGGAATCATCGTCGCCGGTGGCGGCGCGGGCGACCCGGAAGCGGTCCACGCGCTCGCGGCCGCGCTCGGCTGGCCGGTGCTCGCCGACCCGCGTTCGGCCGCCCGTACACCCCGTCGGACCACCGTGGCGGCGGCCGACGCGATCCTGCGCGTACCGGCGATGCGGGACCGGCTGCACCCGAGGACCGTGCTCCACCTGGGCGAGCGCTGGGCGTCGCGCACCCTGACCGAATGGCTCGCCCAGCCGGGCATCGAGCACCTGGTGGTCGACCCGGACTGGCGGTGGCGGGATCCCCAGCGCAGGGCCGACACCGTGGTGTGCGCCGATCCGACCGAGCTGTGTCACGCCGTCGCCCGGGCGGTGCCCCATACCGTTCCCTCCGCGTGGTGCGACGCCTGGGCGGCTGCCGAGTCCGCCGCACAGGCAGCCATGGACGAACTGCTCGACGGTTACGCCGAGTTGACCGAACCGGCGGTGGCGCGGCACCTGTGGTCGGCCCTGCTTCCGCACACCAGCCTGGTCGTCGGGTCGTCCATGCCGATCCGTCATCTGGAGTGGTTCGGCGCACCGCGCCACCGGCCGCCGTCGGTCCTGTCCAACCGTGGCGTCAACGGCATCGACGGCGTCGTCTCCACGGCCCTCGGCGTGGCCGCCGCCTCCCCCGATCCGGTGGTCGCTCTCGTGGGAGATCTGACGTTCCTGCATGACGCGGGTGCGCTGCTCGGCGCGGGTGCGGCCGGGCTGAGCTGTACGTTCGTCGTGGTCGACAACAACGGCGGCGGCATCTTCTCGCTTCTGCCGCCGGCTCGTGAGCTGCCCGCCGCCACCTTCGAGGCGCTGTTCGGCACCCCGCAGTCCGCCGACATTCCGGCCATCGCGGCCGCGTACGGAGCCGTGGTGCGCACTGCCGACGACCGGCGCGGGTTCGACGCGGCGCTGGCCGAACTGGTGGGCAAGCAAGGTGTGTCGGTGATCCATGTCCGCACCGACCGCGAGACGAACGTGACGGTTCACGAGCGGGTGCACGCTGCCGTCGCCACCGCCCTCGAAGAGTCGGGGTGACGCCGTGATCCAGGTCGTCGACGGTATGGCGGCGGGCGTACGGACCCTTCTGCTCGACCGCCCCGCCGCCCGGAACGCGCTCACCACCGCGATGGCCGAGCTGCTGGCCGACGCCGTGGCGGACGCGGCCGCCGACACCGGCGTACGCGCCCTGGTGATCGCCACCACCGGGCAGGACTTCGGGGTGGGCGCGGACCGTGACGAGGAACTGGGCGCGGCGGGGCGGGCGCGGCGGATGCGGGTGTTCAGCCGGCTCCACATGGCGGTCACCGACGCGCCCAAGGCGGTCGTCGCGGCCGTCGAGGGGCGGTGCGTCGCCGTCGCGGCGGAGCTGGCAGCGGCCTGTGACCTGCGCGTCGGCGCCCAGGGCAGCTCCTTCCGCTTCCCCGGCGCCGAGATGGGGATCCCCATCGGCGCGGCCAGGCTGATCGGCGTCGTGGGCCCGGCGGCGGCCAAGGACCTGGTGCTGACGTCCCGTTGGACACGGGCCGAGGAAGCCCTTCGCATCGGGTTGCTGCAACGTCTGGTGCCACGGGGTGGGGCGCTCAAGGCCGCCGTCGAGGTCGCGGCGCACACCGCGCGCGCCGATCCGGCCACCGCCGCCTTCCTCAAGCGCCAACTCCAGGTGTTCTGCGGCGACTTGGAGCGTATCGAGGCCGAGAGAGCGACATTGGACGCCTTCTTCGGGCCGAAGGGGGAGCACGTTCCATGAAGCTGACGGGTATCGAGGGCCGCACCGCCCTCGTCACCGGAGCGGCCGGTGGTATCGGCTCCGCCGTCGCCTCCTGCCTGGCCGCCGCAGGAGCGACCGTGGTGGCGGCCGACATCGACGAGGGACGTGCCGCCGCACTGGCGGACTCCCTGCGCGAGGCGGGCTCGACCGCGCACGGGCTGCGGATGGATGTCACCGATCCCGCCGACGTGGAACGGGTCGTGGACACCGTCGAGCGTTCGGTGGGCCCGATCGGGATCCTGGTCAACGCGGCCGGAGTGCTGGGCCGGGTCGCCGCGCTCACCGAGTGCGAGGACGCGGAGTGGCAGCGGGTCTTCGCCGTCAACGCCCACGGCCCGTTCACCTGCATGCGTGCGGTGGGGCGGCGGATGGCCGAGCGCCGCGACGGCCGGATCATCACCGTCGGATCCAACAGCGCCGCCATCGTCAAGACCGGTCAGGGACTGTACGGCGCCTCCAAGGCGGCCGCCCACTACCTCACCAACTGCCTCGGCCTCGAACTCGCCGGACTCGGCGTGCGCTGCCTCGTCGTGGCACCGGGCACCACCGAAACGGCGATGTCCCGCGCCAACTGGCATCTCTCCGGACGCCGCGAGGCACTGCTGCACGGGGAGCCGGACAGCTACCGCGTCGGCATCCCGCGCGGACGTTTCGCCCAGCCGGAGGAGATCGCGTCCATCGTGGCCTTCCTCGCCTCCGACCAAGCGGCGCACCTCACCGTCACCACGGTGACGGTGGACGGAGGCACCTCGCTCAGACCGTGAGTTCCCCTTCGACAGCTCACCGTTCCCACGGGAGGAAGTCTCCGTATGCGCATCGAACACATCGACCTGTACGTCGTCGAGCTGCGCCTCAACCATACGTTCCAGGCCAGCACCCACGGCGCCGGCACCTTGCGGCACGTGGTGGTACGAGCCGTCGCCGAGGGGTTGGTGGGCTGGGGGGAGGCGCCGACGCCCGTGGACCCGTACTACTCGGGCGAGACGACCGACACGGTGTGGTCCGTGCTGCACGACTTCCTCGCGCCCGCCGTGCTGGGCCGCTCGTGGGACAGCGTCGAGGAGTTCATCGGCCACTACTCCCGTGTGAAGGCCAACAACTTCGCCCGCAGCGGTATCGAGATGGCCGCCTGGAACCTGCTCGCCGCGGCCACCGGGCGCTCCCTGCCCGAACTCCTCGGCGGCGCCGCCCGCGACAGCGTCGCATCCGGGGTCAGTCTGGGCATGGACCGCGACCTGGGGAGGCTGTGCGAGACGGTCCAACGCCATGTGGACCAGGGCTACCGCCGGGTGAAACTCAAAATCGGCCCCGGAGCGGACACGTCCGTGCTGGCAGCGGTACGCGACCGCTTCCCCGCCCTGCCGCTCATGGTCGACGCGAACTGCGCCTACACCCTGCGGGACATCCCCCATCTCCAGCAGTTCGACGCCTTCGACCTGATGATGATCGAACAGCCGCTGGCCTGGGACGACTTGACCGAGCACGCGGAGCTTCAGCGAAGCCTGCGCACGCCGCTCTGCCTCGACGAGAGCCTGAACTCCGCGAAGCGGACCCGACGCGCCCTCGAACTGGGCAGCTGCCGAGTCGTCAACATCAAACCGGCCCGGCTGGGCGGCCTGTTGGAGGCCAAACGGGCCCATGACGCCTGCCTGGCCGCAGGCGTGCCGGTGTGGTGCGGCGGCATGCACGACTTCGGCATCAGCCGGGCCGCCAACATCGCGCTCTCCGCGCTGCCCGGCTTCACCCTCCCCGGCGACAACTCGGGCTCCGACAAATACTTCGACCGGGACATCGTCACCCCCGAGACCCGGGCGAAGGACGGCCTCATCGCCGTCCCGCTCCAGCCGGTGCCGTACGAGGTCGACATGGACTTCCTGGCCGCGCGTACGCGGCGGCACGCACGGCTGACGGCCAACCGCTGACGATCAGCCATCACCCCGCCGCGGCTCGAAGAGCGCCCTGACCGCCCGCCGGTCCGGCTTCCCGACCCCTCGTGTCGGCATGTCCGTCAGCAGCCGTACGGCCTTGGGCGCGGCCGCCCTGCCGAGCCGGGCACGTACGGCGTCGGCCAACTCGCCCTCCACGCCCGGCCGCAGACCACCCGGCTCGGCGGGCACGACCACCGCGACCACGATCTGTCCCCAGTCGTCGTCGGCCACCCCGACGACACACGCATCCCCCACCCCGGGCTGCTCGCGCAGGACCGCTTCCACCGCCGACGGGGAGACCTTCACGCCGCCCGTGATGACCACGTCGTCGGCCCTGCCCAGCACCTCCAGGCGGCCGTCGGGATGCCGACGGCCGAGGTCGTCCGTGCGGAACCAGCCGTCCGCGAACGCCCGGGCGGTCAGCTCCGGCTCGCCCAGATACCCCGAGGCCAGCGTCGGCCCGCCGAGGAGGATGGTTCCCTCCGCGTCACCATCGCTCACCACTCGTACGCGTACGCCGTCGAGCGGCATCCCGTCGTAGACACATCCACCGGCGGTCTCGCTCATCCCGTACGTGGTCACCACCCGCACCCCGGCCTCCCGGGCGCGTCCGACGATTTCGGGCGGCACACGCGTCCCCCCGAGGAGCACGGCGTCGAACTCCCGCAGCGCCTCCAGGGCCGGGCCGCCCGCGCGCAGCAGACGTATGAGCTGGGTGGGCACCAGAGCGGTGTAGCGGCAGCCGGCCGAGCGGAAGTCCTCGGCCCGGAACCCGCCGCGCGCGTCGTGGAGGACGGGCGAGGTGCCTGCGAGCAGCGACCTGACCAGCACCTGAAGTCCCGCGACATGGTACGGCGGCAGCGCCAGTAACCAGCGGCCCGGCCCGCCCAGCCGGGTGTGTGTGGCCCGCGCGGACGCCCGCAGTGCCTCGGCCGACAGCAGCACTCCCTTGGGGTGGCTCGTCGAGCCGGAGGTTGCGATGACGACCGCCGTCCCCTCGGGCACGTGCGCCGCGAGGTCGAACGTCGGCGGCGCGGCGGCGGCCACCGGCACCACAGCAGCCCCGGCCCCCTCCAGTGCCCGGCCGACCGCCGCGACCAAGGAGGCCGTCGACTCCGGCCCTCCGTCACACGACAGCGTCGATAACATCGCGTTACCCCCTCGCAGTGTGTCCGCTCCAGACAGCAGGCATCATGCCCCGGAGCCCTTCACCTTCCACTGCATCGGTCCGCCTCGTCCTGGGAGAACAGACGGGACGGGGTCGGCCTGTCAGGCCGGCGGCGTCCACGATCGTCCGGGAGTGTCCCGGGCCGTTGCCTGGACAGCTCGGGACAGCCAATAGTCGCGGCGGGTGAATCCACCCGCCGTGTCGAATCCCGTGCACCACCGTCCTCTTGAGGAGCCCTGTGTTCGCGCACCTTCGCTCGTCGCAACCGGCCCGCACGCCCGCGCACAACCGAAGATCCGGCCGGACGGCCCGGTGGCGGGTGGTGGCCACCACCGTGCTCGCACTGGGCGGGCCGCTGGCCCTGTCCACCCCGGCGGTCTCGGCCGCCACGCCCGCGCATGACCACGTACTGGAGTGGAACCAGGTCCTGCGCCAGCAGTTCACCAAGGTGTGCGGCGAGTACGGAGCGCCTGGGCCGCTGGTGCGGGCCGGGGCGATGATGCACGCCGCGATCTGGGACGCCGACAACTCGATCTCCGGCGGAGCCGACCCCGCCTACGGCTTCTACCTGGGCCGCGCACCCGCCGACGCGGGCGCCTCGGCCGAAGCCGCGATCGACCAAGCGGCACACGACACCCTGGTGGCCGCCTTCCCCGGACAGCAGGCGTCGTTCTACAGCGACATCGACGCCGCGCTGACCAGGGAGCTCAGCTATCTCCCGGCCTCGGTGACCGAGCAGCAGAAGGCAGCCGGCCAGCAGGTCGGAAAGCTGGCCGCCCAGGCGATGATCACGGCCCGGGCGGGCGACACGAACACCGCCTTCGGCGGGACCTACACGCTCGACCAGACCCCCGGACGGTGGCGCCCCACCGACGGAAGGGCCGCGCTGGGTCCCAACTGGGGCAGGCTCAAACCGTTCGCCATGACCTCGGGCGACCAGTTCCGGCCTCCGCTGCCCGCCGGATACAGCTCGTACGCGGCACTGCTGGCCAGCCCCGAGTACGCGACGCAGGTCAACGAGGTACAGCGGGTCGGCTCGGCCACGGCCACCCCGGCCGACCGCTCGGACGACCAGACTCAGTACGCCAAGTTCTGGGCGAACGACATCGGTCCGACCTGCGACGCCAACAACAACGTGCTGACGCCGGGCACATACAAGCCGCCCGGGCAGCTGTTCGAGACCACCGCGGCGATATCCCAGTCCTCCGGCGAGCAACTGGGCGAGTTCGCCAACGCGCGGCTGTTCGCGCTGGTCGCGATCTCGATGGCCGACGCCTCGATCACCGCCTGGGACGCCAAGTACGACACCGCCATCTCGCTGTGGCGGCCGGTGACCGCGATCCGGAACGCCGACCACGCCACCAACTCGGCCCTGCACCAGGACCCCGGCTGGAATCCGCTGTCCGCGACGGCCGACGGCACCCACTTCACCCCGCCGTTCCCCTCGTACGTGTCCGGGCACGCGACCTTCGCCGGGGCCTGGGCCGGGGTGATGCGCGACTACTTCGGCGACAACGTCTCGTACACCGCCCATACGCAGGATCCGCAGCTCACCGACCCGTCGACGGTGACCCGGAGCTTCACCTCCATCAGCGCGGCCGCCACCGAGGACGGCTACAGCCGGCTGTATCTGGGGGTCCACTACCGCTTCGACACCGAGCAGGGGCTGAACGCCGGCTACTCGGTCGGCGACTACGCGTACCACAACGCGCTGCAGCGCAGCGGTGCCGTCGCCTACCAGGGCCCGGTCGCTACGGCTGCGGCCGCGGCGAGCGGGACGAGTCTGGCGCTGCCCGTGGGCCGTACGGTCCGGGCCGGTGACACCCTGCTGGTCTCCGCGATGCTCACCAACACGCACTCCGGTGCCGTCGGGGCCACCGACACCCAGGGCAATGTGTACTCCGTGGTCAGCGACAAGGCGGACGGCGCGAGCGACCGCACTCTCGTCCTGGCCTCGATCGGGGTCAAGCCGCTCACCTCGTCGGACACCATCACGCTGACGTATCCCACCACCGGCGAACACCACGCCACGGTGGAGGAGTTCAGCGGGGTGACCGCCGTCGACCGGACCTCGTCGGCGACCGGGGCGGCCGGCACCCCCTTCAACTCGGGCAGCACGGCGACGACCAACGCGGCCAATGAACTCGTCTTCGGCGTGGCGGGCGTCCAGGGCGGCCACGACGCCACCTGGGACGCGGGGTTCACCGCCCGGCCGACGCTGTTCGTCTCCGAGGACCAGCTCGCCACCGCGTACCAGATCGTCTCCACCACCGGCAGCTACGCGGCGTCCGGCACCGCGACGCACCAGTGGATGGCGTCCGTGGTGACCCTCCGCTAGGTCCGCGCTCGATGAGCCGGTAAACGGCGGGGCAGTCATTCGACTGCCCCGCCTTCACGCCCGGAACAACCAGCGGCTCAGCGCAGCTGGGGCCCGCGCGGGCCTCCCTTGCCCTTGCCCTTGCCCTTGGGGGGTTCGCCTCTGGTGTTCTTCAGCGTGATCTCCACACTGTGCTCGGCGTTGTCGGCCGTGATGGTGTACGGACCGGTGACCGGCTGATCGGGGAGCGTGTAGCCCTCCGGTACGGCGGTCTCGCGCAGGTAGTAGGTGCCCAGCGGGAGGTCCGTGAAGGTGCAGTGGCCCTGCCCGTCGGTGGCGCAGGCCGCGCCGTGCTTGGTGTCCGGGGTGGCTCCGCCGGTCTGGAGTCCGTCCTCGCCGTTGGTCTCCTGCCACAGCTCGAACACGGCGCCCTCAAGGGCCTTGTTCGTCGTCGCGTCCAGCTTCACGACCCTGATCTGTCCGTGCAGAGGTTCGTTGCGGACGGTGACACCGACCCCCTGCTCGGCGTTCTCCGCCGTCAGGTGCAGCGGTCCGAAGACGGCGGGCGTGGGCAGCACATGGCCGCTGGGGGCCGTGACCTCCTGCCAGTAGTACGTGCCGAGCGGCAGGCCCCGGGTGTGGCAGGCGCCGTCCGCCGGTGTGGTGCAGGGGCCGCCCACCTTGGCGTCGGGGCCGGCCCCGCTCATCTGGAGACCGGCCTCGCCGTTGGTCTCGTGCCAGAGCTGGAAGACGGCTCCGGACAGCGGTCCGCCGGTCTTCGCGTCGTGTTTGACGACGCTCACCTGACCGCGGGGCGGGATGTAGTAACCGGCGTCGTGCGTATGGTCGTTGTCGCCCGCCGCCCCGGTCGTCAGCCGGTCGATCTGGGTGCGCGGGTCGGGGTTGGAGTCGATGGAGCGGTTGTCGCCCCGGTCCCTGGCCGTGGGGACGAGGTCCTTGGGCGCGGGTTTCTCGGGAATGCCGGCGGTGTCGGCCGTGGTCACGTCGAACTTGATCTGGTACTCGGTGTGCGGCTTGACCTGGAAGTAGTACTCGCCGCGCGCATTGGTCGTCGTCGTTTCAAGGACCTTGCCGTCCTTGTCGAGCAGGGTGACGGTCGCACCGGGGATCGCCTCCTCGGTGGGGTCCTGGATGCCGTTGCGGTTGCGGTCGAACCAGACCCGGTTGCCGATCTGCAGCGGCGCCTCGTCACACAGGAGTTCCAGGTCTCCCAGGCCGTTGGCCTTGCCGAACGAGCCGGTGCCGCCGTCGACTTGGTAGTCGTCGGAGCCCTTGCCCGTGGTGTTGTCGAACTTGCGCACACCGCCCGAGAAGATCGTCAGCGGGTCGACGATCGTCGACACCGTCTTGGTGAAGCGCGGCGCGAACGCGAGCCCGCCCTGGAGCGATTCCGCGAGCTGGCCGAGCGTGGAGTCGTCGTAGTAGTACTCCTTCACGCCGTCCTGCTGTGGTGGCGCGCTGCCGTTCACGAAGTGGTTGGGGCACTCGGGCCCCTCGCTGTCCCATACCCACCCGGTGCCCTTCTTGCAGACCCGCGTGATGTCCCCCATCGCGGGGAACAGCGAGCGCTGGGCGGTGTCGGTGGATCCCTCCGGCGAGAGCGCCTCGTAGCCGGCCTGGTCGCCGAGCCGGTCCCTGAAGCCCAGGATCATCGAGCCGTCGCGGTCGAAGACGATGTCGGAGAGGATCGGCTGGGGGAAATTGGCCTGCTTGAACCACGCGTACGGGTCCCAGGTCTTCAGCCAGTGCCGCCAGTGCGTGTCACCGCCGACCGAGGCGTAGCCCTGGCCGCGCTCGTACGCGAGGTCGTGTGAGATGACGGTGGTGAAGGAGGCGCCGTCGAGCTTGAGCACATACGCCCGCAGGTCCGCGTCGTTCTGCGAGGACTCGGCGCTGCACGTGCCGCCCACGTACACGGCGCCGTCGTGCATGCCCAGGCCGTAGGGCCGCCAGTCGGCCGCGCCGCTGGGGCAGCCGGGGTCGGGGATGGGGATGGTCTGCTCGGGCTGGGCGCCCGGCTTGCCGGGACCGGCGCCGGTGGTGTCGTACACGTACAGGCTCTTGGCCTTGAGCCCCACCGCGTACAGGGTGTGGCCGTCGCCGCCCATGTCGAGGTCGCCGAGCGCTTCCTTACCGACCGCGTTGTTGATCTCCATGGTGTCGCGGGTGAGGTCCGTGGAGTGCTTGGCGTCACCGGCGTCGGGAACGGTCGCGAACAACGAGGTCTGCTTGGTCTTGCGGTCCACCACGTAGATACCGCCGGGGCCCGCGGGCCCGTACGGCATCAGGCGTTTGGTGAGCGCGCCGACGAACAGCTGGTCGGTGTCCCGCTTGTGGGCGAGGCCGTAGGTGGCGCCGATCTGCTCGAAGGTGGTCTCGTCGGTCGGCGCCGGGCTGTCGCCGGTGCGGTCGTACGGCCAGGACACCAGCGCTTTCGTGCCCACCTGCCCGGGCGCCCCCTGGTGGAAGCACGGCGTCGCGAGAGTGGGGTTGGCCTGGCAGTAGTCGGCGGGGACGTGCACACCGGTGACGACGGAGGCGTTCTTGCCGCCGGTCACGTCCACGAACTCGACGAGGGACGACAGGGAGGGCGCGGGGCCGCCCGCCTGGGCCGGACGCAGGAACGACTTGTCGCGCGGGATCACCGCCTCCACCCGGTAGCGCCCGCCCGTCAGCCCGAGGGCCGACGGCACGAAGTGCGCCTTGCCGTCATCGCCCGTGACGACCGTACTCGTGGTGCCCGCCGCGTCCGTGAGCCGTACGGGGATGCCCTGCTCCCCGACCTCAAGGGCGGGGGTCCAGCTGCCGTCGGAGTCCACGTCCCGTACCACGGTGACATCGACCGTGCCGTCCACGCGGGCCGTCGGAGCGCCCGCCTGGGCGGTGCCCAGCAGGGGCGCGGCCAGCATGAGCGCCGCGCCGCCCGCCGCCCAGTACCGGAAGCGGCCCGGGGCAGGCCATGGAGGGTGTTTCATCGTCTCTCTTTTCCGCCGTCACCTGATACGACGAAAAAAATGAACATCGCATCGCCGAACTCTCGTGATCGACGTCGGCCGTTGGGATCGAGGCTCACTCTTCTGCCGCACCAGGTTCACCCGAACCGCCCCTCGGGCCGGGCCGGGCCGTGTCACGGCCGCGCTCGGCGCACGGCCGATGATGTGCTGACCCGGTGACGGGACAACCGATCCCCCAGGCCCTGCGACGCACCGGGCGCGCCGCACTGCTGGCGGCATGGCTCCTCATCGGCACGACGGCCTGCGGCACGGGCGACACGGCGCGTCCGCTCACACAGGAGGAGGCCCAACGGCTCGCCCTGGCCCGCTTGACGGTGTACGAGACCGGCCCGGCCGCCGTCCGTCTGCGCGTGCCCACCGCCGACGCCGAGGTCGGTGTGGACGCCGTCGTCGACTACGCGGCCCACCGTGCGAGCGGCAGCTACAGCGCCCTGGGCCACACCGGCCGGGTGGCCTGGGACCAGGCGGCGGTGTCGGTGGCACCGGGCACGGTGTCGGCGGGACAGCAGCCGGTGGCCCGCCCGGGCGCGGCCACCCGCTGGTCCCGGCGCCCCTACACCCGCGATCCACTGGACCGCGCGCTGCGGCTCGTCCTGGCCCTGGGCAGCGACCGGCCCGAGAACGCCCAGCTGCTGGCCCAGTCGGGGCCCCGGTGGCTGGGCGAGAAACGGCTCCGGGGCCGCGTCTACACCCTGTTCGCCGGACCGCGCCCCGCCCGGGCCCCCGAGGGACGCGGGGCCCGTACGCCCGACGGCGCCAAGCCCTCGGGCTCCTCACCGGTGACGTACTGGGTCGACGAGAGGGGCGCGCTCGGCCGCGTGGAGGCCCGGCTGGCGAGCGGCGAGGAGCCGATGACGGTCGACTTCACCGGGCAGCACCGCTCGCCGCTGCCGCCAGGGCCGTGGCCGTCAGCGACCACGCCTCCGCCGTGACCGGCCCCGGCTCTGCGGACCCAGCGGCAGCGCGTAGGACTGCGTGTCCGGGCGCCCCGGCAGGCCGACGGCGGCCCTCGCGGGAGCGGAGAGCGCCCGGGGCATGGACGGCTGCGGCGGCGGGGCGGGCACGATCCGGAAGGACATGCCCGGCGGCGCGGTGACGGCCGGCGCGGAACCGGGCGCCTGCCACGGCCCGCCGTCGCGGCCGCACGGGGCGGCCTCGATGAGCTCGGCCGGGGACACCCGCTCCTGCGTGTTGCCGTCGAAGCAGTTGCCGCCCTGCGCCGCGGTGGCGAGGACGAGGTCGGTGCCGTTGCCGGTGACGCGGTTGGCGCGCACCGCGTTGCGGGCCGCCGGGTAGCCCGCGACATCGGTGAGCAGCACCCCGGCGCGGCGGTTCCCGCTGATCAGATTGTGCTCGACGGTGTTGTCCGTGCCACCGCCCAGGCCGATCCCGATCCCGTAACCGCCGTCGGCCTGCTCGGGGCTGCGGTCGTCGTTGTTGTCGCTGAGGGCGTTGCCGATGAACACCGCCCGGTGCTGCGGTGCCAGGGCCTCCAGGTCGTTGGAGTTGACAGTGGCCCCGACGCGGTTGCGGCGGGCCGTGTTGCCGAGGACGTACAACTCGTCCGAGGCGTTGGTGACTTCGATGCCCACGGCGTTGTGCTCGACGGTGTTGCGCCGGACCGTGGTGGCACACGGGTGGCACTGGCCCACATAGATCCCGGAGTCGGCCTGCCCCGAGGCGTACGAGTCCTCGATGACCCCGTCGCGCGCGTCGAACGCGTAGATGCCGTACAGCGCGTTGTTGTGGGCGGTGACGAACGAGGCCCGGAAGCCCTTGAGCGGTGGGTACGCCTTGGTGTCGAGCCGTTCGTACCCCGCTCCGCCCGCGCCTCCGGTGTGCCGCGACGCGTCGGTCACGCCGGTGAACAGCACGCCGTTGGCGAGGTGGTCGCGGACCGTAAGGTTCTCCACCGCCGACCCCGGACCCGTGACGGTGACGCCGTTGGCGCGGCGGAACTCCCCGTCGATCACGACGGTGTTGCGGTCCGCGCCGCGCAGCACCACGCGCGATGCGGCGATGGTGACGCTCTCGCGGTAGACACCGGGCGCGACCAGGACGAGATCCCCCGGCCGGGCGTGATCGACGGCCTCCTGTACGGACCCGAAGTCACGCGGCACGCGCAGCGTGGCCGCGCCGCGACCGGGCGGCGCCGAGTCGTCCGCGGGACCTGAGCACGCCGGAACCAGCAGGAGCAGAGCGGCGACGACGACCGGGGTGCACCGGCGTCGCCACGGCACGAGGCGAAAGGCAAGGGCGACCATGGGGGCAGGTGTATCGTGCGTCGTGCCGTGAATGCGAACTACGCCCCTTTTTATGATTACTTGCAGTGGACCGGACGCGTACGGTCCGCCTCGCCGGGCCGCCGCACCCTGCTCGGCATCGGCCTCACCGCCATGGGCACAGTCGTCGCCGGTTGCCAGCGAGCCCCCGGCCCGGCCCCTGCCCCGGCCCCCGCGCACGGCCCGGGGCGCACACCTTCCCCCGAAGGCCATCAGCGGGGCATCGCCGAACCCCAGCCCCCGTATGCGCTGGTGCTCTCGTACGACCTGCGCCCCGGCATCCACGGCCCGGAGGGCCGACGCGCGGTGCGTCGTATGCTCGCGACCTGGACACGGGCGCTCCGTGACCTCCCGGCCGACGACCGCGACCGGCGGACCGCGACGGTCGGCGTGGGCCGGAACCTCTTCGCCCGGCTCGGCCTCCACGCGCCGCAGGCGCTGCGCGAGCTGCCCGCCTTCGCGGGTGACCGGCTGCGGCCCGAGGACGGGGGCGGCGATGTGTGTGTCCAAGTGTGTGCCCGCACCCCGGACGCCGTCGGGGAGTTGGCGCGCGGGCTGGAGCGGGTGGGGGCCGGGGTGCTGCGTCCGCGCTGGCGTCAGGCGGGCTTCCTCCCGGCGACGCGGCCCGGCCAGACCCCGCGCAACCTCCTCGGCTTCAAGGACGGAACAGCCAACCCCACCGTCGCGGAGGCCGCGCGCTGGGTGTGGCTGGGGGCCGGCCCGTATCGCGGGGGAACGTACCTGGTCGTACGGCGTATCCGGCTGGCGACAGGGGAGTTCGCCGAGCTGCCGGTCGAACGCCAGGAGCGGATCATCGGGCGGCACAAGGACGGCGGCGGCCCGCTCCAGGGCGGCCCGGAACACACCGAGGCCGACCTCTTCGCCAAGACACCCCAGGGACGCTATCTGCTCCCCGCCGACGCCCATGTACGCCTCGCCCACCCGCGCTTCGACGGCGGCGCGCGCATGATGCGGCGCGGATACTCGTACGACAACGGCCCCGACGACCGGGGCCTGCTCTTCCTCGCCTACCTCGCCGATCCGGAGCTGTTCGTCCGCGTACAGCGCCGCCTGGCGGCCCATGACGCCCTCAACCCTTACATCGAGCACTACGGCTCCGCCGTGTTCTACGTGCTGCCCGGCTGGAGCGGGAAGGAGGTGCTGGGCGGCACTGTCCTGTAGCCGGGCTCCTTCGCTCACGGCCCGGGACCGGGGGCCGACCCTGTGCGGGCCTTGCGCGCCTACGCGTCGGGCCAGGCCGCCATCGCGATGTCGGCCACGCGCTCCAGGGTCGCCCGGTCGACGCCGTCGCAGGCCTGGGTGTCCATGCCCTGGATGACGGCCGCGTAGAACGTGGCGAGGGCGTTGGCATCGACGGTGTCGGGCAGCTGTCCGATCGCCACGTCGGCGGCGATCTTCTCCTCGATGGCGCGCTTGGTTGCTTCGCGGACCGCGCGCAGCTCCGCCTTGACGTCCTCGGCAGCCGGAGTGCAGTTGGTGGCCCCGTTGATGACGAAGCAGCCCGGCGGGTGGCTCGGGTCGGCGTAGTCGGCGGCGGCGAACCGGAGGAGGGCTTCGACGGCGCCCCGCGCGGTGGGCTCGTCGAGGGCGCGGGCGCCCTGGCTGCCGTGGGTGCGCGAGTAGAGCTGGACGGCCTCGCTGAACAGCTGCCGTTTGTCGCCGAAGGCGGCGTACAGGCTGGGCGGATTGATTCCCATCGCCTTGGTGAGCATGGCGACGGAGGTCGTCTCGTAACCGTGCCGCCAGAACTCGGTGAGCGCGATCTCCAGCGCCTTGTCGCGGTCGAAGGCACGGCGCGGCCGCCGCTCGGTGGTCCGCTCACTGGTCCGCTCGGTGGGGGTCATGGCATGAGTCTAACGCTCCTGTAGCGATCGCTAAAGAAATGCTGATACGGTCGCGCCGCATCGCTTGCTTTAGCGATCGCTACAGCAAGGTCCCGCGCACTACACGTGCGGGGCACCGACCCGCACGCCACCCACCGCCAGACAGGGGATCGTCATGACCGCTTTCACGCTGCCCGAGCCGACTCTCGCCCGTACCGTTCGCGGTGCGGGATCCGGGCGCCCGGGACTGCTGCTCGCGCACGGCGCCGGTGGCGGCATCGAGGCCAACTACGGGCCGATCCTCGACGGCCTGGCCGCCGGGCGGATGGTCGTCGGCGCGGACTTCCCGGGTTCCGGCGCGACCGTGCGCTCGACGGAACCCCTCGAACTGGACGCCCTGGCCGACCAGTTGGTCGCGGCGGCGGACGCCGAGGGGCTGGACACCTTCGCCGTCTCCGGCTACTCGCTCGGCGGGCCGGTCGCCATCCGGGCCGCCACCCGCCACCCGGACCGGGTGACCGCCCTCGTCCTGACGGCCACGTTCGCGCACGCCGACACCAGGTTCGACCTGGCGGCGTCGGTCTGGCGCCGGCTTTCCGAGTCCGGCGACCGCCTGCTGCTCGCCGAGTTCGCCACGCTGATCGCGTTCGGCACGTCCGCCCTCAACGCGTTCACCCCCGCCCAGGTGCGGGCCGCCGCCGAAGCACTCGCCGAGTCCGTCCCGCCGGGCACCCCGGACCACATCGAGCTGGCCCGCCGGATCGACGTACGCGCCGACCTCGCCGACCTCACGATCCCGACCCTGCTGATCACCACCACCGCCGACCCGCTGGTCCACCTCCCCCTCCAGGAAGAGCTCGCCGACAGCATCCCCGGCGTCCGCCGCGTGGACCTCGCCACCGGCCATCTGCCCTTCGCCGAGCGCCCGCAGGAGTGGCTGCGCCTGATCACCACGTTCCTGGACGAACAGGCGCAGGTGTAGGGCCTACCCTGGTCCACCATGTGGCCACGTATCGACGGACTGCGGGTGATGGAGCTCGGCACGCCGGGCGGCTTCCGGGACGAGCTCAACGCTCTCGTGGTGGCGGGCAGGAAGCGCGGCACCGCGGGACTCCTCGACGACTACGGGACCGAGGGCGAGGAGATCGAGCACGTCGGCGAGCGACTGGTCGTGGTCGACGACGCGGGTGAGCGGTTGGTCGACATTGTGGTGACCGGGGTGGAGATCTGCCGCTTCGCCGAGGTGGGTTGGGCGTTCGCGGACAGCGAGGGCGAGGGGTTCCGGTCCGTCGAGGAGTGGCGTGCGGGGCATGCCCGGTACTGGGGCGCCCAAGGGGTGAAGGTCGGCCCCGACACGGGGATCGTCTGTTTGAGCTTCCGGGTGGCGGACCGAGGGGAGCGCAGGGGCAGGCCGAGGCCGTCGGCTTGACCACGGCTCCCGTTCCGCCGCCGCAGCCAAAACGCAACTCACCGTCGCATTCCGTCAGTTGGTCCGGACCGAGTTGGTACAGACCTCTTGCGCCTTGGTCTAGTCCAATGCCAACCTTCTTCGAGCCACGCCGCGTCGAGCCGCACGACGCGCGCGTGTCACCCCTCACGCGAAGGAGCCCCCCATGGCACCCCTGCCCGCACCTCGTACAGCCGCCTGCCTCGGCGTACTCGGCGTCGCCTCCGCCGCGCTGCTCGCCGTCGCCACCTCCCCCGCGTCCGCCCACGGGGCGGTGTTCAACCCGGTGAGCCGGGTCGCCGCCTGCTACGCGGAGGGCCCCGAGACCCCCAAGTCCCAGGTCTGCAAGGACCTGGTGGCCGACTCCGGCACCCAGCCCCTGTACGACTGGAACGAGGTGAACATCGCCAACGCCGACGGCAAGCACCAACAGCTCATCCCCGACGGGAAGTTGTGCTCGGCCAACCGGGAGAAGTACCGCGCTCTCGACTGGGCCCGTACCGACTGGCCGGCCACCAACGTCGCCGCGGGCTCGTTCGACTTCAAGTTCCGGGTCACGGCGCCCCATTCGGGCACCATGACCCTGTACATCACCAAGGAGGGATTCGACCCGACGCATCCCCTGAAGTGGTCCGACCTCGACCCGACGCCGGTCGCCACGTACCAGACGGCCCGCACCGCGACCGACGGCTACTACGGCTTCACCGGCACGCTCCCCGCCCGCACCGGACGGCACATCGTCTACAAGATCTGGCAGCGCAACGACAGCCCCGAGGCGTTCTACAGCTGCTCGGACGTGGTGTACGGACAGGGGATCGCGGCGCAGGCGGCGCCCGCCGCGCCCACCGAGCAGCACATCGCGGCCGACGCCGCCAAGTCCACCGTCAGCCACCACGGGCACGGCGGCGGCAAGCCGAGCGCGGACTCGTTCATGGCCTCCTCGGTGGCACAGCCCGTCGCCGCGGTCTCCCTCGCGGGTGTCGTGACCAGCGGGGTCCTGCTGCTGCGCCGCCGACGCGACCAGTAGCCCGCGACCAGTAGCCGTACGACGCCGCTCCGGTAGGCCCGGATGGCTGCCGGATGACCAGCAGATGAACTCCGTCCCCTCCCCGCCGGACGTCTACAGACGTGTAGTACGTTCTCGCGGGGAGAGGCCTGAAGTCCGTGCGAGTACGCCTCAGTGCGCCGTCGCGCACCCCCTCCGACAAGACCGGTACCGCAGAGCTGAGGGTGTGCGATGTCCCTGACCTACCCGGAGTCCATCGGCGTGGGCCTGCTGCAAGGTGTCACCGAACTCTTTCCCGTCTCCAGCCTGGGTCACAGCATCCTGCTCCCGGCCCTGATCGGCGGCAGCGTCCAGAAGGACCTGGACATCACGGCCGACAAGTCGCCCTACCTCGCGGTCCTGGTGGGCCTGCACCTGGCCACCGCACTGGCGCTGGTGGTCTTCTTCCGCAAGGACTGGGTCCGGGTGGTCGGCGGACTGGTCAGCTCCATACGTACGCGCCGGGTCGAGACCAGCGAGCAGAAGCTGGCGTGGCTGCTGATCGTGGGCACCATCCCGGTCGGCGTGGCGGGCCTGGTCGCCGAGCACGCGCTGCGCGCGGCGCTCGGCAAGCCGGTGCCGTCGGCGGTGTTCCTGGCACTCAACGGCTTCGTCCTGCTCGGGGCCGAACGGCTCAAGCGGGGCGGTGGCGGTCGGCGCCGGGCCGGCGCGCATGTCGCGCACACCCCCGGTGTCGACCCCGACATCGCGTCCGACCACCGCATCTCCAAGCTGAGTTACCGTCAGGGCACCTGGATCGGCGCCGCGCAGATCCTCGCCCTGCTGCCGGGCATCAGCCGCTCCGGCGTCACCATGAGCACCGGCATCCTGCGCGGCCTCAACCACGAGGACGCGGCCCGCTTCTCCTTCCTCCTGGCCACCCCGGTCATCCTGGCCGCCTCCGTACTCAAACTGCCCGAGCTCCTCAAGCCGGAGAACGCCGGCGTCCGCGGCCCCTTGGTGGCCGGTTCGATCGCGGCCTTCACGGCGGGCTACATCTCGGTCAAGTTCCTGACCAAGTACTTCGAGAGCCGCAGCCTGACGCCGTTCGCGGTGTACTGCATGCTGGCGGGGGTCGGCAGCGCGGTGTATCTGAGCATGTGAGACAGGTCGGTTTCGGCCACGCTGCCTGATACTCCAGTCATCCGACACGGCACACGTGCCTGGCCGAGCCCCTGCCATCCCCCGACTGCCGCCCGCACCAGCCCGGTTCGCGCTCTCCCCGTATCCGCCGGTCACCCTCAACCTCGAAGGGAATCGCGACGACGATGTCGCGGGGAGAGGGGACGTCGTGGAGGCGGGCTCGCGGGATCCTCGGCAATTCGTGTCGGCCGAAGTATGGGAGCGGGAGGTCACGCTGCTTCTGCGGGATCATCAGATGGTGCGGTCACTGGCCGAGCGGATCCTCGGGCAGGCCATCGCCTATCTGGTGACGGTCATGGAGAACCGGGGGCGCGGCCTCGGGCTGGGCGCGGGGCGGCTGGTCGACGTGGGTGTCCACACACTGATCCTGGACACCCGGAACTACGCGGAGTTCTGCGACCGGCACAACAACGGACGCTTCCTGCACCATGTCCCGGAGATCCAGCGGAAGCAGGACGGCTCGGTCATCCGGACGGCGAAGCTGATCGAGCAGTGCGGGTTCGCCGTGGACTGGGAGCTCTGGTCCACGGACGGCGCCGACTGCACCCCTTGCCGCCCCGGGGAGGACGGCCACTAGGGTCTGTCCGGTGGATCTGGCCGCTTTCGGTGCGGGTCGCTGTTTCGGTGCTGGTGAGCGGGGTCGTGGTGCGTGCAGCTGCAAGGCGGAGGAGGGCGGCGACGCGGAGCGTCGGCAACCGACGACAACGCCGCAGATGGGCGTGCCACACCCCCGCGTCCCAGGCAAGATCCACCGGACAGGCCCTAGGCGGCCGGGTGACTCTCACCTGTGCGCACCGCGGGCTGTCCGGCTCGGCTGCGCTGTCAAGGCGTCCGATGTCTTTGACTCATTCCGGGGGCAGTGCGGCCGATCGCCGGTGATCTCCTCACCGGGGTGAGTAGTGTCGCCTGCTCGTACGCGTGCGGGGTGCGTGTCCTCGTGCGTCGACTGCTGCCCGGATTGGTGCCCGATGAGCGTGAGCCTGGAATCGTACTGGGACGACTATGCGAGGCCCAAAGGCTCGGCGGGGTCGGCCAACCCGGTCTCGTCGGGCGCCTCGCAGGCCTCCGCGACCTCCGTGGACCGCGGATTCGGCTGGACCCAGTACGAGGGTCACGGTCCCGGTGAGGAACTGCTCTGCCAGCCGCAGACGGCCTTGGAGCTCGGCTGCGGAAAGGGCAACGAGCTGGCCTACCTCGCGCGCAAGGGCGTGGAGGCGACGGGCGTGGATCTGTCGGGCGTGCAGTGCGAGGCGGCCCGCGCGCGCTGGGCGGACGTACCCGGTCTGCGCTTCCAACAGGCCGACGCCTGCGCGTTCCTGGAGCAGGCCGGTGCACGGTGGGACGCGGTGTATTCCATCTGGGGAGCGGTGTGGTTCCTCGATCCGGAACGGCTGCTACCGCTTGTTCGTGCGCGGCTCACGCCGGGTGGGGTGCTCGTGTTCTCGCAAGCCCCGCCGGTGGAGGGCTGCTACGGGCCGCAGGGCATGTACGGACGCGGGTTCCGGGGCGAGTCGCTGCCGGTGCAACGGTGGGCCTACACGCCCGCGATGTGGGAGCGGATGCTTCACGCGCACGGCTTCGATCACGTACGGGCGCGGGTGCTCGAAGCGCCTGATCCGGCGCATGTGGGGACGCTTCTCGTCGAGGCTCGGGGGCCGGGCCGCA
The DNA here is from genome assembly GCF_043198895.1 of Streptomyces sp. NPDC048696. Classification (NCBI taxonomy): domain Bacteria; kingdom Bacillati; phylum Actinomycetota; class Actinomycetes; order Kitasatosporales; family Streptomycetaceae; genus Streptomyces; species Streptomyces sp. NPDC048696. The sequence goes on along the minus strand of NZ_JBICVJ010000008.1, from coordinate 254,117 downwards.
GCGGGTGATCACGCGTGACACCCCGCCGCCCCGAATTGATCAACCGTTGTTCTTCCGCGCGTACTCACCAGTAGATACAGTTCCGCCGTTCCCCGCCCCCACAGATCCCCCTCTGGAGCTGTCCCATGCGCGTGCCCCGAACCTTCTCCGCTCTGACCGCAGTTGCCGCCGGCGCCGTGCTGGCCGGCAGTACGCTCTCGCAGGCCCCCGCCGCCCACGCCGCGACCGGCGGCTCGACGCTGTCCGTGTTCGCGTGGAACGTCGACCTCGGTACGGCCGCCGTCGACACGGTGGAGAACGAGAAGGCCGCCCAGCGCACCCCGGTGATCGAGTCGATCATCCGGCAGCACAGCGCGGACGTCGTCGTCCTCGACGAGCTGTTCAACCACACCTCGACCGACGACATCTCCGCCAAGCTCGCCGACCTCTACCCCTACCGCACCCCCGTGGTCGGCCAGACCTGTTCGGGCGGCGGGTGGACCGGGATCAGCGGCAACTGCTCCAGCTCGTGGTTCGTGATCAACGGCGGCACGATGATCCTCTCCAAGTACCCGATCACCGCCCAGTACGCCCACGTCTTCACCAACTCCACCTCCGGCACCTGGGACTACAACGCCAACAAGGGCGCGGTGCTCGCCCAGATCGACAAGGGCGGAACCAAGACCTGGGTGGTGGGCACCCACCTTCAGGCCGACCAGTCCAACACCTCGACCGACACCACCCAGGCCACCCGCCTCGCGCAGCTCGGCGAGATCCGGAACTGGACGAACGGGATCGTCGGCGCCACCGCCCCCGTCCTCATCGGCGGTGACCTCAACGTCGAGTACACCCACGGACAGTCGCGCGGCGACTACGCCAACGCGCAGGCCGCGGTGGGCGGTTCGCTCAACACCACGACCCAGCCGTCGCCCACCACCATGGACTGCGCGGTCTCCGCCTGGTGCCAGTACATGGCGGACGTCGAGACGTTCCCCAAGGACTACCGGGACAACCTCGACTACATCGGCTACCTCAACGCCCCCGGCCGCCCCGTCCCGCTGTCGCTTCCCCCGGTCACCGCCGACTTCGACCCCCAGGCGGGCTGGACGCCGGGTCAGCTGGACACCCGCTCCCCCAGCGACCACTACCCCGTCGAGGCGACCTTCCAGCTCGGCTGACCCCTCGAAGTCGGTGACCGTCTAGGGCCTGTCCGGTGGATCTGGCCGCCTTCGGTCCGGGCCGCCGTTTCGGTGCTGGTGAGCGGGGGTGTGGTGCTTCCCCAAGCTCTCAACTTCGTTCGAGCAGGGGAGACCCCAATGCTGCAAGGCGGAGGAGGGCGGCGACGCGTGGGGGTGCCCCCTGGTCGAGCGGAGCCGAGAGCTTGGGGGAGTCGGCAACCGACGACAACGCGGCAGATGGGCGTGCCAGGCCCGCGCGTCCCAGGCAAGATCCACCGGACAGGCTCTAGTCGGCGGCCCGGGTGTCACAGCAGCACCCCGGCCGCCTACGCGGACACACCCGGTGAGGCCGAGGGCCACGGCCCGGACGCCAACCGGTCGATGTTCCGCGGGACGGTCACCGCGGTCGCGAGCTGCAACTCGATGATGTCGCGCACCGTGGGCCACTCATCGTCCAGGATCGAATAGAACGCGGTGTTGCGGACCACCCCGTCCAACCCCCGCGAGTGGGCCCGGCGGACGCCCTCGCAGGTGGCCCCCAGCCGCTCGATGGCGGCGCGCGAGCGCGCGTTGCGGGCGTCGGCGCGGAACGAGATGCGGCGCACGCCCCAGGTCTCGAAGGCGTGGCGCAGCATCAGCAGCTTCGCCTCGGTGTTGATGCCGGTGCCCTGGGCGCGGGCGGCGAGCCAGGTGTTGCCGACTTCGGCGGCGTCGGGCACGGCGGTGGCCGGATCGCCGTACGGAACACCCGGTACGGGCGGCCACACCATCGGGCCCTGCCAATGGTCGAGCTCCAGGAAGCGGGTGCAACCGACCACCCGCCCGTCGGCGGCACTGACGACCGCGAAGGGCAGCGCCCGCCCCACCGCCTGCTCGGCGAGGGCACGGTCGACATACCCGCGGGCCGCGTCGAGGCCGTGCGGCACAGGGGTGAAGGCGTAGGTCGTACGGTCCTCCGCCGCGGCCTCGGCCAGGGCCTCGGCATGGTGCGTGGCGAGCGGCTCAAGGCGCGTCATACGGCCGGTGAGAACGACGGGTGCGGCCACAGGGCGTTCGGTCCTTCGGGAATCGGAGTGCTGCCCGCCCTCGGCGTCCTGGTGCGAAGGCGGTGATCCAGCATGCGTCCGTGTCCCGGTGCAACGAACAACGGGAAGGTAAAGGACAGAAGATCCGCAGGTGAAAGGACGTATCGCCGCCCAGGAGCCGTATGGCTGCCCGCCCGGTCAGGCGGCGTCGGTCGCCGCGGCCCGGGGCACCGTGGCGGACTCCGCGCTCGCGATGGTCCGCCGCAGCACGTCCCTGGCAGCGTCGATCTCCGCCGACCGCTCGTCCAGTGTGCGCAGCTGCGCCCGCATGGCGTCCAGCACACCGGGGCACGGCAGCACCCCCGCCCCCGCGTCGGTGCAGGGCAGCACCTGGCGGATGACCCGGGTGGGCAACCCCGCCGCGAGCAGCGCCCGGATCCGCAGGACCGCGTCGTACGCGCTCTCGTCATACGTCCGGTACCCGTTGGGCCGACGTCCCGGCAGGAGCAACCCCGCACGCTCGTAGTAGCGCAGCAGCCGCTCGCTGGTCCCGGTCCGCTCGGCCAGTTCTCCGATCAGCACCGCCTGTCTCCCCCTCGGCTCTTGACCTTCCAACGGTGTCAAGGAGCAAGAGTAGGCCCGGCAGCCGCACTCCAGCGGCCCGCTCTTCCCTGGAGGAACACATGATCATCGACGCCCACAGCCATGTCCACGACCCGCTGGACCGTCACCTCGCCGACCTGGACGCCGCGGGAGTGGACCGTACGGTGCTCTTCGGCACCCGTCCGCATCCGGAGCGGGCCGTCGATCTGCCGTCCCTGCGCCGTGAGTTGAGTGTGCTCGACAGCGCACTGGCCGGTCAGGGGAACGTCGCCGACGGCTACCGCACGGCCTGGCGGGAGCTGGACGAGGCACTGGCCGCGCACCCCGACCGGTTCATCGGGTTCGGCTCCGTGCCGCTCACCCTGCCCGAGGCGGAGGTGGCGGCCATGGTCGAACGCGAGGTGGTGGGACGCGGGCTGCACGGCATCGGCGAACTCACGCCTCCCCCGGGCCAGGCGGCCCGTATCGAGCCCGTGCTGCGTGCGGCGCACGACCACGGCGGGCTGCCGGTGGTCGTGCACGGCTTCGCCCCCACCACGGCCGAGGACCTGCGCACCCTGTCCCGACTCGCCACGAAGTACCCTGCGGTCCCCCTGGTGGTCAGCCAGCTCGGCGGGATGAACTGGATGGAGGCCATCGAACTCGTACGGGACACACCGAGCATGTATCTGGAACTGTCCACGGCCTCCATCGTCTTCGCGGTGCGACTGGCGATCCAGGAGATCCCCGAGCGCACGTTGTTCGGCTCGGACGCGCCCTACGGCGATCCCGTGCTCGCCCGCACCACGGTGGAACGGGTTACCTCGCCCGGTGAGATACGGGACCGGGTGCTCGGCGGAACGCTGGGACAGCTCCTCGGCATCCTGTGAGGCATCCGTCTATTTGAGCAGGTGGGACAGTTGGTCGGCGTAGTCGGTGGGCAGGTTGGTCTCGCCGGACAGCGTGGTGAGGAAGGTGGTGTCGGTCGACGCGGTCAGACCGTCGAGCACCACCGCCTCCAGCGCCTCGGGGGCGACCGTCGCGAGGTCGATGAGCGGGCCTGTCGGGCTCAGTGTGCCGGCCGCGGTCCGCAAGGGCAGGCGGGGGCGCAGTTCGGCGCCGGTGGGCTGGATCTCGTCCAGGGCCAGCCGCCACCGGACACCGCCCTCCACGAGGGCCGGAGGCGGTGGGGCGGGGTGCGCGGGCAGGGTCGGCAGGGTGTCCAGTGCGCGCGTGAGGCGGTCGGTGGCCTCGGCCAGGGTCAGACCGGCCACCACGGGGTCGGCGGAGTGGTCGTGCAGGTTGAGCACGAGGGGTGCCTGGGCGCTGCCCGGCGCGGGCTCCAGCGTCGCTCCCGGGGCGAGCGCCCTCATCAGCGCGGGGGTGCCGTAGCGAGCGGTGCCGTCGATGGCGACGAGGCGTATGTCGGTGTCGCGTGCGTCGATCAGCGCGGTGTACGGGTCGCCCTGGGCGCCGTCGACCACGAGGAGATCGGCGCGCATCCCCGGTCGCAGCGAACCCAGCGCGTGGTCCCAGCGCAGGATGCGGGCCGCGTCCCGGGTGGCCATGGCGGCCAGTTCCCGGTCGCTGAAGACGGACCCGGCGGCGGTGGAGGCCAGCCGGGCCGCCTTGAGCTCGCCGAGCAAGCCCTTGCTGCCGGACACCGACCAGTCGGAGCCCAGGCCCATCAGGACACCGGCCTTCTTGGCGGCGGCGATGTCGGCGGTCTGCCCGTACAGCAGCAGGTTGGACAGCGGTGACCACACCATGGATCCGCCGTGCGCGGCGAAGGTGGTGAAGTCCGCCGCCGTCAGCGCGGTGCAGTGGATGCCCACCAGGTTGTCGGTGATCGCCCATGTGCCCGGCTGGAACTGGAGGGCCTGGAAGTGGGCCCTGGCCGCGTCGTCCACGCCTTCCGCCAGGTGCAGCAGCAACCGGTGCGGCTGCTGGAGCCGGGCCAGGAACTTCGCGGCGTCGCCCGCCTCGACATCGGCGATGCGCGAGGCGGCCTCGGGCAGGTCGGGGGTGTCGGTCTGCTCGACGTTGCGGATGACGCCCCGGTACATCCGGCGGGCTCCGGCGTTGCTGAACAGGGCGATGCCCTGGCTGGTCGTGGTCCCGTTGACCAGCGCCTTCGCCTCGACATACCGCACCACGGCGGGCATCAGCAGAGGGTCCTCGCCCAGCGCCGTCATCGGCCCGGTGACCAGGCGGTGATAGGCGGGGTTGCCACTGCCGCCCCATTGCGAACGGTTGCCGTACTTCTTCGGCACCAGCCACAGCGGCAGTACGTCGTACGGGAGATGGTTGTGCAGCTCTATCAGCCCCGGATACACGGATCCGCCCGTGTCGACCACTTTGACCTGGTCGAAGCCGGGCGGTGCCGGTGCGGTGGCCGGGCGTATGTCCTCGATGAGCTGACCGGTCACGTACAGGATGCCGTCGTCGAGGACCGTGCCGGGTTCGTCGAGGGTGACGATCCGGCCCCGCAGCGCGAACCGGGAGGCGGCGGGGGTACCGGCGGGAGTACCCGCAGGGGTATCTGCTCCAGTCGGCATTCGGGTGTCCTTTCTCGCCCCGAAGTGCGCCGATGAACATCACGTACCGAATGAAACGAATAAATATGGATGAACATCGCCTAATAGACACCATGCCGTAACGGCATCGGCTGAGCATCTTCTGCCCTGGCCCCTGACCGGACCGCTGCCCGCACGGCCACCCGAACCGACCCATGGAGCAGGAGCCCCATATGCACCCCTTCGACGCCGGCTACGCAGCGGATCCGTACGCCGCCCTCGTGCGCGACTACCCCGAGACGGACGTCTACCCGGCCACCGACTTCCGCGTCGAATGGGGCCCGATCTTCCACCGGGGCAGGCTCGACGGAACGGCCCGCGTCCTGGTCATCGGGCAGGACCCGGCCGCGCACGAGGCCATCACGCGCCGCATCCTGGTCGGCACGGCGGGCCGCCGCTTCCAGGGGTTTCTCGCCAAGCTGGGCATCGACACCAGCTACGTCATGATCAACACATATCTGTACAGCGTGTACGGCCAGCAGGCGGGCAACGCCCACGCCGACGACGCCGCCATCGCCGCCTACCGCCACGCCTGGCTGGACGCCCTGACCGCCCACAACCCCGTCGAGGCCGTCATCGCCCTGGGCGGCCTCGCCGACACCGCCTTCCACACCTGGCGCAAGACCGCCACCGGTGCCGCGTACACCGGCGCCTACCAGCACGTCCTGCACCCGACCTACCCCGACAGCGCCGCCTCATCCGGCACCGACCCCGCCGAGGCGATGAGCAAGCTGCTCACCAACTGGAACGCCGGACTCACCGCCCTGCACGGCACCGTCACCCCTGACACCGCCCGGCCGCTCACTCTCTACGGCACGACTCTCACCCCGGCCGACCTCGCGACCATCCCCGAGGCCGACCTTCCCGCCGGGCTCCCCGCCTGGATGCGCTCCGACGAACCGTGGGCCAGCCGCCAGGGCGCCACCCCGGCCGAGAAGCGCGCCACCATCACCGTCCAGATCCCGGTGGACCAGCGGCCCTTCACCTGACAGCCCGGCCGCCCGGCTACCCGCCCGCCGAGGCCAGTTCGGCCAGCCGACGCAGGGCGTCGGCCAGTACCGGGCGCGGTGGGGACGCCAGGGCGACCCTCACCGCGTCCGGTGCCGTGCGCGCGCCCGTCGCGAAGGCGGATCCGGGCGTCACGGCGATGCCCAGCTCCCGCGCCGCCCTGGCCGTGAAGGTCTCCGCCCGCCAGGGCGCCGGGAGTTGCCACCAGCAGAAGTAGCTGCCGGGGTGGGCGCGCACCTCGAATCCGGCCAGGTGCTCGCGCACCAGCGCCTGCCGGTCGGCCGCGTCCACACGTTTGGCCGCCACGATCCGCGACACGGTCCCGTCCCCGGCCCAGCGCACCATGGCCTCCAGGTTGAAGCGTCCCGCCGTCCACGCCCCGAACCGCAGGGCCGCCGCCAGGGCGTCGGTGTGCGCGGCGGGAGCGAGCAGGAAACCGGTGCTCAGCCCGGGGGCGAGCCGTTTGGAGAGGCTGTCGACGAGCACCGTGCGCTCGGGCGCGTACGCGGCGAGCGGCGGCGGAGCATGCTCGGCGAGGAACGACCAGGTGGTGTCCTCCACCACCTGGATGCCCATCTCCCGTACACAGTCGGCGAGTTGCTGTCGGCGCCGCTCCCCCATGGTGACGGACAGGGGGTTGTGCACGGTCGGCTGTACGTAGACGGCGCTGAGCGGGGTGCGGCCGTGGACGGCGGCGAGCGCGTCCGGACACATGCCCTCCTCGTCCATGCGGATGGCGACGAGTTCGATGCCGAGGCGTTGGACGACGCCCTTGACCATCGCGTACGTCAGCTCCTCGACGGCGACACGGCCACCGGGGCGCACGAGTGCGGAGAGCGCGGCCGCGACGGCCTGGCGGCTGTTGCCCGCGAACAGCACGCGGTCCGCCTCGGGCTCCCATCCGGGGCGGGCGAGCACCCGGGCGGCGGCAGCCCGCGCCTCGGCGAAGCCGTCAGGGGCTGCGGGCAAGGTCGCCAGATCCAGCGTATCGGCCCGCAGCAGACCGGTGAGCGAACGGCCAAGGAGCTCCGACTGGCCGGGCACGACCGGGTAATTGAGCTCCAGGTTGACCGGGGTACGGCCACTGTCCTCGGCCAGCGTGGAGTCCGGGTGGGCCGGCGCGGCCCGTACGAACGTGCCGCGCCCCACCTCGCCGACCACCAGGCCGCGCCGCACCAGCTCACCGTAGACCCGGATCGCCGTCGAGTCCGCGATGCGGCGCTGCCGGGCGAACGCCCGCTGGGTGGGCAGCCGGTCGCCGGGCTTCAGCGCCCCGCGCTCGATCTCCCGCGCGACCTCGTCGGCCACCAACCGGAAGTCCATCGCCCGCCACCCCTCACCCTCATCGAGTCACCCGCAGCAACCCACCCACGGCAGGTCACCCACATTGCACCGAGAGCAAAGATCTTATTGCACCGAGGGATTGGGCTGCATAGCCTCGTGGTCATGACCGCTGCCGCTTACACCGACCAGGGCCGGGGCAAGGCGCTGATTCTCGTCCACGGCCACCCCTTCGACCGCAGCATGTGGGACCCCCAGGTGCGCGAGTTCACCGCCACCCATCGGGTGATCGTCCCTGACCTGCGCGGATACGGCGCAACACCGACCCTGCCAGGACCGGCGGGCAGCACGCTCCTCGGCGCGTTCGCCGAGGACATCCTCGGCCTCGCCAACTCACTCGGCATCGATCGGTTCACCCTCGGCGGTCTGTCGATGGGCGGCCAGATCGTCATGGAGTGCTACGACCGCTTCCCCGAGCGCATCACCCGCCTGCTGCTGGCCGACACGTTCCCGGCCGCCGAGACCCCGGAGGGCAAAGCGGCCCGCAACGCGATGGCCGACCGGCTGCTGCGCGAAGGTATGAAGGGGTACGCGGACGAAGTCCTGGACAAGATGGTCGCGCCGTACGCGGATCCCGCCGTGCGCTCCCACGTACACCGCATGATGACGTCCACCGCCCCCGAGGGCGCGGCGGCCGCCCTGCGCGGTCGGGCCGAACGTCCGGACTACCGGGACCTGTTGACCCGTATCACGGTGCCGACACTGGTCGTGGTGGGCGAGGACGACGAGTTCACGCCGGTGGCCGACGCCGAGGCGATGCATGCGGCGATCCCGGACTCCACGCTGGCCGTCATCCCGTCATCCGCCCACATGCCCAACCTGGAACAGCCCGAGCTCTTCAACGCGGCGATGTGGGGGCTGTTGGAACGGTAGCGGTGTCACACCACGCCGATGACCACCGCGGCGACGGCGACCCGAGCCGCCTGAGCGGACGGCGGTCCACGCCGCCCGCTCAGCCTGACCTATCCCTCCGCGAACGCGACCCGCATCGAGCGCTTGAGGGCCTTTCCGGTGACCCCCACATGTTCGTCGGCAGCCTTCACCAACACCCTCTCGATCAGCGGTAGTTCATGCTCGGCGAGCAGGGCGTTGACGCCCTCGTGCAGCTTCGCGAGTTCCGCGTCCGGCAACCGCGACTCGATGGTCAGGACCGGCGTCTGGAAGTCGTCGTCGCGGGCGCTGTCCGTACCGACGATCGAGCACTCGACGAGTTCGGGGAAATGACGCAGGATCAGTTCCTCGGCCTGTGCGCTGTAGAGGGTGCCCTGGGCGGTGACGATACGGTCCGTCGTGCGGTCGACGTGGTAGTAGAGGCCGTCCTCGTCGCGGTAGGCGAGGTCGCCGGTGAGCCAGTGGCCGCGGACCCGGTTCTTCTCGCTGAGCAGGCTGTTGTTCCAGTAACCGCCGGTGATAGTCGGGGACTTGAGGGCGAGGCGGCCCACCGTGCCGATGGGCACCGGCTCGTCGTCCGCGTCGAAGATCTCGGCCTCCACCCAGGCGAACGGCCGCCCGATGCACCGCTGGTACCGGTCGCTGGTCGGCGTGTGCACCGTACGGAACATCGCGAAGCCGAACTCGGAGGACCCGAAGTTGTCGATGAACAGCGAGCCCGGGCGGCGTTTCCCGTCCCGGTCCACATGGTTGCCGCGCGCCACCAGCTTGCGTATGTGCCGCTCGTGGTTGGCGTCGCCCGTCGACATCCAGCGGGCGACCGACGACAGGTCGTAGGCGTCCAGGTCGACGCGGCACAGATCGACGAACGTCTTCGGGAACCCGGCGACGAGCTGCGGCCGGAACTCCTGGACGGCCCGGGCGATGAGCTCGGGCTCGCGGCGGGTGGCGAGCAGCACGGTGGCGCCCCGCGCGACCGCCGACATGAGCACCGAGATGGCGGACGCGTGGCTCTGCGGCAGGGCGGAGAGGATGCGTGTGCCCAGGTCGGCGTTGATCTGCTGCTTGATCCCGAAGAAGAACCCCTTGTGGTTGAACTGCACCGCCTTGGGGATGCCCGTGGTCCCGGAGGTGTGCGCGATCAGTACGGGATCGCCGTCCTCATGGGTGAAGAGCTTGAAGTCGCCGTGACCGTAGGGTTCTTCGGCGTAGTACGTGATCGGCAACCGGTCCCGCGCCAGTCGGCCCGGGTCGGAGACGACGGCCGCCGCGCCCACGTGCTCGATGAACCGTGCCGCGATCTCCGAGGGCAGGGAACTGTTCACGAACACGGGGATCGCGCCCAGTTTGGTGAGCGCGACGTAGTGGACGAGATAGCGCACGCTCTCCTCGACGAAGACGGCCACCGGGTCCTTGGCCTGGATGCCGTCGGCGTAGTACCCGGCCGCCACCCGGTCGGTGAGCTCGTCCAGCTCCGTCAGGGTGATGCTCGCGTGTCTCTCCCCCGACGGCGCCCGATAGGGCTGATCGAGCTCGATGACGCTCTCGGCGGACTCGCTCGCCGCCGCGGCCAACCGGAAGAAGTTGCCCGCCCCCAGGCCGTCGGCCTGGATCAGGTCGGAGGATATGCGGTCGTTCGTCATAAGTAGCGCTCCATCGCGGTCCGGATGTCCTGCGGAAGGGGAATCGGGCCGTGCCCGTCGAGCGACGTCGTCACCAGCACCGCGCGGAAGCGCGCACGGACGTCCTGCTGGCCGGTACCGGCGCACTCATAGCGCAGCTCGAACGACGACTTGCCGAGCCGCGCCACCGTGAGCGTGATGTCCAGCGTGTCGCCCAGACGGCTCGGACCCAGGAAGTCGCATTCGAGGCGAACGGTGGGAATGCCGATCCGCCGCTCGGCGAACAAGCCCGCGTAACCGACGTTCAGGCCCGTCTCGAACCAGTCCTGCAACACCTCGTTGACGAGCAGCAGATACTGCGGATAGAACACGATTCCGGCCGGGTCGCAGTGGTGGAACCAGACGGTTTTCCGGCGGGTGAAGCCGGGGCTCTCGTGCGGGGCCTCACCGGATTCGTCCATTTCGGCTGTTTCATTCGGGGGCAGAGCCACCGCTCGCTCCTTCGGGCTCGGGTGCTGTGGTGACGGCGACGGTTTCCGAACCCCTGTGGCCGGCGCCGCGCAGGCGATAGCGCTGGACCTTCCCGGTGTCCGCTCTCGGCAGTTCCGCGCAGAACTCGATGAGCCGCGGATACTTGTACGGCGCCATCTCGGCCTTCGCGAACTTCTGGAGTTCCAGGATGAGTTCGGGGGTCGGCGCATGGCCTTCGGCCAGGACGACATGCGCCTGTACCACCGCTCCGCGCTCGTCGTCGGGTGCGGCGACGACGGCGCATTCCCGGACCGCCGGATGGGTGAGGAGCGTCGCTTCGACTTCCACGGGCGAGATGTTGTACCCGGCCGACACGATCATGTCGTCCGTGCGCGAGTGGTAGTAGAGATAGCCCTCGTTGTCGGCCCAGCAGGCGTCGCCGGTGAGGTTCCAGCCGTTGCGTACGTATTCCTGCTGGCGCTCGTCGTCGAGATAGCGGCAGCCCGTCGGCCCCTTCACGGCCAGCGCGCCGACTTCGCCATAGGGAAGCGGATTGCCGTCGCTGTCGAGGACGGCGGTGATGTATCCGGGTACGGGACGGCCGATCGCGCCCGGCCGGGTCCATGCCTCCTCGCCGCGCATGGCGATGAAGATGTGCAGCATCTCCGTGGCGCCGAGGCCGTCGATGAGGTCCAGGTCGGTGTGGCGCTTCCACATCTTGCGGGTGACGAAGGGCAGCGCCTCACCGGCCGACACGCATTCCCGTAGCGAGGAGAGGTCGTATTCCTGGGTGTCCAGGCACATCGCACGGTACGCCGTCGGTCCGCTGAAACAGATCGTCGCCCCGAATTCCTCGATGGCCCGGGCCAGTTGACGGGGACCGGCACGGTCGAGAAGTACCGTCGAGGCGCCGACGCGCAGCGGGAAGAGCAACAGCCCGCCCAGACCGTAGGTGAAGGCGAGCGACGGGGAGCCGATGAAACGGTCCTCGCGGGTGGCCCGCAGAACGTGTGGGGGGAACGAGTCGCAGATCGACAGCACGTCGCGGTGGGTATGGACGGTCGCCTTCGGCATCCCCGTGGTGCCGGAAGTGAAGGCGACCAGACAGGGATCGTCGGCGGCGGTGTCCACCGCCGTGAACGCGTCCGTTTTCGTGGCCATGGCACGCTCAAGGCCGTCGACATCCATGAGGGTGAGTGCGCCGTCGCCCGCCGCTTCCAATTCGGGGCGCAGGCCCGTCTCGCACAGGGCGTGGGTGATCCGCGCCTTGTCGATCACGTACGCGAGCTCCTTGGCCCGCAGCAGGGGCATCGTCGCCACCACGACCCCGCCGACCTGCACCACGGCCAGCCACATGGCCGCGAGCATCGGGGTGTTGTTGCCCCGCAGCAGTACGCGGTTACCGGGGACGAGGCCCATGTCCTGGGTGAGCACCTGGGCGATACGGGCGACCACGGCGGTCAGCTCCGCGTACGTCCACCGCACCCCGTGCGGCGACAGCACGGCGGTCCGCCCGGCCCGGCCCAGGTCGTCGGGGCCGCCGTCGAGCAGTTCCCGGGCGCAGTTCAGTCGGGGCGGACAACGCAGCGAAGAGACGTCGAGCAGGAAGTCGGGTTGGCGCGAAACGTGCGGTAATCGATCCCGTACGAAGGTGTCGACATGGGCCGAGCGATGCTGCGGCCCCGAGGAAGTGTCCACCTGTCTGCCCTTCTGGCCTTCTGGTCAGCGGTCGACCCATTCAACGATGGACCATCGTGAATTTCCTTGACGATCCGTGCACGGAGGTTGTCTGATCGTGCAGACTTGCACGTCTGCTTGACATCATCTCCACTTGCGGAATGACCTGTTGGAATTGGTAACCAGCCCTCCGCTTCTACTCCGGCTTGTGCGACGATCGATGCTCGGCGTCCTGCTGGAGGCGGGCCGCGATGTCGGAGAGGTCGGCGATGATCTCCAACAGACCGCTGATGTCGGCGGTCGGGGTCGAGGCACCGTTGACGCCGACATAGAACACGTCGTAGCGGCCATCGCCGCGCCGGAGGTAGCCCGCGATGGTCTGGGCGCCCACGGCCAGCCGGTTGTTGACCGCGTCGAGCCCGGTGACGGTGCCGACCTTGGCGAACACCTTCCCCCGCGCGGGACAGCCGCGGCAGTTGCCGGCCAGCGAGCCGTCGACGCCCAGGATCGGCAGGGCCAGGCGGAAGCGCGTCGCGTCGGGGGTACGCAGCCAGTACTTCAGCATCTGCGCCTCGGCGATCGGTGTGGCCCGGTCGACGAAGTTGCCGCCCCGCCCGTCGGCCAGCTGCACGCCGTCGGGGTCGACCGCGGCCCGCTGGAGGAAGGCGCGCAGCACCGGGAAACCGGCCTGGCAGTCGTGGCTGCCGGTGGTCACCGCCATCAGGCAGATCCCGAGGTTGGAGCCGAGGTTGTGGCTGACCTTGAGGATCAGCTTGGCGTACTGGGCGTAGGGCGGCGAGATGTACGACGCCACACTCGGCGCACCACGGTAGGTGCGCGGCAGCTCGGCGGCCGGGTTGGGCCCGGTGGGTCTGGCGGTGACACGCACCCCTGCCCGGCCGAGGGCCTCGATGAGCGCGGTGCGGCCGAACGCCGCCGGGTCCCGCACATCGGAGACACGCAGCACCGGCGCGGAGCCCGCCGCGATCGTGCCCGACAGCCGGATGCGGGTGCCGTCCGGGGACACGGTGACGCTGATGTCGGCGGGCTTGCCTCGGGCGACCGTGCGCACGGTGGACGTCACCTGGTACGGGGCCACGTGGGGACGCCAGCTGAGCTTCGCGGGGGCGCCGGGCCGGGCGCCCGGGGTGGTGAGCAGGTCGATGAGGTTGTCGTTGATGATCAGTGGGTCGGGGACGGGGTCGAGCACGGGGTCCGGCCGGAACAGCCGTTCGTCGACGACCACATCGCCGTTGACCCGGGTGATCCCGGAGCGGCGTACCTGCCGGGCGATGTGGTCGAGGCCGGCCAGCGGATTCTCGGGGGTGAGGGTGGCGCCGGGGACGCTGTTGGCGTAGGTGTGGTCGATGTCCGTGTACGCGACCGTGCCGTCGGGCCGCGTGCGGCCACCCATGGTGAGGTCTCCCTGGGCGACGAGGTCCAGGTCTCCGGTGAGGGTGGAGCCCCGGCGCGCGCCCACGGCCCGGACCGGGGTGACGAATCGGTGCTCGCCGCCCAAGGTCTTCCAAGTGCCGGAAACGGAGAAGAGCTTGGCCGTCGACCCGGGCAGGAAGAACCGATCGGCGAGCTGGGAGTGGCTGACCTCGCCCGTCTCCGGGTCCTGCTCGAACACACCCCACTGCGCATGGCGATAGTCCGTTTTACGCATGATCGCGGCGATCTCCGGGTCCGGGCCGTCGCCGCCCGCCGCGGCGCCCGCGCTGCCCGCGGACACCACCCCGAGCAGGAGCGCACACCCCGCGGCGGCGAACCGCCGGACCAGTCCTGATGTCTTCATGGTCGGCATCGTGCCAACGCGGCAGGTCCCGACGGCCCGTTGGCGCCCGGGACAGGGCGTCGTGTCGCCCGATCGGCACAGCGGTTCCTGCGATACGTTGCTTGCGCGCCGGGCGAACCGCTCGTACCCCTGCGTACGCTCGTACCCCTGCGTACGCTCGTACCCCACGTACGCCCATGCGCTCGTACAGGAGGCGACTGTGACCGCTGTGACCGGCTCCGCTCTGCTCGTCGACGCCTTCGGCAGGATCCACGAAACGGTTGTGGACACCGTCGGCGGCCTGAGCGCCGAGGAGTTGGCGTTTCGCGTCGACGACTCGGCCAATTCCATCGCCTGGCTGATCTGGCATCTCACCCGGATCCAGGACGACCACATCGCCGACGCGGCCGGACTCGACCAGGCCTGGGACGGCCAGGGCTGGGCGAAGCGGTTCGCTCTGCCGCTGCCCGTGTCGGACACCGGCTACGGGCACACCTCCGCCGAAGTCGCCACGGTGGTCGCCTCCGCCGAACTGCTGGCCGGATACCACAGCGCCGTCCACGAACAGACTCTCGCGTACGTCTCGGACCTCGACGGCGACGCGTTCGCCCGCGTGGTCGACACGTCGTGGAACCCGCCGGTGACGTTGGCCGTCCGTTTGATCAGCGTCATCGGTGACGCGTTGCAGCACGTCGGGCAGGCCGCGTTCGTACGGGGTGTGCTCTCCCGCCGGTGACCTGGCGGGCGGCGGGTCACCTGGAGCCTGTGTAAACGCTGATATCCCTGCGCTTCACGCCGTCGGCCACTCGGCCGGTGCCGTGCTGCCCGGCAGGTCCGGGAGCGGGCCGCGGGCCCGGGCCAGCAGTTCCTCGGGCGCCACCGAGTCCAGCACCTTGCGCGCGGAGTCGAGCACATCACGTATGGATGCCAGGAGTTGTCCTTCCGTCAGCGGCCTGGCGGGCAGGCCACCCGGGTCCTGGGTCAGCAGGTCGGCCAGCGTCTGGCGGATGCGCGTGGTGTTCGTCTCGCGGATGGTGAGCGCGATGTGGACGGAGAGCCCCTCGTGGCCGGTGGCGGTGTGCGGGGCGCCACGCGGTACGTAGAGCACATCGCCCGCTCCGACCACGGTCCGCAGCAGGGGCTCACCAGGCTCGGGTACCGGACCCGGACCCCAGTGGCCGTCGGCCGGGGCGGCGTACACCGTCCACTCCTTGCGGCCCGCGAGCTGCACCACCAGCACATCGGCGTCGTCCCGGTGCACGTCGAGCCCGCGCCCGCCCGCCATGGTCGCGAAGCAGAACGCCTCCACCCGCCGCCCCAGGTCACGCGCGAGGCGGGCGGTCAACGCACCCACCGAGGCGTGCCACTGGTCGAGTTGGGGCAGCAGCAGAGTCGCCCCGTCGCCGAGGAGGCGCATGACGCGCTCCGGATCGGCGAAACCCTCCTCCCGCGCGCTCGCGACGACGCGCTCGGTACAGAACTCGTACGCCGGTATCATCACGCCCTCGCGCACCATCTCGACATACGGGGTCCGCAGCAGGCCGCCGCGCAGCGCGCCCGCCAAGTCGTCCAGGTCCGGCATCTCGTGGGGCAGTCCCGGATTGCCGAACACCTCCGGCAGCCCCTCCTCGCACCGCTCGAAGAACCGCTCGGGCACTCCCACCAGCCGGTCCAGCGCTCTCCAGGTCATGCTCACTCCCGCCTCTTCGCGTTCGGTACTCGGCAATGGTGCGGCCCAGTGGGCAGCTGCCGGGTCGGCGTTGTTCGAACGCCGCGGCTGCGGTGACCCGACCTGGCCACCGCAGCCGCTTGACGAACCGTCAGGCTCGCACTCAGATACAGAACGGACGGAAGCAGGAGCCTTCACAGGAGATGCTGATGCCGGCGCTCTGCTGAGCCTCGCCCGCGGCGACGACCTCGCGCACGTCGAGGTCGAACAGGTCCTGGGTCGTCTCGTTGGTCATGAGAAACTCCTCTCGTCACTGTCGCGTTGTTCGCGACGGAACGATGGGACGGTAGGCCGGAGTTGAGCCGTCGCGTCAAGGGTCCTTGACCGAAAGGGCAACCGGCTCTGCGTCTTCGAGCACACTCCCGGCCCACGGGGAGGCCGATCGCCCCGAACTCGGTTAGACAGGAACGAGATATGGGGTCGTGCGACAACCGGGGGAACCGTGGGCGAAGAGCGCGAGCGGGTGGGGTCGGCCAGGCGCGGTGAACGTGCGAGCGGCCCCGCGAGGCGGGACACACTGTTCACGGCCGTGGCGCCGGTACTGCTGAGGGCGCCCGCCCGGCCCGCGCCCGAGCTGCCCGACACACCCACCGGGCCCACCGATGCCGACCTGGCGCACTACGTCGCCGATGCCGCGCGGGACGCGCCGCTGCGGGAGGCGGTCGAGGTGTCGAGCCCGTCGCTGGCCCGGGTCCTCGGCGCGGACCGGCCGCCGTCGGGCGACGCACTGCGCCGGGCCGCGACCGCCGTCGGCCGCTACCGGCTGCGCATGACCACCCGGCCCACCCCCTTCGGCCTGCTCGCCGGGGTCGGCCTCGCCCGTTTCGGCGGCGCCACCACGGTCCGCTGTGGCGATCGGCACCGGGCCGTCGTGCGCCCGGACCTCGGCTGGCTGGCCTCGGTCGTCGACCGCCTGCACCAGGATCCGGCGGTCCTGCCGGGCCTGCTGCTCGTCGCCGACCAGCAGTGCGCGATACGCGGTTCCCGGCTCGTACTGCCGTATGTGCCGGGGGCCGACAGTGACGACGCTCTGGAGGAAGTGAGCGTTCGTCACACTCCGGTGGTGGACGAGGTGTTGCGCGCCGCTGCCTCGCCGGTCGCCTTCCCCGCCCTTCTCGCCGCCGTGACCGAAGCCTTCCCGACGGCACCCACCGACGCCGTCGTGAATCTGGTCCATACGTTGGTCGTACGGGGATTCCTGCACACGGACCTGTTCCCCGCACCTGACAGTGTGGATCCGCTCGCACACGTACGAGCGCGCCTGCCCCAAGACCTGCCCCTATGTGCCGAACTCGACGGGATCCGGGCCGATCTGCTGCGGTGCGAGGAGCTTGCGGCCGGTGGCGACGGCGCCCGGCTGAAGGCCCTGCGCGTCGTACGGGAGCGTATGGTCGCGCTGTGCCCCTCGGACCATGTGCTGCACGTCGACCTCGCCCTAGACGCGGACGTGGTGCTGCCGGACGTGGTGCGCGAGGAGTTCGAGCGGGCGGGCACCGCGCTGTGGCGACTCTCTCCGCCGCGCACCGCTCCCACCCATCTGCGCGCCTACCATCGGGCCTTCGTCGAGCGGTACGGCACCGAGCGTGCGGTGCCCGTGATGGAACTCCTGGATACGGCAACCGGATTGGGACCGCCGGACGGTTACGAGCACCCCGCCGTTCCCCGGTACCGGCACGACGCGGAGCCCGACGACCCCGGCTCCGAGGACGACGATCGACGACGGCTGCTCGCCGAACTCGCCGCCGGGGCCCTCGCCGATCTGACTCCGGGCGAGCCGCTGCCCGAAGTGGTCCTGGACGAGGCGCTGTTCGCCCGGCTCGCCGGACCCGAACCGGATTCCACCACCGCCAACCGCCTGCCGCACTCCTTCGAGCTGTACGCGGAGCTGGTCGGGGCGTCCCCCGAGGCGTTGGACTCCGGGGACTTCCGGATCGCGCTCTCGCCCGTCGGAAGCGATGTGGCCGGGGCGACGTTCGGGCGGTTCGCCGCACTGCTGGGTGGACCGGAACTGATGGCGCGGGTCAGCACACCGGCCACTGTCCCCGACGGCGAACCGGTACCGGTGCACCTGGAGTTCACCCCCACGCGGCCCCGCTACGCCAACATCGTCCGCACCCCGCGCTGGCTCCCCCACCGCGTCGTGCTCAGCGCGTTCCCGGACACGGCG
Source organism: Streptomyces sp. NPDC048696 (assembly GCF_043198895.1). NCBI lineage: Bacteria > Bacillati > Actinomycetota > Actinomycetes > Kitasatosporales > Streptomycetaceae > Streptomyces > Streptomyces sp. NPDC048696. The sequence goes on along the minus strand of NZ_JBICVJ010000008.1, from coordinate 236,094 downwards.
GGCCCCCGAACGCTCCCGCCGGACGACCTGGTGGTCAGTGCCGACCTGGAACGGTTGATCATCCACTCCCGCACGCTCGGCCGCCCGGTCCGCCTGGCCGCGCACCATGTGCTCAACCAGCGCACCGGCGCCCCCAACGTGGCCCGCTTCCTGCACGAGGTGAGCCTGACCGGGCACCGCCTCTGGCAGCCCTGGGACTGGGGCGCGGCCGCCGGCACCCCCGCGCTGCCCCGCGTACGGTACGGGCGCACGGTGCTGGCCCCGGCCTCCTGGCGACTCACCCTGCCGACCGGCACATACGAGGAGTGGTGTGCGGCACTGCCCGGCTGGCGGCGGCGCTGGGGTGTTCCGGCGGCGGTGCGGCTGGTCACCGGCGACCAGCGTATCAGCCTCGACCTCGAACTCCCCTGGCATCAGCGGCTGTTGTACACCCACGCCCGCACCGCCGAGCTCACCGTGGTCCAGGAGGAGCCCGCGGCCGGAGCGTCCGGCTGGCTGCGCGGTCCCGGCGGGGCGCACACGGCCGAGCTCGTCGTCGCGCTCCACGCCAAGGAGCAACCTGCGCGCCGCCCCGCCGTCGCGCCCGTGGAGGTCCGCCGCACTCCCGCGTCGGTGTCGCTGCCCGGCGGCGACTGGTTGTACGCCCGCCTGGACATCCCGGAGAGCCGACAGGACACCGTCGTCGACGAGTGGCTGCCGCAGCTGCTCGGCGCGCTGCCGGACCGGATCGACCGCTGGTTCTTCGTCCGCTACCGCGACCCCGAACCGCATCTGCGGATCCGCTTCCACGGCGAGTCGCCCGCCGCGGCGACAGCGCTGCTCCCGCTCGTACGCGACTGGGCCGCCGAGCTCGGCGCCGCACACCTCGCCTCGGGGCTGCGCCTGGAAACGTATGACCCGGAGCTCGAACGGTACGGCGGGCCCGAGGCGATGGCGGCCGCCGAGCGGGTGTTCCACGCGGACAGCCTCGTGGCCCTCGCCGCCGGACCGTCGCGCGGTCGCCCCGGCCCCGAGCGTGACCTGTTCGCGGCGGTCAACGCGGCCGACATCGCACGGCATTTCCTGGCGGGCGCGGGCGGGCCACCGGTCGATGTGTGGCTGCCCGCCGTCCATCCGAAGTCCGAGCGCGACCACCGCGCCTTCCGCGACAACCGGGCCGCCGTACTGCGGGCGATCGGCCCCGACGGACCGGCGCCCGCCTTCTCCTCGGCGGCGTTGGCTCAGGCATGGGAGCGTCGAGCTGCACAACTTTCCGCATACGGTGCGGAGTTGATGTCTCTCCGCAAGGGCGACCCGGACCGTGTGGCGCCCGAATCCGTGCTGGGCAGTCTCCTCCACATGAGCCACAACCGGCTCATCGGCATAGACCCCGATTCCGAGCGCCGTACCTACGCCCTGGCCCGGGGTGCCTTCGAGGCACATCGCGCCCGCCGACGCGCCCGGGAGCAGCGATGACGCACCGGAAACCCCCGCCCGGCATCTCGGCCGACGACGCACGGGAGGCCATCGACAAGGTGGCCGCGCGGCTGCGCGATCCCGAGGTCGTCCAAGCCTCCGGCGCCCGGGCCGACTCTCTCGCCGCCGGTCATCCGGGCGTCGCGCTGCTGTTCACGACCCTTGCGGCCGACCGGGGCCGCGACGCCCGGACCGTGGCGCACGCCCATCTCGCCGCCGCGATCCGCGCCGAGGGCGGCCTGCACACCACCGGCTTGTACAGCGGCACGGCGGCCGTCGCCTTCGCCGCCCGCCTCGCGGCCACCGGCCCCGACGCCTACCGCTCGCTGCTGACCACCCTCACACCCCGGATCGCCGAGGCCGCCGTGGAACGCGCGCGACAGCTGCGTACGGCACGGGCCGCGGGCGAGGGTGTACCGGCGCACCTGTACGACGCGGTGTCGGGGACGGCGGGGCTCGCCCGGCTGTTGCTCGCCCTCGATCCGCACGGTCCGGCGTTGCGCGCGTGCCTTGAAGCCCTGGTCGCCCTCGCCGAACCGGTCGCCACCGCACACGGCACCCTGCCGGGCTGGTGGGCGGCGGGTGGACCGGGGCTCGGTGGACCGTCCGCACAATACCCACAGGGCCACCTCAACCTGGGCCTGGCGCACGGGATTCCGGGTCCGCTGGCCGTACTCGCCCTCGCCCATGAACAGGGAGTCGGGGTGGCTGGTCAGGAGGAGGCCGTCGCGCGGTTCGCCGGGTGGCTGGCGGCGCGGCAGTGCGAGGACTCCTACGGGCCGTACTGGCCGATGGTGCTGCGCGCCGAGGACGAGCTCGACGGCGGCGCGCCCCCGGCCCTGGCCACCCGGGCCGCCTGGTGTTACGGCACCCCGGGTGTGGCGCGTGCGCTCTTCCTCGCGGGCCGGGCGCTGGACGAACCCGGGTGGCGCCGGGCCGCGGCCCGTTCGCTGCACACGGTGCTCGACCGGCCCGCCTCCTCGTGGGGCCTGGAGGGACCGGGCCTGTGCCACGGCCCCGCCGGGCTGCTGCACATCGCCGCGCGTATGGCGTACGACGCGGACGATGCCGCGCTCGCCGCCCGTCTGCCATCGCTCGCGGCCGAGGTCCGGGACGCACTCGACGGCCCGTGCGAACCCGGCTTCCTGGAAGGCGCGGCGGGCGCGGCCCTCGCCCTGCACACCTACGCCACCGCGAAGGCACTCGCCCAACCACTCGCCTGGGACACCGCGTTGCTGCTCGGCTGACGTACCGGCGTCAGGACTTGCCGAGCCGGACCACGTCTCCCGCGCGCCCGCCGGCCAGGACGTCGATCCGGGCGCCGGTGTCCGGGTCGGTGAAGGACCGGCCCGGGGTGTAGGCCGCGAGGTCCAGGGAGGTGCAGCCGGTGGGCGGGGTGGCGGACGGATCGGCGTTCATGATGCGGATCGGGCCCTCGCCCGTCCGCGCGGCGGAGTCGACCTTGTAGACGAGGACGCCCGTGGAGCACGCGGAGCTGTCGGCGCCCTCGGCGCGGCGGGACTCGGCCACGTATGCCGTCGTCTCGCTCGTACGCAGTACGGCGATCTTGGTGCCGCCGGGTCGCTCCACCGGGGTGAGCCGTACCGTGCGGTGGCCGGACGCGGGCAGACAGGCCACCTGGTCGTCGCGGGTCCAGCCGAGCTTCCAGGACTGCCAGCCGAGGTACTGCGGGGCGGGTCCGGCGATGTTGCCCATGAGGTCCCAGCCGCCGACGTACTGGTGGGTGGCGCCGGTGAACGAGTACAGGTCCGGCAGGCCGAAGGTGTGGCTCGTCTCGTGGTCGGCGACCTTGTAACCCCAGTGCCACATGTCCTGGCCGAACGTCACGGCCCACTTGAGGCGGGTGCCGTCGGCGGTGATGCCGGGCGTGGTGGGGTCGTAGAGGTAGGTCGGCGAGAAGGAGATCGCGGACGCGGCCCTGGTCGGGACGATGTACACCATGTCGTAGCGGGAGAAGTCCGCGTACGGGTCGGCGGCCGTGATCGCGTCACGTACGTATTTCTCGTGGGCCTCGAAGGTGAGGCCGCGCGCGAATCCGTAGGAGTCGGAGGCGGCCGGCATACGGACCCAGCGGTGCAGCGAGCTGATGGCGAGGCGGGAGCGGCCGTAGCTCGCGGTGCGCATCCAGTCGGCGGCGGGGGCGAGCTGGGCGGCGTAGGCGTCGATGGAGTCGGTGGCGTGCGCGTCGGGGAAGTCCACGTACAGGGTGAGGACGCGGTGGGTTCCGGTGGCGCGCTGGAACTGGGCGCGGTCGGTGTCGTGGCCCTCGTCCGTCCAGCCGGTCCGGCCGGGCAGCGCGCAGTCCGTGGCCGGGGACGGATGGCGAGCGGCCGCCGTCGCCGTGGTGGGGGCGGCCAGGCACGACACGAGGACGGCTGCGGCCGCCAGGGCGAGGCGGCGGGGGTGGCGGGGTGATCCGGTCATGGTGCTCCCATCGAGGGTGGGGGGAGGGTTTACGCGCGGCCCGCGGCCAGGTCCATCAAGCGGGCCAGTACCCGGCCGCCCGAGGCGTGGACGCCGTCGTGTTCCCACTCGTTGCTGACCCAGACGCGTGCGGCGCCGATCTCGCGCGCGGTGCGCAGGGAGAGCCCGGCGTCGACGTACATGTCGTCGTGGTAGACGATCGCGGCGAGCGGGACCTCGTTGGCGGCGAGGCGCCGCGGGTCGTACAGCGGCGGCCAGTCGGTGCGTGCGGCCAGCAGGTCGGCGGCGTCCGCGAACGGGCGCAGGTTGGCGATCTCCCGGAACATCCAGGGGTACATCATCTCGCCGGTGAGCAGGAGCGGGTCCGCGTCCTCGGCGAACTCCGGGAAGTCGCTCAGGGCCCGGGAGGCCGCCCAGCCGGTGGCGCCGGGCCCCTGCCCGTACAGCGTCTCCTGCAGGACGGCGAACAGGGGGTTGTCGGCGAAGCCGGTCAGGGCCGCGACCTGGTGGAGGAAGGTGTGGGTCAACTCGCCGTCGCCGTCGAGGGCTTCGTCGAGGAGCCAGTGGACGCGCTCGAATCCGTCGCCCATGCCGAGCGCGAGCCCGAGGGTGCGCAGCCTGCGGACGGTGAGGCGGTCCCCGTCCGGCAGGCGGACCGGGTCGGCGGTGAGCAGGTCGGCGATCTTGCGCAGCCGGGGCGCGTCGTCGGGGTAGCGGTCGTAGAAGTCGAGGACCCGGTCGCGTACGCGGGGATAGGTGCGGGCGTACACGTCGTCGGCGCTCGCGGTGAGGCCGGGCAGGCCGCCGGTCACATAGCAGGCGCGCAGGCCCTCGGGCGCGTGGGAGAGGTAGGTGAGGGTGATGAAACCCCCGAAACTCTGGCCCAGGGTCTCCCAGGGGGTGTCGCCGCAGAGGCGGCGACGTATGAGCTCCGCGTCGGCGACGATCGAGTCGGCCCGGAAGTGGCCGAGGTATTCGGCCAGTTGGGCCGGGTCGGTGAAGGCGGCCGCCGCTCGCGCGGTGACGGGGGTGGAGCGGCCGGTGCCGCGCTGGTCGAGCAGCAGTACCCGGTGGGTCTTCAGCGCGTGGGGCAGCCAGCCGGGCGTCCCCGCCGACGGGCGCGGCGACTTCCCGCCCGGGCCGCCCTGGAGGTAGAGCAGCCAGGGCAGCCGGTCATCGGCACGCGCCGGGTCGACGACCTCACGGGCGAACACCCCGATGGTCGGTCCGTGCGGGCGGGAGTGGTCCAGCGGCACGTCGAAGAAGTGGTCGGTGGTGGCGTACGCGGGGTTCATGCGTCCCTTTCACCGCGGCCGGGGACCGCGGAACGGAGTGTGACATCGCCTGCCCAGCGTCCCCGGCCACGCCCTTCGACGGGAGCCCTCACACCGCCATAACCCGGTGTTATGGGCCGGAGCGGGTGCCTGGACACACCTGTCACATGGTGGTGGCGGGCGACAGTGTGTAGGTGCGGCCGGAGGTGTAGAACTCCAGCGCCGCGCGGCCCTGTTCGCGCGGGCCGTGGCTGGACGCCTTCGCGCCGCCGAACGGCAGATGGAAATCGACGCCCGTGGACGGCGCGTTGATCCTGATCATGCCGGTGTCGAGCCGGTCGAGACCGCCCAGGGCCGTGTCCAGGTCCGCGGTGTGCACGGAGGTGACCAGACCGTACGGAACCGCGTTGGTGACCCGGACCGCGTCGGCCAGATCGCGCGCGGGCAGCAGTACGGCGACGGGGCCGAACACCTCCTCGGCGAGCAGCCGGTGTGCCGGGGGAACCTGCTCGACCAGGGTGGGCGCCGCGTACCAGCCGGGCCCCTGCACCGCGCTCCCGCCCGCGAGCGCGGTGAGCCCCTGCCAGGCGGCGACCACCTGGTCGCGGGCGCGTTCACCGATGAGCGGCCCGCAGACGGTGGCCGCGTCGGCGGGGTCGCCCACCGGGAGCGCCCGCAGCGCCTCGGCCAGTGCCTCGCGCAGCGGGCCGAGGGCATCGCCGACCGCGATGACACGGCTGGTGGCGGTGCACTTCTGCCCCGCGTATCCGGCGATCGCGGCGGCGATGTGGGCGGCGGCCCGCTCGATGTCGGCGTCCGGCAGCACGATCGCCGCGTTCAGGCCGCCCATCTCGGCCTGAACGGGCACACCCCGGGCGGTCGCGGCACGGACGACGATGTTCCCGACGGCCGTGGAGCCGGTGAAGGAGACGACGTCGGCGGCGCCGATGAGCGCGCCGCCCTCCGCCGGCCCGCCGGGCACCACCGTGAACACACCTTTGGGCAGCGCCAGTTGGACGATCTCGGCCAGGCGCAGGGCGCACGCGGTGGCCTCGGGCGCGGGCTTGAGCACCACCGCGTTGCCGACGGCGAGCGCGGGGGCGGCCTTCCAGCTCGGGATGGCGAACGGGAAGTTCCACGGGGTGATGAGCGCCGCCACACCGTGCGGACGGCGCCGGGTGAGCAGCAGCCCCTCCCCCACCGCCGGCTCGTGCACGGCGCCGACGGATTCGTACGGGGCCTGTGCGTAGTAGCGCCAGATGGCGACGGTCCGCGCCACTTCGGCGCGGGCCTCGGCCACTGGCTTGCCCACCTCGCGTACGGCGAGGGCGGCGAGTTCCGCTCCGGCGGCCTCGATGGCGGTGGCGACCGCGTGCAGCGCGGCGGAGCGGGTGGCCGCCCCGCCCCGCTGCCATGCGGTCTGGGCGGCGCGGGCCCGCTCGACGGCGTCGGCCGCCGCGCGCGGGCCGGGCGCGGGGATCTCCAGGAGTACGTCGGCCGGGTCGGCCGGGTTGCGGGACACGATGGCCGCGGCGGTGGTGGTCACGGGCTCTCTCTCGGTGAACTCGGGAAGCTCGGGAAACAGGGAAAGGGCGTCTGGGTCAGCGCCTCGGTCAGCGGTGGCCCTGCGCGACGGCCTTCTCAGTGGCGGTCCGCACCGCGGCCTCGATCTCGCCGGTGAGCGGCAGGCGCGGCGCGCGTGTGGGGCCGCCGCGGCGGCCGACCAGGTCCATCGACAGCTTGATCGACTGGACGAACTCGGTCTTGGAGTCCCAGCGCAGCAGCGAGTGCAGGGAGCGGTAGAGCGGCAGCGCGGTGTCCAGGTCGCCCGCGACGGCGGCGTGGTACAGCTCGGCGCAGCTGGCGGGGAGGGCGTTGGGGTATCCGGCGATCCAGCCGACCGCTCCGGCCAGGGCCAGTTCGAGCAGCACGTCGTCCGCGCCGATCAACAGGTCGAGGTCCGGGGCGAGTTCCGCGATCTCGTAGGCCCGGCGGACATCGCCGCTGAACTCCTTGACGGCGACGATGTCACCGGCCCGGTGCAGCCGGGCGAGCACGGCGGGGGTCAGGTCGACCTTGGTGTCGATGGGGTTGTTGTACGCGACGATCGGCACCCCGACCTTGGCCACCTCGGCGTAGTGGGCGCTGACGGCCGACTCGTCGGCGCGGTAGGCGTTCGGCGGCAGGAGCAGCACCGAGCCGCAGCCCGCTTCGGCCGCCTGCTCGGCCCAGCGGCGGGACTCGGCGCTGCCGTACGCGGCGACGCCCGGCATCACACGCGCGCCGTCGCCCGCCGCCTCGACGGCGGTGCGCACCACACGGGCGCGCTCGTCGTCGGTGAGCGTCTGGTACTCGCCGAGCGAACCGTTGGGCACGACGCCGTCGCAGCCGTTGTCGATGAGCCACCGCACATGCTCGGCGTAGGCGTCGTGGTCGACGGACAGATCGTCGTGCAGGGGCAGGGTGGTGGCGACCATGATGCCGCGCCAGGGGCGGTCGCTGTTCCAGGTGGTGGCGGTGGTGGCGGTCATGTCGATGACCTTTCTATGCAGTGTGACATTTTATTGGTGGTCAAACGAAGCCGTCGAGCGAAGCCGTCGAGCGAAGCCCCCGAAGGGGCCTGTTACTCGATGGGGGGCGTACGGGTTCCGCGGTTCAGAAGCCGTTCTCGGTGGAGGGGTCGAGCGCGGCGAGGGTCGCGAGCGGGACCGGGGTGGCGAACGGGCGCCGCTCGGCGGGGGGTTCGGCGGCTTCGCCGCGTGCCGCGAGGCAGGCGACAGCCGTGCCGCACATCCGCCCCTGGCACCAGCCCATGCCCGCCCGGGTGAGCAGTTTGACGGTCCGGGCGTCGCGTGCGCCGAGGTCGTTCACCGCCTCGCGCACCCGCCCCGCGCTCACCTCCTCGCACCGGCACACATCGGTGTCGTCGGTGAGCCATCCCGGCCAGCCCGGCCCGGGCGCGTGGGCGCGGCCCATCACATCGGCGAAGGCGCGCATCCGGTCGCGGTCGCGCAGCAGCCGACGCAGCCGCGCGGCGTCGGTGCGGCGCCCCAGCAGCCGGGCGGCGACCGCGATCCCCGCCAACTCGCCTTCCGTACGGGCGAGTTCGGCTCCGCCCACGCCTCCGGTCTCGCCCGCCGCCCACAATCCACGCACCGAGGTCTCCTGGCGCGTGTCCAGTGCGAGGGCCAGGGTGCCGTCGGCCAGCGGGCGGGTGGCGCAGCCCAGCGCCGTGGCCAGTTCGATCTGGGGGACAAGGCCGTGCCCGACGGCCAGCGCGTCGCACGCGATCCGGCGGCCCGACCCCTGTACGGGTCGCCAGTCGCGGTCCAGGCGGGTGACGGTCACGGCCTCCACCCGGTCGGCGCCGTGCACTTCGGTCACCGCGCTGCGGGTGGCCAGCCGGACCCGGTGGCGCAGCAGCGCCGCGCCATGGGTCAGCGCCTCGGCCGCCTTGTGCGGGTTGGTCATGAGCACCCGGGGGCTGCGGGCGTACCGCAGATAGCCGCCGGCCTCGACGACGGCCGCAACCGTCGCCCCCGCGACGGCGAGCGACGAGGCGACGGCGAGCAGCAAGGGGCCGCTGCCCGCCACCACGATCCGCTTGCCGGGCAGGACCAGGCCGGACTTGAGCATGGCCTGCGCGCCACCGGCGCCCACGACACCGGGCAGGGTCCAGCCGGGGAACGGCAGTTGGCGTTCATACGCCCCGGTCGCGAGCAGGACCGCACGGGCGCGGACGCGGCGGGGCCGCCCCTCCGCGCCGTCGGGCCCGGTGACGGCGTGGACCGCCCACGGCCCGTCGTCCCCGCCCTCCCTGGTCACGCTCCACACATGATGGGCGCTCAGATGGGTCACGTCGCTCGCCGCCAGGCGTCGGCGCAGCTCGGCGAAGGCGGCCCAGTCGTGGTGCAGCGCCTCGGGCCGGGCCGCACCCAGAGCGGGTGCCGGGTGCCGGTAGAACTGCCCGCCCGTCTGCACGGACGCGTCCAGCAGGACGACGGACAGACCGAGTTCGGACGCGGCGACAGCGCCGGCGAGTCCGGCGGAGCCCGCGCCGATGACCGCGAGGTCGTACGGATCAGACGCCGAGGTGGTCATGGCCGTGTCCTTCCTGAGTGGTGACGGTGTCGCCGGGGCGCGCCGGTACCAGGCAGGCCCGGCGGTTGGGCTCCGCGTTGATGGTGGCGAGGCAGTCGTAGCACTGGCCGATGCCGCAGAACGCGCCGCGCGGCCGACCACCCTCGCGGGTGGTGCGCCAGGCCAGGATCCCGGCCCCCCACAGCGCGGCGGCGACGGACTGGCCGGGCAGGGCGGTGACGCGGCGGCCGTCGAAGGTGATCTCGAACGGCGGATCCGGCTGTGCCGCGACCAGCTCGGTGGGGGTGCGGGCCACTGCGGGCGTCCTTTCTCTGGACAGTGCGCTGGAACAGGAAAAGGCGGGCGAGGTTTCGAAGAGGCCGGCGGGGTCGCCCCGATGTTTGCACGCGACCCTTGCCGCGCCCTGTGGCTACGACGCCGCCGACGCGAATCGCTCCGGCCGGAACGGGCCGATGTCGAGCGGCGGTTCATCGCCGGTGAGCCAGCGTGCGACGATCAGGCCCGACGCCGGTGCAAGACCGATGCCCGCGCCCTCGTGCCCGCACGCGTGCAGCAGTCCCGGGACGCGCGGGTCGGGGCCGATCGCGGGCAGGTGATCGGGCATGTACGGGCGGAAGCCCGCGTACGTCCGCATCGCCCGCACCGTCCCGAGCACCGGGAAGAACGCCGTCGCCTCGGCCGCCAGGCGCCGCAGCACCTCGGTGGAGAGCGTGCGGTCGAAGCCGACGCGCTCCCGGCTGGCGCCGATCAGGACCGGACCCGCCTGGGTTCCCTCGATCACGGTCGACGTCTGCAGCGCGGCCGACCCGCTGGCGACATCGGCGACGTAGTCGGCCGCGTACACCTTGTGGCGCACCACGCGCGGCAGCGGTTCGGTGACCAGGACGAAGCCGCGGCGCGGCAGCACCGGAAGCTCGACGCCCGCGAGGCGGGCGAGTTCGCCGCCCCAGGTGCCGGTGGCGTTGACCACGTGCGGGGCGTGGATCTCCCCGGCGGACGTACGCACTCCGCGCACCTCGCCGGTGGCACCGGTGAGCACGGCGGTGACCTCCTCACCGAGCCGCAGGTCCACCCGGTCGCCGCCGGCGCGCAACAGATGCGCGGCGGCGAGGGCGGGCATGACCTGGGCGTCCTGCGGGTAGTGGTAGCCGCCCGCGAGGCCGGGTGCGAGGTGGGGCTCCAGGTCGTGCAGCCGGTCACCGGGGACCTCCTCGGCGGTGACGCCCGCCTTCTCCTGCTGGCGCGCGAAGTCCTTGAGGGCGGCCATGGCGCTCGCGTCGGAGGCGACGACGAGACCGCCCTTGGGCTCGTACTCGATCTCCGGGGGAAGCACCGCCGCCAGCTCGGTCCACAACCGCGTGGACAGGAGGGCGAGTTCCAGTTCGGGGCCGGGTTCCTTGTCGGAGACCAGGAGGTTTCCCTCACCGGCTCCGGTGGTGCCGCCCGCGACCGAACCGCGGTCGACGACGGTGACGCGGAGTCCGGATCCGGCGGCGTAGTAGGCGCACGCGGCGCCGACCACACCGGCGCCGACGACGATGACATCCGAGGAGTTTCTCGTGAGCACGTCAGTAATATTTCACATTGCACTGTGCTCGACAAGGGGGACGCGAGGGTGCTCTCCCATCATGACCGCGAGAGACGCGGCGCGTTCGGACACGAACAGGTAAAGGAGTGGCGGACATCTTGTCAGTGCAATTTCACATTACTATGTTACAGGTCACATTCCAGCCAGCTCCGGCCCTCACCCGGACCTGGCTGTCCTGACTGTTCTCGTGCTCTCGGAGTGACCACTGATGAACAAGCGCACCCTCACCGCCGTCTCCACCGCCCTGGCGGCCTCCCTCGCCTTCGGCGCGCTGGGCTGTTCCAGCACCAAGCACGCGAGCGGAGGTCAGGGCGGCGGCAAGAACCCCGCCATGGCCAACGCGGGAGCCGTGGTCGGCGGCACTCCACAGAAGGGCGGCACCCTGACCGTCCTGTCCAACCAGGACTTCTCCCACCTCGACCCGGCCCGCAACTGGGTCATGAGCGACATGGAGTTCGGCACCCGGCTGCTCTACCGCACCCTGGTGACCTACAAGGCCGGTCCCGGCACCACCGGCGGCGAACTCGTCCCGGACCTCGCGACCGACCTCGGCACCTCCTCCAACGGCGCCAAAACCTGGACCTTCCATCTCAAGCAGGGCGTCAAGTACGAGGACGGGACCCCGGTCACCGCCCAGGACGTCAAGTACAACGTGGAGCGCTCCTTCTCCCCCGACCTGCCCGGCGGCGCCGACTACGCGGCCCGCTACCTCACGGGCGCCGAGGGCTACCAGGGCCCGGCCCAGGGCAAGCACCTGGACTCCATCAAGACGCCCGACGACCACACGATCGTCTTCGAACTGCGCAAGCCCTTCGCGGAGTTCCCCAACGCCACCGTGATGCCGACCTTCGCGCCGGTGCCGCAGAAGCAGGACAAGGGGCCGCAGTACGACAACCGGCCGTTCTCCTCCGGCCCGTACAAGATCGAGTCGTACGAGCGCGGCAAGAAGCTCGTCCTGGTGCGCAACACCAACTGGGACCCCGGCACCGACCAGGTGCGCAAGGCCTACCCGGACAAGCTCGTGATGGTGATGGGGCTCAAGGCCAACCAGATCGACGACCGTCTGATCGCCAGTCAGGGGGCGGACGCCTCCGCAGTCTCCTGGGGCGCGCTGCGGCCGGAGAGCGCGGCCAAGGTGCTCCCCAACGCCGATGTCCGCAAGCGGCTCATCGCCGAGTCCACCAACTGCACCGACATGCTCCAGATGCACACCGGGCGGGCCCCGTTCAACGACGCGAAGGTCCGGCAGGCCGTGCAGTACGCGCTCGACCGGGACTCGGTGCTCACCGCGTCCGGCGGCCCCGCCTTCAACGACCTGTCCACCGCCTACATGCCCGCCAGCCTCTTCGACGGCAAGCAGCCCGACACCCTGAAGATCCCCGCCGCCGGTGACGTCGACAAGGCGAAGCAGCTGCTCAAGGAGGCGGGGAAGGAGAACGGCATCGAGACCAAGATGACCGTCTCCACCGGTGACAAGGGCCGCGCCGAGGCGATCCAGCAGTCCCTCGGCAAGGCGGGCATCAAGGTCACCATCGAGACCGTCGACCCGTCGGCGTTCTACGCGACGATCGGTGACACCAAGAACCGCACCGACCTGGTGTACACCGGCTGGTGTCCGGACTACCCCTCGGGCTCCACGTTCCTGCCGTTCGTCTTCGACGGCCGCTACATCAAGGAGAAGGGCAACTCCGGCAACCACTCGCTCTTCCGCGACGAGGCGACCATGAAGCGGATGGACGAGATCGCCGCGATGACCGACGCCAAGCAGGCCGCCGAAGCCTGGCGGCAGCTGGACGGCGAGATCCTCGCCAAGGCACCGGCCGTGCCGGTCCTGGTGCGCCGCTGGCCGCTGGTGCTCGGCGACAACATCGCGGGCGCGTACGGCCAGACCTCGTTCGGCGGTCAGCTCGACTACGCGACGGTGGGCCTCAAGGACCCGTCCAAGGGCCAGGGCTGAGGATCCGGCGGAAATGACCACCCTCACCGAACCGGCGAAAACGGCGGCCCCCGCCCCGAGCGGCAGCGGGCCCTGGCAGCTCGCCCGCGCGGAGCTGCGCCGCCGCGCCTCCGTCAAGATCTCCCTCGTCATCGTCGCCCTGTTCCTCGTGATGGCCGCCGCCGCGCCCCTGCTCAGCAGGGCCGCCGGCTGGTCACCGGACGAGTTCGACAAGACCGCCGTCGACCCCTACCTCGGCGGCCAGCCGCTGGGGCGGCTCGGCGGGATCTCGCCGGACCACTGGCTCGGCGTCGAACCCGTCACCGGCCGCGATCTGTTCGCCCGGGTCGTGCACGGCGCCCAGGTCTCCCTCCTGATCGCCTTCACCGCCACCGCCATCGTGGTGATCGCGGGGACGGCGGCCGGGATCGCCGCCGGGTACTTCGGCGGGCGGATCGACGCGGTCCTGAGCAGGCTCATGGACCTGACCATGTCGTTCCCCTCCCTCATCTTCATGATCGCGATGATGTCGGTGGCCAAGGACGTCAACCGGATCGTGCTGATGACCGGTGTGATCGGGCTCTTCGGCTGGCCCGGCATCGCCCGGGTGGTGCGCGGGCAGACGCTCTCGCTCAAGCACCGCGAGTACGTGGACGCCGCGCGCGTCGGCGGCGCCGGATCGTGGCGCATCCTGACCCGCGACATCCTGCCGGGCGTGGCCGGTCCGGTCATCGCGTACACCACCCTGATCATCCCGGGGATGATCGCCACCGAGGCGGCGCTGAGCTATCTGGGCGTGGGTGTGCGCCCGCCCACCCCGTCCTGGGGGCAGATGATCGCCGAGAGCGTCGCCTTCTACGACACGGATCCCATGTACTTCGTCATCCCCAGCACCTGTCTGTTCCTCACCGTGCTGGCGTTCACGCTGCTCGGCGACGCGCTGCGGGACATCCTCGACCCGAGGGGCAGCCGCTCATGATCCTCTACCTCGGCCGCCGGCTGCTCGGCGTGATCGGCGTGCTGATCGCGATCGCCGCCGTCACCTTCACCATCTTCTACGTGCTGCCCTCCGACCCGGCCGCCGCGGCCTGCGGAAAGTCGTGCAGCACCGAGCGGCTGATCGCGATCCGCGCCCACATGGGCCTCGACCAGCCGATCTGGCGGCAGTTCTGGGACTTCCTCAGCGGGATCTTCACCGGCCGCACCATCGGCACCGGCCAGTACACCCTGCACTGCTCGTTCCCGTGCCTCGGCTACTCGTACGAGAACAGCGAGTCGGTGTGGAGCCTGCTGATGGACCGGCTGCCGGTCTCCGCCTCGCTCGCGTTCGGCTCGGCGGTGCTGTGGCTGGCGATCGGTCTCACGGCCGGTGTCACGGCCGCGCTGCGCAAGGACACCCTCGTCGACAAGGTCCTGATGGTCGGCGCGGTCGGCGCCGCCTCGCTGCCGGTCTACTTCACCTCGATGATGCTGATCTACGGGCTGATCAGGACCGCGGGGCTGCTGCCCTATCCGCAGTACGTCCCGCTCGGCTCCGACCCCGTCCACTGGGCCTCCAACCTGCTGCTCCCCTGGCTCGCGCTCGCCATCCTGTACGCGGCCATGTACGCGCGCCAGAGCCGCAGTTCGATGATCGAGACGATGGCGGAGCCGTATATCCGCACCGCCCGCGCCAAGGGTCTGCCGCGCCGCACGGTGGTGGTCAAGCACGGGCTGCGGGCGGGGATGACCCCGATCCTCACCCTGTTCGGCATGGATCTGGGCGGCCTGCTCGCGGGCGCGGTGATCACCGAGTCCATCTTCGGTCTGCCGGGCATCGGACGGCTCTTCTACGGCGCCCTGTCCACCGGTGACCAGCCGGTCATCCTCGGGGTGACCCTGCTCGCCGCCACGTTCATCGTCGTCGCCAATCTGGCCGTCGACCTGCTGTACGCCGTTGTCGACCCGAGGGTCAGATTCTGATGACTGATAACCAACCTCTGCTCCGCGTCGACGACCTGGGCGTCACCTTCCCGACCAAGCGCGGCCCGGTGCGGGCCGTGGACTCGCTGAGCTTCGACGTCCACCGGGGCCGCACGCTGGGCATCGTGGGCGAGTCCGGCTCCGGCAAGTCGGTCACCTCGATGGCCGTCCTCGGCCTGCACACCGGTGCCGAGGTCACCGGTTCCATCCGGCTCGACGGACAGGAGCTGGTGGGCCTCACGGAACGGGAGCTCAACCGGCTGCGCGGCCGACGGATCGCGATGATCTTCCAGGACCCGCTCTCCAGCCTCCACCCGTACTACACGGTCGGCGAGCAGATCGCCGAGCACCACCGGGTCCACTTCGGCTCCCGCCGCTCCGCCGCCCGCCGGCGGGCCGTGGAGATGCTGGCCGAGGTGGGCATTCCGGAGCCGGGGCGGCGGGCGGGCGAGTACCCGCACCAGTTCTCCGGCGGTATGCGCCAGCGCGTGATGATCGCGATGGCGCTGGCCTGCGAGCCCGAACTGCTCATCGCGGACGAGCCCACCACCGCGCTCGACGTCACCGTCCAGGCCCAGATCCTGGAGCTGATCGCCCGTATCCAGCAGGAGCGCGGCCTCGCCGTCGTCATGATCACGCACGATCTGGGAGTGGTGGCCCGCGTCGCCCACGACGTCCTGGTGATGTACGGCGGGCGCGCGGCCGAACAGGCCCCGGTGGACGCCCTGTTCGCCACGCCTGTCCACCCCTACACCCGGGGTCTGCTGGACTCGCTGCCCCGGCTCGACGACAGCGACGGGGAACCGCTGCGGGCCATCCCCGGCAGTCCGCCGTCGCTGCTGACCCCCGCTCCCGGCTGCGCCTTCGCACCCCGCTGCCCCCGGGCGGCGGCGGCCTCCGCGAGCGAGCGGCTGCGCTGCGAGACCGAACGGCCGCTGCTGAGCGGCCCGGCCGGACATCCGGCCGCCTGCCACCTCCCCGCGTACGAAGGCGTCGCCTCATGACCACCGCACCTCAACCCCTTCTCGCCGTACGGGATGTGACGATGGCCTTCCCGGCCCGGCGTCGCGGTGCGGCCCCGGTCCGGGCCGTCGACGGCGTCAGCTTCGACGTGGCGGCCGGGGAGACACTGGGCCTGGTCGGCGAGTCCGGCTGCGGCAAGTCCACCACCGGCCGCATGATCGTACGGCTGCTCGAACCCACCACGGGGTCGATCTCCTACGCCGGACGCGACATCAGCCGCATGTCCCAGCGCGAGCTCAAGCCCCTGCGCCGCGAGCTCCAGATGGTCTTCCAGGACCCGCACTCCTCCCTCAACCCCCGCCAGACCGTGGCCCGGATCATCTCCGATCCCCTCCTGATCCAGGGGAGTTCGGCGGCCGACGCGCGCCGACGGGCGGCCGAGCTGATGGATCTGGTGGGGCTCATCCCGGAGCACATCGACCGCTATCCGCACGAGTTCTCCGGCGGCCAGGCGCAGCGCATCGGTATCGCCCGCTCGCTCGCCACCGACCCCCGGCTCGTCGTCGCCGACGAGCCGGTCTCCGCGCTCGACGTCTCCGTACAGGCGCAGATCGTCAATCTGATGGAGCGGTTGCAGCGCGAACTCGGCCTCGCCTACCTCTTCATCGCCCATGACCTGTCGGTGGTGAAGCGGGTCTGCCACCGGGTCGCCGTGATGTATCTGGGCCGGATCGTGGAGATCGGCGACAAGGAACGGGTGTACGCGGCGCCCGCGCACCCCTATACCCGGGCGCTGCTGTCGGCCGTGCCGCTGCCCGATCCGGCCGCCGAGCGGACCCGGGAGCGGATCACACTGCTCGGCGACCCGCCGAGCCCGGCCGCGCCCCCGCCCGGCTGCACCTTCCATCCGCGCTGCCCCAAGGCGCAGGAGGTGTGCCGCACCGAGGCGCCGCTGCTGAGGATCGCCTCCCTGGGCGAGAAGCGCCAGGTGGCCTGTCACTTCCCCGAAGCCGCCTGAACAGGGGGGTGCCCCGGCTTCCTTCAAGGGAGCCGGGGCACAACTGCGTCTGCCTCACCAGGACTTGGTGACCCGGACGGTCTCGCCGTAGCCGTCGGCGCTCAGCACGTCGATCCGTACGCCCGCCGCCGCGTCGGTGAACGACTCACCGGCCCAGAAGGGGGCGTCGTCCAGGGGACGGCAGCCGCTCGGCGGTGTGGCGTCCGGCTTGGCGTCCATCACCCGGATCGGCCCCTGACCGGTGGGGACCGAGGTGTCCACCCGGTAGACCAGGGCGCCGGTCGAGCACAGGCCGCTGTCGCCGTGGACGGCACGCCGGGACTCCACGACGTACGCGGTGGTGGGGCCGGTGGGGACGACGGCCATCTTGGTGCCGCTGCCGTACTCGACCGCCGTCAGATACACGGTGTCGCTGCCCTCCGAGGCGCGGCAGCGGACCTGGTCGTCGCCGGTCCAGCCCAGCTTCCAGGACTGCCAGGCGAAGTACTGCGGCCCGGCGCCGCCGATCAGCCCCATGAGGTCCCAGCCGCCGATGAAGCGGTGCGCGTCGCTGCCCGCGTCGAAGGCGTACAGGTCGGGCAGGCCGAAGGTGTGGGCGGTCTCGTGGTCCACCAGCTTGGGTCCCCAGTGCCACATGTCCTGGCCGAAGGTGACGGCCCATCTGATCCGGTGGCCGTCGGCCACGACTCCGGCGGTGCCCGGGTCGTAGATGTAGGTGGGGGTGAAGGAGATCGCCGACGCGTTGCGGGTCGGGACGACGTAGACGAGGTCGTAGCGCGAGAAGTCCACCTGGGGGTCGGCCACCGCGACCGCGTCCCTGACGTATGCCTCGTGGGCTTCGTGCGACAGGCCGCGCGCGAAGCCGTACTCGGTGGAGGCATGCGGCATCCGCACCCAGTGCCGGTACTGGGCGATGGCGAGCCAGGCCTTGCCGTACGAGGCGTTCCACAGCCAGTCCGCGCCGGGGGTGAGCTGGGCCGAGTCGTCGGCGGGGGTCTCGGTGGCGGGGGCGTCGGGGAAGTCCACGAAGATCATGGCGACTTTGACGGTGCCGGTGGCGCGCTGGAACACGGAGTGGTCCGTGTCGTGGCCCTCGTCCATCCAGCCGGTGGTGCCGCGCAGCGCGCAGGCCGAGGCCGGGTCGGCCTGCGCGCCGGCCGCGTGGGCGGGCGTTCCGGCGATCAACAGGAGCAGCGCGGCGATCAACGGCACGAAGAGCACGGCATGGTGGGGCCGCGCGGCGTGGGTGCGTATCACAGGGTCACAACCTCTCGATGTATGGCGTGTGACATTTCACATAAGATTGGAGTGGCCGAGGGCCTGTCCGAAAGCTGTCGCCGCTCCATAACATCCGCGCCATGGATCTGGAGGTACGGCATCTGCGCGTGGTGTGCGCGATCGCCGAGGCGGGCAGCCTGACGCGGGCCGCCGCCTCGCTGCGCATGACCCAGCCGGGACTCAGCGCCCAGCTGCGCCGCATCGAGACGATGCTCGGCGGGGCGCTGTTCGACCGGCGGCACGCGGGCGCGCTGCCCAGCCCCTTCGGCGAGCTGGTCCTGGAACGCGCCCGCGCCGTGCTGCCCGGCATCGACGGGCTGCTCGCCGACACCGCCCGGGCCGCCCGGCGGATGGCCGCGGCCGACCGGCTGCGCGTCGGCTCGGTCGGCGCCCCGCTGCTCGGCCATCTCCTGCTCGCAGTCAAGGAGTTGCTGCCCGAGGCGGAGGTGACCTCGCGCTGCCAGTACTCCCCCGCCGCGCTCCTGGACGACCTGGCGGCGGACCGGCTGGAAGCGGCGGTCCTCGGCGACCACCCCGACCAGGAGCTGCCGCCGCGCGAGGGCGTGGCGCTTCATCCCATCGTCAGCGAACCGGTTTTCGCGCTGCTGCCCGCCGCCCATCCGCTCGCGGCGCGCGAGGAGGTCTCGCTGGCCGAGCTGGTGCGGGAGGACTGGGCGGTGCCGCGCCCCGACGGCGACCGCACCCGCGAATACTGGTCGTCCGTCTGCGCCCTGACGGGCCGCAGCCCGTTCACCCCGTACGAGGCCGAGGGGCGCCAGCTGGTCGAGATCGTCCGGGCGGGGCTCGCGGTCAGCCTCTGCCAGGCCACCTTCATCGAGGCCCCGGGGACCGTGGTGCGCCCGCTGGCCGGAAATCCCTTGCGGTACCGGCACATTCTGGCCTGGCACCACGACGGTCCGCTCGCGGCGCACGGCGCCGAGATCCTGCGCCGCGTCACCGACGGCTATCTGGCGACCTCTGCCACCAGCCCCGTGTACGCCCGCTGGCGGCGGCTGAACCCCGGTGCCGCGCCCGGCCTTAACGTTCATTGACTCGCTGTTGATTCACCCCGGCCAACCTGTGCACACCAACACGTACACAGCCGAAAGGGACCGGATACTCGTGATCAACAAGCGTGTCAGGGTGACCGTGCACGCCTCCGACCCGGTGAGCCGGGCCGGGGCCATGAGCCACCTCCAGCACCAGCCGACCGTAGAGGTGATCCACGACTCCTGCGGGCCGCTGGACCAGAACGTGCGGCCGGGCGAGCGGGCGGTCACGGTGATGCTGGTCGACCAGGTCGACGAGCCGGTCTCCGCCGATCTGCGGCGTGTGGTGCGCGGCGGTGAGCAGCGGGTGGTCCTGGTCGCCCGCGAACTGCGCGAGTCGGATCTGCTCACCGTGGTGGAGTGCGGCGTGCGCGCCATCCTGTGGCGCCACCAGGCCACCGAGCAGCGCCTCCTCAAAGCGGTGCACAGCGCCGCGCGGGACGAGGGCGAGCTGCCGCCCGACCTGCTCAGCCGACTCCTCACCCAGGTGGGACGGCTGCGCCGCACGGAGTCGGCCCTGGCCACCGGCTCCGGGGGCCCCGCGCCCGTCCTGGGCATGGCACCGCGCGAGGTGGACGTGCTGCGCCTGGTCGCCGAGGGCCTGGACACCCGGCAGATCTCCGAGAAACTCGCCTATTCGGAGCGGACCGTCAAGAACATCCTGCACGCGCTGATGACCCGGTTGCAGCTGAGCAATCGCGCGCACGCCGTCGCGTACGCGCTGCGCGAGGGCTACATCTAGACCGACGGGGAACGAGTTCCATGATTCACGAGATCGACGAGGCGCTGCGGCGCCTCCTGCGCGGTGGCGCACTGCCCGAGGGCACCGGCGAGGTCGTCTTCGAGGCACCGACCCGCGACTGGGCGGCCAGGCGCAACACACCGACGCTCAACGCCTATCTGTACGACATCCGCGAGGACGTGGCCCGCCGTGAGCGCGGCGCGTACGCCGAGCGGGACGAGAACGGCGTGGTGCTGCGCCGCCGCCAGCCGCCGCGCTGGTTCCGGCTCTCCTACCTGCTCACCGCCTGGACGAGCCGTCCCGAGGACGAACACCGGCTGCTCTCGGGCGCGCTGGCCTGTCTGCTGCCGCACGAGATGCTGCCGCAGGACTCGGTGCCGGACGCGCTCGCAGCCTACCGGTCGGGGATCCCGCTCACCGTCGCCGTGCCACCGGCCGAGTCGCGCTCGCTGGCCGACATCTGGTCGGCGCTCGGCGGCGAGCTGAAGCCGTCGCTCGACGTGGTGATCACCACGCCGTTCCCGGTCACCCCGGTGTACGAGGTGGCGCCCCCGGTCACCGACGCGATGGTCACGGTGCGCGGACGCGACGGGGTGCCGGGCGACTCCCGGCCCCGGACGCTGCGCACCGGCACCCGGCGGGAGGCCGCCAAGTGAGCGTCGCGGCAAAGGAGTTGCTGACCGGCCTCGAAGAGCTCCGGCAGGCGGTCGCCGCCCGGGTCGCCGCGCGTTCGGCCGACGACCCGACGGCCGACGACCCGATGCGGGGCCTGTTCGTCACGGCGCGGACCGCGGCGCGCCTCGCCGCCGAACCGGTGGAGCACAGCGCGTCGGAGCCGGTCGGCCACGGCCCGGCGGGCTCCCGGATGGCCGCCCTGGTACGGGGCTTCGGCCTCACCGAGCTCGACGAGCGGATCCTGCTCGCCGCACTCGCCCCCGATGTGGACCGGCGGTTCGAGGCGCTGTACGGCTATCTCAACGACGACGTCGGCCGCCGCCGGGCCACGGTCGCCCTGACCCTGGAGCTGGCCGGGACGGGGCCGCACGACGCGGCGGCCCGCGCCCGGTTCCATCCGGCCGCGCCCCTGACCTCCGGCGGCCTGCTCGCCGTCGAGGACGAGGCCCGGCCGCTGCCCGGGCGGGCCGTACGGGTGCCGGAGCGCGTGGTGGCACATCTGCTCGGCGACGACACGCCGGACGCGGGGCTGCTGGACGCCGGGGTGGACGTGCTGGCGCCGGGCGGTCCGGCGGGCACCGGCCTGGCGGCCCGGGTCGCCGACTTCCCGCGCCCCGTCGCCGTGCATCTGCGCGAGCGCCGGGACGGCGGCGGGGCCGATGCCGTGGCGGCCGCGCTGCGCGGCGCCGGGCGGGCGGTCCTGCGCCACCGCCCCGACGACCACGCGGACGCCCGGATCGGGCGCGCGCTGCTGCGCGAGGCACGGCTTCGGGGCGCGGGGGCGGCGGTCGTCGTCGAACCGCTGCCGCCGTCGCCCGGGCCGCTGGTGCGGGCTCTGACCGCACAGCGCGATGTGACCGTGGTGTTCGCCGGTACGCAGGGTTACGACCCGGCCTGGGCGGCGCCCGAGGCCACGGTCGTCGCGCTGGAGGACGAGGTCGGCGCGGAGGACGTGCTCGCGGCCTGGCACCGCGAACTCCCCGGGTACGAGGGCGATCTGGCGGAGGCGACCGCCCCGTACCGCATCGGTGGTGAGCAGGCGCGGCGGGCCGCGCGGGCCGCATCGGTGCTGGCCGACTTCGAGGGCGCGCCGGTCGGGCTCAGCCATGTGCAGCGCAGTGCGCGGTTGCTGTCCACGCCCCTGCTCGGCCGCCACGCGCGACGGGTGCGGCCCGCCGTGGGCTTCACGGACCTGGTGCTGCCGGACGAGCCGCTCGGCATGCTGGAGGAACTGGTCGGCCGCGCCCGCCACCGCGACCGGGTGCTCGGCGAGTGGCGGCTGCGCACCGGCGGCGGGCGCGGACGCGGGGTGATCGCGCTGTTCGCCGGGGACTCCGGCACCGGCAAGACCCTCGCGGCGGAGGTCGTGGCGGGCGAACTGGGCCTGGACCTGTATGTGGTCGACCTGTCCTCGGTCGTCGACAAATACGTGGGCGAGACCGAGAAGAACCTGGAGCGGATCTTCACCGAGGTCGACCGTACGGACTCGGTGCTGCTCTTCGACGAGGCGGACGCGGTGTTCGGCAAACGCTCCGAGGTCAAGAGCTCGCACGACCGCTACGCCAACCTGGAGAGCGCGTATCTGCTCCAGCGTCTGGAGGCGTTCGACGGGATCGCCGTGCTGACCACCAATCTGCGGGCCAACATCGACGAGGCGTTCACCCGCAGGCTCGACGTGGTGGTCGACTTCCCGTTCCCCGACGCCGCGTTGCGGGCCCGGCTGTGGCGCTCGTGTCTGGCCTCCGCGCCGCGGGATCCGGCCCTGGACGCGGATCTGGAGCTGTGCGCCAAGGAGTTCGAGCTGGCGGGCGGCGCGATCCGGGCGGCCGCGGCGACCGCCGCCTACCTGGCGGCGGCCCGGGGCGACGTGGTGACCTCGGCGGACGTCCGGTCCGGGGCGCGCCGCGAGTACGTGAAGTCGGGACGGCTGGTGCCGGGGACGGGCTGGGCCCCGTAACGAGACGGCGTCTGCCGGGCCCGGCAATCACAGGTCGGCAGGCACCACTTATGGGCCCGGCAGACGCACCTCCGAAGGTGTCTGCCGGGCCCACTAACGTCCGCTAACGCCCCCCGGCGTACGGACGGTCTCAGCGCCCGGACTGGCCCGGTCCGTTGACGGAACCGCCGATCAGGCGCTTGATCGTGGTGGCGTCCGCCACTCCCGTCTGCGGCAGTCCCACCTGCCCCTGGTACGTCCTGACCCCGGACTTCATCGTGTCGTCGAACGGGATCGCCTCGCCGCCCCGCTGACCGTTCTTGAAGTAGTCGATGCCGGACCGGGCGTAGGTCCGGTCGCGGGTGAGGTCATTGGGGGAGATATGTGCCTGCATCGCCCACCACAGGGCCGCGCGCAACTTCGCCACCTGGTAGTTCTTCGACCCGTACGTGACGTCGGAGGGCCGGATGGCCTGGGCCCACAGCGAGCCGAGGGTGGCCCGGCCGAGGGTGCCGATCGCGTCCGTCCTCGTCAGCTGCATGCTGGTGCTCTTGTCGTGCATGACGGCCTGCTGGTAGCAGCGCAGCGAGGTGTCCGTGAGCTGGTCGATCACTCCGGCCGTCCAGCCCGGCTTGAGTTCACAGGCGTTGTTGAGGGTCGCCAGGCGGTACTGGGCGAACTTCACGATGTCGTCGGCCTGGTAACCCTTCTGCCACGGCGGCCCGGCCGGCGCGCCGGCCTTCGGGGCGGGCGCGGTCCTGGGCGGCGGGGGAACCACCGGCGGGCCGCCCCCGGCCTCGGCGCCACCACCACCTCCGCCGCCTCCACCAGCGCCGTCACCGCCGCCGGATCCGCCGCCCGTGTCCGAGGCCGGAGGCGGCGGGGCGGCCGCACCACCGGGCGGGGGCGGCGAGGGCGGCGCCTGCCCCAGCGGGGTCTCGGCGCCCTGCGGGACCGGCTGCGGACTGGCACCGGCCGCCTGGGCCTCACCGGTGGAGCTGCCGAACTTGGGCGCGAACCCGAACCAGAACACGGCGAACGCGACCGCCGCCGCGACCAGCACACTGCCGCTCGCCAGCAGCCAGCGCGGCAGCACCGGCCGCTGCTCGAAGCCGCCGGACAGGTCGTGGCCGCGCTCGTCGCCGGAGCGGCGCACCGAGACGGTCATCTTGTGCTGCTCGGCCGTGCCCCGCCACCGCACCTGCTGCGGCCGTACGGTCAGTTCGGCGAAGGAGACACGGCCCGGGGCGACCTGGACCGCGTTGGGCGCCATGTCGAAGGTGAGGCGGTTGCTCTCGTCACGGACCGTCAGGGACGCGGTCAGCGGGGCGTTGCCGAGGTTGTCGACGGCGATCTTGGCCCGGCCCCGGAAACGGCCGATCAGATTGGGCGGCAGCAGTTCGGCGCGTATCTCCACGAACGGCGCGACGGTGACCTGTCCTTCCAGCACGTCGCGCAGGTCCGGGTGGTCACGGGGTTCGACCCTGACGCCGTACGGGGTGGGGCCGGCCGGTGCGTCGGGCGAGCGCGGGGGCGCGAAGGAGATCTCGGCGGTGCCCTCGGTGCCCGGGTACAGGCGCAGGGTGTCCGGTTCGATACGGGACCAGCCGGCCGGTGTGCCGACGACCGACAGGCGGTACTCCTCGACGGTGTCTCCGGTGTTGCGCACCCGCAGCCGCGCGGTGGCCCGCCCTCCCGGATCGAGGGCGACGGCGGCGGGATCCAGGGACGTCCACATGCTCATGTGGGAAGGCTAGGAGGCGCGCCCCTTCGCTCCCTAGCCCGAAAGTCACTGTCCAGGGGCAGCGCTCAGTGCCCCCGCATACCGTGTGGCGCTGCGGGCGACCGGCTCGACCCGCGTCCGGGTCGGCGGTGTCCGCGCCGGCGGCGCCCCGGCCACCTCGTCCGCCTCGGCCGCGCCGCACGCGCGCAGCATCCGGTTCGCGGTGCGCAGCGAGTCCAGCGCGCTGAGGGCGGGGACTTCGCCGAGCGCGAGCAGCGCCCGGCTACGGGCCGCGAGGGCCAGCCCCCGACAGTACGGATCGCCCACCGGGCCCTCCAGGCTCAGCGCCTGCGTCGCGCAGGCCGCCGCCTCGCCGGGCCGGTCCCCGTCCAGTGCGCAGTACGCGAGCCGGGCCCAGGCGAGCGCCTCCCAGCGCGGGCTGCCGGTGCGCTGGTGGTGCTGGCGGGACTCGCGCAGATGGGCGGCCGCGCGGGCGGGCCGACCGGCGGACAGAAGGGCGCATCCCACGTGGTAGAGCACATGCCCGAGGGCGATCGGGTCCGCCAGTTCACGCGCCAGGCACAGCGCCTCGTCGATGGCCTCCTCGGCCTTCTCCGTCTCGCCGAGCACCATGCGGACACGGGCGATCGAGGCGAGGGCCCGTGCCTCCTCGGTCCGCGCGCCGAGCGCCGCGAACCGCTCGCGGGCTTCCGCGTAAAGGGGCAGTGCCTCGTTCGGTCGCCCCAACACCCCTAGCGCCAGGCCGAGTTCAAAGGTCGCCGCCGCCTGACTCAGCCGGTCGCCACAGGCTTCGGCGTGCCGCAGGGCCTGGCGCAGCATGCGTGCGGTGCGCGCGAAGCCGTGCGGGCCGGTCGGCGGCACGGCGGCGAGTACGCGCAGGGCGCGTCCCGCCGCCGGCTGATCGCCCCGGCGGTGGGCGGCCGCGAGCGTGAGCCGTGCCGGGTCGGCGAGCTCGCGGCAATGGGCGGTGCCGAGGGCCAGGTGTGTCCAGCCGGTGAGCAGGTCGACCACGGGCCGGATCGGCATCTGCTCCTCCGCGCTCTCCCGCACCGCCTGCTCGACGACGGCCCTGATCAGCGGATGGGCCTCGCGCAGCCACGCCATGGCCCGGTCCGCGTCGGTGGGCCACGCCCCCGACTGCTCCGGTGCGTACAGCAGTTCCGGCACGACGCTGAGCGGTCGCGTACGCGCGATGGCGTTGCGCACTCCGGCGAGGGTGTGTTCGACGAGGCGGCGCAGGGCGGCGGGGCGCTCGGCGGCGTCCGGGGAGCCGTCGAGCCGGTGGCGGGCGAAGGCACGGAAGGGGCGGGGGAAGCTGTAGCGGTCCATGCCGTGCTGGCCGTCGTGGGCTACCAGATGGTGGGATGCCAGGTCACGGGCTTCCCGGTTGCGGGTTGTCCAGTCGTGGGATTCCCGGTCGTGGGTTTGCCGGTCGTGGGTTTCCAGCAGGCCCGCCTCCGCCAGGGTGCGCAGAGCCTGTACGGCTTGGGGCTCGGCCACCGCGAGGAGCGCGGCCACGGTGTCCGGAGCGAAGACTGGCACCTCGACAGTGGACATCAACCGGAACGCGCGGGCCGCGACCGGGTCCAGGGCCTCGTAACAGCGCTGGAGCACCGCCTCGACGCCGGTGCCGTCCACGTGCTGCCGCACCGCGTCCGCGAGCGGCAGGTCCGGGCGGGCCGCGAGGTGCGAGGCGGCGATCCGTACCGCCAGCGGCAGCCCGTCGCACAGCGCCGTCAGTTCGCGGGCCGCCTCCGGCTCCCGGCCGACCCGGTCGGCCCCGGCGACCGCCCCGAGCAGGGCCGATGCCTCTTCCTCGGCCAGCCCTGCGACGTTCACATGCCGTGCCCCCGGCGGGGTCAGGGTGTGCGAGCGGCTGGTGATCAGCACCGCGCAGCCGGGTCTTTCGGGGAGCAGGGGGCTCACCTGCGCCATGTCCCTGACGTCGTCCAGAACGACGAGGACGCGCTGTCCGGCGAGCAGCGACCGGTACAGTGCGGCCCGTCGCTCCGCCCCCTCGGGCATGGCCTGCTCGGTGATGCCCAGCGACCGCAACATATGGCCCAGTGCGGCGACGGTATCGATGGGATCGGCGGTGCTGCCGCGCAGGCCGAGGTAGAGCTGCCCGCCGGTGAACGCGTCCCGTACCGCGTGCCCCACGTGCACGGCGAGCGCCGTCTTGCCGGACCCTACGACGCCCCCGATCACCCCGACTTCCGCGCTCTGTCCCTCGGCGGCTCGCTTGAGCAGTCCGCACAGGGCGGCGACGGCTTCCCGGCGGCCCACGAAGTCCGTGACATCCGGGGGGAGCTGGGCCACGCGTCTGAGCACGGCCGGAGCGGCAGTCCCGGGTGTGGCCGACCCCGTACGTACGGAGACGGCCGAGGCGGCGACGGGCTTCGGTGTGACGGCGGCGGGCAAACGTTTGGCGGGACCGAGCAGCCGGGTGTGGAGCGCGCTGAGCTCCGGGCCCGGTGTCGCTCCGAGTTCGCGCTGGAGCGTGCGGCGCGTCGCCTCGAACACCCCCAGAGCCTCGGCCTGACGGCCCTCGCGGTGCAGCGCCAGCATCAGCAGCGCCTGGGCGCGCTCGCGCAGCGGGTGTTCGGCGGCGAAGGCGCGCAGCGGCGCCACGGTCTCGGCCTGCCGGTCCAGGGCGAGGGCACAGTGGAAGTGCTCCTCGCGGGCGGTGAGCCACAGTTCGGTGAGCCGGTCGCGCTGGCGCTCGGCGTGCGGGCCGGGGAGCCCGGCGAGCGGGGTGCCCGCCCACAGTGTGAGCGCCGCCTCCAGCTCGCGGTGCGCGCCCAGCGCGTCGCCCCCGGTGCGCAGCCGCCCGGCCCCGGCGATGCGCCGCTCGAACTCGGCCGTGTCCAGTGCGCCGCGCGGCAGCCGCAGCACATAGCCGTCGTCCGCCGACATCAGGACGGTGGCCGTGGAGCGGGCCGGGCGCCCCGGCTCCAGCAGTGCGCGCAGCCGTGACACATAGGTGCGCAGGGTGCCGACCGCGCGCTGGGGCAGTCGCTCGCCCCACATCGCGTCGAGGAGTTCGGGCATCGAGACGGGACGGCTCTCGCGCAGCAGCAGTACGGCGAGCAGGGCGCGCTGCTGCGGCGGCCCGAGCGGCAGCAACTGCCCGCCGAGCTCCCCTTCGAACGCCCCCAGGAGCCGGAACCGCAGCCCGCCCTCGCCCGTGCCCGGCATGTACGCCCCACCTTTCCCTGTCGCCCTGCGGCCATCGGCCGTAATGTCGTGTGTCCAGCACCGCCCGCTACGCCGATGACCAGGGCAAACGCTACGCCCGTGGTCCGGCCGACCGACACTTCGGCCGGGTCCGTCCGGACACCCGCCGCTGCCCCTTGAGACGTCCGTACGTCCCTGTCGGTGCCACTGCGGGTGCGTAAAAATCATGGACAGACCGCACCGTCGGCGCCGTGCCACACCTGGCCGCGCCCGTGCGTCCCCCCTCATCACTCCTCGTGGGAGAACGCTGCATGCCCAACTACCTGTCCCCCGGCGTCTATGTCGAAGAAGTCGCCAGTGGCTCCCGCCCCATCGAAGGGGTGGGCACCTCTGTCGCCGGATTCGTCGGGCTCGCGCCCACCGGGCCGCTCAACGAGCCGACCCTGGTGACCAACTGGTCCCAGTACGTGGCCGAGTTCGGTGAGTTCACCGACGGGTACTACCTGGCGCACTCGGTGTACGGGTTCTTCAACAACGGCGGCACGGCGGCCTACGTGGTCCGGGTCGGCGGCACCGACGGCGGTACGGCCCAGGCGGCGCCGCAGACCGCCACGCCGCAGGCGCTCACCCCCGGTGAGTCCGTGGCGCTCGGCGCGTTCAAGGTGGCGGCCATCGCCCCGGGCGCGAACGGCGCGCTGACCGTCGAGGTGCAGGACATCGAGGGCGAGTCCGGCGGCGACCGGTTCAAGCTGGTGGTCAAGGACGGCGACACCGTCGTCGAGAGCTTCGACGTCAGCGCGAAGAAGTCGGCGCGCAACTTCGTCGTCACCCAGGTCAAGCAGCGCTCGAAGACCATCGTGCTCGAAGAGGCCGCCGCCGGTGGCCAGCTGACGAAGCCGGAAGCGCAGGCCGTGACCCTCACACCGCCCGTCGCCGCCGTGGCGGCCCAGACCGGCGCCGCGAGCGCCGCCGGTCTGGACACCGCCCGGTTCATCGGCGACTCCGCCGACCGCACCGGCTTCGGCGGTCTGGAGTCCCTTGACGAGATCAACACGGTCGCGGTGCCGGACCTGATGGCCGCGTACCAGCAGGGTCTCATCGACCTGGAGCAGGTCAAGGCGGTCCAGCTCGGGCTGGTCGCGCACTGCGAGCTGATGGGCGACCGGATGGCCGTCCTCGACCCGCCGCCCGGGCTCAACGCCCGTGACATCCGCAAGTGGCGCATGGACGTGGCCGGTTACGACTCGCGGTACGCGGCGCTGTACTACCCCTGGGTCAAGGTCTTCGACCCGGCCAGCGGCCAGACCCGGACCGTTCCGCCGTCCGGCCACATGGCCGGTATCTGGGCCCGCAACGACTCCGAGCGCGGTGTGCACAAGGCGCCCGCGAACGAGATCGTGCGCGGCGCCGTCGACCTGGAGCTCCAGATCACCCGTGGCGAGCAGGACCTGCTCAACCCGGTCGGCGTCAACTGCATCCGGGCCTTCCCGGGCCGTGGCATCCGTGTCTGGGGCGCCCGCACCCTCGCCTCCGACCCGGCCTGGCGCTATCTCAACGTACGCCGGTACTTCAACTACCTGGAGGAGTCGATCCTGATCGGCACCCAGTGGGTGGTGTTCGAGCCGAACGACCAGGCGCTGTGGGCCCGTATCCGCCGCAACATCTCCGCGTTCCTGGTCAACGAGTGGCGAGGCGGCGCGCTCTTCGGGCAGCGCCCCGAGGACGCCTTCTATGTGAAGTGCGACGAGGAGACCAACCCGCCGGAGTCCGTGGACCTCGGCCGCGTGGTCTGCGAAATCGGCATCGCGCCGGTCAAGCCCGCCGAGTTCGTGGTGTTCCGGCTCGCCCAGTTCTCGGGTGGCGGCGGCGAGCTGGAGGAGTAACAGCCGCTCCGCCCCACCCACCCGGTAGCCGTTTTTCGCTCACGATCAGGAGAAGTACCCCAGCATGTCGCTTCAGCCCGGTGACGCCCTCACCACCCATAATTTCGGCCTGCAGATCGACGGTGTCATGGTCGAGTTCCTGCAGGAGGTCAGCAGCCTCTCGATGGAACAGGACGTCATCGAGTACCAGCAGGTGTCCGCCGACGGCCGCCCCGTCATCAAGAAGCTGCCCGGCGTGAAGAAGGCCGGTGAGTGCACGGTGACCCGTGGCGCCACCCACTCTTCCGCGTTCTCCGAGTGGATCAAGACGTCCATCGACGGGAACATGGGCTCGGCCCGCAAGAACGCCACCATCATCATGATGGACTACATGAACAACCCGGTGAAGCGCTACCACATGCGCAACGCCTGGTGCACGAAGGTCGAGATCAGCGCGGTGAAGGCGGGCGACGCCTCGGCGATGACCGAGCAGGTCAACATCACCTTCGAAGAGCTGGTCATCGAGTAATGCGCCGCGAAGGTCCGGGGGCCGCGTCGGCCCCCTCCCCCTCCCCCGCCCCCTCGGTGGAACCGCTGCGCACGGAGTTCGAGTTCGAGCTGCCGCGCGGGTACGTGGACGAGTCCGGCACGGTGCACCGGGGCGGTGCGATGCGGCTGGCGACAGCCCGCGACGAACTCGTCCCGCTGCGGGACGTACGGGTGCGCGAGAACCCCGCGTATCTGTCGGTGGTACTGCTCGGCCGGGTCATCACCCGGCTCGGCACGCTCGCCAACGTCCACGACGGCACGGTGGAGAACATGTTCGCCTCCGACCTGGCCTTCCTCCAGGACTTCTACCGGCAGATCAACGCCGAGGGGCACACCCGGGCGGCCGTCGCCTGCCCGCACTGCGAGGAGTCCTTCGAAGTCGAGCTGGCCGGGAGCCGCCTGGGGGAATCGTGACGTACGCGGCCGACCGGATCGAGGAGGAGACCGCGTACCTCGCCTACCACTTCCACTGGGGCATGGACGCCATCCTGGACCTGGAGCACGCGGACCGGAGGGCGTACGTACGGCGGGTGGCGGCATTGGTGGAACAGGGCGAAGGGGAACGGTGACAGGGCATGGGGTTGTTCACACGCCGACGGGCACGTACGGAGCGGTCGGAGCAGTCGGCCGCGCCGCACCCCGCCGAGACGTCGGCTCCCGTCGGCCATGACCCCGGCTGGTCGGCCGCGCCGCCGGTCCAGCGGGTCCTCACCGCCCCGCGCCTGACCGCCGAGCCGACGTTCGGCGCCACCCTGGCCGCGCACCAACCCCTCTCCTTCGTACGGGAGTTGGGCCACTCGGTAAGCTCCTCGGCTCCGCACGGCGTACTGCGCGACGCCCTGACCCCGATCACGGGCCGCCCGACCGGGCTGCCGTTGCCGGCACTTCGACTGCCGGTGGCGGGCATTGTTCGGGGGGTTGCCGAAGTGGCTGAGCCGTTCGGGGCCGTGGGCTCCGCTGTACGTTCCGCAAGCGCGTCCCGTGCCGGGTCGAGTTCGGGGCCGGGTGTCCGCACGGGCAGCGGGGCGGGCCGTATGGACGGCGGGGCTGCGGCCGGACCGGCCGTCGGACCGGCTGCCGTTCAGCGGGCGGTCGCGCCGGGTCGCTCGGAGGGGGCGGCTGCGATGTCCCCCGAGCGAGCTCGGGTCCGGGACGCAGCCCCGGCGCCGAGTGTTGCGCCGCAGCGTCCGGCCACCCGTGTACCGGGTCGCCCAACTACGTCGGCCCCATCGGCCGAGCAGTCCGGCATCCAGCCACCGGGGGCTTCCACCGCTGCGGTGTCGCCGGATGGGCTCGCGATCCAGCAGGCGGCCGAGGCCGATGGCCCCGGCGTGCGGCGACCCGCCACCCCGCCCACATCCCCGCGCGCCGCAACACCCTCGGCGCAGCCCATCACCCCTGCCCGACCGGAGATTCAGCGGGCAGCGTCCAAGGACACCCCCCAGCGGACCGTCACCCCTGTGACGCCGCAGACCACCGAACCCACCCACGCCGAGACCCGGCAGACCGCGCACAGAAGCACCCCACCCGCTGTGCAGCGCGCAGCCGTGACGATGGCCCCACAGGTCGAAGCCCAATCGGGTATCCGGCCGACAGCACCCAACAGCACGTCACCCACAGGGCAGCGGACCACCACACCCACGACCCCGCAGGCCGGGCGCCCCTCCAAGCCTGCCCGCCCGGAGATTCGACACACCACGCCCGGCAACACCTCACCCACCACCCAGCGCACCGCCACACCCACCGCCCGGCAGAGCGAGCGGCCCACCCAGACTGCCCGCCCGGGCATTCAGCAAGCCACGCCCAGCACCCCTTCACCTGCCATCCAGCGGGCCACCACGCCCATGGCCCCGCAGGCCGAGCAACCCGCCGAACCCGCCCGCCCGGAGACCCGGCAGACCGCGCCCGGCAACACCTCACCCACCACCCAGCGCACCGCCACACCCACCGCCCGGCAGAGCGAGCGGCCCACCCAGACTGCCCACCCGGGCATTCAGACAGCCACGCCCAGCACCCCTTCACCTGCCATCCAGCGGGCCGTCGCACCTGCAACCCCGCAAGGGGCCGAGCCTGCCCGCCGGGTTAATGACCGGACCGCGCACACCACCACCTCACCCACCGTTCAGCGAGCCCTGACGTCCCCGACTCCGGAGGAGGCCGCACCCTCGATCCAGCGGGCCGCCACGCCTCGCGTTCCGCAGGTCGAGCAGGTCACGGCTCCTGCCCGCCGGGGGACTCCGCAGACCACTCCGCCCGCAGTTCGGCGGACCGCCACACCCCCGGCACCCCAGCCCCGCCAGCCCACCACACCTGACTCGCCCACCCCTAAGCGAGCCACCACGCCGGAAGCCTCGCGTTCCGCCGCACCCGCCCCGGGCAACCCTCGTCCGAGCGAGTCAACACCCCTTACCCCGGCCCCGATTCAGCGTGCAACCGCACACGCAACACCCGCCCCCACCCAGCTCCCCCTCACGCCTCGCCGCTCCGGGATCCAGCAAGCCGTCACGGCGGCGCACAGCAACCTGCCGTCGGACCATCCCGCGATCCAGCGTGCGAGCACCCCACCCCCGAGCCGGATCGAGCCTCCCCGCTCAACTCCCGTACCCCACAGCCATGTTCAGGCCCAGCCCCCGGCCCCCGCACCCCTCCAGTCCGACCGGCCCCAGCGGGCCGACGCCCCGCCCTCCGGACCCGGCACCGCACCTCCCGCCGCTCCAGTGGTTCAGCGCGCCACGACGCACTCTGTCGTTCCCAAGCCGCCCATACGCCCCTCCCTCCTATCCGCCCCGCGTCCTGTTCGGCCGACGCGGCGGATCTCCCCCGTCGGCGCGGTGCAGCCACCCGCGCCGACCCCAGACGTCCTCGCACCGGCTTCCCCCGCCGGTGCGAGGACTCCAGACCCCGTACCGGTCACACCGCAGGCCCCCGCCCCCGTACAGCGCAAGCCGCTCGTCCGTCGGGTGACCCGCGCCCAGAGCTCGACCACCAGCCCTTCCCCCGCCCTCGAACCGGGCCGTCGCAGGCCTCTCATCGGCGCGCCCCTCACCCCCCAGCCCGCCGCCGCACCCCCCAAGGCGCCCTCACCCACCCCCGAGGCACCCGCACCCGCCCCGGAGCCACCCCCCGCACCCGAACCTCTCACCCCCCTCCGAACCGTCCGTCTCCCCTCCCCCGTGATCCAACGCGCCCCCGCAACCGGCCCGTTGGCATCGTCGCGCCCGATCACCCCGAGGGAGCACCACCGACCGGCACCGGTCAGCGCCCCGGCCGCCATACCCCTGCGGCAGCCGACGCCCGCCGCAGCCGCCGAGCGCCCCCCGGCCGTGGTCACCCCACAGCGCACCGCCACCAACCCCGTCGCCGCCCGGCCCGCCCCGCAACCCGTGGTCCAGCGCCGACCCGCCCCGCGGGCACCCCAGCCGACACCCCCCGCGCCCACACCCGTAATCCAGCCGACCGTGCGCAACCAGCCGTCGCCCACTCCCACCGTCCAGCGCTCGGCCGGCACCACCTCCCCGCCCCAAGCGCCCCAAGCCAGGACACCCGCACCCGCCCCCGCGCCCCCAGACGAGCCCGCCGATCTGGACGCCCTCGCCCGGCGGCTCGTCGCGCCGCTGTCGCGGCTGCTGCGTGCCGAGCTTCGCGGGGACCGCGAGCGCGTCGGCCGTCTCCGCGACCGCTGACCGCTGACCGCTGACCGCAGCCACGCAAGCCCCGCCCCGCCCTCCCGACACCGAAAGAAACCCTGTGCCCACCACCCTTGACCCCGGTTCCACCGTCTTCTTCACGCTGACCATCGACGGCCAGAACCTCGGCCTGTTCAACGGCTGCGACGGTCTCGCGTCCCAGGTCGAGGTGGAGCAGCACCAGGAGGGCGGCAACAACGGGTTTGTGTGGCAGCTGCCCACCCGCGTCACGTTCTCGACCATCCGCCTCACGCGGCCGCTGACCGCCGACACCGCCAAGGTCGCGTCGTGGATCTCGTCGCTCGCGACCGGGATCACCCGCCCCACCGCCCAGATCGCCGCCCTGCGCGCGGACGGTTCGATCGTGGCGCAGTGGGGGCTGGTGGAGGTGCTGCCGGTGCGCTGGACGGGGCCCACCCTCGACCCGGCGAGCCCGGGCGTGGCGACCGAGACGCTGGAGATCGCGCACCACGGCTTCACCGACGCCGGGGGTGCGTGAGCATGGCCGCTCCCACCGGGGGCAAGGCCGCGGGGCTCTCCCGGGCCACCCTTGCCATTCATCAGCCGCCCACCGACCTGGGCGGCTCGATGGGCGGGCTGATGGGCGAGGTGAAGTTCCAGTTCAACCCGTCGCAGGTGCAGCTCGGCCGGTCCGCGAGCTGGACCGTGATGCCGGCCATCGCGTACACGCGGGGCGCGCCGCCCAAGTTCACCGGGGCGCAGCCCGCGTCCCTCCAGTTGCAGGTGTTCCTCGACGCGTCCGGCACGCCCAGCTCGACCACCGTGCAGACCCAGGTGGAGCTGCTGCTCTCGTGCTGCGAGGTCACCGAGCAGAGCGTCGCCGCGAAGGCGCCCTCGCCGCCGTGGGTGGAGTTCAGCTGGGGTTCGTTCTCGACCGTCCAGTTCGTCGCGTACGTCACCAGCGTCAACGCCAACTACACCCTGTTCAGCCCCAACGGCGTGCCGCTGCGCGCCACTTGCACGCTGGCGCTGGTCGAGGTCTCCAGCGAGACCAAGCGCCAGAACCCCACCTCCGGCGCCCTGTCGGCACGCCGGGTGCACCGCACGGTCGCCGGGGACACGCTGGCCTCGCTGGCCTGGCGCGAGTACGGCGACGCCACCCGGTGGCGCACCATCGCCGAGGCCAACGCGATCGACGACCCGATGCGGCTGCGCCCCGGCACCGAGCTGCTTCTTCCCGCCGCCTCGGAGGGCCTCGTATGAGTGAGAAGACCTTCACCACCGTCCTGCACGTCCAGATCGAGGGCGCCGTGCTGCCCGACCCGCTGGCCGTGCGGCTCATCGAGGGCTGGGTGGACGCCAGCGTCAACGTCCCGTCCGCCTTCCAGCTCACCTTCAGCGACAAGGACGGGCAGGTCACCGCCAAGTTCCCGCAGCTGAAAATCGGGGCGAAGGTGGTGCTCAGCCCGTTCACGGACGGGCGGCGCGGCGATCCGATGCTCACCGGCGAGGTGACGGCGCTGGAGGTCGACGCCGAGCCGGGCACCGGCCGTCATCTGGTCGTGCGCGGCTACGACCCGGGGCACCGGCTGCTGCGCAACCGGCGGGTGGTGGGCTATCCGAACATGACCGCGTCCGACATCGTGCGCCGCGTCGCCGGTCTCAACGGGATCGCGCTCGGCAAGGTCGACGCGACGCCGACAGTGTACGAGCTGGCGACCCAGCCGAACATCACCGACTGGGACTTCCTGTCGCGGCTCGCCGCCGAGAACGACGTCCGGCTCTCCTGCGACAACGAGGGCAGGCTCGACTTCGCCGCGCTCGCCCCGGCTTCCGGTGCCCCCGCCGACACCACCCCGGCCGCCCAGAGCCCGTACGTCCTCGACTTCGGGGCCAACACCCTGCACAGCCGGATCGCGATGACCGCGGCCGGGCAGGTCGAGCAGGTCACTGTGCGCGGCTGGGACATGCGCACCAAGCAGCAACTGGCGGCCCCCGCCCCGGCGGTCACCAGCCCGGACATCGCCGCCGACGTCACCCCGGGGGTGGTCTCCACACCGTTCGGCGCGGCGGAGATCACCGCGACGTCCCTTCCGTACACCACGCAGTCCGAGGTCACCCACGCCGCCCGGGCGCTCGCCGACGACGTCACCGGCGCCTTCGCCGAGGTGGAGGTCGCGGTCACCGGGAACCCGTCGCTGAAGCCCGGTGTACCGATCGCCGTCCGGGGCGCCGGATTCCCCTTCGAGGGCAAGTACACGGCCACCGGAGTGCGTCATGTCTTCGCCTCCGGCCAGCAGTTCACCAGTTGGCTGACCGTCTCGGGACGCCAGTTCCGTTCGCTGTACGGGCTCGCCTCGGGCGGCACCGACCAGGCGCCGCCCATGCCGGGCGTGGCCGTCGCGCTGGTCACCAACACCAAGGACCCGATGAACCTCGGCCGGGTCCGGCTGCGCTTCCCGTGGCTGTCCGAGACGTACGAGAGCGACTGGTGCCGTATCGCCCAGTTCGGCGGGGTACGCGGCGGCGGGCTGCTGCTGCCCGAGGTCAACGACGAGGTGCTGTGCGCCTTCGACAGGGGCTCGCTGGAACACCCGTATGTCCTGGCCGGGCTCTACAACGGCATCGACAAACCCACCCGCGAGCCGGACGGCATCCCGGCCGTCGACCCGACCAGCGGACAGATCAACTGGCGTGCGCTGACCGCCCGCAGCGGTCACACCGTGGAGCTCCTTGAGTCCGGCGGCGCCGCGCGGGCGTCCAGCGGGATCCGGCTGCGCACCGGCGGCGGCAAGCTGAGCGTCCAGCTGAACGAGGCCCGCACCACCCTCACCATCGACAGCGACGGCACGGTCACCATCAGCGGCGCGCGCGGGGTGGACATCAGCTCGGGCGGCGATCTGTCGCTGAAGGCGGCGGGCGCGCTGAAGCTGACGGCGGGCACCAGCGTCGACATCAAGGCGGGCATGGGCGTGGACGTCAAGGCCGGGATGAAGTTCGGCGTCCAGGCGGGCGGCGAGGCGGCCATCAACGCCGGTGGCGCCGTCGAGGTCAACGCGCTCGGCACCGCGTCCATCAAGGCCCTCGGCAACGCCAACATCACCGCACTGACGGTGGAGCTGACCGGTATCACCCTCCGCAACGGCCTGCCGTTCTAAAGGAGTTGAGCGAGCGATGAGCGAACACTTCGTCGGGGCCGGCTGGGCCTTCCCGCTGCGCACCGACCCGGGCGGCGGCATCGCCCTGGCCCGCCGGGACCGCGAGATCGAGGAGTCCATGCGCCTGGTGCTGGCCACCGCGCCGGGCGAGCGGCCGATGCGGCCCGAGTTCGGCTGCGCCGTGCACGACCTGGTGTTCGCACCGGCCAACGACGCGACCGCCGGGCGCATCCGGTACGAGGTGCGCGCCTCGCTGGACCGCTGGGAGCCCCGGATCGAGGTCCAGGAGGTCACGGTCACCCCGGCGCCGGACGAGCCGACCGTGCTCCACATCGACGTGCGGTACTCGGTGCGCGGCACCAACAACCCGCGCAGCCTCGTCTTCCCCTTCTATGTGATCCCCTCCGAAGCCCCCGCCCCGGGGGAGTCGGCAGCCGGCGAAAGCGAACGACACTGATGGCCCTGCCCGCACCCCACCTGGACGACCGCCGCTTCCAGCAGTTCGTCGACGACGCCAAGCGCTACATCCAGCAGCGCTGCCCCGAGTGGAGCGACCACAACGTCTCCGACCCCGGTGTCACCCTCATCGAGGCGGTCGCGCACATGGCCGACCAACTGGTCTACCGCCTCAACCGGGTCCCGGAGAAGAACCAGCTGGCGTTCCTCGACCTGCTCGGCGTCACGCTCTTCCCGCCGTCCGCCGCCCGTGCCTCGGTCACGTTCTGGCTCTCCGCGCCGCAGCCGGAGTCCGTCGTGCTGCCCATGGGCACGGAGGTGGCGACCGGCCGCACCGAGACGGAGGAGGCGGTCGTTTTCGCCACCCAGCAGGACCTGACGATCATTCCCTGCGCGCTCTCCCATGTACTGCGCCAGCCGGCCGGGGCGGCTCCCGAGGACTGCTCGCAGGACATGCTCGGCGGCACCGACGTGTCGGTGTTCACCCCGGCCCCGCTCCCCGGCGACGCCCTCCTGTTCGGCCTGTCCGCCGCCGTGCCCGACTGCACGGTGGCGCTGCGCCTGGAGAGCCGCGTCGACGGC
Organism: Streptomyces sp. NPDC048696; assembly: GCF_043198895.1. Lineage (NCBI taxonomy): Bacteria > Bacillati > Actinomycetota > Actinomycetes > Kitasatosporales > Streptomycetaceae > Streptomyces > Streptomyces sp. NPDC048696. Next base: position 198,497 of record NZ_JBICVJ010000008.1, on the reverse strand, counting down.
GTCGGCGTCGACCCCCGCCAACCGCCGCTGGTGTGGGAGGCGTGGACGGCGGACGGCTGGGCCGAGTGCGAGGTCGCCGAGGACTCCACGGGCGGCCTCAACCGGCCCGGCGAGGTGGTGCTGCACCTGCCGGGCGGCCACACCCTGAACCGCATGGGCCGCCTGGACGCGGGCTGGCTGCGCTGCCGGGTGCTGCCGGCCGCGGCGGGCCAGCCGTTCTACAGCGTCTCGCCGACCGTGCGCGGCGCGTCCGCCTTCACCATCGGCGGTACGACCCCGGTCTCGCACGCGGAGTCGGTGCGCGACGAGTCCCTTGGCGAGTCCGAGGGCGTGCCCGGTCAGCGGCTGCGCCTGGCGCACGCCCCGGTCGTCGGCGGGGTGCGCCTGGAGATCTCGGCGGGCGAGGGCTGGGAGGAGTGGGAGCAGGTCGCGGACTTCGCCGCCTCCGGCCCCTTCGACCGGCACTTCACCCTGGACGCGGCGACCGGCGAGCTCGCGTTCGGGCCCGCCGTGCGCGAACCCCACGGTGTGCTGCGGCAGTTCGGGGCGGTCCCGGCCAAGGGCGCCACCATCAGGGCGGCCCGTTACGGCACGGGCGGCGGCCGGGCGGGCAATGTGGCCCGGGGCACCATCCAGGTGCTGCGCAGCTCGATCCCGTACATCGCCCGTGTCGAGAACCGGGAGGCGGCGCGCGGCGGCGTGGACGGCGAGACGGTCGAGGAGGCCAAGACCCGGGCGCCGATCGCGCTGCGCGCCCAGGAGCGGGCCGTGACCGCCCGCGACTACGAGGAGCTGGCGCGCCGGGCCGCTCCCGAGACCGCCCGGATCGCCTGTCTGGCGGCGGACGCGGCCGACGCGGGCGAGAACGCGGTCCGGGTGCTCGTGGTCCCGCAGGCGGTGCCCGACCGTGGCGGACGGCTGCGGTTCGAGCAACTGGTCCCGGGCGAGGAGCTGTTGGGGCGGGTCACCTCGTTCCTGGACGAGCGCCGCCCGCTCGGCACCCGGCTCGCCGTCGGCCCGCCGTTCTACCAGGGCGTCACCGTCGTCGCGACCCTGCACGCGTTCCGCGCCGCCAAGGCCGACCAGGTGCGCGACGACGCTCTCAACGTCCTCTACGCGTATCTGGACCCGTTGACCGGCGGCGCCCACGGCACCGGCTGGCCGTTCGGGCGGCCGCTGCGGGCGGGCGAGATCTTCGCCGCGCTCCAGCGGGTCCCGGGCGTGGAGCTGGTCGACGAGGTGCTGCTGCACTCGGCCGACCCGCTGACCGGCCGCCGGGGCGACGCCACCGATCGTATCGAACTCGCCCCGTCCGCCCTGCTGTTCCCCTTCGACCACCGCGTCCGCGTGATCGAGGCCCGATGAGCTCCCGAGGCAGCGTGGACGGACTCGGCTCCGCCCTGCCCCTTGGCGACCAGCTCCCCGCCGTGTACGCCGACGACGACTTCGCCCAGCGCTTCGTGGCTGGTCTGGACACCGTCCTGGCCCCGCTGTTCACCGTGCTCGACTGCCTGGAGGCATACTTCACGCCCGCGCTCGCCCCCGAGGACTTCGTGGACTGGCTGACCGGCTGGGTCGGCACCGAGCTCGACGGCACCGAGCCGCTGTCGGTGCGCCGCCACGCCGTGGCCACGGCGGTGTCGCTGCACCGGGTGCGCGGCACCGCCCGGGGTCTGGCCGAGGCCGTGGAACTGGCCTTCGGCGTACGCCCCGAGCTCACCGAGAGCGGCGGCGCGGCCTGGTCCGCCCGGCCGCTGGGGCCGTTCCCCGGCAAGCCGCGCGCCGCGCTCCACGTCACCCTGCGGGTCGCGGATCCCGCCGCGGTCGACCCGTACCGCCTCCATGCCGTGGTCGCCGCCTCCCGGCCGGCCCACCTCCCCTTCACCGTCGAGGTGACCTCCTCGACGTCATCGCTTCCGGAAGGCCGTTGAAGACATGTCCGCCACTCTTTCGTGCCCCGACTGCGGAACCCCGGCCCGCCCGATGGGCCAGTCCTTCTGCGACACCTGCGGGGCGTTCCTGAAATGGGAGACCAGTGCGGCGGCGTCGGCTCCGACCGGGCCGGCCGCGCCGGACACACCCGCGACGGCGACAGCGACGCGAACCCCCGCGCCGGCCGCCGATCCCGAGCCGTCCGCCACACCTGTGCCCGCGCCTGAGCCCACACCCGCCGCCGCCACCGACGAGGCGGAGGCGGCGCCACAGCCCGCCGCCCCGGAGACAGCCCCGCTTCCCACGGTGGCCGACCGGCCCGACCGGGAGGAGCCGACCGCGCCGCTGCCCGCCGTGCGCGAGCGCGGCTCAGCAGCGCGGGGCCGGGAGTCCGAGGCTGCTGCCGTGCGGGAGCGGGACTCGGAGGCGGCCCGGGCCCTGCTCGTCCCCGTCCCGGAGCCGACCGCCGCCGCCCCGTCGCAGGAGCCCGGCACGGTGCTGCCCGCCCGCCCGGAAGCCGCGCGTCCCCGGGTGCGCACCGCGCAGCCCGCGCCCGAGCCGGAGGACGGCACCCCGTGTCGCGGGTGCGGCGTGCTCAACGTGCCGCATCGCCACTTCTGCCGCAGCTGCGCCAACCCGCTCGACCCCCGCCCCGCCGACGCCGCGCCGGGCCCGTACGCGGGTCAGCGTCCGGCGCTGCACCGCGACCGCACCCGCTGGGTCGCTCGGGCCCTGCTCATCGCCTCGGCCGTCGCCCTGGTCGTCGGCGGTGTGCTCGGCGGTCCCCCGGCCGCCCGCGCCGTCCAGGACCACTTCTCCAAGCGCGTCGCGGTCCACCCCACCGCCTGGCAGGCGTCCCACTCGGCCGCCGGGCACGGCCCGGAGCTCGCCTTCGACAGCTACTCCAACACCTGGTGGGGCACGGGTTACGGCGGCGACTCCGCCGGTCAGTACCTCGAAGCCACCTTCGGCCAGCCCACCGACCTGCTGGCGCTGATCGTCACTCCCGGCACCTCCAAGCGCTCGGGCCAGCAGGCCGAACAGGCCCGCCCGCAGGAGTTCGACCTGCTGGTCACCGACTCCGGCGGCAAGACCCACACCTCGCACCACGTCATCGACGACGGCGGCGTCCAGCGCGTCGACGTGCGCGTACGGGACGCGGTGACCGCGCGGCTGGTACTGCGCTCGGCGTACGGCGCCACGAAGGACAAGCAGGTGGCCATCGCGGAACTGGAGTTCTTCAGCCGCGCCAAGTGAGGTGAGGCAGGGGGCGCGCCGCCCGGCCCCCTCCCCCTCCTCCAGGCCGGACATACCGCACCCACCCGTCAACCCGCCCGGCCACGCCACGTATCCTCGAATACCGGTACGAACGGGCCCGAGTGGTCCGGAGGGGTGGGGCGCATTGGACTTCCGCGTGCTCGGAAGCGTGGCGGTGGCGACCGAGGACGGTGAGCTCCTCGCGCTCGGTCCGGTCAAACGCCGCAGCCTCCTCGCGATGCTGCTGCTCCACCCCAACCAGCCGGTCACCGTGGACCGGCTCACCGAGGCACTGTGGGACACCGAGCCGCCCACCCACTCCCGTACCGTCCTGCAGGGCCATGTCTCGCAGCTGCGCGCGCTGCTGACCGCGCACGCCGCCCGGGCGTACGGGATCGAGCTCGCCACCCTGGAGTCGGCGTACGTACTGCGGATGCCCGAGACGCTGGTGGACGCGCACCGCTTCGAGGAGCTGGTCCAGCTCGCCCGGGGCCGGCGCAGCCCCGGTGACGCGGTGCTCCTGCTGCGTGAGGCGCTGGCGCTGTGGCAGGGTCCGGCGCTCACCGACACCGTGGCGAGCCCGCCGCTCGAAGCCCCCGCGCACGCTCTCGAAGAGCTGCGGCTCTCTGCGGTGGAGGCACTGGCCGCGGCGTACGGGGAGCTCGGCGAGCACGGCAAGGCCGCCGCCGTCCTGCGGACCGAGGCCGTCGCGCATCCGCTGCGCGAACCGCTGTCGGCCGCGCTGATGCTGGCCCTCGCCCGCTCCGGACAGCGCTCCGACGCACTCGACTGGTTCCAGCGCACCCGGCGCCTGCTCGCCGACGAACTGGGCGTCGACCCGGGCCCCCAGCTCATCGACGCCCACACCGCCGTCCTCGGCCTCGGCGCGCCCGACGCCGTCGACTCGCCCACGGTGGCCGAGCCCGAGCCGGTCGCGGCCGTGCCCGACATGCTGCCGCGCCGACCGCGCGGGTTCGCGGGCCGGTCGGCCGAACTGGCCGCGCTGACCCGGGTGGTCACCGGTCCGCACAGCCCGATCGCCCTGGTGACCGGCGGCGCGGGCGTCGGCAAGACGGCGCTCGCCGTGCACTGGTCGTACGAGCACGCGGCGGAGTTTCCCGACGGACGGCTCTTCGCCGATCTGTGCGGCTACAGCGACACGCCGACCCCGCAGACCACCGTCGTCCTGCACGAGTTCCTGCTCGCGCTCGGTGTCCCGGTGCGCCGCATTCCCGACACCGAGGCCGGTATGGGGTCGCTGTACCGGTCCCTGACGGCGGGGCGGCGCATCCTCGTCGTCCTGGACAACGCCCGCAACTCCGAACAGATCCGCCCGCTGCTGCCCGGCGGCGACGCCAGCGCCACCCTGGTCACCAGCCGCGACCGGCTCGGCGGGCTGGTCGCCAGCGACGCGGCCCGGCCGGTCCGGCTCGGCGAACTGCCCGCCGACGACTGCGCCGCGCTGCTCGGCGCCGTGCTCGGCGAGGACCGCGTGCAGGCCGAACCGGAGGCGGCGCGCCACCTGGCCGCGCTCTGCGACGGCCTGCCGCTGGCTCTGCGGATCACGGCCGCCCGCCTCACCACCCGCACGAACGCCACACTGGCCGCGCTCGCCACCGAACTCGCCGACGAGCAGCGCCGGTTGGGCCTGATGAACATCGAGGACACGGGGGTGGCCGCGGCCCTCGGCCTCACCGTCCACCAGCTCCCCGAGCACGCCCGACGGATGTTCCACTCCCTGGGCCTGCACACCGGCCCCCGCCTCGACCGCTACGCCGCCGCCGCGCTCGCCGACTGCACCCCCGACCACGCCTGGTCCGCCCTCGACCGGCTCGCCGACGCCCACCTCATCGTCGACTCGGGGCTCCCGTCCGACGCGTACACCCTGCACGATCTGGTACGTCTGTACGCCCGCACTCTCGCCCCGCAGGCCGACCCCGGCGCCCTGACCCGGCTGGTCGACCACTATCTCCACACCGGTCTGATCGCCACCGCCACCGCCGAACCCTCCAGTCAGCCCTGCTTCACACTGCCCGCCGCCTATCGGCGCCCGTCCGCCGTGCGGGAGTTCGAGAACCGGCAGGACGCGCTCTCCTGGTTCGAGGCCGAGCGGGCGACCCTGCTGGGCGCGGCCACCGCGGCCGCCGCGGCCCAGCTGCACGACCGGGTCTGGCGCCTGGTCCTGCTCCAGTGGCCGCTGATCGTCTGGCGGGTCCGCGACGGATGGGTCCCGCTGCTCGAACAGGCCCTGGAATCAGCCGAGTTGGACCACGACCTGGACGCCCAGTCCCGCACCCGCGCCCTGCTCGGCTGGGTGCTGCACGAGGAGGAGCGCTACGCGGAGGCGCTGGAGCATCTGCGTGCGGCGCCCGAACTCGCCCATCGGGCAGGGGATCTGACCAGTGAGGCGATCGCCCGTATCAACCTCGCCCTGACCCTCGCCAGGTACGACGAGCACGAGCAGGCCCTGGAGCTGGTCACCCACGCCCTCGACCTGGCCCGGCAGGGACGCGACCGCTCCACCGAGATGCTCGCCCACCAGCACCTCGCCCGCCACTTCCTGCGCGTAGGCGACCCACGGCAGGCCCTGGAGCACGCCTCGCTCGGCCTCGAACTCGGCCCCTCGCTGGACGCGGCCCCCCGCCGCGTCCTGCTGCGCACGGCCTATGGCGAGGCGCTGGCGGGACTCGGCCGCACCGAGGAGGCTCGCGTCCAACTCACCGAGGCACTGCGGGAGGCGAAGACCCACGGCTTCGAGGAGGGTGCGACGGCGGCCGAGGCGGCCCTCACCGAACTGGCCTGAGCGCGGAGCACACCGCTCACTCCTCGCGACGCGCTATTCGGCGCTCCACCCGGTGTACGCCTCGGCCAGGTAGGTCGACCCGGCCGTGGAGTCCACCACCCCGGCCAGCTCAGCGAGTTGGCGGCGTACGTCGAAGGCGGCGGAGCCGGGCACGCGGTGCAGCATCGTCGTCATCCAGTAGGTGAAGTGCTGGGCCCGCCACACCCGGCGCAGCGCACGCGGGCCATAGGCGTCGAGGACACCGTGGTCGCGCTTGGCGAGGGCCGTTTCCAGCACCTCGGCGAGCACCCGCACATCGGCGAGGGCGAGGTTGAGCCCCTTGGCTCCGGTGGGCGGGACGGTGTGGGCCGCGTCTCCGGCGAGCAGCATGTTGCCGAATCTCATCGGCTCGCACACGAAGCTGCGAAAGCGCAGGACCGAGCGGTCGGTGACCGGGCCCTCCTTCAGGGTGAACCCGTCGGCGCCGCGCACCCGTCGCTGGAGCTCCGCCCAGATCCGGTCCTCGGACCAGGCCGCCGGGTCCTCGTCGGGGTCGCACTGGAAGTACATGCGCTGTACGGACTCGGTGCGCCGACTGATGAGCGCGAACCCGTGCTCGGAGTGGGTGTAGACCAGTTCGGCGGCGCTGGGCGGGGCCTCGACGAGGACACCGAACCAGGCGAAGGGGTACTCGCGGTAGAAGTGCGTACGCGCCGCCTCGGGCACCGCGGCCCGGCACACTCCGCGCGACCCGTCCGCGCCGACCAGGATGTCGCAGCGCACCTCACGGTGCACACCGTCGGCGTCGGTGAACAGGATTCCCGGGCGCTCGCCGGTCAGATCGACCACCCGAGTCCCGCTGACGCCGAAGCGGACATCCGCGCCGTCGCGCTCACGGGCGTCGGCGAGGTCGGTGAACACGTCCGTCTGCGGGTAGAGCCATACGTTCCTGCCGACCAGGGCCTCGAAGTCGACGCGGTGGCTCTCGCCGCCGAAGCGCAGCTCGATGCCCCCGTGCGGGCGGCCCTCGCGGCACACCCGGTCGGAGGCCCCGCTCTCGGTGAGCAGCCGGACGTTGCCCGCCTCCAGGATGCCCGCGCGACTGGTGCCCTCGATCTCGGGCCGGGTGCGGTTGTCGACGACCACCGACTCGATGCCCGAGCGGGCCAGCAGGTGCGACAGCATCAGACCGGCCGGGCCCGCGCCCACTATGCCGACGGTGGTCCGGATGTGGGCACCGGCCATGGCTCGTCCCCTTCGGATCGGATCGGTCGGCGAGCGGGTCACCCCTGGGCGAGAACGGCGTCGACCGTCTCGTCCAGCGTCAGTTCCGAGCTGTCGAACCACGTTCCCTGACCTGCGAGTTCCTTGCGCATCGCGGTGTCCAGGAACGACCAGTCGTCCGCCAGGACCTTGTCCCGCTCGGCGACCCGCCGCGCCACCACGTCCGCCGACGGGGCGAGGACGATCAGCCGCAGCGGCAGATCCTTCAGCTGCTCCCGATAGAACTCCAGGTGCGCGCGCCGCACCACCACGTCGTCGATGACCGGGACGACACCGCCGGCATGGAAACTGCGCGCCAGCACCGACGCGTTACGGGCCCGCAGCAGCAGTTGGCGATCCGCCTCCAGATCCTCCTGCGGCGAGGGCAGGTGTCCTCCCGCCACGATCAGCTCCTGGAGGTGGTCGCCCTCGATGTGCGCACCGAGCGGGAACCGGCGGGCCAGGCCGCGCGACACCGAACTCTTCCCGGATCCCGGGATGCCGATGACGAGAAACACATCGGAGGCGGGTTCGGTGTCGACGATCTGGCCCTGGAAGGAGGTGTCCGGCACGCTTTCCCGCTCCCTTGAACTGGCTTTGCTGGCCGCAGAGTTACTGCGGCCAGCAACCTTACTACCGCCTCCGGTCCACCACCGCCCGCAGTTTCCCGCTCGTCGCCGTACGGTCCAGATCGGCTCCGTCCAGCACCTCGACCGCGAAGTCGAGCAGCCGCTCGTCCACGGCCGAGCGCACCTCCGGGTACGCGGCGAGGAACGCGTCGCGCGCCAGGTCCGCGTCCGGGGCCTGGGCGCTCTCCATGCGCAGGGTGAGGCATTCCCGGGCGGGCCCGCTGGTCAGAACGGCCTGGAGTTCGCCGCTGTAGCGCAGGTCCTGTTCGGCGATGGCCACGAACCGGCGGTAGTTGAGGAAATACGTCGCCACGCGCATCACTTCGCCGAGGCGGCCGAGCAGTTCGAAGCGCGGGGCACGGTTGCCGCAGGGGCAGTCCCCGGGCAGGGACCGGCCGAGGTCGCCGATGACGTACCGGTCCAGGTGCTGGCCCCGGCGGGCCCGGGTGGTGAAGACGAGCCGGCCGGTCTCCCCCGGCGCCACCGGACGGTCCTCGTCGACGGCGACGATCTCCAGGGTGTGCAGATCGGCGTGCAGGTGGTGGACGCTGCCGCCGCTCTCGACGCACTGGTAGCCGAGCGGACCGAGGTCGGTGCTGCCGTAGGTGATGGAGCGGACGACCTCGATCCCGAACGTCTCGGTGAGGGTGCGGCGCTGCTCCTCGGTGAAGTGCTCGCCCCCGTAGAAGATCTTGCGGATGCCGCCGTAGGAGCGCAGCAGGTCCGCTTCCTCGTGCAGGAGCTGCCACAGGTAGGAGGGCATGCCGAAGAGGGTGTCGACCTCGTACGCGACGATCATCTCGGCGGTGGCGCGGTGGTCGGAGCCCGCCGCCATCGGCATCTGCACGCCGCCCAGGCGTTCCAGGATGGAGAAGAAGCTGATGAACCCGCCGTACATACCGCCGCAGTAGAAGAGGTTGGCGGTGCGGTCCCGGGCCGGGTCGTAGCCCGCCGCGAGCAGGCCGCGGGCGGCGGCGTGCATCTGCGCGTCGTAGTCGTCGTAGCTGAACAGCGACAGGGCGGGGGTGCCGGTGCTGCCGCCGCTGCGGAAGTACAGCTCGGCGTCGCGGCGTTCCACGTCCCGGTTGAGCTCCTGGACGGCGGCCTTGTCGAGCAGCGGCCCGGTGGGCGCCGCGAACGCGGGCCGGTGGGCGAGGTCGTCGAGGCAAGCGGTGGTGGCGAAGCGCGCGTCGGCCTGGACGGCGACGCGGCGGCTGTAGCGCTGGAGGGCGTACACACCGTCGTGCGGCTCGCCCACATAGCCCGAGGTCATGGCGCCCACCGGGGTGACCCGGGTGGCTCCGGCGGCCAGCACCGCCGCGGAGAGCTCGGCGATGTCGGTGCGGCTGCCCGCGATGCCCGCGGTCTGCAGATAGCGGCGCATCGGCCGCAGTGTGGCGATGACGTTCTTGCGCGGCAGCGGCTTGACCCAGACGCTGCGGTGCAGCGGGGACGCGGTGAGCGCCGAGCGCGTGTCGGCCATGACGCGCCAGGTGCCGTCGGGGGCCGCCAGGACGCGGGTCAGGCCGAGGTGTTCCTCCAGGCGGGCGAGGTGCTCGGTGGTGGTGAGCTCGGCGTACTCGGCCGGGTCGAGCTCGTCCTCGACGGGCGCGGGCCGAACGGCCAGCGCGGCGGCGAGGCGGTCGGCGAAGGCGTGCAGCTCACCGGTGTCCTCGGTGTCGAGGTAGACGACCTGCGGGCTGGAGCACGCCTGCTGCTCGAAGAGGCAGATGTCCTCGGCCAGGGCGGTCAGCGTCGCCTCGTCGGCCCACGCGTCCCGGGTCAGATAGGCGAAGGAGATCTTGTGTCCCCACTCCACCAGACGGCAGCCCGCCGGGACATGGGCGGCCACGCCCTCCACGGCCGCCTCGCCGCCCCACACCGCGACGGCGTCGGCGGGGGCGCACATCAGGCGCAGCCAGTCCGCGCGCGAGGAGGAGAAGCGCAGCACGATGACCCGCTCGGCGAGGGCGCCGCTCGGATCGAACGCGGCGAGTTCGGCGAGCAGGTGCTGGGCGAGCAGGGTGTCGGCGCTGCTGGTCTTGAGGATGTTGACGTTGCCCGCGAGCAGGCCCTCGATGAGGCTGAGCGGGGCGACGGTGGCCGCGTTGCCGGGGGCGATGTGGGCGACCAGGCCGACCGGGGCCCACGCCTCGTACACCGTCTCCTTGGCGTCCGGGCGGCCGAGGCGCTGCGGGGCGGCGCTGCCGAGCTCGCGGCGGAGCTTGCGGGTGAGCGCGTCGCGGCCGAGGAAGGCGGCGAGTTCGGCGAGCAGTTCGTCGGTGTCCTCCTGTCCACCGCCTTCCGCCAGGTGCGGGGCCAGCCGTTCACGTACGGGGTGGCCGGGGTCGCGCAGGGCGCCCGCGAGGGCGTCGCAGGCGGCCAGGACGGTCTCGGTGTCCAGCGGCGTGGCGAGCGCGGCCTCGACGGTGGCGGGCAGCGTGGCCAGTCGGCGGGCGGCCTCGTCGTCGCCGATGAAGGTGCCCTGCCAGTAGTGGTGGTTCATCACGGTCTCTGCCTCGGTCATGACATTCCCTTCATCAGTTCGGCGGCGGCCACGGCACAGCTCTTGTTGCGGCTCACCCCGGCGCGGCCGTGGATGGTGAACCAGTCGGTGTCCAGTTCACAGCCGCACTCCTCGCCCGGGTGCAGCGAGGCGAGGTCGCCCATGACGACGCTCTGCGCCGGTACCGAGGTGATGTACGGGGACACCAGGTGCAGATAGCCGCGCTCGCCGTACCCGAGGGGTTCGAGGGTGCGCGTGGAGCGGATGAAGACCCGCGACCAGACGGGCGCGTGGAGGTTGTGGTACGAGCACTCGATGTACGGGATGCAGTGCTCGACGGAGCCGAAGGTGTCGCGGATCCGCTCGGAGGGGATGCCCAGTTGCTCGGTGACGCGGGCGTACAGCTCGTGCTTGCCGATCTGCCGGTCGGCGTGGCCCTTCCAGCCGCCGCCGAGGATGATCAGGGAGTCCTCGGGCAGTTGGATCGGCGGCAGTCCCATCGCGCGCATCCGCTCCAGGGTGAACCAGAGGAAGGCGGGGAAGCCGAGGATGCGCACGGGGGCGTCGTCCTCGGCGAAGCGGCGCAGCGCGGCGACACAGCCGAAGGGGTCGAACTCATGGCCGTTGCCGGTGGCGCGCAGCGCGTACTCGACCTCGCGGGCCGGTGCGAAGTCGCACAGGTAGTTGTCGGTGAACGCGGTGCCCAGCTTGAGGTCGCGGGCGGGCTCGTAGCTGTAGAGCAGGTAGTTGACCGGCCGGTCGGGGGTGATCCAGCCGTTGCGCTCGAAGATACGGGCGACCATGCGCTGGGCGGAGCGGATGGTCCACTCGTCGAAGAACATCTGCGACTTCTGTCCGGTGGTGCCGGAGGAGGTCAGATGCAGATGGACCTCGTCCCGGGGGATGGACAGCACCTCGTGGCGCTTGAAGAAGTTCGCGTGCACCAGGGGCGCGTCGTACGGGGTGTCCTGGCGCTCACCGTCGTACAGGCTCCGGAAGAACGGGGACCGCTCGCGGTGCCAGGCGTTGCTCTGTGCCATCGCGGCGGCGAACAGCTCGTCCTCGGCGGGGCCGCAGGCGTACGGCTCGGTCAGGTCGCAGAGCTGCTGCACCTTGGCCAGGGCCGCGGCGTCCGGGACGTCGACGGGCGCGAGATGGGGGTTCGAGGGGGTCATGAGGCAACCTCACGGGAGGGCAGATAGGTCGACGCCCAGGCCGACACATAGGAATCGAGGAAGGGCTGGAGCGGGGTGTCGACGACCACACCGCGGAAGTCGATGTGCTCGGTGGTACGGGACATCACCACGTAGTCGTGGAATCCGTCGCCGTCCCGGCGCATCGCGGGATACAGCGCACCGGCGATGAAGCCCTGGGCGCCGAACGCGGAGAGCGCGGCGTGGTGTTCCAGCGGCACCAGCGCCTCGACGTATCCGGCGCCGGCCCGGGTCAGCGTCCGGGTCACCGACTCCAGCCAGCCCGCGGCGAACGCCGGGTCGGGGTGGGCGGTGACCAGCGCGCAGTACCCACCGGTGCGGTTGAGGTACGCGTACACCTCGAAGCCGCCGTCGTCGGGGGTGAGCAGGATGTTGGGGGTGTGCAGCGGGTAGAACCAGCGGCCGGGTTCGGGGAAGCGCTCGTGGAAGCGGCGGCGCACGAACGCCGGTGCCTCGACGATCTCCAGCGGGGCCGGCGCGGCCCCGGCGGGCGCGGGCAGCGGCGCGGTCGGCCGGGTGTCCGCGTAGCTGATGCCGAGGCTGCCCTCGACCGTACGCAGCAGGGGCGCCAGCGACGCGGGCACCTCGGCGACGGGCACGCGGCGGTCGAGGACCCCGGGCGAGTGACGCGCGTAGAGCGCGAGGCTTTCGCGGCTGCTGAGATCCACGGCGTTGGGCAGGATGCCCATCGGGCGGAAGCCGTTGCGGGCCACGACGCGCTGCGGTCCGGCGCTGACGGTGCGGACCGTGGCGTACACCGAGTCGAGCTTCCCGGCGCCGAGCGTACGCGCGCACAGCGCCTCGGTCAGCTGCCCGGCGAGCCCCGAGCCGCGCTGGTCGGGGTGGACGGCGAGCCCTTCGAGCCGGCCGATGCGGCTGCCGGGCTCGCCGTGGACCGCGGCCGACCCGGCGAGCGCGCCGGTGCGGGCGCAACGGGCGACCAGCCAGAGGGTGTGCGGGTCCTGGATGAGCCGGGACATCTCGGCGGGGTCGGTGCCGAGGGCCGTGGGGTAGTGCGGTCCGTACACGGCGTAGTAGAGCTGGCGCAGGTCGGCGATGTCGGCGGGGGTGGCCTGCTCGATGGTGGCGGTCATCGCGCGCCTCCGGCGGTCGCCGGTTCCGGGGCGGTGGGAATGGCGGTTGACGGCTCGTCGGGCTCCTCCGCCGCCTTCGGGTCGTCCCCCAGCAGACCCAGGAACACGGCCGCGGGCACCAGCCCGGCCGCCTGGATCAGGCACAGCGTCTGGGCGGACAGATGGTCGCCGAGGAGGCCGAAGAGCAGCGAGGCGACCGGGAAGGTCGCGCCGAGCACGGCCTGCATGACGGCGAAGAACGCGGGCTTGTCGGCGGCGGGGACGAGCCGCTGGAACAGGGCCACGAAGCGCACCCCGATGACGCCGACACACCAGCCGGTCACGAGCAGGGAGCCCGCGATGACGGGCCGCGCGGCGACCAGGCCGGGCAGGGCGAGCACGACGGCCATCGTGGCGAGGCAGACGGAGCCGACCACCGTGGGCCGCCCCGGCACACGGGCGCCGGTGAACGAGCCGATGAGCGTGCCCGCGCCGAGCGACGCCTCCAGGAGCGCCACCGTGCTGCCGTCACCGTGCAGCACCGAGGCGGTGTACAGCGGCATCACGACGAAGACGGCGGTGGTGAAGAGGTTGGCGGCGGCGAAGCAGAGCAGGATGGCGCGTACGTAGGGCAGGGCGCCCAGGATCTGACGCAGCGTCCGCCGCGGTGCCTCTCCCCCGGTCGCCTCCGCTCCCGCGTCGGCGGTGTCCTCGGCCGTGCGGAAGCGTACGGTCGCGATGAGCAGCGCGGCGACCGCGTAGGCGGCGGCGCAGCCGACGGCGAGTCCGGCCACCCCCGCCTTGTCCACGATGAGGGCGCCGAGCAGGGCGCCGCCCAGACTGGCCAGGGACTGGGTGGACAGCTCGAAGCCGGTCGCGGCCTCGATGTCCTCGTCGTCCACGAGCTCGGGCACCGACGTGGTCAGACAGGGGTCGAAGAACGCCTGGCAGGTGGCGAGGGCGAGGGTCGCCGCGTACGCCGCCACGATGGGCAGGTCGCTCGCGCAGGCCCAGACGGCCAGGGCGGTCGCGATCGCTCCGGCAGCGCCCGCGGCGGCGCGCAGCAGCGAGCGGTGCGCGCAGCGGGCGATGGTGCGGGCGACCAGGGGCGCGAGGGCGACGGCGGGCAGTGTGCTCACCGCCATGAACAGCCCGGACGCGAGCCCGCCGGAGCCGGACGCGGCGTAGGCGATGAGCCACCAGGAGATGCCCACCTGGAACATGCGCACGGCGGCCTGGGTGCACACCTGGCCCAGCCATACGGTGCCGAAGGCGCGGTTGCGCAGGACCAGCGGGAGGCGGCGGTCGGTGGTCGTCGGGGTGGTCATGCGGTCGGCCTCTCGTCGATCACGCGGACGAGCTTGCCGGAACGGGGGTTGACCACCAGGTCGCGGTGGCGCGCCCATTCGACGCCCAGCGGGTGGACGAATCCATTGGCGACGCTGTCGGGGTAGAACGGGCGGGCGTCGTTCAGCTCGCTGACGACCGCCTTGGCGAGCACGTCGAGACCGGCCGGGTCGTCGTCGCCGGGGGCGGTGGCCAGGCGCAGCACGAGTCCGTCGCGGCCCTCCCAGCGGCGTACGACGAGCTGCATGCCCATCACGCGGCCCTCGGTGTCGGCCTCGGCCACGGCGGCCTGGGCGTCCTGCGCGTACAGCGACACGGGGCCCACGCGCACGCCTTCCTCGGCGCGGCCGAGGATGCGGAAGACACCGCCGTCGACGTCGGTCCACTCCGCGCGGTCACCGGCGGGGTAGCGGATGACCGGCATGAGGCGGCGGAAGAGCTGGGTGACGACGACGCGTCCGGCCCGGCCCCTCTCGCGGATCGGCTCGCCGGTCGTCTCGTCCAGGATCTCGACGACGGTGTGCGGGGTGAACGCGCGGTGGGTGCGCGGGTCCGGGCCGGGAACCGGCCGGCCGAGCAGGCCGCCGTCGACGCTGGCGTAGCCGAGCGAACGGGGCTCGGCGTTGGGGAAGGCGGCCGCGAGCAGGCGGCGCTGGTCGTCGAAGAGGGCTTCGCCGCCGAAGAACAGCAGCTCGACGGCGGGGAGTTGACGGCTCTGGGACATCAGGTGCTCGGCGAGGCGGCACAGGGTGGTGGGGGTGCCCGCCACGACCTGTGCGGCGAAGTCCTCCAGGGTGGGGACCGTCGACTCCAGCGGAGCGCCGCCGCCGATGGGCAGCCGTACGTTGGCGACGGGGGCGTGCGCGAGCGAGTCCAGGATGAACAGGAAGCTGGCGTAGAGCTCACCGGCGTAGAAGAGATCGGCGACCCGGTGCCCGGGCCGCAGACCCGCGTCCACGAGCCCGGCGCCGAACGCGGTCACGAACTCCTGCCACTCCTCGCGGGTGTAGCAGGAGAACTTCGGCGCGCCCGTGGTGCCACCGGTCTTGAACACCACGGCCTCCCCGAGGGGAGCGGTCAGAACGCGGTTGTCGTGCAGGGTGTTGGCGGCCCAGAACGCGCCCTGGTCCACCACCGGAAGGTCGGTGATGCGGTCGACCTCGGGCGGCAGGTCCGCGTAGAGATCCGCGTAGAAAGGAGAGTGGTCACGGGCGAAACGTATGAGGTCCGAAACCTGATGGACGGGCATGCGGCGTTTTCCTAAAGAGAGGTGAAGAAAAGAGAGACGGGCACGGGCGAGCCAACAGACCGGGTCCCCCCGAACCCGTCTGCTTCACCGTTCAACATTCCTCGGGGCACGCGCACTTCACGCACCCGGGCAGCGTCGATTCCCCCGCCCGACGCTCGTCCACATCATGGAACACAGTTGACACAGCACCAAATCGAGTATCACCTTCGGGACCTGCGGTGGCTGAAAACATTACCCTTCGATACGTGGGTGTAATTGCGAGTTCAAGGAGCTTCCGAAGGTCAACTCGCGATCCACCCGCCGTGCATCCGCCCGTCCATCCGGCGTCCACCCCCGCCATCCGTACAGTCGTCCGCCCCGGGGATGACACTCCGTAAGCCCGGGAGGTGACACTCGGGTCCACTCCGGAGCGGACGCCAGGAGATGTGCTCCGAACCTAGCGTCCTCGGCATGAACAGAATCCGTCGTGCGGCTGCGGCCGCCGCGCTCGCGCTGGCCCTGCCGCTGCACCTCGCCGAGGTGGCCTCCGCCGCTCCGGCCGCCTTCGCCGCCGCACCGTCCACCGGCACCCACAGCGCGATGGGCATGCCTCACATGATGAGCGTGCCCCGACTCCCCCGACCGACGGGCCCGCACGCGGTCGGGCGCAGCACGCTCCACCTCGTCGACACCCGTCGCGCCGACCCCTGGGCCCCGGCGGCGGGCGCACGTCAGTTGATGGTGTCGATGTACTACCCCGCCCGCCCCGCGACCGGCGGACCCGCCCCCTACATGACCACCGAGGAAGCCCGGCTGTTCCTGGACGAGAAGGCGCCGGGCTCCGGCTACCCGCCCGAGGTCCTGACCGGAACCCGCACCTGGGCGCACACCGACGCGCAACCCGCGCCCGGCAGGTTCCCGCTGGTGCTGCTCTCGCCCGGCCTCGGATTCCCGCGTGCGACGCTCACCGGCCTCTCGGAGGAGCTGGCGAGCCGTGGGTACGTCGTGGCGCTGGTCGACCACACCTACGAGACGCCCGGCGTCACCTTCCCCGACGGGCACACGGCCCCCTGCGTCATCTGCGACGTACCGCCGCCGGGCGGCACCCCGGCCGTCGCGCGCAGCCGGGCGAGGGACAGCTCCTTCGTGCTCGACCAACTGACCGGGCGCCACCCGGCCTGGCCCGCCGCCCACATGATCGACCGGAAGCGGATCGGTATGGCGGGCCACTCCATCGGCGGTGACGCGGCCGCCGCGACCATGGCCGAGGACGGGCGGGTGCGGGCCGGAGTGAACATGGACGGCACGTTCTTCGAGCGGATACCCGCCGCCGGTCTGGGCGGCCGCCCCTTCCTGATGCTCGGCGCCGACTACATGGCACCGGGCCGGGACGAGACCTGGGACAGCGGCTGGGCGGCCCTGAACGGCTGGAAGCGCTGGCTGACCGTCACCAGTGCCGACCACGGCAGTTTCACCGACATGCCCGTCCTCAGCGAGGCGGCGGGCAGGCCACACCCGGGCGTGCTCTCCGCACCGCGCTCGGAGGAGATCACCCGTGGTTACGTATCGGCCTTCTTCGACCTGCAGCTGAAGGGGATCGCACAGCCGCTGCTTGACGGACCGTCAGCGAAGAATCCCGAGGTCACGTTCCAACACCCCTGAGACCGGAGCTGGTTCAGGATGGAGTCAGGAGGGGCCCGCCCCCGGCTCCCCCGGTGAGACGAGGCCCGCCTCGTAGGCGGCGATGACGAGCTGCACACGGTCTCGGGCCCCCAGCTTGGTGAGCAGGCGGGCCACATGGGTCTTGGCCGTGGCGGGGCCGATGAAGAGGCGGGCCGCGATCTCACCGTTGGACAGGCCGCGCCCGACCAGGGTCAGCACTTCGCGTTCCCGCTCGGTGACGCCGTCGATCCGCCGCCGGGGCGCGGCGGACCGGGGCCGCTCGACGAACTCCTGGATGAGACGGCGGGTGACGCTCGGCGCGATCAGGGCGTCGCCCGCGGCGACCACCCGGATCGCCGCGATGATGTCCACCAGGGCCATGTCCTTGACCAGGAACCCGCTCGCACCGGCCCGCAGCGAGGCGTAGACGTTCGCGTCGTCGTCGAACGTGGTGAGCATGAGCACGCGCACGGCACCGGACGCCTCCGATGCCGCCGCGATCGCCCGCGTCGCCGCGATCCCGTCCATGCCGGGCATGCGGATGTCCATCAGCACGACGTCGGGCCGCAGTTCACCGGCGAGCCGCACCGCCTCGGCGCCCGTCCCGGCCTCCGCGACGATGTCGAGGTCGGGCAGATCGGTGATGACCATACGGAGACCGGCGCGTACCAGCTCCTGGTCGTCGGCGAGCAGGATACGGATCGTCATGCCGGGAGCCTGACCGCGACCTGGAAGCCGCCCTCTGGCCCGGCCCCGGCGCTGAACCGGCCGTCGAGCAGGGCGACGCGTTCGCGCGTACCGGATATCCCGAGGCCGGTCCCGGCCGCCGCACCGGCCCGCGCGAGGCCGTGTCCGTCGTCCACCACCTCGATCGCCAGCTCCTCGTCGCGGTACTCCACGGACACCCGGCAGTGGTGGCCGCCGGAGTGCCGTACCGCGTTGGTGACCGACTCCTGGATGATCCGGAAGGCGGCCAGATCGATCTCGGGCGGCAGTGGTCGCCGTGACCCCAGCCAGTCGACATCGACCCGGACCCCAGCGCTCGACGCGGTCGCGGCCAGCCGCTCGACGCCCTCAAGACCCACCGCGACCGCCTGATCGGCCCCGCTGTCGGGGTCCGCTTCGGCGCGGCGCAGCGAGACCAGCATGCGCCGCAGCCCGGCCAGCGTCTCGCGGCTGGTGCTCTCGATGATCCCCAACGCTTTGCGGGCCCCGTCCGGCTGTGTGTCGATGACCAGCCCCGCGGCACCGGCCTGGATCGCGATGACGCCGATGCTGTGGGCGACCATGTCGTGCAGTTCGCGGGCGATACGCAGCCGTTCCTCGGTCACCGCCCGTGCCCCCGCGTGCGCGCGCAGGGCTTCGCCGTATACGCGCTGCTGCCGTATCGCGTTGCCGATCGCGAACGGTATGACGATGGCCGCCACGACGGCCAGCAACGTGCTCAGGAAGTCACTGAACTCCGCTCGGCCGTGGTCCGTGACCGCCCACTGGCCGAGCCATACGCCCAGCTCGACCGTCGCAGCCGCGAACGCGGTCCGGCGCCGTCGGGTGGCCGCGACGAGGCAGAGCAGCACGTCCATCGCCCCGTAGAACGGCCAGGTGCTCTCCCCGAGCGCGAGCGCCACCGTCGACTCGGCCAGGAGCGCCCCGAACACCGTCACCGGCCGGTGCCGGGCCCCGATCACGGCCAGCGACAGCACCACGGCCAGGCCCGCCCGAGGCCCGAGGCCGAGCAGGGTCGGCGACCCCGACTGCCCGTGAAACGGCCTCATTTGATAGGTCGTGGTGGCGAACAGAACGAGCGCGAACAGCGCGGCGGCACACCACGCCGAAGCCGTCCACACCGCCGACGGCAGCCGCCTCAGCCACGGTGGGCGCGGCAACGAGTGATCCATCGGGCGATGGTAGCCAGCATGGCCGGGGCCGATCGTCCCCTCACAGGCGTACGCCCCAGAGGGGACAGCCGGGACTCATGCCGCGTCCGGCACACCCCGAGCCACCCGCCGGTAGTGGTCGAACTGCGTTTCGCCGTTGTAGCCGTAGCTCTCCGGGGCGAGTTCATGGAGCGCGACCCCCGCGACGGGCGGCAGCGCACCCAGGGTGTCCCGCAGCAGGGCGTACGCCTCGGCGATGAACCGGGCCTTCTCGGCGGCGTTGTTCGTGCCCGCGGTGATGCTCACCTCCACATGCGCGCCGGTGGCTTCCCGTACCGCGCGTCCGGCGACGAAATACCGGTCGGCCGGGACGAGGTTCAGATGGACGGTGGTGCGGGCGGCGGACTTCCGGAGCGCCGATACGGCCAGGTCGGTCAGGCCCTGCGCGAGGGCGTCGCGACGGGCGGGCGCCAGGTCGGGGTCGGAGACGGTGACACGGATGTACGGCATGGGACACGCCTTCCAAGTGGAGTGGGGGTGACTGCTGATGACCTTTCCCGATCAGGGAAAATGAGTCCAACGCGGATCTTCGATGGCTCATGAGGCGGTCTCATGGCATGGGGTGGGGAGGCGGCGGCGTGACCCTGAATCTGCCGCAGTTGCGCGCGTTCGTGGCGGTCGTCGACGCGGGCGGCTTCGGTACGGCGGCGGTGGACCTGGGGCTGAGCCAGTCGGCCGTCTCACATGCCGTCGCCTCGCTGGAGCGCACCCTCACCGGGCCACTGATCGTTCGCGCAACTCCCGTACGTACCACGGCCCTTGGTGACGCGATCCTGCCCCACGCCCGTTCCGCGCTCGCCGCGTCGGACGCGATCCGGGACGCGGCGGCCCTGCACGACGCGACGACGAGCGGCACCGTCCGCCTCGCCGCCACCCCGACGGTCTGCCAGGGCCTGCTGCCCTCGCTGCTGCGGCACTGGGAGGAGCGCTTGCCGGCCGTCCGCGTACGCGTCTTCCAGGGCAGCGGCGAGGAGACCGAGGCATGGCTGGCGAGCGCGGCGGCGGACGCGGCCGTCGTGGTCGACCCGCCGGACGAGCGCGGCGCGCCCCTGGCGACCGACCCCTTCCTCGCCCTGCTCCCCCAGGATCATCCGCTGGCGGGCGAGGAGTCCGTACACATCACCGAGCTGGCGGACGACCCGCTGATCCTCTCGCCGAACGGCTGCGAGAGGCACATCCGGACCATCCACCGGCTGGCGGACCAGGAGTACACCCCGGCCCATCGCGTACGGGACCTGCGAACCCTCATCAGCATGGTGCAGTCCGGACTCGGCGTCTCGATCCTGCCGGAGGTGTCCCGCCCGCTGGTCCCGGACGACCTCGTCCTGGTACCGGTCACCCCGCACCACAGCAGAAGCCTGGTGCTCCGCGGCCCGCGGGAACGCCCTTGGTCACCGGCGGTGCACGCGCTGGTGGACTCGGTCGCACGCCGTCCGCCCGGCGCAGGAGAGTGAACTTCGGCCCTCCGTGAGCAGTGTGCGGCCGAGACGGTGCACATGTATGCGGCATGTGGAAGTTTCTCGGCGCCCGTCTCCGGTGGGCCCTGCTCCCGGTAGCGGCACCCCTCGCACTCACGGTGGGCGTCTCGCCCGCACACGGAGCCGCCGCCCCGGCCGGAGTACACCGGTCCGGCGTGATGGACACGCATGAGAAGTGCGTACTGTCGAACGGTCCCTATCAGCGCGAGGTCGAGCGGCTGTTGGGGCTGCCGGTGGACGGCGAGCAGTCGGCCGACGACTGCCGGGCGATCCAGCAGTACCAGGAGGGCCAGATCATCGTCCCGGCCGACGGCTCCGCCGGGCCGATCACGTATGCGGCCCTGTACCTGGACTGGGCCCTCAACCACCCCGGCGAGCTGCAAGGCTGCCCCACCCTTCAGGGCCGGGTCGCCTGCGTCGACCTGAACCACCAGATCATGTGGGTCACCACGGCGGGAAAGACGACCTTCGCGCCGGTCGGTCTGCGCAGCGGCCAGAGCGAGACACCCACCCGCACCGGCTGGTTCAAGGTCGAATGGCGCAACCGCGACCACGTGTCCACGCTGTACGACACCCCGATGCCGTTCAGCCAGTTCTTCAGCGGCGGCCAGGCGATCCACGGCGTCTACGGAAACATCTACGAAGGCGCCGGCTCCCACGGCTGCGTCAACCTGCGCTACGACGACGCACGCCGCCTGTGGACGACCCTGCACGAGGGCGACGCCGTGTACGTATGGGGACGCAAGCCCGGAACCTGATCCCGTATCAAAGCTCAAGTGGTCTGTCTGCCGATCGGCTGACGCCGTCGGCGCGACACACCCGACATGCCCGACACACCCTCCTCGGTTACTTGCTATATTGCGCAACTATAGAAGTATGAGGGCGCGCGGGCGTCCCGTTGCCCTCAAGGGTGCCCTCTCAGTCGGCCGACACCGTCGGCCACACCGACACGTCACCTGCGGAGGCTCCCCCATGCCCGCCATTGCTGCTTCACGGCTCCGTCCGGTCACCGCGCCGGCCGGACTTCTGCTGGCTGTCGCCGCCGCTCTCCTTCCGCTGCCGGCGCACGCCGCGGGCGGCGGCACCGGTGATGTGGCCGACGCGCTCAAGAAGGGTCCCGTGTATGTGGATCCCCGGGCCACGGACCAACTGCCGAAGCCCGCGGCCGAAGCGCTGGCCAAGAAGATCAAGGACGCGGGGAAGCCGGTCTTCGTCGCCGTGCTGCCCGAGAGCGCCGAGTACCCCAAGAGCTCCGTCCTCAAGGACGTACGCTCGCTCACCGGCATCAGCGGGGTGTACGCGATCCGCCTCGGCGACGGCTTCAACGCCGGTGCCGACCGGCGTGTGATGTCCCGCAACTCCGTCGACAACCTGGTGGGCGCCGTCAGGCGCTCCTCGCCCGGCAACGCGCAGGCGGAGCTGAACAGCTTCGTGGACCAGGCGTTGGAGCAGGCCAAGGGCAAGGCTCCGGGCTCCTGGGCGGGCGAAGGCAGCGGCGGCGGCTCCTCGGCCGCCACCGGACTGCTCGTCGGCGGCGGTGTGATCGTGGCGGGCGGCGCGGGCGCGTACGCCTTGTTCCGGCGCGCGAAGAAGAAGCGCGAAGAGCGTGAGCGCGCCGAACTGGACGCGCTGCGCGTCGTGGTCGACGAGGACATCACCGCCTTCGGCGAGGAGCTGGACCGGCTGGTCTTCTCCCCGTCCGAGCCCAGCGCGACGGATGCGATGCGCGAGGACTACGCCCGGGCACTCGACGCGTACGACAAGGCCAAGGAGCAGATGGCCGCCGCCACCACGCCGCAGGACGTGCAGCCGGTGACCGAGACCCTGGGTGAGGGCCGCTTCGCGCTCGCCACCCTCGCCGCCCGCCGCTCGGGCGCGCCGCTGCCCGAGCGGCGGGTGCCCTGCTTCTTCGACCCGCGCCACGGCCCCTCGACGGAGGACGTGCAGTGGGCGCCGATGGGCGGGGCGCCGCGCCCGGTGCCCGCGTGTGCCGCCGACGCGGTCCGCGTGAAGGCCGGTGACGAGCCCGACTCCCGTATGGTCCACACCGACAACGGGCCGCAGCCGTACTGGAACGCGGGCCCGGCGTACGCGCCCTGGGCGGGTGGTTACTTCGGCGGCGCCGGTGGCATCCTCGGCGGGCTGCTGGTGGGCACGATGCTCGGCGGCCTGCTCAGCGCACCCTCGGCATTCGCCGCCCCGGACTTCGCGGGGCCCGAAAACCTGCCGGGCGGCGGCGAGTTCACCGGTTCCGACTTCAACCCGTCGGACTTCTCGGGCGGTTTCGGCGGTGGCTTCGGCGCCGATGCGGGAAGCGACTTCGGCGGCGGTGACTGGTAGCAGCTGTCAAGCGCGGCGAGCGACTGCGGTCCCGCCCTGCTCAGGTGGTCTGTTGTCCAGGCGGCAGCGGACGAAGTCCTGCACCACCGGGTCGGTGTCGTCGGCGGGCGACCGGACGACCGCGACCCGGCTGGGGCCGACACCGCTCACCGGGCGATGGACGACCCCGGGACGGGCGCAGAAACGGGCCGCCGACTCGGGGGCCGGCGCGACGCCGGGTACGGCAACATCCACTTCCCGGGAGGCTGCTTCGTCCTCGCCGTCGCCTCGCTCGTCCTCGCCGTGGCGTGATCACATACGCAGCGCGGCCAGGTCCGAGGCCGCGAGCTCCGGCCGGGACCGCAGCGCGGTGTGGACCGCCTCCAGGACCGGCAGAGCGGTGGTCGCGGTGGCCAGGGCCACGTCCTTGGCCGCGAGCGACACCGGGAAGTACGCGTCCGTCGCGAACGCCCGCGCCACCACCCCCGCGACCGGGCTCGCCGCGAGCGCCGTGCGGGTCAGCCCCTCCGGCAGGCCCAGCGCCTCGCCCAGCCGCAACCCCTCTGCCACCAGGGCCACTCCGCCGATCACCGCACTGATCAGGACCAGTTTCAGCGCTGCTCCCGCGCCCACCTCACCGCAGGGTGTCACCGTCCCCAGCACCGCGAGCAGATCGTCCACCCCGCCGGTGTCACCGCCCGCCAGGATCACCAGCTCGCCCGTCGCCGCCCGGTCCACGCTGCCCATCACCGGCGCGTCGACCAGCGTCACACCCCGCGGAAGGCGCGCGGCCAACTCCCGGACCGTGTCCGGGCCCACGGTCGAGGTGTCGATCCACGTCGTCCCCGCCCGCAGCGCCCCAACCATCGTGTCCGCGACGGCCAGTGCCGCCGCGGGGTCCGCGAGCATCGTGATGACGACGTCCGCGTCGGCCACGGCCCCGGCCGGGCTCGCGGCGATCGCGGCCCCCTCGGCCACCAGCGCCTCGGCCTTGGCGGCCGTACGGTTCCAGACCGTCAGTTCATACCCCGCGCCGAGCAGTCGACGGGCCATCGGCGCACCCATGTTGCCGAGTCCGAGAAACGCGACCCGCTGCACCTTCGTCTTCATGTCCGTGCTCATGTCCGTGTTCATGGGACGACCGTAGGGATCACCTCATCCATGCCACAAGCGAATGTCTAGCATGGCAGCCATGACCGACACGCATACCTCCGGCCACAGCCTCTACGACGTCTTCCTTCGCGTCGCCGCCGACGGGTCGTTCACCGCCGCCGCCCAGGCCCTCGGCTACACCCAGTCCGCGGTCTCCCGCCAGGTGCAGACACTGGAGGCCGAGCTCGGCAGCGTCCTGTTCGACCGACTGCCCCGTGGCGTCCAACTCACCGAAGCCGGGCGGGTGTTGGTGCCGCACGCCGAAGCCGTACGGGACCGGCTCGCGGCGGCCCGCACGGAACTCACCGCACTGCGCACCCTCGACAGCGGGCTGCTGCGGGTCGGGGCGTTCTCGACCGCGGACGCCGCACTGCTCCCCCGCAGCCTCGCCGCGTTCCGGCGGCTGCATCCCCGCGTGACCATCGCCCGTACCGAGGGCCCCTCCGTCAAACATCTGGGACTGCTGGCCGCCGGGGAGCTGGACATCGCCGTCGTCAGCACCACGGCCGGACGCGCCCTCGACGGCTGCGCGCTACGGCATCTGCTGGACGAGCCGATGTTCGTGGCCCTGCCGCGGGACCACCGTATGGCGGGCCGACGGCGGCTGCGGCTGGCCGAGCTCGCCGACGAGGAGTGGGTCGCGGGCAGCACCCGGCCCGAGGACACCCTGATGCGGCCCGTCCTGGAGGCCGGTTTCCGACCTCGTACGATCCTCGTCGTACGGGACTGGATCGCCAAGCAGGGTTTCGTGGCGGCCGGTCTCGGGGTGACCCTGCTGCCCGCGCTCGCGGCCGACTCGGTCCGCGCGGACATCGTGCTCGTCCCCGTCCACCAGGACGACGTACCGCACCGCGCGGTCTACGCGGCGACCCCGCACGGCCGCGCCGACTCCCCCGCCGTGGCCGCCTTCCTCACCGAACTCCGGACGACGGCGCGGCAGCTCATGGAGCGCGTGGTGTGAGTCCTGGTGTGAGTCCTGGTGTGAGTCCCGCCTCAGCCGCACCGGGCAACCTCCGCACCGCCCGCACGCTCTTGAAAAGGGGACGCGGCAGAACGCGCCCACACGACGAAGTGAGACAGAGCGGTACGGGGGGCAACGGATGCGCGAGGTGCGCGAGCGGCGGACGGTCCATACGGCGATGACCGCCGTGTCCAGGCTGCCCGCGACAGTGCTGTACGTCGGCCTGCTGCTGGCGACGGCCGCCTGGATGGCCGACCAGTCCGTACAGGAGCGGGCGCGGTTCGTCCGGCACAACAGCAGCAACGTCCACCACCTGGAGGTGGGCAAATGGTGGACCCTGTTCACCAGCGGCCTGGTGGTGGACGGCGTTCCGGTACTGCTCGGGATCGCGGCGGTGGCCGTCGTGCTCGGGCTCGCGGAATGGCGGTGGGGAGGCATCCGGGGGTTCGGTGTCTTCCTCTTCGGGCACGTCGTGGCGACACTGCTCACGGAGGGCGCCATGTGGCTGATGCACCTCGCCCATCTGCCGGGTGCCCTGTCCCGGGCCCGCGATGTGGGCATCAGCTACGGCCTGGTCGCCACCACCGCCTGTCTGCTGGCCCTGGCCTGCCGACGCGTGCGCCTCCTGGGGCTCACCGCGCTGACCGTACTGCTCGCGGTGGCCTGGGTCATCGATCAGGAGCTGGCCGACGCGGGCCACCTGGTCGCCCTGGGACTGGGCGTGCTCGGGTCCCGCTCCCGCTGGTTCCACTCGTACCGTCGCTCAGGAGCGGCACAGCAGGAGCACGCGACGGTCGCGTAGCGGGGGCCGCACCGGACCGGCGTCAACCGCTGGTGTGCCGATGGCGAGCCCACAGGGGAAGCACGAACCAGCAGGCCAGATACCAGCCGACCACCCCGGCCACCGCCCAGGGCACATGGCCGCCATGGGTGGCCGTACGCAGGACGAGCAGCAGTGCCGAGGTCATCGTGGCCAGCAGCAGGAGCAGTCCGGCCAAGGTGAGGCGCGAGACCCAGCGCACCGCTTCGGGTTTGATGCGCCGCCCGACGACGATCCGGTGGAAGGACACCGGGCCGATGATCCTCGGCGCTCTCGTGGCGGCCGTCGCCCCGCGTACGTACGCGATCGCCTGACATCCCACTCGACCCCTTCGTCGCCCCTGGACCCGATCGGCGTCCGGTGCCCGGCCGAGTACCCGGGGCCGAGCTCGACACACCTCGGCTCAGGCGGCCCCGACCGCGTCGGCCGTCCGCTCGTCGCTGGTGTGCGGGAGCTTCAGGAGCAGGAGCGGGGTGGCCAGGAGGGCGACGCCGGCGAGGCCTATCGCGGTGCGGGGGCCGACGACGCCCGCGAGCAGGCCCCATACGGCGGTCACGGCCGCGATGGCGGTCTTGGTGCTGATCGACCACGCCGACAGGGTGCGGGCGACCCGGTCGGTGGCGGTCCGGTCGAGCCGGTACGTGGCGTACACCGGGTTGAACACACCCGAGCAGGTGATCAGGCCGAGCTCGACGACCATTATCACGACGAGCCCGGCGACGCCGGGGCCGACGAAGGCGAGCCCTATCGACCAGCACGCCCGCAGGACACCGGTGGTGATCATCACCTGGTGCCGGCCGAACCGCTCGACGAGGCGGTGGGCCAGCCGGGAGCCGACGAGACCGCCGAGGCACGGCACGGCGAAGGCGAGGCCGTACTGCCACGGTGCGAAGCCCAGGCGTCCGAGCATGAGGAAGGCAAGGAGCGGCGCGGTCGCCATGATCAGACTGTTGACGACGATCGTGTTGAAGAACAGCGGGCGCAGCTCCGGGTGGGTCAGGATGTACCGCCACCCTTCGAGCAGTTCACCGGCCCTGCGCCGTGGCGCCTCGGTGCGTACGGGGCGCGGCTCCTGCCCGCCGATCGCGCGGATCCCCGCCGCCGAGAGCAGAAAGCTCACCGCGTTGGCCGCCACGGTCGTGACCGGGCCGAACAGACCGATCGCGGCCCCGCCGAGCGGTGGGCCGAGCACGGTGGCCGTCCAGGTCGTGGACTCGAACCGCCCGTTCGCGACGAGCAGGTCCTCGCGGGGTACGAGCGCTTTGAGGCAGGCGCCACTGGCTGCCGTGAAGGTGATGTCGGCCGCGGCGACGACGATCGACACGACCAGGAGCTGGGCGAAGCCGAGCAGGTCGAGCGCGTAGGCGGCGGGGATGCTGAGCACCGCCGCGAACCGGATCAGGTCCATGCCCACCATCACCCGGCGCTTGCGCCGGAACTCCACCCACGGGCCGAGCGGCACCGCCACCGCCGCCCCGACCGCGAGCCCCGCAGCCGCCAGGAGCGACACCTCGGTCGAGCCGGCGTGCAGCACCAGGATCGCGATCAGCGGGAACGCGTCGAAGGCCAGCCAGGTGCCGAGCGTGCTGACCCCGTACGCGGCCCACAGCCACCCGAACCGCCGACCCAACGGTCGCCCCGCCACCATGTCAGTCCCCCTCGCCGCGACGTCCCCCGTACAACCTGATGTTGGCCGCCATGATTAAAGCGAGCAGCCGGGCTGCGGATCAAACAACCACACGGAGGCCCGGACACAACCTTTTGTTGTGTCGAGCGGTGGTGTCGATAGGATCGGCCGCCATGGATCTCGATGCCGTACGCACCTTCGTCGTCGTCGCGGACGCGGGTCAGTTCCGGGAGGCCGCCAACGAGCTCTCGATCACCCAGCAGGCCGTCTCCAAGCGCGTCGCCGCGCTGGAGAAGGACCTCGGGGTACGCCTGTTCACGCGCACCGCGCGCGGGGCTCGTCTCACCATCGACGGGCAGGCGTTCCGGCCGTACGCGCGCGCCCTGCTCCAGGCCGAGGAGCGGGCGGCCGCGTCCGTGCGGCCCGGGCGCCGGGCGCTGCGCGTCGACGTGATCGGCCGCCGGCTGGCCCCGGCGGGTCTGCTGCGCGACTTCCACGGCGCGCATCCCTGCGTCGAGCTCGATGTGGTGACCCTCTTCGACGCCGACGCCGCGATCGCGGCGGTCCGCTCGGGCACCATCGACGCGTCCTTCCGCGCCGTCACCGTGCCCGTACGCCAGCTCCCCGAAGGCGTCGAAGCCACCCCGGTGCACGACGAACCGCTCCAGCTGCTCACCGGTCCGGGCCACGTGCTCGCCGACACCCGGCAAGTGACACTCCGTCAACTGGTGGGCCACCGGATCTGGATGCCCGGTATCGTCGCCGGAACCGAGTGGGCCGCGTACTACGACGAGCTCGCCGCCGAGTTCGGGCTCACCATCGATCCGCTCGGTCCCAACTTCGGCATCGAGCCTCTTCTGGACACGATCGCCGACTCCTCGACACTGGCGACCATAGTCGGCGAACAGACCCGGCTCGTCTGGCCCGCCGGGTACGACCTGCGGCGCATCCCCGTGCACGACCCGACCCCGGTCTACCCGCACTCGCTGATCTGGCGCGCCGACAACACCCACCCGGCGCTCACCGCCCTGCGGGACCACCTCGGCTCGGCGCTGTCCGACCACGCCGCCGGGACCTGGACACCCCGGTGGGCCCAGCATTGAAATCCGGTTTCGGGCACGGTCGTCGAGCTCCTACTGTGGCGCGGTGATGACTCAGGTGATCGTCCTCAACGGTGGCTCCAGCTCGGGCAAGTCCGGGATCGCGCGGTGTCTGCAGGCGGTGCTGCCGGATCACTGGCTGGCTCTCGGTATCGACACGCTGGTGGCGGCGATGCCCGCGTCGATGCGGGCCGGGGACGGCGGGATCGAGCTCGCGGAGGACGGCGAGGTGATCGTCGGTCCCGAGTTCCGGGCGGTGGAGGCCGCGTGGATGGAGGGGATCGCCGCGATGGCCCGCGCGGGCGCCCGGATCATCCTCGACGAGGTCTTCCTCGGCGGGGCGGACTCGCGGCTGCGCTGGCAGAAGGCGCTCGGCGGGCTGCGGGTGGTGTGGGTCGGCGTCCGGTGCGACGGCGTCATCGCCGCGGGCCGCGAGGTGGCCCGCGGCGACCGGATCATCGGGATGGCCGCGTCCCAGGCGGAGGCGGTCCACCGGGGCATGGTGTACGACGTGGAGGTGGACACCGCGCACGTCGAGTCGATGGAGTGCGCACGGGCCATCGACGCGCGGGTGCCGTGACCGACCACCGGGTGAGTACCGGGGCTCAGCCCTCGGCCCGCTCGGCGAACACCTCGCGGGCCGCCGCGATCCCGTTCAGGGCCGCCGGGAACCCCGCGTACCCCACCATCTGCGTGATGACCTCGACGACCTCCTCCTGGGTGCCGCCGACGTTGAGCAGGCCGTGGATGTGGACCCGCAGCTGGGGCGCGGCGGTGCCGAGCGCCGTGCACATGGCCACGCTCGCCAGCTCGCGCAACTTGAGGTCCAGGGCGGGCCGGGCGTAGATGTCGCCGAACGAGAACTCGATGATGTAGCGGGCCAGATCGGGGGCGATGTCGCGCAGGGAGGCGACGACGGCGTCCCCGGCGTGCCCGTCCACCTCGGCGAGCTTGGCGAGCCCGCGCTCGTGACGCCCGCCCGGCGCGGCCGACTCGACCGGCTCGAAGGCGAGGTCGGGCCGGGCCTCGAACGCCTCGCGGGCCACGGCGATGGCGTTGAGCGCGGCCGGGAATCCCGCGTACACGGCGGTGTGGATCAGCACCTCGACCACCTCGGCCGGGGTGACACCCACGTTCAGCGCGCCGTCGATGTGGAAGCGCAGCTGGGGGGCGGCGTTGCCCAGCGCCGACAGCGCGGCGACGGTGGCCACTTGGCGCTCGGGCAGGCTGAGCCGGTCGTTCGCCAGGAGCTCGCCGTATCCGAAGGCGACCGTCATACGGCCGAGGTCGGGGGCGATGTCGGCGACGGCGTCGAGAACGGCCGGCCGCTCCTTCCCGCCCACTTTCCTCAGCAGTTCGAGGCCACGCTCGAAACGGTCGTCGACGGCGGCTTCGGTGTGCGAGTCGGTGTGAGCGGGTGCGTGGTGCTGTGCGCTGTTCATGTGATCGACGTTAGAGGTTGGAGTGCACTCCAACGCAAGCACACACCAGGTGTCCGTGCCCTCACGCCCCGCGAGGAGCGACCGCCAGCGCGAAGAGCTGCTTCAGTGCCGCGAAGGACGCCTCGCGGTCGACCAGGCCGTCGAGGCTGTGCAGCGTGTTCACGCCCACGCCGCTGCCGAAGACGATCGACGCCAGGCTCTTCGCGTCGGGCAGCCCGGGCGTCGCGGCGGTGATCCGTTCCAGATAGCCGATCCACACCTGCCGGGTGCGTTCGTAACCTCGGACATACGCGTCCCGCAACGGGCCCTCCACGCCGAGCACTTCGGGCAGGACCGTCGCGAACACACGGCCGCAGGGGGCGTCGACCACGGCCAGATGCGCGTCGACGAGCAGGTCGAACGAGAGCGGGCCGGACGGGGGCAGACGGCGGCGGTACTCCTCCTCGGCCGTGGTGAAGGCATGCTCGATCACCTCGACGATGAGGCCGTCCTTGGAGCCGAAGTGCCAGGCGACCGAGCCCCGGCTGATGCCCGCCCGCTCGGCGACCGCCTGTACGGACGCGGCCCTGGGGCCGGCCTCGGCCACCAGGTCCGTCGCCGCCTGGAGCAGACGGCGGCGGCTCTCCCGCGCGGATTCCTCACGACGACCGGCCATGCGGGCGATTGTTCCACAGGGGGCGCAGCCGCCCCAGACCTCCGGCGGCGGACGCCGGGCCGGGCATCGCGCGGACACCGATCATGTCCGAGGTCTTGACGGTCTGTGTCAGCCGTCCAACGATTGGACCGCTGTCCAGTCTTCACGGGTGAGCGAATCTCGCCACTGTGCCGAAGCCGTCCAGCCTTCCCGTTCCGAGCCGCACATGTTCTGAGCCGCACCGCTTCTTCGCCGTGCCCCTTCTGAGCCGTACCCACTCCGAGCCGTACCCGTTCCGAGACTTGTTCCGAGCCGCCGACCCCACGTTGGGAGACGTCATGCGCCTGGTCACGTTCGTGAGGGAGAACCAACCGAATCATCAGTGCGTCGGGGCACTGCTGGACGAGGACGCGACCGTCCTCGGCCTCGCCGCCGCGGCCCCCGACGAAGCGGCCTTCGCCTCCATGCAGGCCCTGATCGAGTCGGCCGACGCGGGTCTGGCCCGCGCCCGGGAGCTGGCCGAACGCCGTCCCGGCGCCCACCTGCTCCCCCGGGCCGACGTCCGCCTCCTGTCGCCCCTGCCGCGCCCGACCCGGCTGCGCGACTGCGGGCTGTTCATCGCCCATCTGGAGTCCGGATTACGGGAGTTGGCACGTCGCCAGTCCGCCGGGGCGGAAGATCCCGCAGCCGAGTTCGAACGGCTCATGGCCAGCGGCCGATTCGACCTCAACCCGCTGTTCCGCGAGCGGGTCATGTACTACACGGCCGACCATCTGTCGGTGAGCGGGCCCGAGGACGTGATCACCGCCCCGGCCGGGGCGCGGGAGCTCGACTACGAGCTGGAGTTCGCCGCCGTGGTCGGCCGCACGGGCCGGGAGGTCAAACCCGGGGCGGCCGCGGAGCACATCTTCGGGTACACGGTCTTCAACGATTGGAGCGCGCGGGACCTCCAGATGGTGCTGATGCGGGCGGGCGTGGGGCCCTGCGAGGGCAAGGACTTCGCCGGGTCCAACACCCTCGGCCCCTGCATCGTCACCCGCGACGAGCTGACCGACCCGTACGCCCTGACGATGACCGCCCGGGTCAACGGCCAGGAGTGGTCGCGCGGCGGCACCGACGGCATGCACCACAGCTTCGAGGACGCGATCGTGCAGCTCAGCCGGGACCGGGCGGTGCACGCTGGGGACGTCATCGGGTCCGGCACGGTCCCCTCGGGCACCGGGTTCGACCTGGCGCGCTCGCTGAGCGACGGGGACGTGGTCGAGCTGGAGGTCGAGGGGATCGGCGTCCTGCGCAACACCGTCCGTATCCCGGTGAGCCCCGCGAACGGCTCATGAACGACGCGTACGTGCTCGCCGTGGGCCGTACTCCGTACGGCAGGTTCCCGGACCTCGGCGTCGGCGCGCTCGCGGGCGAGGCTCTGTCGCTGTGCCTCGCCGACGCCGGGGTCGAATCCTCCGTGGTCGACGGGGTGTTCTTCGCCAACGCCACCCAGGGGGCCCTGGAGGGCCAGCATCTGATACGCGGTCAGATCGCCATGCGGGGCACCGGCCTCGAAGGCGTTCCGGTCGTCAACGTCGAGAACGCCTGCGCGAGCGGTGCCACGGCCTTCCACCTCGCGGCCACCGCCGTACGGGCCGGGGAGATGGAGGTCGCCCTGGCGCTGGGCGCCGAGAAGATGTACGGGGCCGACGAGGCGCGCACGACCGAGGCGTTCCGGGGCGGTCTGGACGTGGCGCGCTGGGAGGCCGAGCTCAAGGCGCTGCGGGAGGCGGCCGGGGCCGAGCCCGCCGCGCCCGGGCGGCGCTCGGTGTTCATGGACGTCTACGCCGCCCTCGCCGCCCACTACCAACGCCGCCACCCCGACTGCACCGCCCGTCGGCTCGCCGCCGTCACCGCCAAGAACCGGCGGCACGGCTCGCTCAACCCCAAGGCCACCCACCGCACCCCGCTCACGGTCGACGAAGTGCTCGCCGCACGCGAGATCGTGGCGCCGCTGACACTGCCGATGTGCGCGCCCATCGGCGACGGCGCGGCGGCGGCTCTGGTCTGCTCACCGGCGGCGGCACGGCGCTTCGGGCTACGGCGGGCGGTGCGGATCCGGGCGAGCGTGGTGGCCTCCGGATCGGGCCGGGCCCTGGACGACGAGGCACGGCAGATCACCCGGCTGGCCTCGGCGACCGCCTATGAACGTGCGGGACTCGGACCCGGTGACGTCTCGCTCGCCGAGGTCCATGACGCGACGGCGATCGGCGAGGTCCTCCAGCTCGAAGCCCTCGGCCTGGTGGCGGCCGGCGAGGGCGCGCTCGCGGCCGAACGCGGGGCGACCGCGCTCGGCGGCCGCCTCCCGGTGAACACCTCCGGCGGTCTGGAGTGCAACGGCCATCCGGTCGGAGCCACCGGCATCGGCCAGATAGCGGAGCTCACCACTCAGTTGCGCGGTGAGGCCGGGGTACGTCAGGTGCCCGCCGCCCGCATCGGGCTCGCCGAGAACGGCGGCGGGTTCCTGGGCTTCGAGGAGGCGGCCGCCGCGGTCGTCGTCCTGGAGGCGCCGCCCGGCGAAGGGGGACGTTCATGAACGAGCCGATGTACGGACCCGTGAACATCGCGGCCCTGCTGCACCGCGCGGCCGGGCGGACCCCGGATGCCCCGGCGGTGTGCGAGGGCGCGGAGGTACTGCGGGACTTCTCCCAACTGGCCGAGCGGGCCCGGGCGATCGGGGCCGCGCTGCTGAGGGAGTACGGTCTGCGACCGGGTGACCGGGTCGCGCTGGCGATGCGCAACACTCCGTACTATCCCGAGATCCTGTTCGGCGTGTGGTGGGCCGGGCTTGTGGCGACGCCCATGAACGCGCGGCTGCACCCGAAGGAGTTCGCCCAGCAGATCGAGGACTGCACGGCCCGGGTGTGTGTCGCCACCGACGAGCTGATGGGTCCGCTGCGTGAACACGGCCTGGGATCAGCTGTGTTGACCTCGGTGGCGGAGCTGGCCGGGGCGGCCGAGCAGACCGGCGGCGAGCCTCCGGCGGACGTACGACCGGGCGACCCGGCGTGGTTGTTCTACACGAGCGGCACGACCGGCCACCCCAAGGGCGCGACGCTCACCCATGCCAACCTGGCGGCGGCCACCGCGTGCGCGCTCGCCGACATCGGCCGGGGCATGGACGCCTCGCTGCTGCACATCGCGCCCCTCTCCCACGCGGGCGGCCTCTTCGGTCTGGCCGGCGTCGCCCGCTCGCGCCCCCAGGTCTTCCCCCGGGGCGGTGCGGTGGACGCACGCGCCCTGGCCGAGGCGCTGCGGGCGTTCGGCCCGGTGACGTTCTTCGCGGTGCCGACCATCCTGCGCCGACTGCTCGACCCGGCCCTGCTGCCGGACGACCTGGTCGGGCAGGTGCACCACATCCTCTACGGCGGCGCCCCGATGTACACCGAGGACCTGCGCAGGGTCATCGCCCGCTTCGGTGCCCGACGGCTGTGGCAGGGGTACGGGCAGGGCGAGTCCCCCGCCACGATCACCCATCTGCGGCCCGAGGACCACGAGGGCGACGACGCCGAGGCGCTGGGACGGCGCCTGGCGAGCGTCGGGCGCCCGCGCACCGGCGTCGAAGTGCGTGTGGTGGACGCCGACGGCCGGGAGGTGGCGCCCGGGACCACGGGCGAGGTCACCGTCAGGGGTGACACCGTGATGGCGGGCTACTGGAACAACCCGGAGGCCACCGCGCGCACCCTGCGCGGTGGTTGGCTGCACACCGGCGACCTCGGGCGGCTCGACGCGGATGGATACCTCACCCTCGTCGACCGGGCCAAGGACCTGATCATCGCCGGGGGCTCCAACATCTATCCGCGTGAAGTGGAGGAGGCCCTGCTGCGCCACCCGGCGGTCGCCGAGGCCGCCGTCGTGGGCGCTCCCGACCCCGACTGGGGTGAACTGCCCGTCGCCTTCGTCGTCTTCGCGGACGGGCGCGAGGCGACGGCGAGCGAACTGGACCAGCACTGTCTTGGGCAGTTGGCGCGCTTCAAGCGGCCGCGGGACTTCCGCTTCGTCGCCGCGCTGCCCAAGAACTCCTACGGAAAAGTCCTCAAGACCGAGCTGAGAGGAGTCATCGGCAGGTCCCCGCACGCCGAGCCCGAGAGAGGCTGAGTTGAGATGAGCCGCATCGTAGACCTCACATCCCCCCTCGACCCCCGTGACCTCG
This sequence comes from Streptomyces sp. NPDC048696, assembly GCF_043198895.1. Classification (NCBI taxonomy): domain Bacteria; kingdom Bacillati; phylum Actinomycetota; class Actinomycetes; order Kitasatosporales; family Streptomycetaceae; genus Streptomyces; species Streptomyces sp. NPDC048696. Next base: position 163,939 of record NZ_JBICVJ010000008.1, on the reverse strand, counting down.
ACCTCATCCCCCCCGACATGCCCGACCTGGCGCTGGTGGTCGCGCCGAAGATCGACTACCACACGCACGACGCCTGGGGCCGCGACTTCATGGTCGCGTCCTTCGGCTGCGACCCCGACGACCTGCCGAGCCGCGAGGGACCGGCCGGCGAGGTCATGCGCGAGATCAGCACCCACTGCGGAACGCACGTGGACGCGCCGCTGCACAGCGGCCGGCTGTGCGAGGGCCGCCCGTCCCGCACCATCAGCGACCTCACCCTCGAAGAGCTCTACCGCCCGGGCCTGGTCCTCGACGTACGACCATGGGCCAAGCCAGGTGAAGCGATACCAGTGGAGGCGCTGCGCAAGGCCGTCGAAGCGACCGGGCGCGACATCCAGGAGGGCGACGCGGTCCTGATCCGGACCGGCCAGGAGCGCTACACCCTGGGCGAGCCGCAGTACTTCGACTACCCCGGCATGTCGGGCGAGGGCACCCGCTACCTCACCGCCAAGGGCGCGACGATCCTCGGCACCGACGCCATCGGCTGGGACCGTCCGATCCCCAGGATGCGCGCCGCCTTCCAGGAGAGCGGTGACAGCACGCACATCTGGGACGGCCACTACGCGATCCAGGACAAGGAGGCGCTGATCGTCCAGCAGTTGGTGAACCTGGGCTCCCTGCCGCCGACCGGCTTCATGGTCGGCTTCTTCCCGCTGAAACTCACCGGCACCAGCGCGGCGCCCACCCGGGCCGTGGCCTTCGTCGAGGAGTGAGGCGGAGCGGCCGTACGGGTTCGGGGCCCGTACGGCCGCTGCCATTCCCAGGACTTCCCGCCCGGGTCTCCCCGCCTAGGACTTCCCGAGCGTGGGCTCCGGCTCGCGCTCGGGCGCGGGGGCCGCGGCTCCCGGCGCCGCCTGGCGGCGTGAGCCCAGGACGAAGAGCGCGAGGCCACCGAGGAGCCAGCCGGACAGGACGATCAGGGCGCGGGTGCTGCCCGAGCCGTCGAAGAACGCGGTCGAGCGCAGCAGGGTCCCGCCGGCGCCCGGCGGCAGGAACTGACCGAAGGTGCCCCACGGGGTCGGCAGCCACTCGGGACCGGCGGCAAGCCCCGACAGCGGGTTGCCCAGGAAGATCATCATGGTCGCGCCCAGAGCGAGACCGGCGCCGCCGAGCAGCGCGCTCAGACCCATGATGGTCCAGCAGGTGGCGGCCGTACTGAAGGTGACCGCAAGCGACGTCAGCGCGTAGTTGCCGTTGGTCACGCCGAAGCCGTACTGCAGCAGGGCGGTGAGGGCGAAACCACCGGCGATCGAGAACCCGAAGGCGGTGGCGGCGCGCTGGGCGGGATCGCGCAGCAGCGTCACGATCGCCGCGGCCGCGAGATAGCCGCCGAGCACCAGCGGCAGCGCACCGGCCGAGAGCCCGATGGCGTTGGGGTCGTCGGCCATCGGCGGGTGCAGATCGCGCACCACGACCCCGGAGTCGGCGGTCGCCGGGTCGAGTGCGCGGGCGAGGGTGCGCAGGGTCGTGGCGATGGTGGGGCTCGCGGTGGTGGCGATCAGGACCTCGGGCTTCGCGCCCGGGGTGGCGCCGACGACGACCGCACCGTAGATGTCGCGGTCGTCGATCCGCTCGCGGGCCGCCCGCGCGTCGGGCAGCGTCCTGATGCGGAACCCGCCTGGCTTGGCCTTCTCCAGCTGCCCGGCGATCTTCACGGCGGCCGCGTCGGGCCCGGCGACGGCGATCGGCACCTTGTGCGGGCCGGAGTTGATCGCCGGTAACGCGAAGGCGGTGAGCATCGCGACGAGCAGGGCGGTGAGGGCGACGACGAGGATCGGGACCTTCCGCCAGCCGTCCGGTGCGGGAGAGCCGGCGCCGACCGGCTCGGTGGTCGATCCGGCACCGTCGGGGGTGGCGGGAGTTTCGGTGCTGACTGGCTTACGGGACATGGCAGTTGGCTCTCTCTGTGCGTCGGGGCACCCGAGGCGGCCGCGCCGGACGGGGTCCGCGCCGCGGTGGGCTACGGATCGATCCGTACGCGCCGCAGCGCCTGCCGTACGGAGTCCAGCGCGGAGGCGTCGGAGCCGCTGGTCACCCAGTGCTCGAAGGCGAGCCGGGTGGTGGTGAGGGCGAGGGTGGCCGCCAGGCGCGGGTACAGGTCGCGCTCGGCGTCGGCGCCGGTGCGCCGGGCGATCTCGGCGGCGAGGGCTGCCGCCATGGTGGTCTCGAACCGCATCTGTTCGGCGGCGAGTTGGGAGTGGGCGAGGGTCAGCCGGGCGCGCAGGACGATGCCGGGTTCGACGGCGGGCGACTCCCCCAGCGCGCTGGTGAGCGCATGGGTGAGCGCGTCCCACAGCGGCTCCCCGGGCGGCCGCGCCCGCAGCGCCACCCGCACGCGCTCGGCCCGGTCGGCGCCCGTGGCCATCACGGCCTCCTCCTTGCTGGAGAAGTAGTTGTTGAACGTACGGGCCGACACCCCGGCCGCAGCCGCGATGTCCTCGACGCGCACGGCCTCCCAGCCGCGTTCCGAGGCGAGCCGCAGCGCCGCGAGGCTCAGCGCGGTGCGGGTCGCCTGCTTCTTGCGCTCGCGCAGCCCCGGCCCGGGGGCGTTGTGCTGTGCAGTGCCCATGGCCGGGCAGCGTACAGAAGTTGCGTGCCCCGCAAGAATTCGTACCACGCAAAAAGCGTCAGATCCGAACCGCCGGGCGCGATCGGCCGGTTCACGCCGTCGGACCTGCCGAGGGGTCGCCGAACCGGCGGTAACCGCCGCCCCACCGGGCCCGCCCCACGGTGGCCGACGAGGGTCGGCGCGGGCTCGACCAGCCCTCCGTGTGGGCCGCGTCACGAACTCGGCACCACGCGACTGGCCGGATGTCAACCCCCGTGCAGCGGTCACGCGTTGACGATGTATCGCTACGAACTGTAGCGTTACTCAGCGGTAGGGTGGTGATCACAGAGAGGCGTGTTTTCCCAGGGGCATGAAATGGTGGGCTCCGCGCATCGCTACCCGGTTTTCCCCGCACTCCCTTGATGCTGCGAGCGTGGCTGCCTTTTCGGACGCGATACTGCAAACTCGATGAGGCGTGCATGCGTAATTCCAACTCGCTCTGCGACGAAGTGCTGTCACAGATGCGGCCGTTGATCGAATCCGTCGTCAATGACGTCCAGATCCGCGCACTCGAAGATTCGACACTCGCCGTCATAGACGACAGAAGTGTCGCCGCCAACACACTGGACACTCTGGTGGAGCGGGCCGAGCATTCGGTGACCATGCTCATACCGAATTCCGAGGACGCGTTGCCCGTGGTCGGCACCGCGTTACGCGGACTGGCCGCGCGGCATCCGCGCGATATCCGCGTGCGGATTCTCGCGGCGCCGGACCTGGCCGGGGACGACCGGCTGGCCCGGCTGGGCGCGGTCGTCGAGGGCCTGGAGATCCGGCTGGCCGCGACCGCCGTACGGCACGCCGCCGTGGTCGTGGACCGGCAGGTCGCGCTGGTGCGCTCGCCCGGCGTGGCCACCGCCGGCGGGGCCTCGATCATCCGCGCGCCCGGTGTGGTCAAGGCGCTGCACGACCTCATGATGACCGCGTGGCACCGGGGCGCCCCGCTCACCAAGTACCAGCAGCTCCAGGAATATCTGAGCAGCGACTGCGGAACACGCATTCTGCAGATGCTCGGCGACGGCTGCACGGACGAGGCGGCGGCCCGGGAACTGGAGATGTCGGTGCGGACCTACCGCAGACGAGTCGCGGACATCATGCGGCTGCTCGGCGCGCGCTCCCGATTCCAGGCCGGGCTCTACGCATCCAGCATGGGCTTGTTGCAGGCATGAGTCCGCAGCCGTTTCACGCGCGTTACGTGTAGGCAGCAACCTGCCACTGGCGACATGAATTCACGAGACCCGATGGCAATTTGCTGACGGCACGTTGAACATTCCGGGCCGATATTGCGAGAGTCGAAGCGATCCCGCGCAGCCGACTGCCGCGCGGCCTGCCCGACTTAAGGAAGTCACGTACACATCATGGGTCAAGACACCCCGGTGCGGCCCGCACCGATAGCGATCGTGGGAATGGCCTGCCGAGTCCCCGGCGCCGACGGCCCGGACGCTTTCTGGCAGCTCCTGATGGACGAGGTCTGCTCGGTCGAGGACGTTCCGCCCGTCCGGTTCGGGCGGCAGTACGAGATTCCGGGGGCGCGCGTGCGCTCCGCGCTCCTCAAGGACGTGGACCGGTTCGACGCGGAGTACTTCGGGATCTCCCCCCGGGAGGCGGCGGGCATGGACCCGCAGCAGCGGCTCTTCATGGAGACCGTCTGGGAGGCCCTTGAGGACGCCGGGCAGGACCCCGCCGAGCTCGCGGGGACCCGTACCGGCGTCTACGTCGGCACCACCAACGTGCACTACTGGGATCTCCAGCAGAGCATCGGATGGCCCGACATCCACGCCTCGCTCGGGGCCGGTTCGCGCTCCACCACGACGGGCCGCGTCTCCTTCGCCCTGGGCGTCACCGGGCCCGGACTGTCGGTCGACACCGCCTGCTCCTCCTCCCTCACCGCCATCGCGCTCGCCTGCCAGAGCCTCCAGGCCGGCGAGTCCACCATGGCCATCGCGGGCGGCTCGCAGCTGCTCCTCGCCAACACCGAGAACCACGGGTTCGTCGACGCCAACGTCTTCTCGGAGAACTGCCGCTTCGGCGACGCCGCCGCCGACGGCTTCGTGTTCAGCGAAGGCGTGGGCGTGGTCCTCCTGAAGCCGCTGGAGCGTGCGATCGCCGACGGCGACCCCATCCGCGCGGTGATCCGGGGCTGGGGGATGAACAACGACGGCGCCGGCAGCGACACCATGATGAGCCCCGCCCTGAGCGGCCAGCGCCAGATGCTCCAACTCGCGTACGAGCACGCCGGGATCGCCCTGTCCGACGTCGACTACATCGAGGCCCACGGCACCGGCACCCGCGCGGGCGACCCGATCGAACTCGGCGCGATCGCCTCCGCGTTCGGCGGCCACCGCACGGACCGGCCGCTGCTCGTCGGCTCGGTGAAGAGCAACATCGGCCACACCGGCTCCGCCGCGGGCGTGCTCGGGCTGATCAAGATCGCGCTGGCCCTCAAGCACCGCACCGTGCCGCGCAGCCTCCATGTCACCGAACGCACCTCCACGGTCGACTGGGACGCGGCGGGTCTCGACATCCCGCACCTCGGCGCCGTACCCCTCGACGCGCAAGGGCGCCCGCTGGCCGCCGGGGTGAGCGGATTCGGCGTCTCCGGCACCAATGTGCACCTCGTCCTGACCGAGGCCGAGCCCGACGGCGGCGGCGTCCGCGAACCGGCCACCGCCGAGAGCGGCGCCGAGCACGTGCTCACCGTCTCCGCCGCCTCACCCGAAGCCCTGCGCCAGCGCGTCCAGGACCTGGCGCACCACCTCGCCCCGGGCGGGGCGGGCCGTGCCGCCGAGCTCGCGGACCTCTGCCACACCGCCGCCACCCGGCGCCCGCACCTCGACTGCCGCCTCTCGGTCGTCGGCGACAGCCACGACGCGCTCGCCGAGCGTCTGCGCGACGCCCTGACCGAGGACGGCCACACGGGCTACGCGGGCCGCCCGCAGGTCGCCTTCGTCTTCTCCGGCCACGGCTCGCAGTGGATCGGCATGGGCCGTGAACTCATGGACGTCTCCCCGGCGTTCAGCGCGGCGCTGATCCGCTGCGACGAGGCCGTACGCGCCGAGACCGGCTGGTCCGTCATCGACCGGCTCAGCGACGGCAGCGACCTGATCGGCGAGACCGTGGCCATCGTGCACCCGGTGCTCTGGGCGATCCAGGTCTCGCTCGCCGAGACCTGGCGGGCCTGGGGCGTCGAACCGGACGTGGTCATCGGACACAGCATGGGCGAATCGGCCGCCGCCTGCGTCGCGGGCGCGCTCAGCCTTGCCGACGCTGCGGCCGTGGTCTGCCGCCGGGCCCGGCTGATCCGCGACCGCGTCGCCGGGCGCGGCACGATGTCGGTGGCCGCGCTGACCGCCGCCGACGCCGAACAGCTCATCGCCGAGCTCGCGGTCGATGTCTCGGTCGCGGCCAGCAACGGCCCGCGCACCACGGTCCTCGCCGGGGAGATCGACGGCATCGAGAAGATCAAGGCCGAGCTGGACAGCCGCGACGTGTTCTGCCGTGTGATGAAGGCCGAAGCCGCCTCGCACTGCGCCCAGATGGACCCGCTGCTCGATGAACTCGCTGCGGAACTACGGGACATCGAGCCGCGCGCCGGACGCGTCCCGCTGCGCTCGACGGTCACCGGTGAGCTGGAGGACGGGACCGGGCTCGACGCCTCGTACTGGACCCGCAACATCCGCGGCCGCGTCCACTTCCACGAGGCCGTGCTCAGCACCGCGCTCCAGACCGAGACGGTGTTCATCGAGATCAGCCCGCACCCGGTCCTGTCGGGCGCGGTGCAGGACTCCCTCGACGACGCCGCCCTGCCCGGCGCGGCCATCGCCTCCCTCCTGCGCGAGGAGCCGGAGCGCCGCACCCTGCTGACCCATCTGGGCAAGGTGTACGAGACGGGCGCCCGCGTCGACTGGAACGGGCTGTACGGCGGCGGCCGTTGCGTACCGCTGCCGACATACCCCTGGCAGCGGGAGAGCTACTGGGTGGAGGACCTGGAGTCCCTGCCGCAGTCCCATGAGTTCCGGCTCGACGCGCCGGGGTCGCCGTTCCTGCCGGAGAGCCCCGACGGTGGTCCGGCCGTGGTGCACGGACCGGAGTTCGTGGAGGCCGCCAGGGCCGCGGCCGCCCTGACCTCGGGCAGCGACGCGGTGCTGCTCACCGGGGTGGACATCGAGGAGGCGCTGCTCGTGCGCCCCGGCGAGGCGCACACCCTGCGGGTCGTCCTCACCCCGGCCGCGACCGACGGCAGCTGGGAGTTCGAAGTCACCAGCCGACCGGGCGAGGGCGACTGGACCCGGCGCGCCGGGGGAACCGCCACGGCGCTGCCCGACGACACCCCGGCCGGGCACGAACCGCTCGACCGGATCCTGGCCCGCTGCCCGGACCGGCTGGACCCCGACACGTTCTACCGCCGTACGGCCGGGGCCGGTGCGCTCCGGCACGTACTGGACGAGATCCGTCTCGGGCGGGGCGAAGCCGTCGCGCGGCTGCGCAGGCCCGCCTCGATGGAGCCCCGCCCGGGCCACCCGGTCCACCCCGACCTGGTGCGCTCGGCCTACCAGCCGGCCCTGGCGCTGCTCCCCGACCCCTCGCTCCTCACCCCGAACCTCACCGGGTTCGCGGTGTACGGCCCGGCGACGGACGAGCTGTGGACCGCGTGCCGCATCACCGAGGCCGCCCACGGCGAACTCGCCCTGGACATCGCCCTGTTCGACGACGGACACCGTGTCGTCGCCGAGGCCAAGGGCATGCCGATACGTCGCCGCACCGGCGAACAGACCGAGGAAGACAAGGTGAACGCGACCATGACGGCCGAGCACGCGCGAGCGGCGGAACCGGGCGAGGTGCACGGCACGGGCCAGGGCATCGAACTCACCGGCGAGCTGCGGCTCACCGACCCCTCCAGCGGCTTCGTGATCGAGCTGCGCGGCAGCCTGCGGATCGCCGCGAACCCGGCGGGTGCGACCACCCGCGCGGTGGAGGACGCGGCACCGGTCGCTGTTCCCGCCCCTACCACCGTTCCGGCCCGTACAACCGCTCCCGTCACGGCAGCCGCACCCGCACCGGCCCCCGTCGCGGCGGCCACGTCCCACCCCACGCCCACCCCCCGGCCCGCCACGGACCGCACCGTCACCGAGCGCGTCGCGGAGCACGTCGCCGCCGTCCTCAAGATGCGCGTCGCCAGGCTCGATGTGAACAAGCGGTTCAGCCAGCTCGGTATGGACTCGCTCATGGCCACGGAGCTGCGCAAGCGGCTGGAGAAGGACCTCGGCGTCGCCCTGCCCATGACCCGGCTGGTGAAGGAGACCACGACGGCGTCACTGGCCCGGGAGCTCGAAGCGGAAATCGAAGCGGAAACCGTCGCCTGACGACCCCTGCGACTACCCTGCGACACCCCCAGCTCGACAGCAACGACAGAAACACCAGGTGGAGGAAGAGTTGACCAAGGACCTGTACGACATCGGACAGATGCCCCCGCTGGGCGAGGTGCCCTCGCGGATGCACGCGTCGGTCATCCGCCCGGACCGCTACGGCCCGCCGGAGCAGGGCTTCGCCATGGAGGTCGTGGACACACCGCGCGTCGGCCGGGGCCAGGTGCTCGTCTATGTGATGGCCGCGGGCATCAACTACAACAACGTCTGGGCGTCGCTCGGTTACCCCTACGACGTCATCGCCGGGCGGCAGAAGCGCGGCGAGCCCGAGGACTTCCACATCGGCGGCTCCGAGGGGTCCGGCATAGTCTGGGCCGTCGGCGAGGGCGTGACCTGTGTGAAGGTCGGCGACGAGGTGATGCTGTCGGGCTGCACCTGGGACGAGAGGGCCCAGGACATCCGGATGGGCGCCGACCCGATGACCTCCGCCACCCAGAACGCCTGGGGATACGAGACGAACTACGGCTCGTTCGCGCAGTACGCCCTCGTCGACGACTACCAGTGCCACCCCAAGCCGGCCAACCTCACCTGGGAGGAGGCCGCCTGCTTCCTGCTGACGGGCGCCACCGCCTACCGGCAGCTGTGCGGCTGGGCCCCGCACACGGTGGAGCCCGGCGACCCGGTGCTGATCTGGGGCGGCGCCGGTGGCCTCGGCTCGATGGCGATCCAGATCACCCGGATCCGCGGCGGTGTCCCCATCGCCGTGGTCTCCGACGAGGAGCGCGGCAAGCACTGTCTGGAGCTCGGCGCGGAAGGGTTCATCAACCGCAACGAGTTCGACCACTGGGGCCGGTTGCCGGACACCACGGACAGCGCGGCGATGGGCAAGTGGATGAAGGGCGTACGCGCCTTCGGCACCAAGTTCTGGGACGTCCTCGGCGAGCGCCGGGCGCCGAAGATCGTGCTGGAGCACAGCGGTCAGAACACCATCCCCACCTCCATGTACCTGTGCGACACGGCGGGCATGGTGGTCATCTGCGGTGGCACCAGCGGCTACAACGGCGATGTGGACCTGCGGTTCCTGTGGATGCGTCAGAAGCGCCTCCAGGGCTCGCACTTCGCGAACATCCGCCAGTGCCGCCAGGTCATCGAGCTCGCCGCCAGCAAGAAGCTCGACCCGTGCCTGTCCTGGGTCGGCGACTTCGAGGAGACGGGGCTCGCGCACCAGCTGATGTACGAGAACAAGCACCCGTCCGGCAACATGGCCGTACGTGTCAACGCGCTGAGCGCCTGACAGGTACGTATACGCGCGCAGGCAGTAGGTGTACGCGCCGACGGAACCGGGCCGGTCGGGGGCATCGTGGCGACGACGATACCCCCGACCGGCCCTTTCCCGTCAACTCCCGCATCAGGAGTAGAAGTTGCGCTCCCACCGGTGCTCGGCCAGTACGGTGAGCTGGTCGGCGGTGAGCGGACGCCCGTCGCTGAGGGCGGTGTTGCGCTCGACGTTGCGGACGCTGCGCATACCGGGGATGACGGTGGAGACCGCCGGTGAACTCAGCACGAACCGCAGCGCGTACTCCGCGATCTCCCCGGTGCCTATGCCGAGGTCGTCGACGATCGCGGCCACTCGCCGCTCGATCTGCGCCGGGCGGTCGCCACGGAAGTAGCGGTGCCGCCAGTCGCCGTCGGGGAACGTCGTATCGGCGGTGATCCGGCCGGTGAGACCGCCCTCGTCCAGCGCCACCCGTACGATGACGCCGACACCGTGCTCCTCGCAGGCGGGCAGCAGGGTGTCGGCGGGCGCCTGGTCGAAGACGTTGTAGATGACCTGCACGCTGTCCACGACGCCGCTGCGTACGAGCGCGAGCGCACTGTCTGGCTCATGGTCGTTGACGGAGACACCGAACAGGCGGATCTTGCCCTCCCGCTTCAGCTCGGCGATGGTCTCCAGCCAGTCGCCGCGCCCCACCCAGTCGTCGCTCCAGGCATGGAGCTGCAGGACGTCGAAGTGGTCCAGGCCGCTTGCCCGCAGACTGGTCTCCAGGCTGGTACGGATGTGCTCGCCCGGAAACGCCTCGGCGGGGTCGAGGCCGGCGGGCGCGGGCCACACACGGTTCTTCGGCGGCACCTTGGTGGCGACGTACACCTCGTCGCCCGCCAGCTCACGCACCACGCGCCCGACGATCCGCTCGCTCTCGCCGTAACCACGGGCGGTGTCGATGAAGTTCACACCGAGGTCGACGGCACGGCGCAGGGCGCGTACGGACTCGTCCTCCGTCGCGCCCACCCAACTGGACTCACCGATACCCCAGGCGCCGTAACCGATCTCGGACACGGACAACCCACTGCGGCCCAGCTCGCGGTAGCGCACCAACAACCTCCACGTCGTCGTCCCTGGCCGAACGGGGTGTCCGCGGGAAATCACGCTGACGATAGGCGAGTTGCGCGCGGCCGTCAGCTGGATTTATCCGGCGGCGGCCCGGTCATCGCCTCGGCCAGCACGCGTGCCGTCCTGGCGACCAGGGGGTTGTCGGCGACGGCGTCCTGGGCGGGCTTGGTGGTCAGGACGGCCAGGACGACCGGCGGGCGGCGGGGTGGCCAGGCGATACCGACGTTGTTGTTGACGCCGTAGTCGCCGCCCCCGGTCTTGTCGGCGACCCGCCAGTCGGCGGGCAACGCCGCGCGCAGACGTTCACCGCTGGTGGTGTTGGCGAGCAACCACTCGGTGAGCAACCGGCGGTCGTGGTGGACGAGGGCGTCGCCCAGGACGAGGCGGGCGTACGTCCGCGCGATGGCCCGGGGTGTGGTGGTGTCCGTCTCGCGCCACGGCTCCGCCGAGTTCAGCTCGGGCTCCCAGCGGTCGAGGCGGGTGATCCGGTCGCCGGTGGAGCGGCAGAAGCGGGTGACGGCGGTGGGCCCGCCCAGTTCACGCAGCAGCAGGTTGGCGGCGGTGTTGTCGCTGTAGGTGATGGCGTACTCGCACAGCTCGGCGACCGTCATACCGCCGGAGAGGTTCTCGGGTTCGCGGGTGATCGGTGAGTAGCCGGAGTCCTTGACGTCCTGCGCGGTGTAGTGGATGCGGCGGGCCAGGAACTCACCGTCGCGGTCCAGGTCCCGCAGGACCGCGGCCGCGCCGAGGGTCTTGAACACCGAGCACATCGGGAAGCGCTCGTCCGCCCGGTACACCACCGTGCGTCCCGTGGCGGTGTCATGGGCGTACGCACCGAGGCGCGCGCCGTGCTCCCGCTCAAGGGCGCGCAACTGCCGGGTGACACGGTCCGCCGCGCCGGTCGCGGGCGAGGCGGCTCGGGCCGGGGCGGCCAGGGATACGGCGGCGAGCGCCGCCCCGGCTCCCGTCGCCAGCACGGTCCGTCGGCTCGCACCAGCTCCGATGGGTCGCACAGTCATGTCCTTTCGTTCGGTCATTCGTACGGTGGGACACCTGCCATGACGTCACTTTGAGCCCGGTTGGTTGCATTGGTTCTCATCGGCTACATTGGCCCCGGTTGATGGCCGTGGCCTCGGTCGGCTGCCGTATCAGCGCCTCAAGAGGCCTGATCGCCCGCCCGCCACTCCTGCGCGAGCACCGACCAGATCTCCTCGTCGTGCCACTTGCCCCGGTACAGATAGCTCTCGCGCAGCACACCGTCCCGGGTCATCCCGAGTCGTCGGGCCACCGCGATGCTGGGCTCGTTGCCCGCCGAGACCCACCACTCCACCCGGTGGATGCCCCGCTCCTCGACGGCCCAGTCGATGATGACGCGCACGGCGCGCGTCACGAGTCCCCGCCCCGTCGCGGTCGGCTCCAGCCAGCAGCCCGCCTCGGCGATGCCCTGCGCGACGTCCAGCCGCCGGAAGAGGACCGCGCCGACGAGCGCGCCGTCCACGCGGATGCCGTGGAGCCGCCCGGTGTCGGCGGCGGTCTTGTCCGCGTACGCCTGGAGGAACGCGCGGCTCGACTCCAGGTCCGTGACGACGTCGGGCAGCCCGTTGTACTGCCCGATGAACTCCCGACCCCGGTCCACATGGGCCAGGAACTCCTCGGCCTGCCACGGCTCCAGCGGGCGCAGCTCGGCCCCGTCGTCGCCCAGGGATATCGCGTACATCTCACCCTCCACGGTCTTCCACGGCGCCGTCCGGCACGGCGAGTGGATCTTCGCATAGGCGTCGCCAGGGACCCTGTGCACCGCTGAGCCGCTGCACGATCGGGGCGATTCCCGGCGATATTCTGGAGACATGATCGAGAACCTTCCTCCCTGTCCGAAGTGCGCCTGTGAGTACACGTACGAGATGAACGCCCTCGTGGTGTGCCCGGAGTGCGGCAACGAATGGGTGCCCGCCCAGGGCGACGCGGAGGGCGAGGGCGCCGCGCAGGAGCGGGTCGTCAAGGACGCCGTCGGCAATGTGCTGAGCGACGGCGACACGGTGACGGTCGTCAAGGCGCTCAAGGTGAAGGGCAGCCCGTCCGGGATCAAGGCCGGTACGAAGGTCCGCAACATCCGGCTGATCGACGGAGTGGACGGCCACGACATCGACTGCAAGATCGACGGCTTCGGCGCCATGCAGCTCAAGTCCAGCGTGGTCAAGAAGGCGTAACCGGTCGTACTGAGGCGGGCGACGGCGCAGGACCGGCTGCCGGGACTACGTTGTCCGAGGCTGCCCGGGGGCAGTTGGTCCTGCGCGAGGCTGCTGAGGGTCGGGAAGCACGCCGGCCCGGGGAGGACGACCATGACCACGCTCGTGATCGGGGCCCGCGGAAGTGTCGGGCGGCATGTGCTGGATCAGCTCCTCGCGGCGGGCGAGCCGGTACGGGCCTCGGCCCGCAACCCCGCGTCGGCGGATCTGCCGCCCGGCGTGCCGGTGGTCGCGGCCGACCTCACCAGGCCCGAGACGCTAACGGCCGCGCTGGACGGGGTGCGGCAGGTCTTCCTGTACGTCACCTCGGCGGGCATGGCGGACTTCGCGGACGCGGCTCGCGCGGCGGGCGTCGAGCATGTGGTGCTCCTGTCGTCCGGGAGCGTGCTCCTGCCGTACGCGCAGGCCAACGCGATCTCGCTGGAGCACCGCGCGGCCGAGCGGGTGCTCGCCGCGGCCGGGTTGCGCTGGACCCCGATCCGTCCGCTCGTCCTCGCCAACAACGCGCTGAGCTGGTCGTACTCGATCCGCAAGGAGGGCGTGGCCCGGCTGCTGCACCCGGATGCGGTGACGGCGCCGATCCACGAGCGGGACATCGCACAGGTCGCGGTCGCGGCGCTGACCGGCCACCGGCCCGAGGGCGGGTCGGGCGACCTCAGCGACCTCCTGACCGGCGCGGAGTCGCTCTCGCAGCGCCGCCAGATCGAGCTGATCGGCGCGGCCACGGGCCGGTCCATCCGCATCGAGGAACTCACCGAGGCGCAGGCCCTGGACCACTTCGCACCATTCGGCTCACGGGAGACGGCGGCCGCCGTGGTGGAGCTCATCGCCGCCGCGACCAAGGGCGGCTCCCCGGCGACGGACACCGCCCGACGGGTACTGGGCCGCCCACCGCTACCGTTCGCCCGTTGGGCGGCCGACCATGCGGCCGCCTTCATCTGAGCCACACCGGGAGGGAGTTGACGTGGTCGAGCCTTATCCGCCGATCGAGCCGTACGACAAAGGGATGAACATCCCGACGCCGGAGTGCGCCAGACGGCCACGGCCGACTGGTGCGCCTGGGAGGACGCGGTCCTGTCGGGCGAGACGAACGGCGCCACGAACCCCTACGGCGACCGCCCCTCGACGGCCCGGCTCGCCCTCGTACGCATCTGCTCCCACTACTTCTCGCACGGCGATCCGCGCGTCCGGCGAAGCGCCGTCTCAGCCTCGACCGAAGAAGTCGGGGCCATCGGCGCGCCAGGAGTCGGCGCCGACGCTCCACACCGTACTCCCCGCCTGCCGCGGCACCTCCCGTCCCAGGGACAACCACAGCCGCACCACCGCCTCGTACACCGGAGTCCCCTCTATCCGGGGTCCCGGCCCGGAACCCGACCGCGACCCGGGGCCCGGCGTGAGCCGGCCCGGGGCGGAGGGGGCCCGCGGTGGCGCGGGCGGGGTGGTCAAGACCTGCCAGTCCAGCGTGCGCGTCCATCCCACTGCATTGTTCACGCCATGCCCAACGCGGCTCTTCCATCGCCGGAGAACATTACTTTCGGCCACAGCGGGGCGAGTTCCCCGGCCACGACGCACCCTGTGCCCCGTCCGCCTCAGCAGCGTCCCCTCCGTCAGGGCTGGGTCCGGACCGGGAAACTGGTCGGGTGGCCGTGCTCCTTGAGCCACGGAAGGATCTGCTCCATCGCCGCGACGGTCTGGTGGCGGTCGCCACCGCCGTCGTGGAACAGGATCGTGGGACCGTTCGTCAGCTCCCGGTGAACGTTGTTCACTATCACGGCCGTTCCCGGCTTCTCGAAGTCCTTCGTATCCACGTTCCAGCCCAGCGGCCGCATCCCGGCCGCCGCCGCGATGCGCCGACTGTCGGGGGTGAAGGCTCCGCCCGGGGCACGGTAGTACTCCACCTTCGCTCCCCCGGCGGCGTCCTCGATCATCTTCTTCGCGGCCAGGATCTCCTGCTGCTGGAAGGCCACGGGCTTCTTGTCCATCGCGGTGTTGTGGGTCATCGTGTGGTCGCACAGCCGGTGGCCCTCCGCGACCACCTGCTTGACCAGGTCCGGGTACTGCGCGGCCTGCGGGCCGATCATGCAGAACACCGCCCTGACCTGGTTCTCCCTCAGAACCCGCAGAACCCTCGGCGTCCACTTCGGGTCCGGCCCGTCGTCGATGGTGATGTTGACGGCCTGCCCGCCCGACTCGGCCGCGTGCGCGATGGTTTGCGGAACCGTCACCTCCGGACTCTGTGAACCCTCCCGAACGGAGCCCTGGTTACCGGCCGCGCCCCGATGCACGCCGCCTCCGCCCGACCCGGTCAACAGCGTCGCGCCCCACACCGCCCCCGTGAGCGCCACCACCGAGGCCCCGACCGCCATGCCCACGGCGTACTTCCTCGTCACCTTGTTCTTCAGTTCGCCCAGTGCCACGAACGCCACTCCCCGCCGACGTTGGTCCCGCCTCTCCGAAGTGAGGACGATATGCGCAGCACGCACGGTTCACCCAATTCGCAATTAACACGGGCCATACGGACGCCGTCGCGATCCGGCCCGACGTCTCACGGAACGTGACGCACGGATGTATGTGCCGGACGGTGGTCATGGTGAAGAGTGGCCGCCAGTGGGCTTCGCCATCGATCACTTGGGGGACACATGGGCGCCGCCCGTGCGTTGCGGATACCGGCACTCTGCGTGGCGGCCCTGTCAGTTGTGGCGGGGGCGTCGGCGTGCAGCGGTGGCACGGCGAAGGAGAGCGACGCGCAGACGCTGCGGAAGGCGGTACAACCTCTCCGCGCGGCCGGATCGTTTCGTATGGTGGGCAGTCTGCGCGGGGCTGACGGGTCCAGCACCGCGGTGGACGCCCGGGTGGATACACGTGGCAACTGCGCGGGGCGGCTGGGGCGGGCCGAGAGCACCGTTATGGGTGATCGGGTCTGGACGCACTGGGATGACGACGCCGTGCCCGACGCGCTCGCGGCTCTGCACGGCGGCCCGCTCGACGAGGTGGTCGATCCCGTGGCCGACCCGCGGTCGGACCCGGCCTGGCGGGCCACCCGGCTGTTGCGCGGGGCGTACTTGGTGACCGACCTGCCCGGGGAGAAGCCGGAGGTGGAGGGCCTTGCGCCGGTCTGCCGGGCAGGTCGGCTGCTGGCAGAGGCCGGGAGCGGAGGCGGAGCCGTCAGCGCCGGAGCCGTGGTCGAGCGTGACGGGGCGCGCGTACGCTCGTTGGTACAGGTCAACGGGCCTGTCACCGTACGGGTATACGTGTCGGCACACGGTCGGCCCGTGCTGCGGGGCGCCGAGTACGCGGTCGACGGTGGGCGAACCGTCTCCGTGCGGTTCAGCGAGCTGGGAACGCCCGTCGCCGCCGCCCCGCCGGTGACCTCACCCGTGATCCCGGCCCGTCAACTCCTCGATCTGCTCGGGTAGTCCCGCCCGCGCGGCCGCAGGCGGGCGTCAGCGGCCAGTGCACCGCACGCGGGCGCATGCCACATGGGCCCGGCTCTGTACGAGCCGGGCCCATTCGAACAGTGGCGTCGCTATGACTGAGGGGGCTGGCCCGGGTCCCTGCCGAGCTGATCCTTGAGCTTGTCCTGGGCGGTGTCGACCTGGCTGCTGTACTTGCCCTGGGTCTTGTCGTCGACGAAGTCACCCGCCTTGTCGATGCCCTGTCCCGCTTGGTCCTCGTGACCCTTCAGCATCTGCTTGAGCTTGTCCAACACGGACATGGCCATCCTCCTTGGGTACTGCCCCCGCCTACAGAGTCACCACTGGGCCCGTGAAGTGCATCTCGGAGCAAAAAGAGGAGCGCGCGCACAGCCACCGCCGACGCCCCGCAGCCGCCCGTCCGGACCGATTTCGGGAACGATTTCCTACCTGTCTACGGGAGCGGGGGCCGCCCGCGCCATAGGCCATACGAGTGAATGAGCACGTCCGCACGCCGGGCATGGACTCGCCGGATCGGGATACTGGGAACAACGGACACGAGAGGACCCACGACTCCGAGACAGCCACGACAGAGCCGCCACGGAACACCGACGAGAGGCAGGGACGCATGAGGGCCACCCGCTCCGCCGCCTCGGCCGACCCCGGTGGACGGGGGCACCACGATGGCCTCCTCTCCCCCTGACGACCCCGACGGACGAGATCCCGCCGAGGGCCCCGCCGACGCGCCCCCGCCGGTGAGCCGCCGCGGCCCCGCTCCACGCCCGGCCGCCGCGCCCGGCTCGTCCTGGTTCAAGGTCGGCTTCGCCCTGGGCCTGGGCGGCACCCTGGCCTGGGTCACCACCCAGACCCTGCTCCAGGTCAGCAATCTGCTGACGCTCCTGCTGCTGGCCATGTTCCTGGCCATCGCCCTGGACCCCGTCGTCACCTGGCTGACCAGCCACCGGCTGCCCCGGGGATGGGCCGTCGCCGTCGTGCTCACTCTGGTGCTGGCGGCCCTGGCCGGATTCCTCGCCCTGGTCATCCCACCGGTCAGCAACGAGATCAACGCCCTGACCAAGGCGATCCCCGGCTGGCTGAAGCAGCTGCACGACCACCAGTCCACGCTCGGCAAGCTGGAGGATCGTTTCCATCTGCTGGACAAGGCCCACCAGCGCCTGTCGTCCGGCGGGACGTCCGACCTGCTGGGCGGGCTGCTCGGGGCGGGGAAGGCCGTGATCAGCGCCGTGGCCTCCACCGCGATCGTCATCGTGGTGGCGGTCTACATGATGGCGTTCCTGCCGGCGCTCAAGAGTTTCTGCCTGCGCTTCGTCCGCTCCGACCGGCGTGAGCACGTACGAGCCATGACCGAGGAGATCCTGTCGCGCACGGGCCGCTACATGCTCGGCAACGTCGCCACCTCCGTGATCGCCGGTCTCGCCACCTTCCTGTGGTGCGAGGCGACCGGGGTGCGCTACGCCGCCGCGCTGGGCGTCTTCGTCGCACTGATGGACCTCGTCCCGATCGTCGGGTCCACGATCGGCGGCATCGTCGTCAGTCTCATCGCCCTGTCCGTCTCGCTGCCGGTCGCCGTGGCCACCGCCGGTTTCTACATCGCCTTCCGGCTGGCCGAGGACTACGTGATCGTGCCCAAGGTGATGAAGTTCGCCGTGAACGTCCACCCGCTGGTCACCGTCGTCGGCGTACTGATCGGCGGCGCGCTCCTGGGCATCATCGGCGCACTCGTCGCCATCCCGGCCGCCGTCGCCATCGGCCTCATCCTCGACGAGTACGTCTTCACCAAGACCGACGCGCACCGCTGAGAGCCGCCGCTGAGGTCGCGTGTCAGGCGGTCTCTTCCAGCACCGCCCGGATCACATGGCGGGCATTGCGCGCCATCGTCGGGTTCGTCGTGCGGTAGTACGGCAGTGCGATCAGCGCCTGCGAGAGCGTCCGGCCCCGGCCACGACGCCACATCGCGTCGTCCACGTCCAGCGCCTCGCGGAAGACCCGCCGCGCATCGGGCGGCAGCAGGTTCCACGCCGGGAACAGATCGCAGGCCGGGTCGCCCACCCCCGTGCACCCGAAGTCGATCACCGCGGTCAGCCTGCCGCCGTCCACCAGCAGATTGCCCGGCATCAGATCGGCGTGCAGCCACACCGGCGGCCCGTCCCCGCCCGGCGCCGCCAGCGCGTCCGCCCACACGGCCGCCACGGCATCGCAGTCGACACCCTCCTCCGGGATCCCGCGCAGCTCCTCGATCGCGGCGCGGGTCGACGCGTCGAGCGAGGCGAGAGGCCCGCCACGGTAGGCGCGCGGCGCCCCGGGCAGGGTGACGCTCCACATCGCCGCCACGAACCCGGCCAGGTCCTTCGCCAGCAGCGCCGGCTCGCTCAGCGCCCCCGCCGACGGGTTCTCCCCCGCCAGCCACCGGTACACCGACCACGGCCACGGATACCCCTCGGCGGGCTCCCCGGCCCCCAGCACCTCGGGCACAGGCGTGGGCAGCAAGGGCGCGAGCCGCGGCAGCCACTCCCGCTCCATCGTCACATCCCCGGCCCCGCTCTCCCCCAGCGGCAGCCGTACGACCATGTCGTCGCCCAGCCGGAACATGGCGTTGACCGTCCCGCCGGAGGAGAGGCGCTTCACCATCAGCCCCGCCCACTGTGGGAATTGACGGGCTATCAGCTTCCGTACGAGATCCTCGTCGAGGGGACGCAGGCCCGGATGCGGCTGCCCTGTGCTCATGGGCGGTATCCGATCGTTCCCCTCCGGCGCACGTCAAGGACGTTTTCCGGCGGACCCCTGGCTTGCTTCGATACGCTGCTACGGCAAGCGAGTTGGTGATATGTCCAGGACGTGACCCGGGGGGCGCCTTGGAGCCATTGGGGCCTGACGATCCCGTCGCGGTGGGACCGTACCGAGTGGTCGCCCAATTGGGCAGTGGCGGCATGGGCCGCGTCTACCTCGGGTATTCGCCGAGCGGTCGACGGGTCGCGATCAAGGTCATCCGTCCCGAGTACGTACAGGAACCCGCCTTCCGGCAGCGTTTCGTCCGCGAGGTGATCGCCTCCCGTGCCGTGGGCGGGTTCTTCACGGCCGGGGTGGTCGACGCGGACCCCGAAGGGCGTCAGCCGTGGCTCGCGACCGCCTACATTCCCGGCCCCTCGCTCCAGCAAGCCGTACACAAGTGCGGCCCGTTCCCGGAGCGGTCGGTACGGGCTCTGGGTGCGGCGCTGGTGGAAGCGCTCACCGCGATTCACGGCGCCTCCCTGATCCACCGGGATCTCAAGCCCGCGAACGTGCTCCTGGCCGAAGACGGGCCCCGCGTCATCGACTTCGGGATCTCCCGGCTCGCCGAGCACAGCGGACTCACCCTCACCGGAACCACCATCGGCTCTCCCGGGTACATGTCGCCCGAGCAGATCCAGGGGCACGCGATCGAGCCCTCGTCGGATGTCTTCTCGCTCGGCTCGGTACTGGCGTTCGCCGCGAGTGGCACCGGGCCCTTCGGGGAGGTGTCGGTGGCGGCGCTGCTGTTCCGTGTGGTGCACGAGGAGCCCGATCTGGCGGCGGTTCCGGCCGGGTTGCGTCGGCTGATCGCCTGGTGCCTGGCCAAGAAGCCCGCCGACCGTCCGACCCTGGCGGCTCTGATGCCCGCCCTGACCGGTGGCCGCTCGCCGGTGGAACTGCTCTCGGCCGGGTGGTTGCCCACGACCTGGCAGGACGAGACGGTGACGGGCCCGCCCCCGGTCCCGGACCCTCCCACGCCACCGGCGCCCGCGTACACCCCCGCTCCCCCACCGCCGCCCGAGCGGCCGGTCAGCCGGCGCCGACTCCTGTACGGCGCCGCGGGCTTCGTGGCCGCCGGCGGGGTCGCGGCCGCCGCCTGGGCCTTGACGCACGACGGCAGGGCGGCCGCCCCGGGGACGCCGCGCTGGCGGTTCACGACCACCGGCACCGTACTGTCGTACCCGAGAGTCGCCGGTGACCTCGTCTACGCGGCGAGCAACGACGGCACGCTGTACGCGCTGGCCGTCGCCGACGGGCAGCGCCGCTGGTCGTACACGACCGGCGCGGCCATCGGCTCCGCCCCCTGCGTGCTGGGCGGCAGCGTCTACCTCGGCGGTGACGACCGTACGCTCTACGCCTTCGACGCGCTGTCGGGCGAGGTCCGTTGGCGGTTCCTCACGGGCGGCATCGTCCACACCCCGGTCGTGACGGGAGGTGTCGCGTATGTGGGCAGCGCGGACCACCGGCTGTACGCCGTGGACACCGTCGACGGACGTCGCAGATGGGCCTTCACCGCGGACAACGACACCCACTCCCCCGCGGTCTCCGGCGACACGGTGTACGTGGGCAGCAGCGACACCAACCTCTACGCGGTGAACGCGTACAGCGGTGACAGGAAGTGGGCCTTCACGACCAAGGGGGCCGTGTCCGGCATCCCCTGTACGGCGAGCGGCCTCGTCTTCTTCGGCAGCACCGACGGCAACCTCTACGCCGTTGACGCGGGCACCGGCAAGCAGGTATGGCGGTTCGAGGGGGCCTCGGTGGGATCCAACCCCGCGATCGCGAAGGGTGTGGTGTACGTGGGCGGTGGGAAGACGCTGCACGCCCTGGACGCGCAAACCGGCAAGCCCGCTTGGGAGTTCACCGCCGCGGCAGACGTGCATTCACCTGTCACGGCGGGATCCGTGGTGTACGTGGGCAGCGACGACACCAGGCTCTACGCACTGCGCTCCGCCACCGGGGAGCACTTGTGGGCCTTCTCCGCCTCCTCTCCCGCGCACTCACCGGCCGTCGCACAGGACACGGCGTACATCGGCGACGACAGCACGCTGTACGCCGTTCGTATCTGATCCCTGCCGGAGCCCTCTCCGAGTCCCTTCTGAACCCGTCGTATCCGAGCGGGTGGTATCCGGGCCCGGCGGGAACCGGCGGCCGACGCGCGCTGTCCTTCACTCACAACAGGTAGTGGCCTGTTCACAGCGGAGTGACGCTGGTTGCCACTAAGGGGGGACATGTCCAGAGATGCATCCCGGCCCGATCGGCGCGCCGAGAGGAGGGATCGCCGCAACGCGTCGGCCGTCGAAGCCTATGTCCGCGCCGCCAGGGCCTGCGGTCCGCTGGCCAACCCGGGCCGGGAGGTCGCGTACTGCCCCGTACTGCGCCTGGACCAGCGGGTGTTGCTCACGGCGGTGACGACCGCCACCGCGCTCGCCGACATCGTGTTCATCGGCTGGCTGCTGCTGCCCGAACATGTGCCCGGGCCGGGGGTGACCGGGCTCGGCGGCTGCGGGCTGTGTCTGGCCCGGGTCGGGTTCTGTCTGGTGGTCGCCGTCGAGACGATCAAAGTCGTGCAGGCGGCGGCCATTTGGGTCTTCGCCTTCCGGGCGAAGGACCCCGTCCCGATGGTCCCGCCGTCCGGGCTGCGCGTCGCGATGCTCACCACCATCGTGCCGTCGAAGGAGCCGCTGGCCGTCGTCCAGCGGACCCTGCGGGCCATGCTGGAGGTGGAGCGCTGGAACTGCACCGTGGACGTCTGGATCCTGGACGAGGGCGACGATCCGCGCGTACGGCAGATGGCGGCGCGCCTCGGCGTGCACCACTTCAGCCGCAAGGGGCGCCCGGAGTACAACCAGCCGTCCGGCCCGTTCCGCGCCCGCACCAAGTCCGGCAACCACAACGCCTGGCGCGCCGAGCACGAGAACGACTACGACGTGGTCGCCCAGATGGACCCGGACCATGTGCCGCTGCCGTGTTTCCTGGAGCGCACCCTCGGCTACTTCCACGCCCCCGACACGGCGTTCGTCGTCGCCCCGCAGGTGTACGGCAACGCCTACGACAACTGGGTCTCGCACGGCGCCTCGGTGCAGCAGTACCTGTTCAGCAGCATGGTGGAGCGCGGCGGCAACGGCCTGGACGCCCCGCTGCTCATCGGCACCAACCACCTCTACCGCGTCACCGCGTGGCAGCAGATCGGCGGCTACCAGGATTCCATCATCGAGGACCATCTGACGAGCATGCGGGTGCACGGCACGGTCAACCCCGCCACCGGCAACGGCTGGAAGGGCGTCTACACCCCCGATGTGGTGGCGATCGGCGAGGGCCCGACGACCTGGACCGACTACTTCAACCAGCAGCGGCGCTGGGCGTACGGCGTCTGGGAGATCACTCTCAACTCCCGGCTGCGGGACGGCATTCGACTGCGGCCGGGTCAGCGGCTGCTCTACGGTCTGGTGCAGTTCTACTACCCGAGCGTCGCCATGAGTCTGGGCCTCGGCACCCTGGCCACCGCCCTGTACATGCTGCTCGGGGTCTCCTCCATCCACCTGCCGGGGCTCCCCTGGTTCCTGCTGTGGTCGGCGGGGATGGGCGGCTCGTTCGTGCTGTGGCTCTGGCTGCGCCGGTTCAACCTCGCCGAACACGAACGGCGAGAGATCGGCACGGCGGGCATCCTGCTCTCGCTCTTCGCCGGGCCCGTCTACATCGACGCGGCGGCGAACGCCCTGCTGCGCCGGCCGCTGGCGTATGTCGTCACCGCCAAGGGCGAGTTGCGCAGCTCGGAGTCGCTGCGCACCTTCCGCCTCCATCTGCTGTGGGCGCTCCTCGCCGGTGCTCTGCTCACGGTGAGTTTTCTGCACCACCACGACTACACAGCCATGCGGATGTGGACACTGCTCGGCCTCGCGGCCGGTTCGGCCCCACCGCTGCTCGCCCTGGTCCAGGGACTCTCCACCCGGCTGCGCACCGCGAGGGCCGAACGGTGAGGGTCACGGCACCACGGCTGCTCGCGCTGCTCAGTGCCGTGCTGCTGACCTGGTACACCTTCACGCTCGCACCGGACCTGGCGGACCGCGACCGCCGCGCGGCAGCCGCCCGCGCGGACGCCGTACTGCCCCCGACGACCGTACTGCCCGACGCCGAACACCCCGCCCCGACGCAACCCACCGCCGTCTCCTTCCCCGCCACCGGCAAGGCGTTCATCGGCGTCTTCACCTCGGCGGGCACCCATGACTTCACGGAAGCCGCCGAGTTCGCCCGGCAGAGCGGACACCATCCGCAGGTGTACGAGTTCTCGGCCGACTGGAAGAGCGACCACTTCGACGCCGGGGCGATCAACCGGGTCGCCGAGCGGGGCATGCTGCCGATGATCGCCTGGGAGCCCTGGGACCACACGGCCGAGGCGAAGGAGCCCAGGCTGCGCGGCGAACAACCCGCGTATCGCCTCTCCGCCGTCATCGACGGTTCCTTCGACGCCTACGTACGGTCCTGGGCGCGGGGCATCAAGTCACTGCACTACCCGGTGGCCATCCGCTTCGCCCATGAGATGAACGGCTACTGGTACCCGTGGTGCGAGCAGTCCAACGGCAACCGCGCCGGTGAGTACGTGCGGGCCTGGCGCCATGTCCACCAGATCTTCGACGCGGTGGGGGCGCGCAACGCGGTGTGGGTGTGGAGCCCCAACATCAGTTACGCCAACTCCACACCGCTGGCCGGGCTCTACCCCGGAGACGCGTATGTGGACTGGGTGGGTCTGTCCGGCTACTACGGCACGGTGGGCAAGGAGAACTACCAGTCGTTCGACCGGCTGTTCAACCCGTCGCGGACGGAGCTGCGCCGCTTCACCCGCAAGCCGCTCGTGATCACCGAGGTCGGAGCCACCGACGCGGCCGGGCGGAAGGCCGAGTGGATCAGCGACATGTTCCGCACGCTGCCTCGTCGGCGCGACATCATCGGGGTCGTCTGGTACCAGGCGGTGAAGGAGATCGACTGGCGGGTGGGGACGTCCACCGCGTCCTCGGCGGCTTTCACCGCCGGTGCGTCGGCCGGTCGGTACCAGCAGCGGTGGGAGCCGGGTGTGCCGCTGCGCCGCCGCTGAGGCCGTTGCCGGATCGGCAAGAAAAATGGCGGGTCCGGGAGGCAGGGCGCACGGTGTTTCCATGACTGCGAACAGGGATTCCTCACAAACGCCCGTAGAAACGCCCGGAGAACCGCACGCGGCACTGCCCGGCGAACTGGACGTCGTGGTGATCGGCGGGGGCGTCGCCGGGCTGGCGGGGGCGCTGACGCTGGCGCGCGCCCGCCGTTCCGTGCTGGTCGTCGACTCCGGCGAGCCACGCAACGCCCCCGCGTCGGCGGCCCACGGCCTGCTGTCCCGCGACGGTGTGGCGCCGCTCGAACTGCTGCGCGTCGGCCGCGAGGAGGTCACCGGATACGGCGGCCGGATCGTGTCCGACCGCGCGGTCTCGGCCCGGCGGGTGGCGGGTGGCTTCGTCGTCACCACCGCGAGCGGTCGCGAGCTGCGTGCTCGGCGTCTCCTGGTGACGACGGGCCTGGTCGACGAACTGCCCGAGGTGGCGGGGCTGCGCGAGCGGTGGGGGCGCGATGTGCTGCACTGCCCGTACTGTCACGGCTGGGAGTTCCGCGACGCGCCGATCGGGGTGCTGGGCGGCCGCCCCGCCTCCCTGCATCAGACGCTGCTGATGCGGCAGTGGTCGTCGCGGGTCACGTTGTTCCTGCCCACGGGTTCCGTCCTGGCCGAGGAGGATGCCGAGCGCCTGGCGGCACGCGGGATCACGGTCGTCGAGGGCGAGGTGACCGCGTTGGACGTGGTGGCGGACCGGCTGGCCGGGGTGAAGCTGGCCTCGGGGCGGCGGGTGGCCGTGGCGGCACTGGTGGTGGCACCACGGTTGGTGGCGCGCGCCGAGGTGCTGTCCGGCCTCGGTCTCGCCCCGGTGGAACACCCCATGGGCACGGGTACGTACGTGGCTTCGGATGCCACGGGCCTGACCGAGGTGGCCGGGGTGTGGGTGGCGGGCAACGTCACCGAGTCGATGGCCACACTGCCGCTCGCCCAGGCGGGCGGTGTGCGGGCGGCGATGGCGATCAACGCCGATCTGGTGCACGCGGACACCGAAGCCGCCGTGGCACGCCACCGGTCGGGCGCCTCGTCCAACGCCTTGGCCGACACCTTCGGCCCGACCAGCGAGGCCGAGGTCTGCGCGCGGGCAGCGGGCAGACACCATCACGACCTGGACTGGGTGCTGGAGCCCGAAGGGAACGAGGAGCGGCGGTAGCGGCGAAAAGGCCGGGGCCTCGCGAAACGTTTTGAGAACACACCTCACCATCGGCGATGATCTGCGGATGTTCTCGCGCAAGAAGACCCGCCCGAAGTCCGCCGAGCTCGTCGAGGCCTGGGAGTGCCTGGAGGCCGGTGACATCCCCGGCGCCCTGCGGCTGCTGAGGGCGGGGGCCGAAACCCTGCCGCTGGGTGAGGTGGCGCTCGTGGTCGAGCGGGCCGCCGGGGCGGCCGGGTTCGACGACCTGCGCAAGGCCGCCAAGAAGCTGGCCGCCGCGCCCGAGTCGGCCCAGGAGCTGTACGCGTTCGGTTACGCGTGCGTCGAGCGCGGGCTCTCCTACCTGGCGGTCCCCGCTCTGCGCGAGGCCCTGCGGCTGCACCCGGGCGCGCTTTCGGTGGTGCGTGAGCTGGTGGCCGCGTACGAGCGCGAGGGCCGGCACGGCGAGGCCGTCGAGGTGCTGGCGCGGCACGAGAGCGGCCTCGCCGACTGGCCGGACCGCTATCTGCTGGCCTACAACGCCATCATGTCCGGCGACCTCGCCCTGGCGAACCGTCACCACGCGCTGCTGCCGGACCCGCAGGACGAGATGTGGATACCCACGCGCGACCGCCAGCGCCGCATGCTGGACCGGGCCGCCGCGGCCGGGTCCGTGAGCCCGCTGGACACGCACGATCTGCGCGGCTGGCAGTACGCGATGGGCGGCACGGTCCTGGGCACCCTGTCCCCGTTCGGCTTCGGGGCCGGTATGACCGGCCGGTACGCCTGGTTCCAGGACTCCTACGACCAGTGCCTCCAGGGCCTGCTGCGGCTGAAGACGCTGCTGGACTCGGCCGAGGTGCGGCCGGGTTCGGTGTCGCTGCTGCCCGACCGGGGCAGCCGGATCCTCGGCCTCGCCGCCGCCGACGTACTCGGTCTGCCGTCGCGGCCCTTCGAGCCGGGGCGCCAGGACACCGTCGTGATCGCGTACGACCTCAACGATCTTGGCGAGACGGACCAGGGCGCCGAGATCCTCGGGCAGCTCCTCGACCGTGTCCCCGGGCAGGTGCTCCACGAGCACGCGAGCAACTGGACCGATCCGCCGGTGGTCACCGCCGACAGCGTCGCCCTGCTGCACCAGATGACGATGGCGCCCTGGGGTGAGCAGCTGCGCCAGGACGAGGACGGCGAGGTGGCGCAGGCACCGGCCGACGACCGGTCGGCGGCGCGGATCGCCGCCGAGATCGTGGGCGCCGACCCGACGCCGGAGGAGGGCGACGGTGAGACGCCCGCGGACCCGGACGACCGGTTCGCGGAGTTCGCGGCGGCCGTGCGCGGCACCTGGCTCCGGGGCGACCGGTCCGGGCTGAACTCGTCCGGCCCGGTGCCCAGTTCCCAGTTCGCCTGAGCACGGGGCCCGGATCTCAGGCGGCCGGTGCGGCGAAGAAGCGGGCCACGTCCTCCTCGGTGACCTCGGCGAGGGTGGCCGGTGACCAGCGGGGAGTGCGGTCCTTGTCGATGACCTGGGCCCGGATGCCCTCCACGAGGTCGGGGCAGGTGAGTGCCGCGCACGAGACGCGGTACTCCTGCTCCAACACCCGCTCCAGCGAGCCGAGTCGGCGCGCCCGGCGCACTGCCGCAAGCGTGACCTTCAAGGAGGTGGGGGACTTGGCGGACAGCGTGACGGCGGCCTCCTTGGCGGCCGGGTCGCCGTGTGCGACCAGCCGTTCCACGATCTCCTCGACCGTGTCCGCCGCGTAGCACTCGTCGATCCACTCCCGGTGGGCCGCCAGTTCGCCGGGCGGCGCCTCGGCGGTGTACCGGGAGAGGACGTCGTCGACGGGCGCCCTGGTCAGCTCCGCGACCAGTGCGTCGAGCCGCTCGGAGGGTACGAACTGGTCGGCCAGGCCGCACAGCATCGCGTCCGCCGCGCCGACGGCTTCGCCGGTCAGCGCCAGATGCGTGCCCAGCTCACCGGGCGCGCGCCCGAGCAGATACGTACCGCCGACGTCGGGGACGAAGCCGATGCCCGTCTCCGGCATGGCCACCCGGGAGCGTTCGGTGACGACGCGTACGCTGCCGTGCGCGGACACCCCGACCCCGCCGCCCATCACGATGCCGTCCATCAGGGCCACATACGGTTTGGGGTAGCGGGCGATCAGGGCGTTGAGCCGGTACTCGTCGCGCCAGAACTCCGCCGAGGCGGAGCCGCCGACGCGGGCGTCCTCGTAGATGGCGCGGATGTCCCCGCCCGCGCAGAGGCCGCGCTCACCGGCCCCGGTCAGCACCACGGCCGCCACGTCGGGGTCGCTCCGCCACGCGAGCAACGCCTGCTCGACGCGGAGGACCATGGTGTGGCTGAGCGCGTTGAGCGCGCGGGGGCGGTTCAGGGTGAGTCGGCCGACGCGGCCCTCCTCGCGGACGAGGACCTCATCTTCTGCGGGGGTCGGGGTCGTAGTGTTCGTCACAACGGTGATCGTAAAGGCAACCTCCCACCGGCCGGTCCGGGCGCCGGGTGCGTGCGTATGCTGGCGGGCATGGTGAGGCTGGAACGGCTGCGGGCCGAACACGCGGACGCTCTGCTGGAATTCGAGCGCGTGAACCGGGAGTATTTCGCGCGGACCGTACCGGATCGCGGGGACGCGTACTTCGCCGAGTTCGCCTCCCGCCTGCGCGCTCTTCTCGCCGAACAGGACGCCGGGGTGTGTCACTTCCACGTCGTCGTGGATGGCGAAGGAGACTTGGTCGGCCGGATCAATCTCATGGACGTCGAGGACGGGTCCGCCGAGCTCGGCTACCGGATCGGCGAGCGCGCCTCGGGCCGGGGTATGGCGACGGCGGCGGTCGCGCAGGTGTGCCGGCTGGCTGCCGAGGCGTACGGGCTCTCGGCGCTCACCGCGAAGACCACCCTCGACAACCCGGCGTCCATGGCCGTCCTCACCCGCAGCGGGTTCACCGTGGTGGCGGACACCGTCATCGACGGGCGCCCGGGCGTGCGGTACCGGCGTCGGCTCGTCGCCGTCTGAGCTGCCCGTACCGCATCACCCGTCATCTCACTGCGACCGCTCAGATCGAGTCGGGGCCGAGGTGTGCCCGGAGCATCTCGTACTTCCGGCGGTCGTAGCGGTCGCGCAGGTCGAGGAAGACCGTGTGCTGTTGGCCGTCACGCGTGTAGACGTCGAGATGGCCGCTGGAATAGGCCGGTCGCCGCCCCATCGCCCAGTCGGCGGACTCGACGTCGGCCAGGTCGACCGTCCTCGGGCCGAGGGTGATCGTGTCCTGGGGCAGGATGTAGTGCGGGTCGAGATCGAAGAGGAGATCACGGGCCCGCGCGGCCGTCTCCTTGTCCTCGTTCGCGATGGCCGTCAGGTACACCTCGCGGGCCTCGGCGAGGTGGCTGGGGTCGACCTCGATGAGGCGCCGGTGGGCCCGCTCCGCGGTGTCCCCGAGGAACGGGGGCGCCATGGCCCCGAGGAACAGGCCGCACGCCTCGCCGAGTCGGCCCTGGTGGGCCGCCAGGTTGGCGAGGTTGAAGCGGGCCTTGCGGGCGTGCTCGGGATGCCCTCCGGCGATGGCCTGCTCGTAGAGCTCGCGGGCGTGCGCCAGTTCACCGTTGCGCTGCTCGAAGATCGCGAAGTTGAAGAGGGACTTCTGCGCGTGATCGGGATGCCCCGTGGCTATCGCCTGCGCGAACACGGCACGGGCCGCATCGGTCCGCCCGGCCGCTGCTTCCAGTACGGCCAGGTTCGCGAGGGCCATGGGGCCGATGTCGGGGTGGCCGGTGTCGGCGGCGCGCCGGAACGCGGTGCGGGCGGCGTCGATGTTGCCCGCGGTGCGTTCCCGCGCCCCCAGATCGAACGCGGCTTGGGCCGTCTGCTCCGCGTCGTCCGTCACGTCGTGGTCCGGTGCCTGCTCGTTGATCGGCATGCCCTCAGTTTCGCCGCGGTGGCCGCAGTCGTACAAGGTCGGCCGACGGACCGAGCAAGTTCCGTTGCAGGAAAGCTGTTTCCGCCTCCACGGCCTGCTCGTGCGCGTGGGTGAACGGAGCGTAGTGCGTGCCGGGGAGTCGTACGGACTCGCCTTGGGGCGCCAGCTCGGCCGCGCGCAGGCCGGGGCCGGGCAGGACGGATTGGTCCTGTTCGCTGACCACGACGAGCAGCGGACACTTCACGTGCGGCGCGTCGCGCAGGGGCCGGTAGAAGCCGGGGGCGAGCGCCGAGCGCGCGGCGATCGACTGATTCCAGTCCGGGTACCGGCCGTCGGGGTCCAGCGCGCGGGTGCCGTCCATCGCGTCCGGTGTGGTGAGCGCGGCCACGGTTCCGGCCGCGCCCGCGCTCGGCACCAGGATCGGCCGACGGCCGACGAGAGCGCCGAGCGTGTCGAGGAGCACCAGCCCGGTCAGGTGCAGCATCGCGCGCGGTGTGCTGTGCCGCATCGCCGCGCGCGCGATGGTCGGGCCGTCGGCCAGCGGTGTCTGGGCGATGGCCGCCGCCAACTCCCCGTCGCGTGCGGCGAGTCGCAGGACATGTCCGCCCGCCAGGGAGAAACCCCAGATGGCGATGCGGGCCGGGTCGACGTCCGGCAGGGCGCGCGCGTAAGCGATCGCGGCCTGCCAGTCGGCCAGTTGGTCGGGAATACGGATGACCTGGCGCGGCTCGCCGCCGCTCTCGCCGATCCGGCGGAAGTCGAAGGCGAGGACGGCGAACCCGGCCTCGTTGAAGCGCCGCGCGAACCGGTCGGTGCCCGGCTCCTTGGTGACCGCCGTTCCCGAGGCCATGACCACACAGCCGCCGTTGGTGCCCGGATAGTGCCAGGCGGCGCAGTGGGTGCCGCCGCTGCTGAAGTGAACCTTCTGCCGTTCCACGGACGAGTGCACAACAACCTCCCGGTGAGCCGTACCGCTCTCGGATAGAGTGAACCACGCGGTTCACTTACTGGCGAGGCTTTCGGAAGGACATGCGGGATGGACGCTGCCGACGGGGACGCGCACGACACCACGGAGGAACGGTCGGGCTACCGGCGGTCGACCGGATCGAAGCGGGGCGAGGCCAGACGCCGCGAGCTGCTGGACCTGGTCAGCGAGGACCTGGCGGCCCACGGCATGGTCGACTTCTCGCTCCGGCGCGCCGCGCGGTCGGCCGGCACCACGCACAAGGTGCTCCTGTACTACTTCGACAGCGCGGACGACCTGCTCCAGCAGGCGATCCTGCAACTGCGCACCCGGCGTATCGACAACGCGGTGGCCGCTGCCGCCGCCATCACCGGCCGCCCCTCGCTGGCGGCCCGGGTACGCGCCATCTGGTCGACCCTGATCGCCGACGACCCCGGACAGCTGGCGCTCGACCAGGCCATCGGCCTCGCGATGTACGACCCGGCGCGCTATGCCGAACTCGGGCGGGGCGCGGCGAAGTTGTATCTGCCGACGCTGCTGGCCATCTGCCCGGAACACTGGTCCGACCAGCGCAAGCTGGAGGTCGCCGAGATGATCCTGGGGGTCCTGCGCGGCTTCCTGGTGGACTGGCGGACCGGCGGGGACAGGGAGGGAATCGACCCCGGCTTCGCGGCCCTGGTAAGGGCGCTGGAGCGGGAGGAGGCGGCGCCCGAATAGCCGTACATCCGCGCCGCACCGCCCGGCCGCCCGCCGGTGAGTTGCCGGGCTCACCGGCCGGGCCGCGGGCTCAGCCGAGTCCCGCGGGCGCGCTGCCGGGGCGCTCGAACTGGGTGCGGTACAGCTCCTCGTAGCGGCCGCCGAGCGCGAGGAGTTCCTCGTGGGTGCCCCGCTCCGCGATCCGTCCGTCCTCGACCACCAGGATGAGGTCGGCGGCCCGTACGGTGGAGAGCCGGTGGGCGATCACCACGGCGGTGCGGCCTTCCAGCGCCTCGGCGAGTGCTTCCTGGACCGCCGCCTCCGAGGTGTTGTCCAGATGGGCGGTGGCCTCGTCGAGGATGACCACGCGCTGGCGGGCCAGCAGCAGCCGGGCGATGGTCAGCCGCTGGCGCTCACCGCCGGAGAGCCGGTAGCCGCGCTCGCCGACGACCGTGTCGAGCCCGTCCGGCAGCGAGGCGACAAGCCCGTCGAGGCGCGAGCGGCGCAGGGCGTCCCACAGGTCCTCCTCGGCGGCGTCCGGCCGGGCGAGCAGCAGGTTGGCGCGGACCGACTCATGGAAGAGGTGGCCGTCCTGGGTGACCATGCCGATGGTGTCGCGGACCGAGTCGGCGGTCAGGTCGCGTACGTCCACACCTCCGAGGCGTACGGCACCCTCGTCCGTGTCGTACAGCCGGGGCAGCAGTTGCGCGATGGTCGACTTGCCCGCGCCAGAGGACCCGACCAGTGCCACCATCTGGCCAGGCTCGGCGCGGAACGAGACGCCGTGCAGAACCTCGGTGCCGCCCCGGGTGTCCAGGCTCGCGACCTCCTCCAGCGAGGCGAGCGAGACCTTGTCGGCGGACGGGTAGCCGAAGCGGACCCCGTCGAACTCCACCGAGACCGGCCCCTCCGGCACCGGCCGCGCGTCCGGCTTCTGGGCGATCAACGGCTTGAGGTCGAGGACCTCGAAGACCCGCTCGAAGCTGACCAGCGCGCTCATCACCTCGACGCGAGCACCGGCGAGCGCGGTGAGCGGCGCGTACATCCGGGTGAGCAGCAGGGCGAGGGCGACGACGGCGCCCGCCTTGAGGTGGCCGTGCAGGGTGTAGTACCCGCCGAGCCCGTACACCAGGGCGAGGGCCAGCGCCGAGACGAGCGTGAGCGCCGTGATGAAGGCGGACTGCGCCATCGCCGTGCGCACCCCGATGTCACGCACCCGGCGGGCCCGTGCGGCGAATTCGGCGGACTCGTCGGCGGGCCGGCCGAAGAGCTTGACCAGGGTCGCGCCGGGCGCGGAGAAACGCTCGGTCATCCGGGTACCCATCGCCGCGTTGTGCTCGGCGGCCTCGCGCTGGAGCTTCGCCATCCGCGCGCCCATCCGGCGTGCGGGCAGCACGAAGATCGGCAGCAGGACCAGCGCGAGCACGGTGATCTGCCACGAGATGCTGAGCATGACGCCGAGGGTGAGCAGCAGCGTGACGACATTGCTGACCACGCCGGAGAGGGTGTTGCTGAACGCCCGCTGAGCGCCGATCACGTCGTTGTTGAGACGGCTGACGAGCGCGCCGGTACGGGTCCGGGTGAAGAACGCGACCGGCATCCGCTGCACGTGGTCGAAGACGGCGGTCCGCAGATCCAGGATCAGCCCCTCGCCGAGGTTCGCCGACAGCCAGCGGCTCAGCAGCCCGAGCCCCGCCTCGGCGACGGCGATCAGGGCGATGAGCACGGCGAGCCAGGTGACCGTCCCCTCGTCCTTGCCGCTGACGATCGCGTTGACGACACGCCCGGCGAGGACGGGGGTGGCGACCGCGAGCAGCGCCGTCGCCACGCTGAGCAGCAGGAACAGCCCGATACGGCGGCGATGCGGGCGGGCGAACGCGGCGATGCGCCGCAGGGTCGATCGATCGAAGGGGCGTCGGTCCTGCTGCGCGTTCATGACATTGTGGAGCTGCGTCCACGCGGTGGCTTCCATGCTCATGAAGGAAACGTACGACCTCGACCAAGCTTGAGGTCAATGTGATGCGGAAATGGCAAAGGGACGCAGCGCGAAGACCCGGTACGCCGGGAAGGCATATCGGGGTGAACAGGGCCGATCGCACGCGTGGCCGGTGCACGTGTGGCGGACGCGGTCGAGAGCGCCGGGGACGCGGAACTGCTCGACCGCTGGTTCGCCGACTCGGCATGCTGACGCCGGGGCTCTGGCGCCGGGATTTCGACGACCGAGCACTCAGGGCGCTACACGCCGCCGGCGCTCACCCCGGGTGCCACGAAACGGCGGTGCAGCGGAGCGAACTGCGTCTCCGGCTCGCCGGTGATCCCGGCCTTCTCCACGGCGGCCGCGAGGCGTTCCGCGAAGAAGCTCTCGAAGGACTGCTGGGAGGCCCACACGTCGGTCACATGCAGTGCGCCGCCGTCGAACCAGGCCACATGCAGCACGGCACCGGCCGGGGTCTCTTCCTCCCACTTCACCTCCGCACGTACCGCGTCGTACTGCTCGGGCTTGACCCCGGCCCACTTCATCGACATGACCACAGACATGGACGTTCCCCTCTCTCTCATCTCTCGGACTGCCGCCCGCCGAGGTTTTCGGCCAACTCCTTCGGCCGATTTCACCGGCCAGCGTGCCGCGTGGCGAGAACCCGCCGAAGGGCGTGCGGCAGCATGCGCGGGCGCACACGCCCGGGCCGTACGTGGTGACCGCCGACACCGGGTGGATGCCATGGAGCCCAAGGCATCCACCCGGTGTTCCCGGCGGCTCAGGAGGTTCGGGCGCCCCCTGTCCTGCGCGGGGCGCCGCTGCGTAGCGAACCCGCTACAGGCGTCGCCAGTTGGGTCCAGCCTTCGTCCCAGACGAAGTTCGTTCCGTTCACGTCGCCGTGTGTCTGCCAGATCGTCCCGTCGGTGGTCACCACCTTGATCCAGGCGTCGTTGCCGTGTTCGGTGATGGAGATGCCGCAGACATGGGCGGGGTAGTGGGGGTTGTCGGCGTTGGTGAGGTCCGTCCAGACGATGGCCCCGCCCGGGGTGCTCTGCCGGCCTGCGAACGCCTTCCCGTTGATGGGGACGGCGGTGAAGTCCTCGGTGTCGGAGGGCTCGATGCCGTCGATGGCGGTGCAGGGGCCGGTGGGACCGGTGGCTCCGGTGGGACCGGTAGGTCCGGTGGGACCCGTCGGACCGGTAGGACCCGTCGGACCGGTAGGACCAGTAGGTCCGGTGTGACCCGTCGGGCCAGTGGCTCCAGTGGGACCCGTAGGCCCGGTGTCCCCAGTGGGACCGGTGTCGCCAGTAGGACCCGTGTCACCCGTCGGGCCGGGGGGACCCGTCGGGCCAGTGGGACCCGTGGGGCCGGGCGGACCCTTCGGCCCCATGCCCTTGCAGTGATCGTGGTCGTCGCCACCGCCGCCGCCCGGGCGGGCGCCCGGCGTGCCCGCCTTCCTGTCCGGTTCGTGCTTGCAGTGGTCGTCGCCACCGCCCGCGGGCCGCGCCACGGGGGCACCGGCGCCCTGGGGCGCGGCCACCGCCGGGCTCGCCACACCGGCGAGCACCATGGCCAGGGACGCCAGAGCGCCACCGGCGAGGTCTGCCCCGATGGGGAAGCGGCCCCAGCCGCGACCTTGTCGTGTGATCAGGAGCCATATCCCATTACTCCTAGATGAGGCTTCTATGGGCGTCATCCAACGCCGACGGAAACCTCCCCGCTTACGGCCCCTCGTCCACGGATATCGGGCTGACACGCCCGTTTATCAGCACATCGGACCAACAATCGTCACCGCGCGGAGCAACGCCCCGCCCCTCGGCCCCTGGCGCATTACGCCAACCGAAGGCCGTCGCCGATGACTCCGCGCGCACGGCGCCCCGCGCGCCCGCCCTCGTGCCACAGTGAGCCGCCGCGAAACGAAGGGTGTGCGGGACATGAAGGATGCCGGGCAGCAGCCGTCCATCTGCCTTTGCATGATCGTCAAGAACGAGGCGCGCGTCATCGAGCGGTGCCTGGCGTCCGTACGCGATCTGATCGACACCTGGGTCATCTCCGACACCGGTTCGACCGACGGCACGCAGGACCTGATCCGCGCGGCCCTCGACGGCGTCCCGGGCCAGCTGCACGAGGAGCCCTGGGTGGACTTCGGCCACAACCGCAGCCTCAACATCGCCCACGCGCGCGGCAAGGCCGACTATCTGCTGCTCCTCGACGCGGACCTGGTCATCCGCCGCGACGGCCCACTCCCCGAGCTCACCGCCGACGCGTACATGCTGCGCCACGAGGGCACCACCTCGTACCGCGTCAAGCGCCTGGTCCGCGCGGACCTCGACTGGCGCTACGAAGGTGTCACCCATGAGTACCTGACCTGCGACGACAGCTCCCGGCAGGAGAACCTCGACGCGCTGACCATCCAGGACTTCGCCGACGGCGGCTCGCGGCACGACAAGTTCGAGCGGGACGCCCGGCTGCTCGGCGCGGAGCTGGAGCGCGATCCCGACAACGCCCGCACCGTCTTCTACCTGGCCCAGACCATGCGCGACATGGGCCGCACCGAGGAGGCCATCGCGCTCTACCAGCGCCGGGCGGACATGGGCGGCTGGGTGGAGGAGGTGTACTGCGCGCAGTTGCAGGTGGGCGTCCTGCGGGCGGAGAGCGGCGACTGGCCGGGCGCGCTGGACGCCCTCGTACGGGCCTGGGAAGCCCGCCCGGAACGGCTGGAGGCCTGTTACGAGCTGACGTCCCGGCTCCGCACGCGGGGCCACCACCGGTCGGCCCACGCCTTCGCCGTGGCGGGCCTGGACCGCGCCGCCCCGGACGACATCCTGTTCACCCAGCCCTGGGTCTACCGGTGGGGGCTGCTCTTCGAGTTCTCCATCACGGCGTACTGGACCGGGGACTACGCGGGGTCGCTGCGGGCCTGCGACCGACTGCTCGCCCTGCCGGACCTGCCGGAGACGTATCGGCGCCAGACCGAGGCCAACAGAGCGTTCGCCGTGGCCGCCGAAAAGGCCCGCCAGGGCACGGCCCCGGTGCGCGCGACCAGTCCCTGACAGGCCCGGCCGACACGTATTACCTGTTCCTGATCTGTACGTGCCTGATGTTCACCGGCAGCGTCGGGAAACCGTCCCCGGGGTTGTTCTGGTCGTCCTCGCCGCCCGCCGCGATCTTCTGCAGCACGTCGAGACCGGCCGTCACCCGGCCGAACGGCGTGTAGGCGGGCGAGAGTTTGGTGTCCTTCCAGACAAAGAAGAACTGGCTGCCGTTGGTGTTGGGCCCGGCGTTGGCCATCGCCACCGTCCCGGCCGGATAGGTGGCACCGGTCAGGTTCTCGTCGGGGAAGGAGTACCCGGGCCCGCCGCTCCCGGTGCCCGTCGGGTCGCCGCACTGCAGCACGTAGATACGCGCGGTGGTGAGCCGATGGCAGTGCGAGCGGTCGAAGTAGTCGCGCTGGGCGAGGAACTTGAAGGAGTACGTGGTGCACGGGGCCTTGTCGGTCAGCGCCTGGAAGGTGATGGCGCCCTGGCCGGTGCGCAGGGTGGCGCTGTAGGGCCGGGCGGCCTTGACCGGGTCGAAGACCGGTATCCCCTTGAAGTTGTCGGCGGGGACCGCCGGCGTGTAGGTGCAGGCGGGCGCCTGGGCGGGCGGGGCCGTGGGGGCGGCGGCCGCGTGCACGGCGGTGCCGAGCGGAAGCAGAGCGGCGGCGGCGAGCAGGGCGCTTACCTTACGGAGCACGGGACGGTTCCCTTCGGAGCGACACCGGACGGGTGTGTCATGGCCGCCTCATCCTGCCCGCTCCCCCCGCGCACCATGCATCACCCGGGACACAGCCGATGCTCCGATCGGCCCTACCGTCAGCGTGGCTGACGGTCCGTCGGCCCGCGAGGTGGTGGCCTTGGTCATCAGGGGTTCGTACAACGACAGGAGTTCCATGCGCACCGCACTGCTACGACGCGGCGCCAGAGCCGCGGCCGTCACCGCTCTCGCCGTCGCCGGCGCGCTCGGCGGCATGGCGAACGCCGACGCCTCGTCCGGCGCCCGCCACCACCACGGCCCGAAGCCCATCGACATCGGCATCGACACCTCGGGCATCCACGCCCAGGACGACGCCCGGGGCGGGCTGCGGACCTTCCGCGTCCACACCGACGACGCGGGCGGCCGCCAGCTGCAACTTCTGCGCCCGCACCACGGCGTCACGCTGAAGAAGATCTTCGCCGATCTCACCAAGGCCGTCAGCCGCATGCCGGTCCCGACGGTCCAGGGCATCACGGCGCTGCGCGACGAGGCGGACGCGCCCGGCGGCGCTTTCGTCACCCCGAAGGTGTCGGAGAGCTTCACCACGCGGGTCAAGCCCGGACGGCTGGTCCTGCTCGACTTCAGTGCCTTCCTCAAGGACCCCGCGCACCCGGTCTTCCGTGTCATCCATGTACACGACGACAACCACGCCACCCTGCGCACCTCCGACCGCGCCACGGTGATCACGCGTGAGACACCGGCCGGGCCGCGCTTCGACGTCCGGGGCCTGCACGAGGCCAAGGACCCGATCCTGCTCCACAACGCGGCGGACGAGCTCCACGAGATGCAGCTCCAGCCGGTGAAGCCGGGCACCACCGACGCCCAGCTCCAGGCGTTCTTCGACAAGATCGCGGCCGGGAAGCCGGCCACGGCGCCGTTCACCGGACCCGCTCTCGGCCTCGGCGCCGTCTCCCCCGGCGGCACGGTCCTGCTGCGGGCGCACCACCTGCCGCCGGGCACCTACGCGCTGCTCTGCTTCATCCCGGACGACAAGAACGGCGTGCCGCACGCCTTCCTCGGGATGCACAAGGTAGTCGTGCTGCACTGACCCCGATCACCGCGAGCGCCCGCTCCAGCAGGTCCCCAGGGACCGGCCGCCGGAGCGGGCGCGCTGCTGTTCAAAGCCTTGTAGCAGCCGTGTTCGCAGCCCTTGTCGCGGCGGTCAGAGCCGCCACTCGCGGATGCTGTCCGCCGCTTGGTAGACGGACGCCTTGCCCGCCTGGATGTCCCGTACGAGATCCACCAGGGCGCCGTACGGCGGGTCCATGCCTTCGCCGGAGGCGTGCATATACGCGACCGCCACCTGGCACGCGTACAGCGAGTTGCGGTACGGGAGCGGTTGCAGGCGCACCAGGGTGTGCAGCAGCGCGGCGGCGCGCCAGGCCGGGTCGGGCTCGGCGGTGGTGGGGCGCGGGATACGGGTCTTGTGGCGGGCGACCGCGGCGACGAGCGCCGAGTAGTCGGCGACGGAGACGTCCTCGGGGACGGCCTGTTCCTGGACATCGAGCAGCCAGGGCACATCGATGTACAGAGTCATCAGGCGGCCTGGCTCCCCTGCGGACGGTCGGCCGGGGGGACCTCTTCGGGAAAGGCCTCGTCGAACTGCTCCCGATGGGCCTCCCCCCAGGAGACGGCGTAGCGGACGAACTGACGGCGCTGGCGCTCGCGCAGGGGCAGGTCGTGCACATACTGCTTGAGCGACTTGCCCTCGGCGGCCGCGGCGGCGCGGACCTCCGCCAGTTCCTCGTCGGTGAACGTGATATTCAAGGACGGCATACCCTGATGGTACCTAGTAGGTACCATCAGGTCCAGGCCACGTTGGCCGATGCCCGCCGCCACGGTGCTCAGTCCAGTAGCCGTGCGCGCAGCCTCTCGATCAGGGCGTCGTCCACCCCGATGTGCTTGACCGCGTAGTCGCGCACCGAACCGTAGGTGTCGGTGAGGTCGGCGAGGAAGAGCCGGATGACCTCCTCGGGCGCCCGCCCGTATCCGGGCCAGTTGAGGGCCCGCCCCGGGTTGGCCGCCCGCCAGTCCGCGATCAGCCGGTCCGTGGCCAGCTCCGTGAGGGCGAAGTCCGCGGCGATGGTGTCCTCGTCCACCCCCAGGAGCGAGAGGACGAGGGCCGCGAGCAGGCCGGTGCGGTCCTTGCCCGAGGCGCAGTGGAACACCTGCGGCCCGCTCTCGGACGCGATGGCCTCCAGCGCCTGCCGCAGCTCCTCGGCCCCGTCGAGAGCGACCTCCGCGTACCGGTCGGCGAGGAAGCGCCATGGGTCGAGCGCCGGGTCGATCTCCGCCTGGTCGTAGGGTCGGTGCTCCACACTGAGATTGAGATACGTGAACCCGTCGGCGTCCGGCACCCTGCCCTTGGCCTCGATCTCCCACGGATACCGCAGATCGATGACGGTACGTATACCCAGGGCGAGGAAGCGGTCCCAGTCCGCGCCCTGGAGCTTGGCCAGCGAGTCGGACCGGTACAGCCGGCCCCAGCGCACGGTGCGTCCGTCCGAGGCGCAATAGCCGCCGAGGTCACGGAAGTTGTGCAGGCGCTCGAAATCCAGGTGTCGTGTCATTCGGCACACCCTATGCACTGACCTGGCACAACACCCCGGCGCCCGGCGTCAGTCGGCGTGCAGGGCGGCGATCGCGCGGGCCGTCGCGGCCATCCGCTCCCGCAGCTCCGCCGGTTCGACGACCTCGATCTCCGGTCCCAGGGCCAGGAATTCCCGGCAGGCGTGATCCATGGACTCGATCGGCAGGACCGCGCGGGTCCAGCCGTCGGGTTGCGGCTCACCGCAGGCGCGCAGCGCCCGCGCCGCCGCGCCCGTCAGGCGGGCGGCGCCGAGGGGCGACACCCGTACGACGGCGTCGGCGGTGTGCAGCCAGGAGTGGAACTGTTCCTGATACGCCTGCCAGAACCCGGCCAGGTCGAAGTCCCCGGGAACGGTGAACTCCTCTTCCAGGAGCCGCAGTTCGAGGATCTGGTCCACCCGGTACGCACGTGGGCCGGGCGCCGCGACGACGTACCAGCGACCGGCCTTGAGCACCAGGCCGTACGGTTCGAGGCGCCGGTCCACCTCCGTGGGCTCCTTCCAGCGCCGGTAGCGCAGCCGCAGCACACGGCCGTTCCATACCGCCTGGGCGACCTCGGGCAGGAACGGGACCGGGTCGGCGTCCGCGTACCAGCCGGGTGCGTCGAGGTGGAAGCGCGCCTGGATGCGGCCGGCCTGGTCGCGCAGCGCGGGCGGCAGCGCCGCACGCACCTTCAGCTGGGCCGCCGCCAGCACCGAACCGAGCCCGAGCTCGGCGGCGGGACCCGGGGCGCCGGAGAGGAACAGCGCCTCGGCCTCCTCCTGGCTGAGCCCGGTGAGGCGGGTGCGGTAGCCGTCGAGCAGTTGGTAGCCGCCCCGGTGGCCGGCGTCCGCGTACAGCGGGATCCCGGCCGCGTGCAGCGCGTCCATGTCCCGGTAGACGGTCCGCACCGAGACCTCCAGGGCCTCGGCCAGCTCGGCGGCGGTCATCCGGCCCCGGGTCTGGAGCAGCAGCAGGGTGGAGAGGAGTCGGCCGGCGCGCATGCCGGGAATTGTGCCGCACTTCACTGACAGTGGGTGTCAGTGAAGTGCTTCTAGCGTGCGGACATGGCTTTCGAAGAGAAGTTCCTGACGACCCCGCCGCCGATCGAGGTGGGCGGGCGGCACTTCAAGCGCTACCACGTCACCGCCGATCCGACGGGTATCGACCCCGCGGTCGAGAAGGCGGCCTACGCGGTGCTGCCGCGGCTGCTGCCCGGGCCGGACGGCACACCACCGGCCGGATTCCTGGTGCTGCACCGGGGCGGCGACACCGGCGCCTACCTCAATGTGTACAGCTGGGTGTGGGACAACGTGCTGCACTTTTGTGGTGCGGCGGCGGGCCAGCCCGCCCTCGACTGCCCGGACCTGAACCCGACGCACTTCGCCGTGCAGAGCCGGCCGTGGATCGGCTGTGTCTGGGAGCTGCCGCCGCTCACGCACGAGCGCGACGCCTGGGTCCGGCACATGCTCGCGCCGCACGCGCCGGATCTGGACGCCTACCTCGCCGACTCACTGGCCGAGGGCACCACGGGTCGACACGCGTGAACGGCTTCGACTTCTTCATCGGCGAGTGGGGCGTGGCCCACCGCCGCCTGGTGGACTTCCCAGGTCGGCCGCACATGGTAAAGAGTTGATCAAACCCCCTGGCGGGGCGATGTGTGATGCGCGTAGATATGAGGCCCATGCGCACCCTCACCAAAACCGCAGCCACGGCTGCCGCCCTCGCCGTGACCGGCGCCGCTCTGTACGGCGCCGGCGCGGCCTCCGCCGGCGACAGCACGCCGAAGAGCGACAAGGAGATCCCGAACATCACCAAGGTCGAGGAGAAGATCGACGCCTACTACGGGGGCGCCGCCGACTCCACCGGGGCCTACCAGGCCTCGCCGACCAGCAACTACGCCAAGCAGGTCGCCGCGATCGAGGCCCGCGCCAAGCGCCAGATAGCCCACGCCGCCGCGCACCCCGGGCGCGACGGCCGCAAGCCCGCCATCGTGCTCGACGTCGACGACACGACGCTGCTCACGTACGACTACGAGAAGAAGAACGGCTTCGCGTACAACGCCGCCGCGTTCAACGCGTATGTCCAGAGCGCCCGTTCCATCGCGGTGTTCGGCATGCCCGACCTGGTCGACTACGCGGCCAAGAAGGGTGTGACGGTCTTCTTCCTCACCGGCCGCGACGTCTCCCAGCGCGACGCGAGCGCCGCCAACCTCACCAGGGCGGGCTACGCGGTTCCGGTCGACACCGCGCACTTCTTCCTGAAGGACAAGACCAACCCGCCGGCGTACCTGAGCTGCGGCAAGCCCAAGTGGACCTGTTCGACGGTCGACTACAAGTCGGGCACCCGCAAGCACATCGAGGACATGGGCTACAACATCGTCGCCAACCTCGGCGACCAGTACACCGACCTCGCGGGCGGGTACGCCGACAAGACGTACAAGATCCCGAACCCGATGTACTTCCTGCCCTAGTTCCGCGCTGTTCCTGCTCTGATCCGGCCGAGGCCGGGGCGCGCGCCGTCGTCGTGCGTCCCGGCCTCGGCCGTGCGGTATCTCCTGCCGCGTCCCACTGCCGCCGCCCCTGCCACCGTCCGGGTGAAACCCCGCCCCGCCCAGCCCGGTAATCATCCCGGCGGGCCGTGCGGTCGGCATCGTGGCAGGCGTCGTCGTACCGGAACCGCAGGAGGACACGCATGCTCGGCACCGATTTCCGCACCGGCTCACCCAACTGGATCGACCTCGGCAG
This sequence comes from Streptomyces sp. NPDC048696, assembly GCF_043198895.1. Taxonomy (NCBI): domain Bacteria; kingdom Bacillati; phylum Actinomycetota; class Actinomycetes; order Kitasatosporales; family Streptomycetaceae; genus Streptomyces; species Streptomyces sp. NPDC048696. The sequence continues at coordinate 122,144 of NZ_JBICVJ010000008.1, read as the reverse complement.
CCCCGACACGACCCGAGCCGCCGCGTTCTACGGCGCGGTCTTCGGGTGGGACCTCGTATCCGCCGGGCCCGAGTCCGGCGGATACGGGTTCTTCCAGCTGGGCGGCAAGACCGTGGGCGCGCTCGGGAAGCTGTCCGAGGACGGCGCCAAGTCGGCCTGGACGACGTACTTCCAGAGCGACGACATCCAGGCCACCGCGCGCGACGTGGTCGCCGCGGGCGGTGCCGTGCGGGCCGAGCCCATGGACGTCATGGGCGAGGGGTGGCTGGCCCAGTTCACCGACCCGCAGGGCGCGCAGTTCGCCGTCTGGCAGCCCGGGAAGACCAAGGGCCTGGAGAAGGCGTCCGAGGACAACACCCTGGTGTGGACGGAACTGCACGTCCCGGACCCGGTGCGCGCCATCGCCTTCTACAACGGCCTGTTCGGCTGGCGTTCCGAGGAGATGCAGGCACCGGGGATGGTCTACCGCGTGCTCAGCGTCAAGGACGGCGAGCAGCGGGAGGCCTCCTTCGGCGGTGTGGCCGCGCTCCAGGAGGGGCAGCGGGATCCGGGCTGGGTGCCGTACTTCGCCGTCGCCGACGCCGACGTCATCGTGACCAAGGTGCAGGAGAACGCCGGATCGGTGCTCATGCCGGCCTCCGACGTGCCCGACGTCGGCCGCATCGCCTGGCTGGCCGACCCGTACGGCGCGGTGTTCGCCGTCCTCAAGCCGAACCCGCGACAAGGCTGAGCCCGCGGCGCGAACCTGTCGCCGAAAACCGTGGACCGGCAGGGTGACCTGCCGGTCCACGGTTTTTCGCCACCCGCGTGCGACGGACCGTCGAGAACGTGACAAAGGTCAACTGCGATGTCTCGGTGCCATCTTGGTCGCCTATCCTGCGGTGAGGATTCGTCAGGATTGAAGGAGTATTCACGATGGCCACCGTGCTCGGAACCGATCTGGACATCCCCACCCCGGACGGCATAGCCGACGCCTATCTCACCCACCCCGACGACGGCGCCCCGCACCCGGCGGTGCTGCTCTACATGGACGCGTTCGGGCTGCGCCCCCACCTCAAGAAGATGGCGGACCGCATCGCGGCGGCCGGATACACCGTCCTGGTGCCCAACCTCTTCTACCGCGGCGGCCGCGCGCCGCTGGTCGAGCTGCCCGAGTTCATCGACCCCGCGCAGCGCCCCAACCTCTTCGACGAGATCACCCCGCACATCTTCGCCCTCACCGCCGAAGCGGCCATGCGGGACGCCGACGCCTACCTCTCGTGGCTCGCCGCGTCGCCCCTGACCACCGGCGGACCGGCGGGCCTCACCGGCTACTGCATGGGTGCCGGGCTGGCCCTGCGCACCGCGGGCACCTACCCCGCGCGCGTCGCGGCCGCCGCCGGTTTCCACGGCGGACGGCTGGCCAACGATGCCCCCGACAGCCCCCACCTGCTGGCCGGGAACATCACCGCGGAGCTCTACTTCGGGCACGCGGACCAGGACGGGGGCAACCCGCCGGAGCAGATCGAGGAGCTGGAGAAGGCCCTCTCGGCGGCGGGTGTCCGCCACAGCGGCGGGATCTACCCGGGCGCGCATCACGGGTTCACCCAGGCCGACACCGCCGCGTACAACGCCGAGGCGGACGAGCGCCACTGGCAGGAGCTGCTGGCGCTGTTCGCCCGCGCTCTCTGACGGAACTTCAGGGGCGGAGCCCCGGGCGGGACTCGCACTGCCGAGGTCCCGCCCGGAGCTCCGCGCCTCATCTCGCCGGCTGAGCCACCGGTGTGAGGATCGTGGCGTTGCCCTCCGGCTGGGTCGAAGCGCGTCCCGCGCTGTCGCTGACCTTGAGCAGCAGCGCCACCAGCAGCCAGTTGGCGACGGACGACGATCCGCCCTGGGCCAGGAACGGCAGGGCCTTGCCGGTCAGCGGGATCAGGCCGGTGACACCGCCCGCGACCACGAACACCTGGAGCGCGATGGTGGCGGCGAGCCCCAGGGCCAGGAGCTTGCCGAACGGGTCGGTGGTCGCCAGGGCGGTGCGCAGTCCGCGCTCGATGAGCAGGACGTACAGCATGAGGATGAGGATCACTCCGGCCGAGCCGAGCTCCTCGCCGATGGTGGTGAGGATGAAGTCGCTGCGCCCGGCGAACCCGATCAGCCAGGGCTCGCCCCGGCCGAGTCCGGTTCCGGTGAGTCCGCCGTGGCCGAAGCTGAACATCGCCTGCGCGGCCTGGTCGGAGACGAGGCCCGCCGGGCGCCGGTCGGCCGGGAGATAGATGTCGAAGGGGTGCAGCCAGGCCACCACGCGGCCGTGGACGTGCGGTTCCAGCGACCCGACCACCACCGCGCCCACCGCGGCCATCACCACACCGAAGATCACCCAGCTGGTGCGCTCGGTGGCCGCGTAGAGCATGAGGACGAACACGCCGAAGAAGATCAGCGAAGTGCCCAGGTCGCGCTCGAAGACCAGGACCAGCAGGCTGAGCACCCACACGGCGATGACCGGCCCGGCGTTGCGGCCCCGGGGCAGGCTGACGCCCGCGACCCGGCGCCCGGCCAGGGCCAGCGCGTCCCGGTTGACGGTGAGGTATCCCGCGAAGAACACCACGATGCTGATCTTCACGAACTCACCGGGCTGGAACGACACCGGCCCCAGGAAGATCCAGCGCTTGGCGCCGTAGGTGTCCCCGGGGAAGAACGCCGGTGCCATCAGGAGCAGCAGCGCCGTCGCCATCACCACATACGTATAGCGCTGGAGCACCCGGTGGTGGTTCAGGGCGACGACGACCGCGATCAGCACACCGACACCGACGGCCGTCCACATGACCTGTCCGGGGGCGGCGGAGGTGGCGTGGTAGTGGGTCTTGTACGAGTCGTCGAGCCGGTCGATCACCACCAGGCCGAGACCGCTGAGCATCACGGTGACCGGCAGGATCAGCGGGTCCGCGTAGCGGGCGAAGCGCCGTACCGCGAGGTGCGCGGTGAGCGCGAGCGCGCCCAGACCCAGGCTGTAGCCCCAGAACCCGGAGGGCAGCGAGTCGTGCATGGCCAGGCCCACCGAGGCGTGGCCGAACATCGCGATGAGGACGGCGAGGACGACCAGCACCAGTTCGGTGTTGCGACGGCGGGCCGTCCAACCGCGTACGCCCGCGCCGCTGTTCGGCATGTTCACTCGTCCCCCGGCCCGGTGTGGTCAGCACCCGTTCGCGGAGTGGTCCGTCCGCGAAGCGAGCGACTTGCATAGTTGCGCAATATAGCAAGGATGTGGAAGTGGTGTGTTCCGCCTGCGCGGGCGTGCGGCGGTGTGCGCCGGGTCACACGGCGCTCGGCAGCGGCGGCAGCTTCTTCTCGTACAGCCACGGGTGGAAGAAGTCGCCGAGGCCACGGCCCGCGTGCCGTTCGGCGAGGGCGATGAACTCGCCGGTCCCGGCGTTGCGATGGCGGTACTCGGCCGCCCACGCCCGCAGCGTGGCGAAGAACCGCTCGTCGCCGATCGTGGTGCGCAGCGCGTGCAGGGTGCAGGCGCCCCGCGAGTACACCCGCTCGTCGAAGAGCTTGGCCGGGCCCGGGTCGCCGATCCGGACCCGCTGGCTGTCGTCGGCGAGGTCGGCCCAGTTCACCGCCGCGCACTCGTCGGCGTCGGCGCCGCCGCTGTGCTCCGACCACAGCCACTCGCAGTAGGTGGCGAAGCCCTCGTTGAGCCAGATGTGCCGCCACTCGGAGAGTCCGACGCTGTTGCCGAACCAGTGGTGGGCCAGCTCATGGGCGACCAGGTGTTCGCTGCCGCGCCTGCCGTCCAGGTGGTTGGCGCCGAACAGGGAGAACGTCTGGTTCTCCACCGGCTGGTCCAGCTCGGCCTCCACCACGACCGACCCGTACACCTCGAAGGGATACGGTCCGAAGTGGCTCTCGAAGAGCCGCATCATCTGGGGCTGGCGTCCGAAGTCGTGCGCGAAGGCGGCCGCCATCCGGGGAGGGTAGGCGTTGCGGATCGGCACCGGGCCGCCGTGCTGGTCGCTGAAGGCGAACCGGCCGATGTTGAGCGTCGCCAGATAGCTGGCCATCGGGCGGCGGTGCTCATACGTCCACGTCGTGTGCCGCGCCTTCGCCGGGGCACGCTCGCTCAGCGTCCCGTTCGCGACCACCTGATGCCCGTCGGGGACGGTCACCGCCATGCGGTACGCGGCCTTGCTGCCCGGGCGGTCGTTGCAGGGGAACCAGGACGAGGCGCCCAGCGGCTGGCTGGCCACCAGCACCCCGGAGGGCGACCCGGGGGTGTAGTCCCAGCCGATGTCGCCGTACGGGGTGCGCAGCGGCCGGGGTCGGCCCGAGTAGCGCACCTCGGCGGTGAACGACCGCCCGGGCCGCAGCCCGCCCGGCACGTCGATCCACAGCTTGCCCCGGCGGTGGCGGAACCGGGCGTCCACACCGTCCAGGCTCACCGCGCTCACCCCGAGCGCGGCCGACAGATCGAGGCCGATGTGCTCGACGGCCGCCTCGGCCGTGGCGGTCACCCGCGCGAGACCGGTCAGGGTGCGCGTCGAGGGCAGGTAGGCCAGTCGCAGGTCGTACGCGGTGGGGTGGAACGCGGGGTCGCCGTGGCGGGGGAAATAGTGACCGGCCGCCGCGGCGCGGCGCTCTTCCGCCCGGGTCACTCCGTCGGCGTCCATCCGGCTCCCACCCGTCGAGGCACAGTAGACAGGGAGCGACAGCGCGCCGGTGACGAAGGCACGACGAGTCCAGCCACACACGGTTGCGTCTCCTTGAGGAGTTCCAGGGGTTCGAGGGGCCCGCCCGCGACGCGCGGGCGGGCCCCCTGGCAGGGCGTCACACCGAGGCCGTCGCCGGTTCGCTGCTGCGCGGCGCCCACGCGGACACCGGGTTGCCCAGCCAGCGGGTGTCGGCCGGGACCTGCTCGCCGCGCATCACCAGCGACGAAGGGCCGACCACCGAGGCGGCGCCGATCGACGAACCGGGCAGCACGATCGAGTGCGGGCCGAGCGTGGCGCCCCGGCCGAGGCGGACCTCGTCGATGCGCATCAGCCGGTCGTGGAACAGATGGGTCTGCAGCACACAGCCCCGGTTGACGCTCGCACCGTCGTCGAGCCGCACCAGGTCCGTCTCGGGCAGCCAGTGGCTCTCGCACCACACACCGCGCCCGATGCGCGCGCCCAGCGTCCGCATCCAGGTGTTCAGGAAGGGGGTCCCGATCAGGGAGCTGCCCAGCCAGGGCATGGCCAGCTCCTCGACGAAGGTGTCGAACAGCTCGTTGCGCCACACGAAGGAGCTCCACAGCGGGTGTTCGCCTTGGCGGAACCGGCCCACCAGGAGCCACTTCGCCAGCGTCGTGGTCAGACACGCCACCACACCGGTCACCAGCATCAGCGCACCGGCCAGCGCCGACGCCAGCGCCCAGCCGTCGAGGTCGACGACCTCCTGAAGGACGACGAACGACACATCGGCGAGTATCGCGCTGCACAGCAGCGGTATGACACGGCACAGTTCGACCGCCGCGCGAGCCAGCACCAGCCGCCGGGGCGGCTCGAAGGTACGGCTCACATCGCCGGTGTCCGCGCTGCGCGCCACGGTGAAGCCGGGCCTGCCGAGCCAGGACGAGCCGGGTTCGGCGTGTGCGGGCGCGTCGGACAGGACGCCGACGAGCGCGCCGTCGGGCAGTGCGCGGCCCGGTCCGACGATGCCGGAGTTGCCGACGAACGCCCGCCGTCCCACGCTCGCCTCGCCGAGCCGCAGCCAGCCGCCGCGCGTCTCGTACGGCGCGATCAGGGTGTCGTCCGCGAGGAAGGCGCCCTCCTCGACCGTCATCAGGCTCGGCAGCGTGAGCACGGTGGACAGCTCGGCCCTGCGCCCCACCCGCGCGCCGAGCAGGCGCAGCCATACGGGGGTGAACAGGCTGGCGTAGAACGGGAAGAGGGAGCCCCGGGCCTGGTCCATCAGGCGTGCGGTGACCCAGGCGCACCAGGCCGCCTTGCCGTGCGCCGGATGGAAACCGGGCTTGAGCGCCCGTGCGGCCAGCCGGACCGCCACCACCAGCAGGGCGGCGTAGCAGGTCGCGCTGAGCACGGTGACTATCGGCGCGGTCCACAGCAGATCGCCGAGCAGCACGCCGAGCGAGGTGTCGTGTCCGGCGACCTCGTACAGCAGCGCGAGGGCGGGCAGCATCGCAAGGAGCGGCAGCACGTTGAAGCCAAGGAGCGCGGCCGCGTACGCCCAGTGCCAGCGGCGGGGGTGGCGATGGTGCGGGGCGGGCCAGTCGCTGCCCGCCGGGGGTGCGGCCGCGTCACGCCGGGCGGGCACGCCGACCCAGCGCTCGTACGGGGGCACCGTGCCGTCGAGGGATGCTCCGGGCGCGAGCTCGGCGCCGTCGCCCAGGTGTGCGCCGGGGAAGAGCATCGAGCGCGTCGCCACCCGGGCGCCGGCCCCGATCCGTACCTCGCCCAGGCGCAGTACGTCACCGTCCAGCCACCAGCCGGACAGATCGGCCTCCGGCTCGATCGCGCAGCCGTCGCCGAGGTGGGCCAGGCCCGTCACCGGCGGCATGGTGTGCAGCACGATGTCACGGCCGACCTCGCAGCCGAGCGCGCGGGCGTACACCGAGGCCCAAGGGGTGCCGAGCAGCGACGGGACGCCGAAGGTGGCCACCACCCGCTCGGCCGCCCACAGCCGCAGATGGGTGGCGCCGCCCCGGGGGTAGTCGCCCGGGCGCATGCCACGGGTGAGCAGCCGGGCCAGGCCCGCGCCGATACCGAGGCGCGCGGGGGCGCTGTACAGCAGGGCCCAGCCGCCGAGCACGACCCACCAGGAGGTGTGCGGGGCCCAGGGCAGCGGGCCGATCATGTTGTCGAGGGTGGCGAGCGCCAGCACCCAGCGCAGCCCGGTCACGGTGAACAGCACGGCCAGGACGAGGCTCTGGACCACTCCGACGTGCCGCGGCGTCGGCCGCACCTCACGGCGGGCAGCGCCGCGCCCGCCGAACGAGTCGAGCCGTTCGGCGAGCGCGAGCAGACCCGAGCAGTGATAGACGTCCGCGACGGAGACCGCCGGGTAGCGCTCGCGCAGGGCGGTGACGAGTTTCGCCGCGCCGAGGCTGGTGCCGCCGAGCACGAAGAAGTCCGCGTCCGCCCCGACCGGCATGCCGAGCAGGTCCTCCCAGAGCGTCGCGAGCCAGGCCGCGGTGCCTTCGAGGGGTGGCCCGCCCGCGCTGTCGTCCACGGTTCTCGCGGACTGGGGCAGCGGCCAGGGCAGGGCGTTGCGGTCGACCTTGCCGGAGGTACGGGTGGGCAGGTCGTCGACGAGCGCGAGGACGGGTACCAGGGCCTGCGGCAGCCGGCCCAGCAGCTGACGCCGGGCGGCGCCGGTGTCCAGACCGCCATTGACTGACGGTTCATCAGGTACGAGATAGCCGACCAGGATCTGGGCGCCACTGCCCGTCGTACGCACCGCCGCGGCGGCCGCCCGGACCCCCGGCAGCGACTGCAACGCGGCGTCGATCTCGCCGAGTTCGATCCGGCGCCCGGCGATCTTCACCTGTTCGTCGGCGCGGCCGAGGTAGATCAGCCCCTCGGGTTCCGCGCGCACCAGGTCGCCGCTTCGGTAGGCGCGGCGGCCCCCGAGAGCGGGGTGGGGCGCGAACTTCTCGGCGTCCTTGGCCGCGTCGAGGTAGCGGGCGGTGCCGACACCTCCGATGACCAGTTCACCGGTCGCGCCCCAGGGCACGGGGTGCCCCTGGGCGTCGACGACCGCGAGCTGCCAGCCGTCGAGCGGCGTGCCGATCCGTACCGGCTCACCGGGCACGCACCGGGCGGCGCAGGCGACGACGGTGGCCTCGGTCGGACCGTAGGTGTTCCACATCTCGCGCCCCGCGCCGAGCCGGTCCACCAGCTCGGCGGGGCAGGCCTCGCCGCCGACGATCAGCAGCCGCACCCGGTCGAGGGCGGCGGGCGGCCAGAGCGCGACGAGCGTGGGCACGGTCGACACCACGGTGATCCCGCGCTCGACCAGCCACGGCCCGAGGTCGACACCCGCACGCACCAGCGAGCGCGGCGCCGGGACCAGGCAGGCGCCGTGCCGCCAGGCGAGCCACATCTCCTCGCAGGAGGCGTCGAACGCCACGGAGAGCCCGGCCAGCACGCGGTCGCCGGGGCCCAGCGGGGCGTTCTGGAGGAACAGCCGGGCCTCGGCGTCGACGAAGGCGGCGGCGGAACGGTGACTGACGGCGACACCCTTGGGCACCCCGGTGGTCCCGGAGGTGAAGATGATCCACGCGTCGTCGTCGAGCGACGGCCTGCCGCGTACCGCCCGCGGAGCCGACTCGGGGCGGGCGAACAGCGAGCGTCCGGCACCGACGACGGCGCACACCGCCGCCTCGGACCAGATCATCTCGGCGCGCGCGGCGCCCTCGTCGGCGTCGACCGGCACATAGGCCGCGCCGGCGTGGAGCACCGCGAGGATGGCCACATACAGGTCGGCGGTGCCGGAGGGCACCCATATGCCGACCCGGTCCCCCACCCCGACACCCTGCGCTCTCAACTTGGCCGCCAGCTCGTCGACTTCGGCCATCAGGGTGCGGTAGTCCAGCACTCTGGTCCCGGCTTCCAGGGCGGGCGCCGTGGGGTAGGTCCGGGCGGTCGTCTCCAGGACATCGAGGAGGGTACGGGCGGCGGGCGGCGGAACGGGCTGCCAGAGTGCCCCGGTGGCGGGGCGAGCTGTCAACAGCTCCTGCGGATGTGTCATCCGTCGCACCGAGGTGGGGTATGGCGGTTGCGGGTTCAAGGGAAGGTTCCTTTGGAAAGGTGCTCCGCGTGTGCGGACGCGGGCTGAACGTATTGAGAGATGCGCGATGGGCCGTCTTGGTTCGTATCTCAACGACAAACAGCGCACCAAGAGTCGGCCGACTCTTCGCCAAATCCGTTCGAATCAAAGGGAACCAGGGGTCAAATTCTGTGTTCAGTCTGTGACAGGGCGCCGGGCCCTTATCGGGCCTTTATCGACGGGAGCAACCCTACGGCGATCCGGCCCGCCAACACAAAAGAACCGCCGTAGCCGACAAATGGCAGGGCATGCCGGTCACCGGTATGAACCCGAGGTTCATACCGGTGTTTTCGAATGCCCGGAACGCCTTTCGGGCTCAGGCGTCGGGCGGCAGCTGTCAGACGTTGACGCCGTAGTCGGACGCGATCCCGGCGAGGCCCGAGGCGTACCCCTGGCCGACGGCGCGGAACTTCCACTCGCCGCCGTGGCGGTAGAGCTCGCCGAAGACCATCGCGGTCTCGGTCGAGGCGTCCTCGCTCAGGTCGTAGCGGGCGAGCTCCGCGTTGCCGGACTGGTTCACGACGCGGATGTACGCGTTGCGGACCTGGCCGAAGCTCTGGCCCCGGGCGTGCGCGTCGTGGATGGAGACCGGGAAGACGATCTTCGCGACGTCGGCGGGGACGCGGGACAGGTCGACGTTGATGGACTCGTCGTCCCCCTCACCCTCACCGGTGAGGTTGTCGCCGGTGTGCTGGACGGAGCCGTCCGGGCTGGTCAGGTTGTTGTAGAAGACGAAGTGCTGGTCGGAGACGACCTTGCCCGCCTCCGTGCACAGCAGCGCGCTGGCGTCGAGGTCGTGGTCGGCGCCGGTGGTGGTCCGTACGTCCCAGCCGAGGGCGACCGTCACGGCGCTCAGACCGGGCGCCTCCTTGCTCAGCGAAACGTTGCCGCCCTTGGAAAGGGTCACTCCCACGGTCTTCCTCCAGTGCGTCGAGTCCGTCGGGTCCTGCTCCGACAGTCACTATAGTTACACCACTTGCGCAACCACTAAAGTATCAACGGCGCGTCTCGGAGTCCGACGCCGCCCGCCGCTCCTCCTCGATACGACGGCGCAGATACGGGAGCACTCCCCGTTCGAGCAGAGCCCGGCGCCACACGGCCTGTTCACGCCGGGCACGGTCGTACGCGTCCGCCGTCGGTTCGGCCTTGGCCATCGGCGCGTTGCGCGCGGCCGCCATCAGGAGCCGGGCGAGCACGACGCCCGCAGTCGCTCCGGCGAGCAGGGCGAATCCCCACCCCCACGTCTGCAACTCATCGGCGAGCATGGGATGCAGTCCCACGAGTTCCAGACTGTGGCCGATGAGGAGGAAGGCTGCCGCGGCGACGGCGCTCAGCGCGGGCACGAGAACGGCGAGCGCGGACAGCAACTCGTCGCGCACACTGGTGGTCCGCTCGCCGTCGCGCCACGGTGCGCCCGCATCCACCGCTCCACCGTCGGCGTCCGACTCGGCGGCGGCGTTCGCCCGGAGGTAGACACGGTACTCGGCGGCGACCACCGCGGCGATCACCTCACGGTCGCGCAGCGCCTGGGCCCGTAGCCACTCGGGGCGGACGGTCGCGGAGGCGTCGCTCAGCGCCGCACGTATCTCCGGTGAATCGAGAGCCTGTTGCAGGGCGTGGGCGAAGACAACCCTGTCCTGCGCCCGCAGCCCGTCCCCGTCGCGCGCCACTCCCCACCCCCAGGCCCTCCCACGCCCCTGACCGGCAGCGGGCGTTCCCGCCGCACACCATACTTCAAACATTGCGCAACTTTTAAAGTGTTGCCGAGGATATAAGCGGCGCAAGAGGGGATGAAGGGGACATCTCGGACGTCAGCCGCGTACGGCAGCGCCCGACTTCTCCCAATTGTCGTGCAGCCTGTCGAGATACGACTGGGCCTGGCTGCCCGGATGGACACCTCGGGCGAAGGCCAGCATGTTGCCGCCGCCCGCGTTGTACCCCATCGCGAGCAGCTCGTCCTTGGTGCGCGCACCGGGCCAGTGCGCGGGCAGCTGCTTCGCCAGGTCGTGCAGATGCCAGGCCGCCGCCTCGACGGCCAGGGCGCGGTCGTCGGGCAGCTCCTCCCACCGCCGGTCGGCGAAGTCGCGGCCGCGCTTGGTGTCGTCGAAGGCGGCCCGGTGCATATTGGCGATACCGAAGGCGGAGTCGGGCTTGTAGGCCTGCCAGGACCGTTCGAGATCGGGGTCGTGCGGCTTGTAGGACTCGTTGTAGAGGATCGCCATCAGTAGCTGCGCGCTGACGCCCGCCTTCTTCGCATACGTACGCACCTGCGGGGCGTAGTCGGCGGGGTCGTACTCCTTGTGCTTGTCGGCGGAGGCCGTGCGGCTCGCCGAGGAGGTGGGTTCGGCGGAACTCCTCGGACTGGCGCTCTTCGTGTCCGCACCGTCGCCGCCGCGCGACCACGCCCAGAGGGCGAGCGCGAGGATCGGCAGCACCAGCCACCACCCGAGCCCACGCCTGCGCCGCTCAGCCATCACCGACCTCCTCCTGTCCCCTGCCCCTGTACGCCACCGTCGTCACCGCCGCGCCTCAACCGAGGCCGCGCAGTCGGCGTTCGGGAAACTCGACTACGTCGGTGAGCTGACCCACCATCAGGCGGACCATCGAGACCATATGAGGATCGTCGACGAAGTAGATCTGGCGCCGGCCCTCGCGCCGCGCGCGTACGAGGCCCGCGAGCTTCAGCTTGGTCAGGTGCTGGCTCACCGCGGGCAGAGCGCCGCCGACGCGTTCCGCGAGTCCGGTGACATCGCTCTCGCCCTGCGCCAGGGCCCATACGATGTGCAGCCGCGCGGGCGAGGCCAGCAGGCCGAACACGGCGGCCGCCTCCGCCAGCACCTCGGCAGGCGGGTCCTCGACGTTGCCGTTGCGTGCCGTCACGTTCGCTCCCCCGTTCCGCCCGGACCACGTCCCCGGGCCCGGCACGCCCCCAGTCTAGGGGCCGCGCACCGCGCCTTTGAGGCCGCGCGACCGCACATGGACCGCCGGTCGCGCCATACCCAGTATTCGGGATACCGGACGGCTTTCGCGACGGCCTAGCTTGGCAGTGCTCGGCGGCGTTCCCGTCGCCGAGCACAGTCGGGGAATTGATGGGCGCATGACATCGATCACGGCAGCCCCATCGCACCTTTGCGCCACCTATGGATTCCCGTCCGACGCTCCGCTCTCGCCAGAAACAGACAGGCGCAGACAGCACAGACCAGGAACTGACAGGCACAGAAAGGATTCACCATGCGGATTTCCTCGCAGGCCAAGCGCTCGCTGACCGGCGTACTGGGCGTGACGGCCGTGGCCGCCGCCCTGCTGACCGCTCCCGGGATCGCCTCGGCGGACACCACGCCGAAGTCGTCCTCCAGCTCCGCCCCCTCGGGTCACAGCGCCCGGGACAACCACCCCGCCGCCACACTGGTGAGCAACAGAGCCTTCGGCGCGACCTCGTTCACCCAGACCAACTGCTACACCGGGGTGAACGACGGCCAGGTCATCACCTGGTACGGCGCCCCGGTGTCGGCCGGACAGCCGGTGACCGCCTCCGCGTCCGAGGCGGGCGCGGGTCTGCCCTCCCAGGAGTTCGTCGGCGACGCGCACGTCTACTCGGAGAGCGTCACCGTCGTCAACAGCGCGATACTGGTCCGCGTCCACACCGGTTGGGGCGCGCCGCTCGGCATCTGCCTCCACTTCACGGGCTGAGCCGGACGTAGCGGGGTGCGCCTCACGTCAGCTCGTCACTGCGGCAGTTGAGTGCCCATCAGTGGCCCCGGCTGCACCCCGCGCCGACTGGCGGCCCAGCTCTGGAGTTCACTCGTCGCCACCGTCTCGACCTCCTCAAGGAGGCGCCGGCGGACGGCCTCGTCCCGTTGCGCCTCGGGGACGAGACGGTAGCGGCGGATCGCCAAGCGCAGCCTCGACCAGGCCTCCGCGGCGAGCACATGGCGCTCCGCATGGCCGAAGACCTGGCGGAATCCACCGATGAAGACAGTCGCTCCCGCGAGGGTGGCGGTGACGGCGGCGGGAGCCTGGATGCCCGCCACCACCACCGTCGCGGCCCCCGTCAGCAGCGCGCCCAGCTCGATGACCCAGTGCCACCGGCGGGCGCGGTCGCGACAGCGCGCGTACCAGTCGAGGTCCGCGAGGGCCTGATCCAGCAGCGGATCGTCAACTGGCGCGGGCGGCGGTGGCGTTCGTCGGTTTCTCGGCACCTGACCATGGTGCCCGAACGGGCGTGTGGCGCAATCACGTGGTGCCACGATCGCCATTTTGCGCAATCCACTCCAAGGCACACATAACAGGAACTACGCTCCGTGGCATGAAGCTCGCGTACCGCAATCGCGTCCACTTCGGAGCGGCGGCCATGGTCGCCTCGCTGTCGCTCATCGGCACCCCTGCGGCGTCCGCCGCCGACCACGCCCTCGACCGCTATTACCGCCAGGCCCCGGCCTGGAAGTCCTGTGTGCGCAATGCCCAGGACGCCCCGGGCAAGCAGCTCGCCGCGCTGGGTGCGCGGTGCGCGGCCGTGACGGTCCCGCTCGACTACTCGCGCCCGGGCGGCCGTACGATCTCCGTCGCGGTCGCGGTCGTCCCGGCCACCGACACCGCCCACCGGATCGGCGCCCTCGTGGTGAACGAGGGCGGACCGGGCGATCCGGTCATCGACTACCTGACAGACCGTCATGCGGCGCTGAAGAAGGTCGCCGCACGCTATGACCTGGTGGGCATCGACCCACGATTCGTCGGCCGCAACGCGCCGCTCGACTGCCGCTGGCCGACCTCCACCTCCATGCGCGGGGCAGGCCTCGACCGGGCCGACTTCGTCCGTATGACGGACTTCCAGCGCGGCCTGGCCGCGAAGTGCCGACGCAACGCGGGCGATCTGCTGCCGTACGCGTCCAGCCGGAACGCCGCCCGGGACATGGACGTGGTGCGGGGCGTGCTCGGCCGCCGCCGGATCTCCTACTTCGGGATCTCGTACGGGACCTACCTCGGCGAGGTGTACACCGCGATGTTCCCCGGCCGCGCCGACCGCGTCGTCCTCGACGGCGTCCACGAACCGCACCACCTCGCGCCCTGGCCGGAGTACGGAACCGAGCAGGCCAATGAGAACGCCCTGCGGCACTGGGCGTCCTGGGCCGCGGCCCACAACGGCACCTACGGTCTCGGCTCGACGGCGGACGGGGTGCTCGCCACCGTCGACCGCGTCCAGGCCGCGGCCGTGCGGCGGCCACTCGCGGTGGGGACGTACAGGCTCGACCGGCATGTGGTGCCGCTCCTCATGTACGGGGTGCTCGGCGAGGACCTGCGGCAGACCGACCAGGACATCGCCGCCATGGTCCGCACCCTGAAGCGGGCCGCCGAGACCGGGCGGGCGGAGCCGGACCCGGGCCTCGCGGAACTCCTGCCGTCGCTGTTCACCGGGCAGGACTCCGCGTACGGCAGCACGCAGACGGCGTACCTCTGCGCCGACACCCCCGGCCCGCGCGACCCGGAGGTCTTCCGGCGGGCGATCGAGCGCAGCCGGACACGCCACCCGCTCTTCGGCCCGCTCTTCAACGACATCACCCCGTGCCCGTTCTGGACACCGCCGCGCGAGCGGCCGACCGTCGTCGACAACGACGTCCCGGCGCTGCTCGTCAACGCCACCGGGGATCCGCGTGTCCTCTACTCCGAGGCGCGGGCCATGCACACCCGCTGGCCCGGCTCCCGCCTGGTCACCGTGCGGAACTCGTACCGCCACGCGGTCTACGGCCTGACCTACGCCAACGCCTGCGTCAACGACACGGTCAACGCCTATCTCGACAGCGGACGGCTGCCTGCCTCCGACCTCACGTGTACGGGCGGGTAACGCGTACATCCGGAGGTGTGCGAGCGCCGCCCTTGCCGCGTATGCGTGGGCACCAGGGCGGAGTCACCATGGAGATATACGCGTAGGGGGGTGGGAGCCCACCATGACCACGCACAAGATCGGAAGCGACACCGCCGTCCTCTCCGACTGCCTCGAAGTGCCGGGGATCGGCTTCCTGCCGGTCAACGCGTTCGTGCTGCACTCCGCGGAGCCCGTGGTCGTCGACACCGGCCTGGGCCTTCCCGACCGGGACTTCCTCAACACGCTCGGCTCGGTCGTGGACCCCGCCGACGTCCGCTGGATCTGGCTCACCCACCCCGACCGCGATCACACCGGCGGCATCTTCGCGCTGCTCGACGCCGCCCCGAAGGCGCGTGTCGTGACGACGTACATCGGCGCCGGGATCATGTCCACCGAACGCCCGCTGCCCCTGGACCGCATCCGTCTGGTCAATCCCGGCCAGACCCTGGACGTCGGTGACCGCACGCTGCGTGCCTTCCGCCCCCCGCTGTTCGACAACCCGGCCACCGTCGGCTTCTACGACGACCGCTCGCGCACCTGCTTCAGCTCCGACTGCTTCGGCGGAGCCATGCCGACCGCGGAGCTCGCCACCAACGACGACGTACGGATGGTCGACCCGGCCGACCTGCGAGCGGCTCAGTTGCTCTGGGCGACCGTGGACAGCCCCTGGGTCCACATCACCGACCGGGACAAGTACCTCGCCACTGTTCAGCCGCTGCGGGACATGGCGCCCGAGGCCGTCCTGTGCACCCATCTGCCGCCCGCGGTCGGCGTGTCCGCGCGGATGACCGACACGCTCACGATGGCGCCGGACTCGGACCCGTTCATCGGGCCCGACCAGGCGGCCCTTGAACAACTCCTCGCGACCTTCGAACCGTAAGCACAGCCGGGCGGCGACGCCGACGGGTGCGGCGCCGCCGCCCGGAAAAGCCGCGGAAATGCCTTCGCGCGAAGGCCGTTCAGGAGGTCAGCCGATCTGCGCCCCGTACGCGTTCAGCGCGTCCGGCACCGGCTGGAAGAACGTCTCGCCGCCCGAGCTGCAGTCGCCGCTGCCGCCGGAGGTGAGGCCGAGGGCCGTGCCGCCGTCGAAGAGCGAGCCGCCGCTGTCGCCGGGCTCGGCGCAGACGGTGGTGTCGATGAGGCCGTCGACCTGGCCCTCTTGGTACGTCACGGTGGCGTTGAGACCGGTGACCTGGCCGCCGTTGACCCCGGTGGTGGAGCCGCTGCGCTGCACCTGCTCGCCCACGGTGGCGTATCCGGCGCCGCTGATCGGCTGCGAGGTGCCGTCGTAGAGGTCGACCGCGCTCGGGTGGTCGACGTCGGCGGTGTAGCGGACCAGCGCGTAGTCGTGGCCCGGGAAGGTCGAGGCCTCGGTGACCCCGATGTCCGAACCGCCTTGCTGGTCGGACCAGTTGGAGACCGCGTTGCCGCAGTGCCCGGCGGTGAGGAAGTACGGCTGGCCGCCGACGGTGACGTTGAACCCGAGGGAGCAGCGCGCGCCGCTGCCCCAGATCGCGTCGCCGCCCGCGATGAGCGGCTGGAACCGTCCGGGCGTGGTCTTCAGTACGGCCGTGTCGCCGAGTCCGCGCACCACCTTGGACAGCTTGGCCAGCCGGTCGCCGGTGACCGTGCGGTCGGCCTTGACGACGATCTTGTTGGTCACCGGGTCCATCGACCAGGCGGTGCCGGGGATGGACGCCTTGACCTTCAACTGCTGCCGAGTGGCGTTCAGTTGAGCCAGGGAGTGGCTGACCAGACGGGGCTCGGCTCCCGCGTCGCGGACGGCGGCGGCCGCGCCTCTGTCGACCACGTTGACGACGAGCTTGCCGGCCCCTCTGTCGTAGTACGAGCCCGCCGTGCGGCCGGCGAGCGCGCTCTCGACGTGGTGTGCGAGCCGGCCCGCCGAGACGGCGGTGAGCCCGTCCGCGCCGGGTGACGCGGGAGCCGCGGTCGCGCTCTGCGTCGCCAGCATGGTGCCCGTGAGCACCAGGGCTCCGGCCGCGGCTGTGGCCGCGCGCCGCCGCCCGGACGTCCTTCGTTGCTTCATCTCGGTACCTCCAGTGGGGGTTGAGCCCGCCACGGTGTGCCGGGCCCGGAGGACAGCGCCGGTGGGCACGTCCGCCGGGGTGTCCGGCGTACACGAGATTTATCGCGTCCATGCCAACCAGCACGGCCGAGTATCGCGAATCATTGCAGCTTTGCGCAAGTGTTGAACTTTGGCCATTCGTAAGGTAGTTGACCGCGAATGGCCACCGGTCAGACGCCGGATCGGGTCAGGCCTTGAGCGCCTCGATGGTGGCCGCCCAGTCGTCCGCCCCGTGCCCCTTGGCGATCGCGCGGTCGGCGACGGACTTGATGGCCGCGAGCACGCCCGAGTCGAGACCGAGGGTGCGCGACATGTGCAGCAGGTGGTCGACGCTCGCGGTCATCATGGCCAGGTTGGCCTGCGACCCGTCGTACTGACCGGAGTCGACGGTGACGGCGCTGCCGTCCGTGATGGCCGGCATGATCGCGCCGATGGTGTGGAGGAACGGCGCCAGGTCCTTGGCCGCCACCCCGTACTCGCGCCCCAGCGCGAAGGCGTGCACCATGCCCGCCATGCTCCCGTAGAAATAGTCGAGCATGGCCAGGTCGAAGACGGCGGCGAGCTGGTGGTCCCCGCCGAGATAGGCAGCCTGTCCGCTGAGCGCCGTCAGCGCGCTCTCGTACGACGCGAACGCGTCGCGCGGGCCGGAGTAAAGGATCAAACCCTCGGGTCGGCCGATCAGCGGCGTCGGCACCATCACGGCGCCGTCGAGATAGGAGATACCGTGCCGCTCGGCCCACGCGGCGGCTTCCCTGGCGCGCTCCGGCGGGTACGAGGTGAGGTTGGCGAGGACACGGCCCTGGAGGACGTCCGTCAGCGGGTCGAGAACGGACTTCGAGGCGTCGTAGTCGACGACCGAGACCACCACCAACTCCCCCGCGAGCACGGCCTCTTCGGCACTCGCGGCCCGCACCGCGCCCCGGGCGACCAGCTCCTCGCCCTTGGTGACGGAACGGTTCCAGATGGTGGTGGGGTGTCCGGCGCCGAGGAAGGCACCGGCGAGGGCCTGGCCCATCGAGCCGAGGCCGAGAACGGTTACGGGTGCAAGATCATTGTTCGTCATGCCCCCATCGTTCGGGCCCGGCCCCGAGCCCGACAAGTACCCACTTCATAGTGGGATACGGACTTTCAGGAAACCATCCAGGTCACAGCGGTGCCGGGGAGTCCCGCGGGCACAGGTAGCGTCCCAGGCCGCGCAGAGGGACCCTGGAGACACGGAAAAGGGGCAAGCCCTGGAGGTGATCCGTCATGACCACGCTCGTCGGGTGGCATGTGGAACTGGAATTCTCCGAGGATGGCGACCGCACCAGCGCTGCGGCCCTGGTCAGGCTCGGCGACGGCACCGAGGTGAAGGGGCGCGGTTACGCCATGCGCCACCCTTCCGACCCGGAGCAGCTACGCGTCGGCGAGGAGATCGCGGGCGCGCGCGTCCTCATGGATCTCGCGTCGCAGCTGTTGCAGAAGGCACACGGTGAGATCGACGAGGCGACGGGGCGGAGGTCGTATCCGCTGACCCACTGAACAGGGCCCCAGCCGCAGCCCGGAGCCGTCCGAGCGTCCTGGCTGTCAGGCCTTCGCGTAGTCCGCGAACCCCTGCCAGTCGACGACGACGCACGGCTCGTCGCCGAGCACCCACCCGTCGTGGCCGGGGGCGATGTTGAAGTAGTCGCCCGGACCGAACTCCTCCTCCTGGCCGTCGGTCATCACGACCTTGATCCGCCCGGAGATGACGTAGCCCGCGTGGGCGGCCATGCAACTGTCCGTCTGGGCGATGGGCTTGACGTGCTCGGACCACTTCCAGCCCGGCTCGAACGTCGCCCGGCCCACCGCTCCCGCGTCGACGTTCACCACCTCCAGCTTGCCCTTGCCGTCCTCGAAGGGACGGACTTCCTCCGGCGAGTCGAAGCTCTTGCGTACGAGACCGGCCATGACTGTGCTCCTCGGGCGGTGAGAACGGGGGGAATGCGGCAGGCAGCCGCGAACCGACTGTGGTCCCGAACGTATCCCCGCGCCCGTCCGCTTGCGATCGGCATGAGCCGTATGAGTGACAGCACCTCTCTGACCTGCGCAAACACCGGCATCCTGCGGGCCCTCTGTCGACTCAACACGCGCTCACGGCAAGGGAGTTCACCGAACCGTCCGATCTGGCCGACGAGCCGTCCTCGGACGCGTGACGTCCGGGGGCCGCTGGCCTGTCGCCGCCCGGCGGTGGGCACACACTCCCTATGGTGAACCGCATCCGGCACACCCCGGGAGTCCCGATGCCCGTATCCACGCCCCCGCTGCGCCTCGTACGCGGCCCCCGCGGCCTGCCGCCGCTGGGCGATCTCCCCGCCTTCGGGAGGGATCCCCTGGGCTTCCTCGCGCGGCTGCGCGACGACTACGGGGACGCCGTGACCTGGTCGCTCGGCCCCCGGCGCAGCCTGTTCGTCTCCCGCCCCGAGCACATCATGGAGATGCTGGCGGGACGGGAGGACACGTACGAGATCCTGGAGATCGGCTGGTCGTTCCAGCAGATCACCGGGAACAGCGTCATCCGCAGCAAGGGCGACGACTGGCGGCGCAAGCGCTCGCTCGTCCAGCCCACCGTCCGGCCGCGCCAGGTCCGTACGTACGCCGACACCATGGTCGAGTGCGCGGGCGCGGAGGCCGACCGGTGGCGCGACGGCGAGCGGATCGACATCCAGAAGGAGATGGCGCGCATCACCCAGCGGGTGGTGGTGCGCACGCTGTTCGGCAACGACCTCGGCGAGCAGACGGCCGCGCTGGGCGAGGCGATGGACCTGGCGACGCGGGCCGTGGGCGAGGAGCTGCGCAGCATCGGCCTCTTCCTGCCCGCGTGGGTGCGCACGCCGTCCCGGCGGCGCCTGCTGGGCGCCGTGCGGACCATCGACGCCGAGGTGCACCGGCTGATCGAGGCGCGGGTCGCGGCGGGCGGCGCCGCCGAGGAGCGGGACGACCTGCTCGGCCGGCTCCTCGCGGCCCGCGACGAACAGGGACGGCCACTGACGCCCAAGGAGGTGCGCGACGAGGCGGTCACCCTCTGGGCCGCCGGTCACGAGACCACGTCCACGGCTCTGACCTGGGCGTGGTACCTGCTGGCCCGGGCGCCCGAGGTGCGCGCCCGGCTGGAGGCCGAGCTGGAGCGGGTGCTGGCCGGGCGGCCGCCCACCATCGACGACTACGACGACCTGGTGTGGACCCGGCAGATCGTCAAGGAGACGATGCGCCTGTATCCGCCGGTCTGGCTCATCCCCGCGGTCGCCCGCGAGGGCGCCACGCTCGGCGGGACCCGCATCCGCGTCGGCACCATCGTGTGGTGCAGCCAGTGGACCACCCACCGGGATCCCCGCTGGTTCCGCGAGCCCGAGCGGTTCCGCCCCGAACGCTGGGACAGCGACGCGCCGGACGCGGTGCCCGACCACGCCTGGTTCCCGTTCGGCGGCGGCCAGCGCACCTGCCTCGGCGCGCGCTTCGCCCAGGTCGAGGCGGCTCTGATCCTGGCCGCCGTCGCCCAGCGCTGCCGCCTCGACCTGCCCGGCACCGAGGTGCCGCCGTACCCAGTTCTGCTGCTGCAACCCGCGACGCCGTTGCGGGCCACCGTGCGCCATCGAACCCGCCCCGAGGCGAAGCCGCACCCGGGGTTCGGGGAAGTGGGCTAACACCGTCGGCGGTCGGGTGAAGACAGGTTTCGTCGCTGCCCGTAACGGTGATCGCTGTGGAGGTCACGTTCCGTCTCCCTTCACAGGAGAACTCATGCGTTTGCGTACCACGATCGCCGCCGGTGTCCTGGCCCTCGGTGCCGTCCTCGGCGGAGCCGGCACCGCGCTGGCCCACGACGACTGCGACCACGACAACGGCCGCCACCACAACTACAACCGCGACCACGACTACGGCCGCCACCACAGCAACTACAGCCGCGACAACGACGACTACGGCCGGCACCACAACAGCTACGGCCGCGACAACGACGACCACGGCCGCTACACCAGCTACGACCGCGACCGCGACTACGGCCGCCACCACAACTACGGTCGTGAGCACGGCAAGAGCTCCGAGTGTCACACCGCGATGGGCAGCAGCGCCAACCACGGTTCGTTCTACGAGCACGACTGCAAGAAGGACTCCGAGGGCGGCGAGCGCCACCACTACTGAGCCGGCCGGCTCTTCCCCGAGCCCTCCGGACGCACGTGCGCATGTGGTGCCACCGCTGAGCCAGCGGTCGGCACCGCATGGCACGTTCAGGCCCTCTGAGCTCGGTGAACCCCATGTGACGCCACCTCAAGTGGCCCATCGATCAAGATGTTCAATGGACCACACAACAGGGCCACCGAGGCCATAGTGTCGTGTCCATGAAGATCCGGCAGACGCCTTTCGCGGGCCCGCGACGCCTTCTCGCGCTCGCCCAGCTCAGCAACTCCGTGGGCGACGGCGCCTACTACGTCACCTCCGCGCTCTACTTCACCCATGTCGTCGGCCTCACCCCGGCCCACGTCGGGCTCGGGCTCACCGTGGCCTGGGCGATCGGCTCGGTCGCGGGCGTGCCGCTCGGGCGGCTCGCGGACCGGCACGGGCCCCGGGGGACGTCGGTGCTGCTGGCCCTGACGACGAGCGCGGCCGTCGCGTCGTTCCTGTTCGTCCGCGCGTTCCTGCCCTTCGTCCTGGCCGCCTGCCTCTACGCCACGGCCCAGTCCGGACTCGCCGCCGCCCGCCAGTCGCTGCTCGCCGGACTCGTCCCCCAAAGCGAGCGGACCGGGCTGCTCGCCCGCCTCCAGGCGACCCTGAACGCCGGGCTCGCGGTGGGCGCGGCGCTCGGCGGTGTGGCCCTGCACGCGGGCACGACCAGGGCGTATCTCACCGTCTTCGCCATGGACGCGGCGAGCTTCCTGGCCTGCGCGCTGCTGCTGTGGCGGCTGCCCCGGGTGGAGCCGGTGCCCACCGGCAAGGACGGCCGGCTGATGGTGCTGCGGGACCGGCCGTACGTCGTCGTCGCGCTCCTCAACACCGTTCTGCTGCTGCGGATGCCGCTGCTCAGCCTCGGCCTGCCGCTGTGGATCACCGAGCGCACGACCGCGCCGGCCTGGCTGGTCTCGGCGCTGTTCGTCCTCAACACCGCCGCCGTGATGCTCTTCCAGGTCCGCACGGCCCGTGGTGTGACGGGACTCGGCACGGCGGTGCGCGCGGTACGCCGCTCCGGCGCGGTCATGTTCGTGACCTGCGCGGTCTTCGCCGTATCGGCGTACGGCAGCTCCCCCTGGGTCGCCGTCACCGCGCTGCTCGCCGGGTCGGTGCTGCTCGTGGTGGCCGAGATGCTGCACTCGGCGGGCTCCTGGCAGCTCGGCTTCGGCCTCGCGCCGGCCGACCGGATCGGCGAGTACCAGGGCCTGTTCGGCACGGGCGTCACGGTGGCCCGCACCCTGGGCCCCCTGCTGCTGACCGCGCTCCTGGTGGACTGGGGCACCCCGGGGTGGGCTGTGCTCGGCGGGTTGATCCTGGCGGCGTCGTACGCGATGGGTCCGGCGGCCCGGCGCTCAGCCCGGCAGCGTGACGCGGAAGACGGTGCGGCCCGGTGTGCTGGTGACGTCGACGGAGCCCTGGTGACCGGTGACCACGGCGTGCACGATGGCGAGGCCGAGGCCGGTGCTGCCCGTACTGCGTGAGCGGGCGTGATCCGCGCGGACGAAGCGGCCGAAGACCTCCGGCTGGAGCTCCGGCGGGATGCCCGGCCCGTTGTCCGTCACGGTGAGCACCGCGCCGGCGCCCTCGGCGGCCACGGCGACGGTCACCTCGGTGCCCGGCGGCGTAGGGGTGCGGGCGTTGGCCAGGAGGTTGCCGATGGCCTGCTGGAGGCGGTGGGCGTCGCCCGTCGCGGTGACCGGCTCCTCGGGCAGGTCCAGGAGCCGGCGATGGGCGGGACCGGCGGCGCGGGCGTCGTCGAGGGCGTTCAGGACGAGCAGCGTCAGATCGACGCTCTCGCGCTCCAGCGGGCGGCCCGCGTCGAGGCGGGCGAGCAGCAGCAGATCGTCGACGAGACCGGTCATGCGCTGCGACTCGGCGTCGATCCGCTGCAGCGCGTGATGGACGGCGGGGGGCACGGAACCCTGGTGGCGCAGGGCGAGTTCGGCGTGACCGCGGATGTTGGCGAGCGGGGTGCGCAGTTCGTGGCTGGCGTCCGCGGCGAAGTGGCGCAGCCGCTCCTCGCTGGCGTGACGCCGTTTCAGGGCGTCCTCGATGTGGCCGAGCATATGGTTGAGCGCGTTGCCGACCTCGGTGGCCGGGTCGGTGTCCGCCAGCGGCTCCGGCATGGCGATCTCGCCACTGGCGAGCGGCAGCCGGGCGACGTTCACCGCCTGCACGGTGACCCGCCGCAGAGGACGCAGCGAGAGCCGCACCCACAGCGCGCCCGCGATCCCGGTGGCCACCAGGGCGGCGCCGAACACCACGGCCTCGACCGCTTCGAGCCGGTGCAGCGTCTCCTCGACCGGGTGGAGGGGCAGCCCGGTGATGAGCACGTCCTGGTCGTCGCCGCGCACCGCGATGACGCGATACGCCCCGAGCCGGCTGAGGTGGATGTCGTGTCCGTGCCCGTCGACCGGTACGGCCGCGAGGGCGCGGCGGTCGGCCGGGGTGAGCGGGACACGGTGGCCCGGGTGAACTGGCCACCGTCGTCACCGGCACGGACCTGGCCGTCGCCACCTCGGGCACCGCCGAACGCGGGCACCCCATCATCGACCCGCACCGGGACGCACCCGCCACGGGCCTCGCCTCCATCACGGTCACCGGCCCCCGGCTGACCATGACGGACGCGTACGCCACCGCCGCCTTCACCCGAGGCCAGGACGCGCGGGCGTGGCTGGAGTCGCTGGAGGGGTGCGAGGCGTACGCGATCACGCCGGACGGCCGGTCCTGGCGCACCTCCGGATTCGCCCGGCTCGAAGCGTGAGGCGCGCCTGTCGAAGAACGAGGCGCGGCTGCGCGGTGTGCCGCGCACCCCTCTGCGCTACCCCGCGCGCCGGGCGGAAAGGAACCCGGTCGGGAGCGGGTTCGCGACGGGGCGGCCGTACCGTTCCGAGAGCTCGCGCAGCTCGTACTCCTCGACGGCCCAGCCGTGCTCGCGCAGCCAGTCCACGGTGGCGCCGCCGAGTCCGCCCTTCCACAGTTCGGTGATCCGGGCGAGCTCGGGACCGTCCGGGCGGACCACTGTGCCGCTCCCCCGCTCCATGGCGATCCGGCTGCCCGGGGCGCTCAGCTCGCCGACCACGCCGAGGACACCGGCCGCCTCGTCGGCGGTGAGGTAGACCAGAAGCCCCTCGACCAACCACGCGGTGGGGGCCGCCGGGTCGAACCCCGCTTCCCGCAACGTCTCGGCCCAGGCCCCGTCGAGGAGGTCCACGGGCAGCACCGTGCGCGCGCAGCGGGCCACGGCCGTGCGACTGTCCAGCACGCCCTCCTTGAAGGTGAGGATGGGCGGCAGATCCAGCTCGTACACGCTGGTGTCCGGCGGCCACGGCAGACGGAAGGCCCGGGAGTCCAGGCCCGCCGCGAGGAGCACCACCTGCCGGATGCCCGCGTCGCACGCCGCGAGCAACGCGTCGTCGTAGAAGCGCGTACGTATCACCGCGTGATGGGCGAAGCCGACCGCGAGCGGGCTAGGGCCTGTCCGGTGGATCATGCCTGGGACGTGGGGGTGTGGCACGCCCATCTGCGGCGTTGTCGTCGGTTGCCGACGCTCCGCGTCGCCGCCCTCCTCCGCCTTGCAGCTGGACGCACCACACCCCCACTCACCAGCACCGAAACGGCACCCCGTGCCGAAGGCGGCCAGATCCACCGGACAGGCCCTAGGCGCGGCGGACTGGACGGCGGCGGAGCGGAAGGCGGCGGCGTACGGGTCGTCGAAGAGCTTGTCGGGCCGCTCGCTCTCACGCGCCCGCACGGCGGCCACGGCAAGTGCCGTGCGGCTTACGGGACTTATCGCGTCCGGTGTCGTCATGGGCCCACGGTACCGGCGGGACCCGGCGTTCCGGGCTCCCGCCCTTTGGACGGGGCCCCGAACAGCCGACGCACAACACCGCAGGGTTTTACGGCCGCTACGAACGGGCCGCCGCCAGGAAGGACCGGATCAACTCCGGTGATTTGACGCCGCGTTCGCTCTCCACCCCGCTGGAGACGTCCACTCCCCACGCGCCGGTGGTCTCGGCCGCCCGGCGGACGTTGCCCGGGTGCAGGCCACCCGCCAGGAGCCAGCGTCCGGCGGGGGCGGTGAACCGCGGCGACGCCCAGTTCCACGGCTTGCCGGAGCCGGGGTCGGGGGCGTCGAGCAGCAGCATGTCCTCGCCCAGCTCACCGAGGCGCGGCGGGTGCTCGGTGGCGGAGGTGGCCCGGATGAGCGTCCGGCCCGGGTCGCGCAGCGCCTCGTAGTACTCCGGCCCCTCGTCCCCGTGCAGTTGTACGGCCCGGATGCCGCTCTCCTCGGTGAGCCGCCGCACCTCGTCCAACGGCTGCCGCCGGAAGACCCCGACCGTGAGGACGTGCGCGGGCACCCGCAGCGCCAGCCGCCGGGCGGTGTCGGCGTCGACCGTGCGCGCGCCGGCCGCGAAGACGAAGCCGATCGCGTCCGCTCCCGCGTCGACGGCCGTGTCCACATCCCGCTCGGTCCGCAGACCGCAGATCTTGACGAAGAGATCGCTCATGCGGCAAGTCAACCAAACCCGGCACCGGCCGGGTCGGCTACCTGGCCCCTTTGACAGACATCGACACAGTCATCGGATCACTCACCGGGATTCGAACCAGACATGCGGCGCCGGACCACAGCAGCGCGCATTGACATCCGATGTATTCGTCCCTACGTTCCCCGGCGAACCCTCAGCACCGGACCAGGGAGGCGCCTCATGCACACCCTGCTCACCCGCACCGGCCGCTCGGTCGCCGGGCTCGCCGTCTTGCTCACCGCCGCCCTCGGGGCCGGGATGGCCCCCGCCACGGCAGCGAGCGGCGCGGCCCCGCCGAGTACCGCTCCGGCCGCGCACAGCACCGCTCACACCATGGGCCCCGGCACCGACTACGCCACCGACGACCCCTTCACCTCGTCCCGCACCAACTGGTTCCGCCAGGACCGCTTCGGCATGTTCATCCACTTCGGGTCGTACGCGAACTGGGAGGGCGAGTACCGCCGCCCCGACGGCACGGTCTGTCGCAACGCGGAGTGGATCAAGCGGGAGTGCGCCATCCCGATGGACGCGTACGAGAAACAGGCCGCGACCTTCAACCCCGCCGACTTCGACGCGAAGGCCGTCGCACAGGCGGCCAAGGACGCCGGGATGCGCTACATCGTCATCACGGCCAAGCACCACGAGGGCTACGCGATGTGGCCCACGAAGGCCAACTCCTGGAATCTCCACGACCATTCGGCCTTCGACAAGAACCGCGACATCCTCGCCGAACTGAAGGCGGCCACCACCGCCGCGGGCATCAAGCTCGGCTTCTACTACTCGATCTGGGACTGGCACGACCCGGACTTCGCGAACCCGGCCACCTTCCCCAAGTACGAACAGCGTATGTACGCCCAGCTCAAGGAACTCGTCGGCGGCTACGACCCGGACCTGCTGTGGTTCGACGGCGAGTGGAGCGCCGACCATCCCACCAACCCCTGGACGGCGAACGACGGGGAGCGGCTGGAGGCGTATCTGCACGGTCTCAAGCCGGGTCTGGTCGTCAACAACCGGGTCGGCAAGCGCCGCGTCGTCGACGGCGACTACGGCACACCCGAACAGGAGATCCCCTCGAGCCCGGTCGACGGACAGCTCTGGGAGTCGTGCATGACACTCAACGACCACTGGGGGTACGCCCGTTACGACCAGAACTGGAAATCCAGTACGACCCTGATCCGCAACCTCCTCGCCACCGCATCGCGCAGCGGCAACTACCTGCTGAATGTCGGCCCCGACGCGCACGGCCGGCTGCCTCGGCCCGCCGTCGACCGCCTCAAGCAGATGGGCGACTGGCTGCGCACCGCCGGTCAGGGCGAGGCCGTGTACGGCGCCGGCTACGGCGGTCTGGTCGAGGAACCGGCCTGGGGATCGGTCAGCCGCAAGGGCGACAAGCTGTACGCGGCGGTGACCCGATGGCCGTCGGGCGGCGCGGCCCTGCATCTGCGCGCGCGTACGGCCTTCGACGTGCGGGCCGCCCGGGTGCTGGACAGCGGCCAGAAGGTGCGGGTCGTCAAGGCCGGGGACGGGTATGACCTCACGCCGGGCGGCGCCGCCACCAACGGCACGGCCACCGTGATCGAGCTGACCGTGAACCCCGGCCCGACCAGCCCCGTCGGGAGCGGCAAGGGGCTCAAGGAGGAGATCTTCGACAACGCCGACCTCAGCGGCACCCCGAAGATCACCCGTGTCGACCCCACGGTCAACCACTCGTGGAAGTTCACCGGTTCACCGGACCGGAGCATCCCGGCGGACCGGTTCAGCATCCGGTGGAGCGGCACGATCGAGCCGCGCCGCTCCGAGACGTACACCTTCACGACCGTCTCCGACGACATGACGCGCGTGTGGATCGACGGGAAGCTGGTGATCGACTCCTGGTCGCCGCACGAGCCGCGCGTCGACAAGGGGCAGCTGAGCCTCACGGCGGGCACCCGGCACACGATCAGGATCGACTACGCGGAGCAGACCGGTGAGGCGCATATGAAACTGCTCTGGTCGGGCCCGGGCCAGGCCCAGCAGATCGTCCCCACACGGCAGTTGTACGCGAGCTGACTCGGTCCTAGGAGGTGTGGGCGCGGCAGGTCTGGGTGTGGAGGTCGAGGCTGATGTACCGGTCGCCGTGGAGCAGGTGGACGACGGTGTCGCCCGGGCGCGACAGCGCGGCGTCGACCCGTTCGTCCAGGCCCGTGGCCCGCACTCCGCTCCAGCGGTCCACCGTCGCCATGGGCGCATCCACCGTGCCCGCCATCAGGTTGCACCGCACCGACCGCTCCCCCGAGAAAAGGTAGAGGTGACCGTCGTCGAAGGGGTCCGGCATCGCCGCGTCGATACCGGTGAACCCGGCGGGAGCCGCCGCCCCGATCTGGTCCCAGACCGTCGCGATCTGGAATTCGAGCACACCGTCCAGGTCCAGAAATCCCGCGTCCCCCTGGGGTTTGACGAGTGCGAGGATCGGGGCGACGGCGCCCGGCGGCATGAACGCCGCACAGATGTCGCCCGCGTAGTCCGCGGTCACCAGCGGCCATTTGTCCGCGATGCCCCGCGCGGGCTCGACGACCTGGTGGGTGACGATGTCGGCCTTCATCACCTGGTCACCCTTGAAGAACCAGAACTCGTCGGGAGAACGGCGGTCGGCCGCGACGGCGTCGACGCCCGCGGCGAAGGCGGGGGCCGACTCCACGAACTCCTCCCACTGACAGGTCATCATCAAATCCCGCACCCGGCGAACACTCTGGTCCTCGCCCGCCGCGGCAAAGGATGCCAAGTCGCTGTCCGTCATCGCCCCTCCGGTGGAAAACATGCACGGCCCCCCGCAAACCCAAGTCTGAAGGAGAGCGGCACGCTCGGGTTCCACTTCCGATCGTCATCGGCCGAAAAGTGGTCCCGTTCCCCCCTGCCGATACAGTGACAGAGCAGTTCCGCGGGTCGTCGCCCGCTTCAGAGTTGGCTGACAAACCCTACCCTCACCAGTGCGGACTCCCCGCCGCGACGGAGCCGTCACCCTTCGCACGGGGCGACCGGGCATACCGGCGCACACCTCACGCCATCGGCTGTCACGCCGTCAGGTCACCCGCTCCCACCCCGCCCCATCCGACAGCTGTTTTCAGCCACCTCCAAGGGAAAACAGACAGGCGGCGACCGGCGCGAAGAATATGCCAAATAGATACCCTGCGCCCGCTGTTGCCGCCGACCCACCACGACTCGGGCGCGCGGGCATCCCTTTACCCGCACCATAAAGCGCCTGGAAGCAGATATTCCGGGCGACGAGTTTCGATGCGAGTTAGGGATGAGTAAGGTGATCCTCGCTGTCGGTGATCCCGAGTTCGGGAGCCGACTCGGGGTTAATTCGGCGTGGCCGGAATTCATACCCGCGTGGTGGCGTCTGTGGAGGGGGAGGGAATCGTGGCTGCTGGTTCGTTCGAGGGACAGTACGTGTGGCATCCGGCGGCCGACGATCGCGCGCTGGCCCAGGCCTGCATCGACGTGCGCGCGGGCCGCTACCTGAGCGCGCACAACGTCCTCAAGGAGACCCGCACCGACTTCGAGGTGCGGGCCCACCGGTCGCTGGTCCTCGCGTCCGAGGCGGCCGACTCCGACCTCGCCGAACGCTGGATGTCCGAGGAACCGGGCGCGGAGGCCGCGCTGTTGGCGGCGCGCGTGGCGATGGTGCGCGCGCTGCGCATGGCCGACGCGGCGGACGGCCGGGCGGACACCCTGGCGCGCATCGCGCAGTCGGCGTGCACGCGAGCCGCGCGGCTGTTACCCGCGGACCCCACTCCGTGGGTGGCTCAGCTGGCGCTGGCCCGCCTCCAGCGCTCCTACGACCCCGCTCCCAAAGGGCTGTTGACCGCGCCGCCGGGGCCCTGGCAGCTGTTCTCCCACATCCTGCGGCTCGACCCCTGGAACCGTGAGGCACACCACCGGTTCCTGGCCTGTTTCTTCACCCGCAACGGCGGCTCGGCGAGCGCCCGCTGGGACGTCGCCTCCTTTCTCAGCCACCGCGCCCCGGCCACCTCCGCGCTACGGCTCCTTCCGCTGGTCGCACTGGTCGAGGAGTACGATCCGGCCGCGCTCCTCGCGGACAGCACCTGGGAACAGTCCCAGTGGACGACCACGGCACTCGGCATTTACCGGCACTGGTTTCCGCGCACCGCCGCCTATCGCTTCACCCCCGTATTGGACCTCGCCTATCTGGCGCACGCGCTCTTCATGGCGAAGCGCGAATTCGAGGCGCGGGAAGTCCTCACGGCCATGGGTCCCTATGCCTCGCGCATGCCCTGGAGTGTGTTCGGCGATCCCGAGGAACGGCTGACCAAGGCCAGGCGTTCGTGCGGACTCCCGGTACCCGGACCGGCTTGACCTGGCTTCCGAGACCGGTCCGACCGCTGATTCCGCACGCCCCGACCGCACGGCCACCCGCGCCCGACCCCCGCACCCCCGTCCCCACCCCCCACCGGAAAGGTTGCCCCTGTGTCCGAGCGCATATCCCGCACTCGCCCGCAAATCCGTGACCATGACGATTCCGTCGCCTTCGACGACGACGCGACCCTGCATGCGATGGGCTATCCCCGGAAACTCACCCGCCGTTTCCACGCCTTCGACAATTTCGCCATCTCGTTCACCATCATCAACATCATCTCCGGTATCTTCTCCGCATTCGGATTCGGTATGGCCGCCGGCGGGCCGAGGATTCTCGTGTTCGGCTGGATAGGCGTCTCGGTGATGGTGCTGTTCGTCGGCGCCGCGATGGGCGAAATCGCCTCCGCGTACCCGACCAGCGGCGCCCTCTACTTCTCCGCGGGCAAGCTCGCCAAACGCCATCGCGGCGCCTGGTCCTGGTACACGGGATGGCTCAACTTCGTCGGCCAGGTGGGCGGGACGGCCGCCACCAACTACGCGGCCGCCACCTTCATCCAGGCGTTCATCGCCATGCAGTGGACGTCGTACGAGCCCACGGCCCAGCAGACCGTCGGCATCTCGGCGGTGATCCTCCTGGTGCAGGCGCTCGCCAACACCTACACCGTGCAGCTGGTCGCCGTCGTGAACCGGATCTCCGTGTGGTGGCTGCTGATCGGCATGGTGGTCATCGTGACCGCCCTGACCCTCAAGCCGAGCCACCACCAGTCGGCGTCCTTCGCCAACCACTTCGTCAACAACACCGGCTTCGACAACGGTCTGTACGCGGCGATGCTCGGCCTGCTGGTCACCAGCT
This sequence comes from Streptomyces sp. NPDC048696, assembly GCF_043198895.1. NCBI lineage: Bacteria > Bacillati > Actinomycetota > Actinomycetes > Kitasatosporales > Streptomycetaceae > Streptomyces > Streptomyces sp. NPDC048696. The sequence continues at coordinate 91,473 of NZ_JBICVJ010000008.1, read as the reverse complement.
GGACGTTCACCGGCTTCGACGGCAGCTTCCACATGTCCGAGGAGACGGTGAAGGCCACCGTCAACACCCCCCGGGGCATCATGCGCGCGATCGTCTACTCCGCGCTCGCCGGACTGGTCCTGATGCTCGCCCTCGTCTACGCGATCCGCGACTACGCGGGAGAGGCGAAGGCGTCGGCGCCGCCGGTGCAGATCCTCGTCGACGCGCTCGGCATGGGCACCGCCAAACTGCTGCTGCTGATCGTGATCGGCGCCATGCTCTTCTGCGGCCTCGCCAACATGACGAGCAACACCCGCCAGATCTTCGCCTTCTCGCGGGACGGCGCGATGCCGGGTTCACGCTGGTGGCACTCGGTATCCCTGCGCACCCGTACCCCGGTGAAGGCGGTGTGGCTGGCGGCGGCCTGCTCGCTGGTGCTGATCGTGCCGGGCTGGTGGTCGCACACCGCGTTCACCGCGATCGTGAGCGTCAACGTCGTCGGGCTCTACCTCGCCTACGGTGTGCCCATCTTCCTGCGGCTGCGCCTGGACGACTTCGAGCCCGGCCCGTGGAACCTGGGCCGGTACGGCAAGCCGGTGGCGGCGATCGCCGTGATCTGGATCGTCCTGAGCAGTGTGCTGTTCATGCTGCCGCAGACTTCTCCGATCACCACCGACAACTTCAACTACGCGCCGATCGCGCTGGGCGCGGTGCTGTTCATCGCCACCCTGTGGTGGTTCGCGACCGCCCGCCGGCGCTTCCAGGGCCCGGTCAGCTACGGCAGCCCCGACGAGGTGGCCGCGATGGACCTCGTCTGACCCAGGCCCACGCGCAGGCCCACGCACGCGTGCCCCGGCGGGCCACACCCGCCGGGGCACGCTCGTGTATGCCGTGAGCATGGCATACCGGTCGCGACGGTTCAGCTGCCGTAGACCTCCAACTCGTATATACGGGCGGCCTGGTCGGTGGTCTGGGTGGGCGTGATCACCGAGAGCCGCACATAGCGGGCCGAAACGGCGACCGGACTGGTGGTGGAGTCGGCGGTGTTGCCGCGGACCTGGGCCACCGTGGTCCAGGTGCTACCGTCGGCGGAGACACCCAGGTCGAAGTCCTTGGTGTCCATGGCCGCGCTCTCACCGCCCGCGCCCGCGTGGCGGACGGTGAGCGAGCTCAGTTGATGCGACGCGCCAAGGTCGACCTGGAGGGTCTTGGTGCCGGGAGCCAACGAGCACCACTTGTCGCTGTTGCCGCCGCTCACGCTTCCGTTGACCGCCTTGTCGGGGGTCTCCGAGGAGTTGCAGGGAGCCGAGCCGGTCGCGGGCTGCCCAAGGGCCAAGTTGCTGCTCCCGCCGCCGTACACCTCCAACTCGTAGATGCGTGCCGCGCTGCTGGAGGTGTTGGCCGGGCTGGAGATGACCATCCGTACGTAGCGGGCCGTTCTGGCCGAGACGGGGTGGTACGTCCGGCTGGAGCGCGATCCGGTGACGGTGGCCGCCGTGGTCCAGGAGGAGCCGTCGGTGCTGGTCTGGATCTGGAAGGCACCGGTGTTCCAACCCGTGTTCTCCCCGCCGAGCCCGGCGTGTTTGACGACGAACGACGACACCGTACGGGCGGAGCCGAGGTCGACCTGGAGCGTGGGGGTGGCCGCGGCCGAGCACCACTTGCTGTTGTTCATCAGCGAGCCGTCCACCGCCTTGTCCGCGCTCTCCGCCGTGGCGCAGGTGGCCGTTCCGGTCGCGGCCTTGCCCTGGGCGAGGTTGGGACCGAGTTCGGGCGCCGCGGGTACCGGAGTGCCGCCGTCCTGGAACGAGGGCGGCACGTCGTTCGCCCCGGTGCCCCAGGTCGCGCCGGGTGCGGCGCCCATGGTGTACGTGAGGGTCGCGCCCCCGGCGACGTCCGGGTAGCGCAGATAGCTGTGCGTGGTCGCGGTTCCGTTGACGTCGAGCGCCTGCACATACGGGCCGGACCCGGAGGTGTTGATGGTGATGTTCCCGGCCGCGCGCTGGATCAGGACGGACGGGAACTGCGGCCCGTGCAGGGCGAGCGTGTCCGCGCCGGGCGTCGCCGGATACATCCCCAGGGCCGCCCACACGTACCAGGCCGAGGTGGCGCCGAGGTCGTCGTTGCCGGGCAGCCCGCCCGCTCCGGTGGTGAAGGAGTCGGCCATCACCTTGCGCACCGCGTCCGAGGCACCGGAGGGGTGGCGCGCGTAGTTGTAGGCCCAGGGCACACCGTGCTCGGGCTCATTCCCTATGTAGTAGTACGGCCTGCTCTGGCCGGCGTTGACCTCGGTGAAGTGGTGGTCGAGGCGCTGGACGGCACTCTGGCGGCCGCCCATCGAGTTGATCAGGTCCGCGAAGTCGTACGGAACCATCCAGGTGTACTGCGAGGCGTTGCCCTCGGTGAAGGTCGACTGGCTCGCCGGATCGAGCGGCCAGGTCCAGGAGCCGTCGCTCCGGTGCTGCTGGACGTATGACGACTCGGCGTTGAACGTGTTGCGCCACCACTGCGCCCGGCTCATATGGGTGCCGTAGCTGGAGGTGTTCCCGAGCGCCTTCGCGAACTGGGCCACCGCGAAGTCGGACGCGGAGTATTCGAGCGAGTCGGAGGGATCGTCCAGGTAGTGCAGGCTGGTGTACGTCGACTGGCGGCCGCGGATCGCGCTGCCCTGTGCGGTGCCGCCGTTGGACGCCTTCTCCATCAGGGAGAGCGCGGCCGAGGTGTCGAAGTCGCGGGCGCCGAACGCGTACAGACTGCCGACGATGATCGGACCCGGGTCGCCCGTCATGACGAAGTCCTCGTTGGTCTGCTGCGACCACTTCGGCAGCAGACCGCCCTGCTGTCCGTCCAGGACCATCGACTTGGCGATGTCGCTCGCCTCGGTGGGCGCGATCAGGGCGACCAGCGCGGCCCAGGAGCGGTAGATGTCCCAGCCCGAGTAGTTCTGGTAGACCGGGCGGGCCGACTGGTGGACAGCGTTGTCGAAGCCCCGGTAGTCGCCGTTCACATCGCTGGAGATGTTGGGGCTCTGCAGGACGTGGTAGAGCGCGGTGTAGAACTTCTGGCGTTCGTCGGCGCTGCCGCCGGAGACCTGGAGTTTGTTGAGCATCTGGTTCCAGGAGTCGTCGGCGGCCGTGCGGACCGCGCCGAAGTCCCAGCCGTTGTTCTCCGCCGTCACATTGGCCTGCGCGCCCGTGACACTGACGTACGACAGGCCCACCTTGAACTGGACCGAGGTGTCGCTCGTCGTGTCGAAGGTGACATAGGCGCCGGTGTCGGTGCCCGACGCGTTCGCCGAGCCGTCGGAGACGGTGCCGCCCGACCAGGTGCCGAAGCCGGTGGGCGCCCGGTCGAAGCGCACGTCGAAGTAGATCTGATACGTCTTGGACGAGCCGCAGAACCCGCCGGCGGTCACGCTTCCGGTCAGCTCGTTGCCGCTGATGTGGACCGTGCCGGCGCGGTTGCCCGTCGCGCTGCGGCCCGTGTTGATCAGCAGCCGGGACGAGGTGGAGGCCGGGTAGGTCAGCTTGCCCATGCCGGTACGGGTGGTGGCGGACAGCTCGACGTCGGTGGAGTACCGGTCCAGGCGGGTCTTGTAGTAGCCGGGCTTGGCCACCTCGTTGGCCTTGGTGTACCCGGACGCATAGCTCGTCCAGTTCGTGCCGGGCGAGCTTCCGAGCGCGCCGGTGACCGGCAGCAGCGGCAGGTCCTCGTTGTTGGCGCAGCCCGCGCCGTCGAAGTGGGTGAGGCTGAAGTCCTCGACGGAGGTGTCCTTGTAGCGGTAGCCGGACGGCGAGGCCGTCGGGGTGTCGGGGCTGAACTGCACGCCGCCGAACGGGACCACGGCGCCGGGGTAGGTGCTGCCTCCGGCGCCTCCCGGCACGGGGTTGGGCGCGCTGCTGTCGTCGGTGCCGATGTACGGGTCGACGTACTGGGTCAGGGAGAGCGGGGCCGCGTGGCCGGGCGTCGCGGCGAGGCCGACGAGCGCGGAGGCGGACAGAGCGAGGGCACCGAGCGCGCCCAGATATCGGGACCGCAGGGCCGGTCTTGAATACACCGGTCTTGAGGACACCGGCCTTGAGGACACCGGTCTCGCGGGGTGCACGGAACGGAGCATGAGGGGGACCACCTTCTCGCGGAGGACCGCTCGCCGTCCGGCGGGGGGCCTCGGGGACGGGTGATGCTCGGAGTGCGTGTGAACGTTACCAATCAACTCGGGATTGTTGAGGTGTCCCTGACCGCCCGTCAAGAGTGCGTACCGGATCGGGAACCGCCGACCTCTCGCATGCTCCGCCCTCATCTGCAAAAATGACCAAAACATCGGCGCTCAACTATTTTTGACGGTTCATCAGATTCCCACGGTGCCGCACAGCACTCCGCCGGGAACGTTAGCAAGCTGTACACCGGATTCCGACGACGAGGAGGCCCGTGAAGCGCCCGACGATGAAGGACGTGGCCCGTGCCGCCGGGGTCAGCACCATGACCGTCTCGCGCGCGGTGTCGGGCGAGCCCGGCGTCTCCCCCGACACGGCGGCCCGAGTCGAGCAGGCCGTACGGCAGTTGGGCTACCAGCGCAACGACAACGCCCGCAACCTACGGCGCAAGAACCTCGGGACGTCCACGATCGGGCTCGTGGTTGACGACCTCGCCAACCCGTTCTACGCGCTCATGGCCCGCTCGGTGGAGGACGAGGCGCATCGGCGCGGCTATCTCGTCCTCGTCGGCAGCACCAACGACGAACCGCGCCGCGAGCGCGAGGTCATCGGCGCGTTCACGGCCCGTCAGGTGGACGGCCTCATCCTCGTCCCCACCATCGGCGGCCACGGCTTCCTCAAGCAGCCGATGGAGGGCGGCACGTGTGTCGTGTGCGTGGACCGGCCCGCCAAGGGGCTGGCCGTGGACACCGTCACCGTCGACAACCGCGCCGGTGCCGAGCGGGCCGTACGTCATCTGCTCGGCCGGGGCCACACCCGTATCGCCTACCTCGGCGACCGGTTCGGCATCTGGACCCAGCGCGAACGCCACGCGGGCTATCGCGACGCGCTCGCCGCCCACGGCGTGCCCGAGGACCCCGCGCTCGTCCGGCACGAGCTGCGCTCCCGGGCGGACGCGGCGGTGGCGCTCGCCGAGCTGCGGGCCCTGTCCCGGCCGCCCACCGCGCTGTTCACCACCAACGACGTGATCACCATGGGGGTGCTGAACGGGCTGGGGCGGGCCGACCCCGTCGCCGTGGTCGGCTTCGACGACTTCCCGCTCGCCGATCGCCTCAGCCCGCCGCTGAGCGTGGTCAGCCAGGACCCGGTCGCGCTCGGCACCACGGCCGCCCATCTGCTGTTCGCCCGGATCGACGGCGACCGCTCGGCGCCGCGGTCGGTCGTCCTGCTGACGCGGCTCATCGTGCGCGGGGCAGTGGGCGGGGGTGCCTGATCGCGGTCAGGGCGTGTCACCGGACCAGTCCCAGTGCCCCGGGTCGCCCGGGCGCGGCCCGTACCAGGCGTGGCCGCCCGGTCCGTGCGAGCCGATCTCCGTGGCGAGGGGCGCCCCCTCCCGCAGCCGCTCCTCGCTCCACCCGGTGACGTCGAGCAGCAGCCCGTCCAGCGGCCCGGCCACCAGCTCCCGGTAGTCGTGGCCCGTCCGGGGCCCGGGGTCGGGGTCGTCATGGTCCGCGCCGTAGACCCGGCGCCGTATCAGCTCGTCCATACCCGCCAGCGTGCCAGCCGCCACTGACATCGCCGGGTTCCGGCCCGCCGCCGAAGGGTCCGCGACCGGGCGGGTGACCCGGGTGCACCACCCGGCGTGCGCTGCCGCACCCGATCGAGAATCGTGGTGCCGACGACATTCGACCATGTCGACATGTGTATGAGGCGCGTCGGCAGAACGGCAGTCAGGGCGGCGTGCGATGGACCTGGAAACCCGAGTCGACGGCCTGATGGACGGGCTGCGCGCGGATCTGGAGCGGCTGGCCGCGATCCCCTCGATCGCCTTCCCGGGCTTTCCGCCCGAACCCGTCGAGCAGGCGCACGACCTGGTGGTGGAGCTGCTGCGGGGCGCCGGTGTCCCCACCGTCGAACGGCTGGACCTGCCCGGCACCGCACCGGTCGTCTACGGCGAGATCCCGCCCCCCGATCCCGCCGCGCCCACGGTCCTGCTCTACGGCCACTACGACGTCCAGCCGCCCGGCGACGCGGCGCTGTGGCTCTCGCCGCCCTTCGAGCCGACGCCGGTCGAGGGCGGGCTGCGAGGCCGGGGCATCGCGGACGACAAGTCCAATGTCATCGCCCACCTCGGCATGCTCCGGGCGTACGAGGGACGGCCGCCGGTCGGGATCAAGATCGTCATCGAGGGGCAGGAGGAGTACGGCAGCCCCTTCGACGAGTACCCGCCGACCGACCCCGAGCGGTTCGCCTGCGACGCGATGGTCATCGCCGACCTCGGCAACCTCCGCCCCGGCACCCCCACCCTCACCACGGGGCTGCGCGGCGTCGCCGAAGTGACCGTCGAGGTCCGTACGCTCGAAGAGGCGCGCCACAGCGGTGAGTTCGGCGGCGCGGCGCCCGACGCGCTGCTCGCCCTGCTGAAGGTCCTGGCCACCCTGCACGACGTGCACGGCGATGTGGCTGTCGAGGGGCTGCTCCGGGAGTCCTGGACGGGGACGACGTATACGGAGGACGAGTTCCGCTCGCTCGCGGGCGTTCTCGACGGGGTGCCGCTCATTGGTTCGGGCCCGCTCGGCGAGCGGCTGTGGAGCGGGCCCGCGATCACCGTCATCGGCCTGGACGCCCCGGGAGTCGAGCACGCGGCATCGGCCGTGGTCCCGTACGCCAGAGCCAAGCTGAACCTGCGCTTCCATCCGCTCCAGAGCCCCAAGGAGGCGCAGCTCAGGCTGGTCGAGCACCTGCGGGCGCTGCGGCCCTTCGGCATCGCGCTGACCGTGACACCCGGCGACACCGGGCCCGGCTTCGAGGCGGACACCGGCGGCCCGGCCTATCGCGCCGCGCTCACCGCGCTCAAGGAGGCCTGGGGCGAGGAGGCTTCCTATGTGGCGACCGGCGGTTCGATTCCGCTGGTCAACGGCCTGTCCAAGGCTGCGCCGGGGGCCGAGGTGCTGCTGTTCGGCGCCCAGGACAGCATGTGCAACCTGCACGCGCCCAATGAGCGGGTGCTCTTCTCCGAGCTGCGCAACACGGTGATCGCCATGGCGGCCTTCGTCCGCGAGTACGCGGCCGACTTCCGCGCCGAGGGCGGCGGCGCGTGAGCGGCACCGGCGCGCGGCCGGCCGCCGAGGCCGAGGAGCCGGAGCAGGAACCGCCGCACAAGGCCGGGTTCACCTTTCCCAGCGCCCTCACCGTCCTCGCGATCGTCACGGTCGCGGTGTGGCTGCTCGCCTTCCTCATCCCGTCCGGGCAGTACGACCGCAACGACAAGGGCGCGCCCGTCCAGGGCACCTACCACCGCGTGGCGTCGGCCCAGAGCTTCGTCGACCGCCTCAACGACCTTTTCCTCGCACCGGTCAACGGTCTCTACGGCGTGAAGGACGCCGCCAGCGGTCAGGTCGGACCCGATCTGAGCGGTGCGCTCTACGGCAGCGCCGGGGTGTTCCTCTTCGTGCTCGCCATCGGCGCGTTCATCACCGTCGTCTTCGCCACCGGCGCGCTCGACCGGGGCATCTCACGGCTCGCCCACCGGCTGCGCGAGCGCGGCGCGCTGCTCATCGCGGGGGTGATGCTCGTCTTCTCCGTCCTGGGCACCGTCGAGGGCTTCGCCGAGGAGACGCTGGGGTTCTACGGGCTGCTGGTGCCGATGATGCTCGCGCTCGGCTACGACCGGATGGTGGCGGTCGGTACGGCGATCCTGGGGGCCGGGGTCGGGGTGCTGTGTTCCACCGTCAACCCGTTCGCGACGGGCGTCGCCTCTTCGGCGGCCGACATCTCGCTGGGCGACGGCATCGTGCTGCGCTTCGTGATGTGGCTGGTGCTGACCGCCGTGACCATCGCGTACGTAGTGCGCTACGCGCGGCGCGTGCAGAAGGATCCCGAGCGTTCCGTCAGCGGTTTTCTGCCAGGTGATCGCGAGCAGACCGCGACGGACGAGGACGCGGAGGAGGCGCCCGAGCTCACCGGCACGCACAAGGCCGTCCTCGCCGTGCTCGGCCTGGTCTTCGCCTTCATGATCTTCTCGGTGGTGCCGTGGTCGAGCGCGCTCACCGGCAAGGCCGACGCGAAGCCGTACTCCTTCGAACTCGGCTGGTCCTTCGCGCAGTTGGCGGCGCTCTTCCTGTGCGCGGCCGTGCTCGTGGGGGTGGTGGCCCGCCTCGGCGAGCAGAAGCTGAGCTCCACGATCATTCAGGGCGCGGGGGACTTCATCTCCCCCGCGCTCGTCATCATGCTGGCCCGGGGCGTCACCGTGATCATGAACAACTCCAAGATCACGGACACCGTGCTGCACTCCATCGAGGGTGTCGTCAAAGGGACTTCGTCCGGCGTGTTCGCGGTCATCGTGTTCCTGGTGAACCTGCCGCTCGCCTTCCTCATCCCGTCCACCTCCGGCCACGCCACCCTCGCGATGCCGATCCTCGCCCCGCTCGCCGACTTCGCGAACGTCTCGCGCGCGGTGGTCGTCACCGCGTGGCAGGCGGCCAGCGGCTGGATGAACCTGTGGGTGCCGACGACGGCCGTGACCATCGGCGGTGTCGCCCTCGCCAAGGTCGGCTACGACAAGTACCTGCGCTTCGTCTGGCCGCTGCTGGCCGTGCTGTTCGTGCTGATCTGCGGCTTCGTGGCCCTGGGGGCGGCGCTGACCTGAGCCGGTACGCGTCGCGGGTCAGAACCTGCGGCAGGTGGCGCTGTCGCCCACGAGCGCGTCGGTGACGAGGCGCACGCCCCGGGCCAGCCGGCCCAGCTGCTCCAGCTCCGTCGCGTACATCCGGATGGTGTTCTCGATGACGGCCTCGGCGACGCCCATCGGGGGCAGCTCGGCGCGGCTGGTCTGGAGCGCCACCCGCACCGCGCGCATCTCGTGCGTGAGCTGGAGCTGGGCGTGCCGGGCGAGCAGCACATGGTGGCGGGTCAGCGGGGAGTACCCGGCGTAGCGGGCCGGGAGGAGGTCCCGCAGCCAGCGGGTGGCCGTGCGTTCCCAGTCACGGGTCCCGGGCGCCTTGACCTGACAGGGCCAGTCCGGACTGAGTTCCGGGCTGAGCGTGGTGATACGGGCCGTGTAGGACATTCTCGTCGCTTCCGAATGATGTCGAACGTTGATCGAGAGGGGTGGGCGGCCTCGGCCTAGGGGTAAACCGAGGCCGCCAGGGCGGGCCCTGCCGGATCCGCAAGCCCGGAGCGGACTCCGCGACTGACGTGAGGAGGGGGTCGTCAGGCGGGGTGTGCGTTCCAGGAGTGCGTGGGGTCGCTCTCCTTGGCGTGTGAGGGATCCGTGAGCACCACCGCCTCAGTAAACATATATACCGTCGAGTAAACAAGAGTATGAAAAAATTCATGCGCCTTGGAAGTGTGAAGATCCGGCGGAGTCGGCAGGGTGAAAACGGGGCCTATCCGGGCCGCAGGGGATGAATCCGCAGGCGCCTCAGCGGTCCGCTGGACGTGCGGTTCGTTCGACTGCGGGCCGTCGGCGGCCGGCCGCTCCCCCAAGTTCTCGACTTCGCTCGAACAGGGGGACCCCCATCGCGGCGGAGCCGCACATCGACACAGCCCCGCGCCCCCGAAGGGGCTCGGCACCGCGGCCGACTTCCCTATGTCCGCCTAGAGGAAGAATCCATGCTGGTCGGCGGCCTGCTCATAGCCTTCGAGGCGCGCCTGGGTGCGCTCGGGGTCCGCGTCCGCCATCGCCTGAAGCAGACCCGCCGCGAGGACGCCCGGCGCCGCGTACGAGTCGAAGATCAGGCGTGATCCGGTCCCCGCCGTCAGCGCCACGTCCGCCTCGTCCACGAGCGGCCCGAGCGTGGTGTCCGTGATCAGCGCGATGCGCAGCCCCGCGCTCCGGGCGGCCCGCAGCGCGGCCAGCGTCTCCTTGGCGTGCCGGGGCATCGCGAACGCCAGCACCCAGGTCCCGCCCGCCGACCGGGACTGCAGCAGCGCGTCATAGGCGACGCTGCCGCCACGGGTCACCAGGCGCACATCGGGGTGGATGCGCCGGGCCGCGTACGCGAAGTACTCCGCGAGCGAGACCGAGATCCGCAGGCCGAGGACGGTCAGCGGCACCGAGCGGGCCAGCTCGCGGCCGATCTCCAGCATCTGGTCGGTGTCGGCGAGCAGCCGGCGCACGTTCTCCAGGTTCTCGATCTCCGCGTCCACCGCCGCCTGGAGCTCGTTGTGCCGCAGCGCCTCACGGCTCTCCGGGGATCCGGCGACCGCGCTCAGGGCGATCGGCTGGAGCGCGTCCCGCAATGCGGGGAAGCCGCTGAAGCCGAGGGAGGCTGCGAAGCGGGTGACGGACGGCTGGCTCACCCCGACCCGCTCGGCGAGCTCGGTGATCGACAGGAACGCTGCCTCGGTGAGGTGGTCGATCAGGTACTGGGCGATACGGCGCTGGCCCGGGGAGAGCTGATGGCTGCCGAACAGCGCGCGGACCCGGTCGGCCGGGGCGCGCTCGGTGGACGCGGGCTGCCCGCTGGGCGTGATCGCGGCCGCCTGCGCTCGCGCCTTCTGCCCCGATGACACCGGCGGGCCTCCTTCTCGTGCCTCGCGCCTTCACAACGTGCTCAAAACATAGCTCACCCTTCGGACAACCCGGTTCTGATTCCACCACTGACCTGCTGGATCCCCCGGCGGGCAGGTCACCGGGGGATCGCGTGGTACGGGACGCCTCAGCGCGGTCCGGCGACCGCCCGGTCCACCAGGACACCTGCGGCGCCCGTGTAGTTGGCGGGGTCGCACAGCTCCGCCAGTTCGTCGCCGGTGAAGTGGCCGCGCAGTTCCGACGACTCGGCCAGGATCTCGCCGAGCGGACGCCCCGACTGCTGCGCGGTGTGCGAGGCCCGGGTCAGTGCCTGCTTGGCCTCGGCCTTGCCGAGCCTCGGGGCCAGTACGGCGGCGATCCGCTCGGACACGATCTGACCGCCCGTCAGGGCCAGGTTCGCGGCCATGCGCTCCGGCCGCACTTCGAGCCCTTCGGCGAGCTCGACCAGCGTGTACGTGGCGCCGCCCGCCAGCCGCAGGCACTCGCGCAGCAGTTGCCACTCGGCGTGCCAGGCACCGGCCGAGCGCTCGTCCTCGGCGAGCAGGCACTGGGTGACACCGGCGGCGAGGACCGGGACCTGAAGTGCCGCGCTGCGCAGCAGCGTGGCGAGGACCGGGTTGCGCTTGTGGGGCATGGCCGAGGAACTGCCGCGCCCGGCGACGGCGGGCTCCGCCACCTCCCCCACCTCGGTGCGCGTCAGCGACTGGACGTCCACCGCGATCTTCCCGAGGGCGCCGGCCGTGAAGGCGAGTGCGGCCGCGAGGTCGGCGAGCGGGGTGCGCAGGGTGTGCCAGGGAAGGTCGGTCGAGGCCAGGCCGGTCTCGTCGGCGAAGGTCTCGGTGAGCCGTGCCACGTAGTCGGCCGCGTCCAGGGGACCCTCGCCGTCGAGCCGCGCGTACTCCAGATATCCGGCGAGCGTGCCGGCCGCTCCGCCGAGGGAGACGGGCAGCCCCCCGTCCAGGACGCGCGCGAGGCGCTGGTCGGCGTCGAGCAGCAGCCTGCGCCAGCCCGCCGCCTTCAGGCCGAAGGTGGTGGGCACCGCCTGGAGGGCGAGGGTGCGCCCGGCCATGGTGGTGTCGCGATGCGCGGTGGCGAGGGCGGCCAGCGCCTCGGCGGAGCGGCCGAGGTCGGCGCGCATCAGCCGCAGGGCGCGCTGGGCGACGAGCATCGTGGCGGTGTCGAAGATGTCCTGGCTGGTGGAGCCGCGGTGCACATAGTGGGCGGCGTCCGGGTCCACGGCCGCGACCCGTCGGCTGAACGCCTGCACAAGGCCCACCACCGGATTGGCCGTCTCCCGTGCCGCCAGGGCGAGTTCACGCACATCCAGGTGCTCGGCGCGGGCCTCGGCACCGATCACCTCGGCGACCCGCTTCGGCAGGGTGCCGAGCCGCGCCTGGGCCCTGGCCAGCGCGGCCTCCGCGTCGAGCATCGCCTGGAGCCAGGCCGCGTCGCCGACGGCCTCCTCCACGGGCGTGCCCGCCCGGACCGGCGAGAGGAGTCCGGAGTCGATCAAGGCGTTCCGCTCGCTGGTCATACGAGTGCTCCTTGCAGCGCGTCCGAAGTGGCGACCGCCACCTCGGGGCAGGGTGCGAGGGCGAGGACAGCGCGGGCGATGGCGTCCGAGTCCGCCAGGGTCACCGAGTCGACACCGGGCCGGATTCCGGCGGCGGTCACCCAGTGCACCGACTCCGTCGGCACGCCGTACGCGAACCGCCGGGGGTGCGCACGGCCGTGCGCGTCACGGATCCGGTACGGGCGCTCGGCGACGGCCAGCCCACCGGTCTCGTAGTCGCCCTTGTCCCGGTTGGGAACACGGTGGTTGACGGCCTGCCCGGTGGCGAGAAGGTGCTGGAGCAGCGGGTCGGCGGCGCGCCGCAGATCCGGCTCCGGAAGCCGCGCCTCGATCAGCACACGGGCCCGCACGGAGGGTCCCGGCACGGCGCGCGAATGGGCGACGAAGGACGGGCTCGCGGTGTCGATGCGTATCTCGGTGCCCGGGCCGGTCAGTTCGAGCACACCGGCCTCGATCAGCGCGATCATCTCCTCGATACGGGAGGTGGGCGGGCCGATGGAGAGGAAGGCGTTCAACGGGGTGTACCAGGCGTCGAGTTCGTCGCGGTGCGAGTCTCCTTCGAGACCGTTGTGGTCGACGGCGAGCCGTATCTCGTTGCGCAGGTCGCGCAGCACGTCGAGGGCGGCCTTCAGCGGACCGGTGAGATTGCCGTGCTTCGCCTCGCGCACGTCCTCGCGGAGATAGCCGAGGAGCCAGGCGCGGAAGGCGTCCCGGTCGGGGAAGTCGTGACCGTCGTACGGGCGGGAGAGCCGTTCCCAGCTCCACCGGGCCGAGCGGGGGATGTCCACCGCGTCCAGTAGAGCGTTCCGGTCCTCTTTGTAGGCGCAGGCCAGGAAGCGGTCGACGAAGGTCTCGCGCTCGGCCGCCCGGCCGTGGGCCGCGAGCCAGGCACCGTAGTAGACGCTCTCCACCTCGCGGGTGATCAGGGGCCACAACTCGGTCCCGAAGACGATCCGTTCACCGGCTTCGGCGCGTCGGCGCAGCTCGGCGACGTGCTCGACGGTGAGCAGCCGGGGGTAGTAGCGCTCGGAGGCGCCCTTCTCGTTCTCGCCCCGGGCGTGGTACGGAATGCCCCGGCGGGAGGTCGCGTACAACAGGGGTTCCTGGCCCGAGGGCCGGTAGACGAGACGGCCGTCGATCCGGTCGAAGGAGCCGCCGCGCCCCTGGGTCAGCAGCGTCATGTGGTCGAAGAAGTTGAGGCCGAGGCCGCGCAGCAGGACGGGCTCGCCCGCCTTGACGGCGCTCAGGTCGAGGTCCGCCGGGTTCGCGGGCTGGAGATAGGTCAGGCCGTGGACACGGGCGAGGCTGGCGGTCGTCTGCTCGCGGGCGGTCGGCCGCACCGGCACATGCCCCTGGGCCAGCACCACCGCGTCGAGCCCGCTGAGCCAGCTGCCGTCCGCCAGGCACACCGCTTGCTCGCCGTCGGCCAGGCCGTGGCTGTCGGCCAGGGCGACGGCGCGCGAGCGGTGGACCTCGACGGTGACATGGGCGGGGGCACGCCGTACGGCCTGCTGGAACATCGCGGTCAGATAGCTGCCGTAGAAGGCGCGGCTCGGGTAGGTGTTGGGCCCCAGGTCGCGTGCCTCGGCGAGCGTCTGCTCGTCCTGCCCGGCGCGGGCGCCCGCCGCGACCAGACCCCGGGCCCACTCCTCCAGGCTCGGCCCGGGCTCCACCGGGCCGTCGATGCGGGAGCTGTCGTCGGTGTGGACGGTGATCTGGGACGCCACCGTGTTCATCAGCAGCAGACGGGACTGGTCGGTGCGCCACACCGCGCCCGCGCCCGGCTCGTGCGGTTCGACGACGTGGACGATCACGGCGGAGTGCGATGGCTCGGCCCGCTCGTTGGCGCACAGCCGCTCAAGAACCGAGAGCCCGCGGGGCCCCGCCCCGACGATGCACAGCGTTCTCGTATCGCCACTCCTCATGCCAACACACTCCTGTCTCCCGACCGGGAACTCCGCGACGGTTCGCTGGGCGTCTCGCCCGCCGCGCACCGGTTCGACCGTGGCCGGCGGGGCCCCGAAGATAACGCCGGACAGCGCGCTGACCTCAAGGGCAACCGGCCAACTGCGGCGTTCTCACAGTGGAGTTCAGGCGACTGTGAGGTTGTGTACAGGGGTGATGCGGCACAGTGTGGTGAGCTACCTCACGGTGCGGTTGCCCACCGTGTGAGGTCGTTCCCGCCGGTGCCGGGAGGCCGTGCCAGGGTCAGGAGTTCGCCAAACTCCGGCCAAATCCCGCCAGTTCGCTGCAGGGCTCAATATGCTCACCGGCGCGCGGCAACCGCGCAACTGCCCGGCAGTAGTCGAACATCGCACCAGGCACAGCACAGCACCACCCAGGACAGTCACCAGGCACCACAGCCAAAGGACCATGGGGGGTCTCATGCGTGTATGTGCAACATCATCGGTATGGCAAGCGAGAGCGTCGTTCTGGGCGGTCGCGTCGGCGGCGCTGACGCTTCTCGTTCCCTCGATCGGCCAGGCGGCCGACCAGCCCCTGCGGCTGGTCTCGCCGGGCGACCCGTACGCGGCCTGCGACATCACCGGCGACGGCACCGGCACCAACCACCCCGCCGCCGAGGAGGAGCCGAACCTCTCCGCCAATCCGCGCGACCCGCACAACGTCATCGGCGTGTTCCAGCAGGACCGCTGGTCCAACGGCGGCTCGCGCGGGCTGACGTCGACGTACACCACGGACGGCGAGCACTTCACGACCGTGCCGCTGCCGTTCTCGCACTGCGCACCGGGCGGACTCGCCTACCAGCGCGCCTCCGACCCCTGGGTGAGCTTCGGGCCGGACGGTGTCGCGTACGCCAGCGGGCTGGTCTTCGACGCCACCACCGCCCGCAACGGAGTCGCCGCGACCACTTCGTACGACGGCGGGAAGAGCTGGCGCAACACCACCGAGCTGATCAAGGACACCGACGCGGCGTTCGTCGACGACAAGAACTCCGTGACCGCCGACCCGCTGCACCCCGGCACGGCCTACCAGGTCTGGGACCGCATCCAGCAGGTGACGACCGGCCCCAGTCCGGTCTTCGACGGGCCCGGGTACATCTCCATCACCCGTGACGGCGGCCGGAGCTGGTCCACCGCCAAGCCCTTCGTCGACACCAGCGTCGTCCCCAACTCGCAGACGATAGGCAACGTCATCGTGGCCGACCCGCGCGACGGCACCCTCTACGACTTCTTCGAGTGGCAGACCTACTCGGACGTCAACGCCACCACGGCCACCGATATCCACTTCGCGATGGTGCGCTCGCACGACCAGGGGCGCACCTGGTCCAAGCCGGAGACGGTCGCCACCGACACCTCCGTCCCCGAGGTCGACCCCAACGCGCCCACCGACTCCACCAAGGCGCTGCGCGCCGGATCCGGGCTGCCCAGCGCGGCGATCGATCCCCGCACCGGTGAGCTGTACATGGCGTACGAGGGGAGCGAGTTCACCGGCGGGAAGTTCGACGCCATCCAACTGGTGCACTCGACCGACGGCGGGCACACCTGGTCCGGTCCGACCCGCATCAACCAGGCGCCGAACGCGCCCGCGTTCACCCCGGCCATCGCCGTGGACGGGCGGGGCACGGTCTCGGTCACGTACTACGACCTGCGCTTCCTGACGCCCGGCGACACCACGACCCTGCCCACGGCGGCCTGGCTGGTGTCCTTCCCGCGCGGCGGTGAGCAGTACCCCTCCGAGCGGCGGATCAGCCGGGTCTTCGACTGGCTCCAGGCGCCCGTCGCGGGCTGGGGGCACTTCCTGGGCGACTACCAGGGACTGGTCACGGACGGACCCGGGACCGTACGTCCGCTTCTGGTGGAGGCCAACGACAGCCAGCCGCTGAACTCCACGGACGCCTTCACCGGCCTCCTGCACCCGGCGACCGCGCCCACCACCGCGACCCCGGCCGCCGCCCCGCATTCGGTCGCCCCGGCCCATACCACCGCACACTCCACACGACGCTAGCCCGCGTTCCTGGCTGCCGGTCCCGCCCCCTAAAATCGTCCCGCCGGTGGCAGTCGCCGGCAGCCAGGAGGACAGCGCGCGGTGAACAGCCATGGTGACGTACCGATCTACGACCAGCTCATACGGGAACGGGGCGACGTGCCCGACGACGTACGCCGGGAGGCCGAGCACATCCAGCGCAGCCTGGAACGCGTGATCGCCCCGCTCCGCCCCAACCTCCCGGCGCCGCTGTACCGCTGAGCGGGCCGGGGAGCCTACTTCCGCGGCCCCGCCCCGATGACCTTCGCCGGGCACAGCAGCCGCGGCTTCTTGTCCCCCTTCAGCTTCGCGCTCACGCATCCGCCGGGCAGACCGTCGTGGGCGGTCGTGCCGAAGTTGGCGGTGACGGTCAGCGCGCCCTCACCGAAGACCGTGCGCTGCACACCGCGGTCACCCGTCAGCCAGGCGAACGACGTGAGCCGCTCGGTGCCCGCCTTCTCGTGGAGCGGGGCGAAGTACTTCTGCAGCGCGGCGAGTTCGGGCGCGTCCTGCAGAATCGTCGGCCCGTCCAGGACGTAGTTCAGCGGCACGTTGTACAGCATCGCCAGCAGCGCCCGGGTGGTCTTCTGCTGCGGCAGCTTGCCGAAGGACAGCTCCCAGCGTTCGACGTTGACGAGCGAGCCGTGCAGGGCGGTCTCGTACAGCGGGATGCGGTACTTCGGGTCGTACATCTCCTTGGCCAGGTCGGCGGGGAGGTCGACGGGCTTGAAGAACGTCTTCGGCGCCTTCTCCGGGGCGTAGCCGCCCCACGTCTCCTTGTCGCGCTCCAGCTTCCAGAGCCCGTTGGCGACGGGAGTGGCCGAGCCGTGGTCGAAGTCGACGACTCCGTTCGCCCAGGAGACGGCGGACTCCGAACCCAGGACGAGGCCGCCGTCCTGGAGGCGCTTCATCCGGGCGAGGCGGTTGGCCCGGTCCTGGGCCATCGTCATCCTGTGGCCGGGGGCGTAGTCGCGGAACAGGTCGCCCGCCGAGTCCACGTCCAGGAAGTAGCTGTCGGAGCCGTTGGCCACCATCGCGCGGGTGCGGGCGGCGAGATACCCCTTGGTGGGCTCGGACTGCTCGAACGCCTGGGTGCTGAGGTAGCAGCCCCGGTTCCCGAAGCCGGTCTCCGGCTTGCCCTTGGCGTCGATCACGCAGTAGTCCGGGTAGACGGTGTCGGGCCACGCCGAGTTCGGGGAGTCGGCGGTGGCGCGGTCCTGGCCGTTGGCGAACGAGTCGTACGGGCCGACGAGGTAGCCGTCCTTCTTCGCGGCGCTCACCGCGTCGGCGCCCATCGGGTCGTTGCCGGGGTCGTAGCCGAGCCACATCCGGCTCACCCCGAGTCGGCGCAGCGCCTCGACACCCTGCGGCTTGCGGGCGTCGCCCCACAGATAGGCGTGGAAGGCTCCGAGCAGTCTTCCGGTGGCCGGGTTCTTCTTGATCTTCTCACGCAGGCTGCCGAGTTCACCGTGCTCGGCGAGCCAGTCGCGGTAGTCGACGGCAGGGGCCACCGGGTTGCCGTCGGTGAGCTTGAACGTGACGGTGTACGAGCGGGTGCCGGCCCCGGCGTCGAAGGTGTGGGTGGCCGTGTTGCGCAGCCGCCCGTGGTCGGAGACGAACCGCAGCGATGTGCCGATGTCGGTGGGGACGAGATAGCTGGCGCCGTGCCGGCCGTACGTATACCCCCACAGCGGCATGCTCAGCGCGCCGGAGCCCAGGTCGATCGGATCGCCGGTGAGCCCACGGTCGGGCGCGTTCCAGAACGCGTCCTCAACCGGTATGTCCAGGCCCTCGCCGCGCGGCAGTTGGAGGTCCGAGGCCGACCGGTCCGCGCCGGTGACCGGCCACCGCACCTCGCCGTCGCGCTGCGCCCGCATGCTCACCTTCAACCGCCCGTGGTCCGAGACGGCCGTGACGGTCAGCCCCTTGTCGGGGTAGATCCAGCGGGCTCCCCCATGGACGTCGGTGACGGGACCCGGCTTGCCGAGTCCGGTGGCGGAGGGGGCGGACAGCTCCAGGTCGCCACCCGACGCCGGATGCGCCCGTACGCCGAGGGAGGCGATGTCGACGACGGCCGTGCCGCCCTCGACGGCGACGGTCAGCTTGCCGTCCCGGACCGAGTGGGCGGGGTTGCCGTCCGTCGGAGCCGAGGTCGCCTCGGCTCCGACGGCGGTGCTGCAACCCGTGATCGCGGTGAGGGCCAGCAGAGCGGCGAACCCGCGTACGGCGGCGCGCCGTCGGGCGCGGTCGTGGTTGTGGTGGTCGCTGTGATCGTGGTCGTGGAGTGCGGAGTCGGATCTCATGGGTCGTGAATAGTCGTGCGCTCTAAGAGAGTTCTAAGAGCGGTACGCGTACGGGTGGTTCCGGCGGCTCAGGGCAGGGAGATCTCGGCCCGCACCGGCAGGTGGTCGGAGGCGTCGCCGTCGAGGACGTCGGCGCTCCGCGCGCCGATCCCGCGCGAGGTGAGGACGTAGTCGATGCGCTTGCGCGGGTTGTTGACGTCGAACGTGTAGCCGTCGCCGTCGCCGACCGCACGCCACTGGTCGGTCAGGCGCTTGGTGAGCGCGGTGACCTCGCGGGTCTCCGGGGTGGCGTTGAGGTCCCCGACCAGCACCGTGGGGCGGCCGGATTCATCGATCACCTTGTCGATCGCGTCCGCCTGCGCCAGCCGCTCGGTCTGCGAGGTGTGCTCCAGATGGGTGTTCAGCATGCGCACGGTGGTGCCGCGCACATTGATGTCGGCCGCCAGCAGCCCGCGTTGCTCGCCCTGCCTCGGCCTGGGCAGGAGGGTGTTGTGCGCGTCGAGGACGGGGAAGCGGGACAGGATGGCGGTGCCGTACTGACGGCGGGAGCCACCGGACCGGGTCGGGTCCTCGTTGAGGTTGGCCCCGTAGGCCAGGTGCATCCCGAGGCGGTCGGCGAGCCAGCTCGCCTGGTCGACGAAGTCGCTGCGTGCGGAGAAGTGCCGGTCGACCTCCTGGAGCCCGACGATGTCGGCGCCGCTGTCCTTGATGACGCGCGCGATGCGGTCGAGGTCGAGGCTGTCGTCGGCCCCCGCGCCGTGGTGGATGTTGTAGGTGAGAACGGTCAGCGACTGGCTCGCGGCCGCTGCCGCCGGGGACATCGGTGCGGCGGCCAGGGAGAGCAGCGTCAAAGCTGTGGCCAGTGAGGATCTGGCGAGCGCACGAATCATGCTCTCTAACTCCCCACTAATCGGGTGAGATTGACAAAAACCATCCGATTGGATGGAATTTATCGGCCTGGTGCCGAAGGCGGACCGGGCACCACGACAGGACAGGCCCTCGGACGGCGGTTGTTCCACCGCCCGAGAGCCCCTCGTCGGTACGGACTCAGAACGTGAGGTTCCAGGAGTCGATCCGGCCGGTGTCCCCGTCGGCGTTGTCGGTCACCCGCAGCTTCCAGGTGCCGTTGGCCGGCTGGGCGGACGCGTCGACGGTGTACACCTGGTTGATGTCGGCCGTGCCGCCACCGGTGTGGTTGTGCAGGTTGTACACCGTGCCGTCGGGGGCGACGAGGTCGACCGCCAGGTCACCGATGTAGGTGTGCTTGATGGCCACGCCCACCTTCAGCGCGGCCGGTGCGTTGCCGCTGACGCCGCTGACCGTGATGGGGCTCTCGACGGTGGTGTTGTCGTCGATGGCGACGTCGGTCTGGTTCTCGAAGTACCTGCCCGCAGGCGGCGTGGCGCCGACCGCCTTGAGCGCGTCGACCTGGCCCTCGCCGAAGAAGCTGTTGTTCGCGGTGGTACCGGTGCACCGGCTGTCCGACGGGCAGGCCACGTCGTTGGCGCCGGTGGCCAGCTTCTCGCGGATCTGCGCCGGGGTGATGCCGGGGTTGGCGCTCGCGATGAGCGCGGCCACGCCCACGACGTGCGGCGAGGCCATCGACGTACCGCTCTTGGTGCCGTACTTGCCGCCCGGCAGCGTGGAGTAGACACCGCTCGCACCGTCGCCGCCCGGGGCCGCGATGTCGATGACGCCGTCGCCGAAGTTGGAGTACGACGCCTTCACATTGCCGCTGCCCATGGCCGCGACCGTGACGACGCCCGGCAGCTCGGTGGGGATGTCGAGGCAGGCGTTGGTGATACGGCGGGTGGTCCGGGTCGAGTCGTTGGGGCTCGCGGTGTCCGTGGTCTTGTGCGCGAGGTCGTAGTCGGCGTTGCCCGCGGCGGCGACCTGGAGGGAGCCCTTGCCCTCCGCGTACTCCTGGGCCCGGCGCACGCCCTCGATGATGGCGGCCTGGTCGGCGTCGTCGGGGCAGTTGAACTGCCAGGGGTCGGTGTAGTAGCTGTTGTTGGTGACCTTGAAGCCGTGGTCACCGGCCCAGACCAGACCGCAGATCGTGTTCTCGGCGTAGAACAGGGTGGAGCCCGGCTCCGCGAGGCGGACCGAGGCGATCTTCACGCCCGGCGCCACGCCGACGACGCCCTTGCCGTTCTTCGCGGCCGCGATGGTGCCCGCGACATGGGTGCCGTGGCTGTCCACGTCCCGCCACGCGCCGGTACGGGTGTCGGGCCTGCCGTAGGCGCAGGACACCGAGTCGGCCGCGTCGAAGTTGGGCGCGAGGTCCTGGTGCTGGTCGTCCACGCCGGTGTCCAGGATGCCGACCTTCACCGAGGGGGAGCCGGGGTTGACGGACCAGGCCTTGTCGGCGTTGATCTGGCTCATGTCCCAGCGCACCGGCTCGCCCGCCGGGGTGGTGGACTGGGCCGGGTTGGCGGGCAGCGCCGGGTTGTCGGCGTCGGCCGGTACATCGGCGGTGCGGGTGGCGCCGACCTGCTGCACTCCGGCGACGCCGCGCAGGGTGGTGGCGAAGGTGGCGGAGGCCGAGTGGGCGACGATCACGCCGATCGCGTCGAAGTACGAGAAGACCGTGCCGCCGTTGGCGGTGACCGCCGAGCGCACCGCCGAGCTGTCACCGGGGGCGGTGATGACCAGGTAGGCACGGGTGCCGGCCACCACGGCCGCGTTCCGGCCGGTGACCGGGGCGGCAGCCGCGTGCCTGGACGGCGACGGGACGACGGGCTGGGTGCTCGCGAGCGCCGGAGCCGCGAACGTCAGCGCGGCACCGGCCGCCGCTGCCGCGATGAGGGCACGTCGGGGGCGTCTGAATATGTGGGGTATCAATGCGTCCTCCGATGACCCGGCGGCTGCTGGCACCTACCGGGTCGTACGAAACGAGTGGTGGACGCAAGATGTCAGACGATCACCAGGGGAGGGAAGTCCCTTTCGCTGTACGGACGTTGCCCGGGGGTTCGTGAGGTCTGCTCAGAGGGCGTGTCCGGTCGTCGCGTCCACATGGCCGGGGACCTCGTCGTGGCGGTCGCCCACCGACAGCGTGCCGCTCGGCTCGAACATGAGGATCGAGGCACCGCCGGGCGCGGACGGCTTGTGCTCGGTGCCGCGCGGGACGGTGAAGACCGAGCCGGTGGGCAGGGTGACCGATCGCTCCCCGGCGGGCTCGCGCAGGGCGATGCTCAACTCCCCGTCGAGCACCAGGAAGAACTCGTCGGTGTGCTCGTGGACATGCCAGATGTGGTCGCCCTCGACCTTGGCGACGCGTACGTCGTAGTCGTTGACGCGGGTGACGATGCGGGGGCTCCACAGGGCGTCGAAGGAGGCCAGGGCCTGCTCCAGCGCGATGGGGGCACTGCTCTCGGTGTCGTTCTCGTCGCTCATGGGCTCATCCTCGGCCGTGGCGCGGCGCCGCCACGAGTGCTAGAAATCGCACATGCCGCAAGATTCCTCTCAGGGCACGGCCGGTCGCCCCTCCGGTCCGCCGTCGCGCACCCACCGCGTGGTCGTGATCGTCGACGAGAACTCCAACCCCTTCGAACTCGGCTGTGTGACGGAGGTGTTCGGGCTGCGCCGACCCGAACTGGGCCGCGACCTCTATGACTTCACCCTGTGCTCGCCCGAGCCGCGGACCGTGATGCGCGACGGGTTCTTCACCCTCACCGGTGTCGCGCCGCTCGACGCGGCCGACACGGCGGACACCCTGATCGTGCCCAACCGGCCGGACACCGATGTGCCGCGCCGCCCGGCCGTCCTCGATGCCATCCGGCGGGCGCACGCGCGGGGCACGCGGCTGGTGGGGATGTGCAGTGGCGCCTTCACACTGGCCGAGGCCGGGGTGCTCGACGGGCGCCGGGCCACCGCGCACTGGCAGTGGGCCGACTCCTTCCGGGCCCGCTTCCCCTCGGTCGAGCTCCAGCCGGACGTCCTGTTCGTCGACGACGGCGACATCCTCACCGCGGCGGGCAGTGCGGCCGCGCTCGACCTGGGGCTGCATCTGGTCCGCCGCGACCACGGCGCCGAGGTGGCCAACGCGGTGAGCCGGCGCCTCGTCTTCGCCGCGCACCGGGACGGCGGCCAGCGCCAGTTCGTGGAGCGGCCCGTCCCCGACGTGCCGGACGAGTCCCTGGCGCCGGTGCTGTCCTGGGCCCAGGAGCGGCTCGGCGAACCCCTCACGGTGGTCGACCTCGCGGCCCGCGCGGCTGTGAGCCCCGCCACCCTGCACCGCCGCTTCCGCCTCCAGCTCGGTACCACCCCGCTGGCCTGGCTCACCGGCGAGCGCGTGGCTCTCGCGTGCCGTCTCATCGAGCGCGGCGAGCAGCGCCTGGACGCCGTCGCCCGGCGCAGCGGCCTGGGCACCGCCGCGAATCTGCGGGCCCGGCTGCGCCGTGAGACGGGGCTCAGCCCGTCCGCGTACCGGCGGCGTTTCGGGCCGGGCGGCGAGCCCCCGACACGCCGTCCATGATCATTGTTGTGAGGCTCCTGTGGTAAGTCATATGATCCGGCCAATGTGCCGAGGGCCCTCCTGACCACGGGCTGCCTCATCAGGCACAGCTTCATCAACCCGGTGGCGGGGACACCACCGTAGGGGGACACCACAGGATGCTCGATTCGACGCGCGCTGCGCTCATATCGACGACGCAGCGGCCGGAGCCCGTCTCTCCACCCGAGGCCACCCGTCCCCCACGCATCTACGCGCTCGACGGGCTGCGGCTGTTCGCCGCGCTCACCGTGGTGCTCTACCACTACACGGCACTCGGCGGCGCCTGGCCCACCGATGTGAAGGTGCTCTTCCCCTGGCTCTTCCCGGTGACCTCCTACGGCTGGCTGGGGGTCCAGCTCTTCTTCCTGATCAGCGGCTTCGTCATCTGTATGAGCTGCTGGGACAAGCCGCTCAAGCACTTCTTCGTCTCGCGCGTGGTGCGCCTCTACCCGGCGTACTGGTTCGGGGTCCTGGCCACCACCATCACCGTCGCGTCGATACCCGGAGGGGCGAGCCCCATCCCGTGGAACGACGTGATCACCAACCTCACCATGCTGCAGGAACCGCTGGGGGTGCGGCACGTCGACGGGGTCTACTGGACGCTCTTCGCCGAGCTGCGCTTCTACCTGCTGTTCGCCGTCGTCGCCTGGCGGGGACTCACGTACCGCAGAGTGCTCGCGTTCTGCTGCGTCTGGGCCGTGGCCAGCGCGTTCTTCGCCAAGACAGCGGAGGGCAGCCCCGTGCAACTGCTGATCATGCCGGACAGCAGCTGGTACTTCATCGCGGGCGTCGCGTTCTATCTGATGTACCGGTTCCGCCCCAACCTCATGCTGACCGGCATCGTCCTGGTGTGCTTCTGCTCCAGCCTCCCCTTCGCCCTCCGTACCTGGGCGAACACCGAGAAGTACATGGGGCACAACGTCCAGTCCTGGCCGGTCATCGTCTTCGTCGCCGCCTACTTCGCCATCATGGCGCTCGTCGCCACCGGCAAGCTCTCCGGCATCACCTGGCGCTGGCTCCCCTACGCGGGCGCCCTCACCTACCCGCTGTACCTGCTGCACGAGAACATCGGGCGTGAGATCTTCAGCGCGCTCTCGCCGCAGGTACCGCCGTATGTGCTGCTCTGCTCGGTGATCGTCACCATGCTGGGCGCCGCCTGGCTGGTGCACCGCTATGTCGAGCGCCCGCTTGGCCGCCGCCTCAAGCAGGGCCTCGCCCAGCTCTGACCCACTGACCACCGGCCGGAGAAACCCCACACTCTCCGGCCGGATCGCCGCGGAGTCCCCGTCGAGGTGTACTCCGCACTCCTCATCACCCATCTCAGCACCACACGCAGGAGCGTGCGACCTCCTGTGCGTCCGCTGCGCTCCCGTCCGAAGGACCGACCGCCCCACCGATCGGAGCTCAGGAAAGGCCACTACCGACCATGCGTCTTCTCAAGCGCTTCACCACTCCCTCGCTGCCCCAGCCCCGACAGCCCGAGACCGCCGCGCCGCATCTGCAGATCTGCGCGCATACGGACGACGACCTGTACTTCATGACGCCGGACCTGCTGCAGTCCCTGCAATCGGGGGTGGACGTGGTCAGTGTGTATCTGACCACCGGCGAGGCCGACGGCATCAACCTCCCCACCGACGACCCGGGCCGCAAGACCGCCGTCGCCGACTTCGCGGGATACACCGCAGCGCGCCAGCACGGCATCCGCGCCGCGTACGCCGCCATGGTCACGGGGAACCGGCGCGCCGAGTGGCAGCGCTCGACGATGAAGGTCCACGACGGCGTCAGCGTCGAGATCAGCACGCTCGGCGACGGCCGGGTCACCCTGATCTTCCTCAACCTGCGCACCGGCCACGGCACCAACGGCGAGAGCATCCTGGGCCTGTGGCGCGGGCTCAACGCGCGCCTGGACACCCTGCGGCCCACCGGCAGCCCCATCCCCGCCAAGAGCGACGGCCGGGCGATGACGCGCGACGGGGTCATCGACACGCTCACCGACGTCCTCCGGACGTACGCGCCCAGCGTCGTGCGCGTCATGAACCCCGACCCGGAGCGCACCGGCGTCAACAAGGAGACCGGCGCGATCACCTACGCCGACAACTCCGACCACACCGCCGCCGCGTTCTTCGCCCTGGCCGCCCTTGAGGCGTACGAGAAGACCAAGCCGGTGTGCCCGCCCGCCGTCGAGAGCTACCTCGGCTACTGCAACAAGCTCCGCCCCAACAACCTCAGCGCCCAGGAAGCCGCCCGCAAGTTCTCCTACCTCGCGGTGTACGGCGGCGAGGACGGCCACGAGTGCCGCGAGGCCCCGGGCATGTGCGGCGACCGTGTGCTGGGCAACCGCTCCTACAACCGCTTCTACGGACAGAGCACCAGCTACCGCTGGCAGCCCAGCACCAGTTGGCTCCAGCAGCGCTCCGACGGCCGCCTGACCGCCTTCGCGGTGCTCGGTGGCCGACCGGTGATGTGGACCCAGGACCGGCCGGGCGGCACGACCTGGTCGGGACCCGAGCCGCTCGGGCAGTGGCCCCGGGGCGAGGGCCGCTGCCTGGCCCGGCTCGACGCGGTGCGCGACGCGGGCGGCCGCATCCACGTCATCGCGGTGCGCGCCACGGTCGGCGCCACGCCCGAGCAGCACCAGCGCGACCTGCTGCACGTCGTCCAGGACTCCGTCACCGGCGAGTTCGGCACCTGGACCGACCTCAAGAGCCCGTACGGCACGTCGGCGGAGCACGAGCCGCGCCGCCGCGCGCTCGGCATGCCCGTGGTGGCCGCCACCGACAAGGGCATCCAGGTCGTGATCCGCAACTTCGGCACCGGGCTGAGCTCGCGGGTGTACACCCCGAGCGGCTGGGAGCCGTGGGGAGACCTCCAGGGCGGGGCGCTGGAGGGCGCGGCCGCCGTCACGCGCGGCGACGGGGCCGTCGAGCTCTACGCCACCAGCAGGATGATCGGCATGGGCATGCTGCGCTGGTACCAGCAGACGCCCAGCGGCCCGTTCCAGCGTGACTACGGCACGCAGCTGGCGCGGCCCGCGGCGCCGGTGACGCTGATGGAGCAGTCGGACGGCCGCCTGATGATGGTCTCGCGCCAGCCCGGGACCGGCTGGGTGCTGGTCAACCGTCAGCGCGAGGCGGGCGGAAGCTGGGACACCCAGCCCGAGATCGCCGACACCACCCCCGGGTTCGGCCCGCTCGCCCATGTGCGGCTCCCCGGCGGCGAGGCCGCCCTGATCCAGCGCACCGACGACAGCGGTCTGAGTCTCTCGCTCCAGCCGCTGGACGGCAGTCCGGTCCGCCAGCGGTGGATCCCGCTGGGCGGCGGTCCGCTGGTGCACGCCCCCTCGGCCGCCCTTGACGCCGAGGGCCGCGTGGTCGTCGCGATCCTGGACACCCAGGCCCGGCTCAGCACCCTCACGCTGGACCCGGCCGACGGGTTCGAGCCCGGGGGCACGGGCTGGTCGGTCCACTCCGGCGCCGGAGTGCCGACCGTCTCGTAGCGCCTCGGATCGCGTCGCCGTCCTCATCGGGGACGGCGTCGCCCGCCCGGGGCCACGGCCGTCGTCGCTAGCGCGGCGGCGGCCGCCACCGACCCGCCCAGCAGCATGACAGCCGAGGGTGTGGCCCGGTCGACGACCACCCCGCCGGTCAGCGCGCCCATCGACATCGTCGCCTGGAACGAGGCGGTGAACAGCACCCCGGCCGCCTCCGGGGCACGCGGCGCCGAGACGGCGAACCAGGTCTGCGACGAGACGGGCACGGCCCCGTAGCCGAGGCCCCACACGATCAGCAGCAGCACGGCTCCCACGGCCGAACCGCCCAGCACGGGCAGCAGCAGCGCGGCCAGGGCGACCAGCGCCGCCGCGCCGCCGAAGCCGGCCCGCGGACGGCTGGTCGCCACCGCGCCGCCCAGGAAGTTGCCGGCGATGCCCGCGGCTCCGTACACCAGCAGCAGACCCGTGACCGCGCCCGGGCTGGCGTGGGTGACCTGCTCCAGGAACGGCGTCACATACGTATACGCGCCGAACTGGGCGAGGACGGTCAGGAAAGTGACGAGCAGCGCCGCCCGGGTGCCGGTGGTGCGCAGCAGGGAGCGGAGTACGGCGGGACGGACGGCCGTCACGGCGGGCAGCGGCACAAGCACCACCATCAGCGCCGCGAACACCGCCGCCGAGACACCTCCCATAAGGGCGAAGGAGGTCCGCCATCCGAACTCGTCCCCCACCAGGGTGCCGACCGGCACACCGAGGACGGATCCCAGCGGAACGGCCGCGAAGACCACGGCGGTTGCCCGCCCGACCGACTCCGCTGCCACCAGACGCTCGGCGAGCCCGGCCGCTATCGACCAGAAGCCGCCGATGGTGACCCCGACGAGCACCCGCGAGACGACCACCAGCGAGTAGACCGGCGCGGCCGCCGCCAGGAAGTCCGCCACGGCGAGCAGCAGCATCAGCGCACACAGCATCAGACGGCGGTCGACGCGCGCGGTCGCCAGGGTGACGGCGGGCGCGGCCAGCGCGGCGAGGATCCCCGGCGTCGTCATCATCAGTCCCGCCGTACCGTCCGAGACGCCGAAGTCGGCCCCGATCGGGGTCAGCAGCCCGATCGGCAGGATCTCGGTGGTGACGATCGAGAAGAGGCCCGCCGTCACCGACAGCACCGCGAGCCACCCGCTCAGGGGCGGCCGCCGCGCGGCGCGGCCCTCGGAGGTCGAAGGCGTGGTGGTGGCTGTGCTCATGTGGTCCCGTCCCATGGCTGGTGGTCCGCCGGTCTTCGTCCCGACAGTCCAGCAGCCGACCTGGGGCCGGGTCCGGCAGCTTTCCGACGTCATGATGCGGCCGTGGCGGATGGCGCAACCCGAGCAGTCACGGAGAGGCGTTCACCGCCGTCTGCGGTCGGGGGGCGGATAGTGGACGCCATCTGTACGCCTTGCGTCCGTCGGAGGAGCGGTCATGGCATGTCGTCCCACGATCCGCGAGAACCAGCCATCAGCCGTCGGACGGCGTTCCCTGCTCCTGGGCGCCGCCGCGTGGTGCGCCTGCGCCGCCGGTTGCTCGACGAGCACGAAGACGTCGTCGCCCACCGGCTCCCCGTCCACTACCGGCTCTCCGTCCACCGCCGTTTCCCCGTCCGCCGCCGGTCCGCCCACGGCGTCCGGCTCCACGGCGAGCGCGGGCTCGGGCGCGACGCTGCCGCCCGCCGTTCCCTGGCGGCCGGGCGCGAGCGAGGTCGAGCCCGCGGCGAAGGTCGCCGCCGTCCGGCTGATCGAGGCCCTCGGCACCTGGCCGACCGGGCAGGGCGGACCGGACAGGGCGGCCGCCCGGGCCGCCGCGCTGGGCATCCCCGCGCGGCTCGCCGACGCACTCGCCGCCCAGGCCGGGCCGCTGACCCCGGCGGCGGACGCGGCGGTCGTCCGGGTGATCGACGCCCAGTACGGCGGGATCCTCGCCGACTCCGCGAGTGTCCTGGTCGTCTGCGCGCAGAGCACCCGGGCGGGCGCGGCCGTCCACGACGACGGCACCACCGTCGACGTCCGGCTCAGCCGCACCTCCACCGGCTGGGGTGTCACCTCCCTGCACCCCGCGGACCCTGGGCCGCCGGCCGCGCTCGGTGCCTCGGCGCGGGCGGTGCTCGCCCGGTCGCGGATCGAGCTGCCGCCCGCCTCGGCCGCGGACATCCGCAGCGGCCAGGTGCACGAGAGCGTGCTGAGCGCGATGCTCGCGCTCGCGGGCGACTACCGGGTGTCGGTCAGCGTCGTACGGTCGGGGCACCCGCTGAACGTGTTCGGGACGAACCGGCCGAGCGACCATCCGCTCGGCCGGGCCTTCGACGTCTGGCGCATCGACGGCCACCCGGTCGTCGATCCGGCGACCTCGCGCGGCCTGATCACCGCGTTCATGCGGGCGGCCGCCGCCGCGGGCTCGTACAACGTGGGCGGCCCTGTGCAGCTCACCGGCGGCGCGACGGCCAACCAGTACTTCTCCGACGCCACCCACCACGACCACGTGCACATCGGCTTCACCGGCTGACGGGCGCGGGGTCAACCGTCCCTGTGCGGGTGCCGGTTCAGCTCGGACAGACGGAGTCCTCCGGACGCTGGCCCGTGGTCAGGAACGTGGTGACCGTGCGGTCGGCGCACGGGTTGCCGTTGGCCAGATACACCTCGTGGCCGCCGTGGTCGACGGTGACCATACGGGCCCGGTCGCCCAGGGCCCGACGCAGGTTCAGGGCGCCGGAGTACGGCGACGCCGGGTCCCTCCGGTTCTGGACCAGCAGCACATTGGACGGGCCGTCGGCGGTGATCCGCGCGGGCTTCTCGGCGGGCGCGTCCTGCCAGAACGTGCAGGGCGTGACGTTGACCGGCATCCCCGCCGTGAGCGGATGCCGGACGCGGTCGGCGGCGACCGCCTGCTCGTAGGAGGAGACCCGCGTCGGCCAGCCGACGTCGTTGCAGACGACCCCGAACATGACCGCCACGTCCTGGTCGTCGAGCGGCCCGGCGAGCGGCCCGGGCAGGACCGGCGTCGTCTTCGGGTCCTGGGCCTGTTTGACGAGCCGCGCCATCATCGGGAAGGAGTCGTCGCTCATCAGGGCCAACTGGAGGGCCTGGCGCAGCATGTTGCCGGTGAGCGGAACGCCCGCCGTGGTCGTCTGCCTCGGTGCGGCGTCGAGCTTCGCCGCCAGGCCGAGGACCAACGGCCTGACGTCCTCGGCACGTTCGGCCAGCCGCAGCCCCTTGGCCTCCCGCGCGGGGTCGGACGCCCAGGCGGCGAAGTCGGGGAACCGGTCGTCGGTCCCCTGCCCCGCGTTGGCCAGCCAGCCGCGCCCGACGCGGCTCGGGTTCGGGTCGTCGTTGCTGTCCAGCACCCAGCGGTCGGTGTGCTGCGGGTACAGCTGCGCGTATACGGCTCCGGCATACGTTCCGTACGAGACGCCCCACGCCGAGAGTTTGTCCTCGCCGAGGGCCTGCCGGAACAGGTCGATGTCGCGGGCCTCGTTCAGGGTGGTGAAGCTGCGCAGCGTCGCGCCGCCGTTGCGGTGACAGGCCTCGGCTATGCGGCGGGACCTGGCGGTGTTCTCGCTGATGTCACCGCCCGGACCCGGCCAGGAGCGGAGATTGACCAACCTCCGGTCGTCCGGCGTGAGTTCACAGCTCGCTCTGGTGCTGCCGCCCGTCCCGCGCGGGTCGAGGCCGACGATGTCGTACGCGCCCGCCATCTCCTTGCGCAGCGCGTCTCCTTTCTCCTTCAGCAACCCCACCCCGGACCCGCCGGGGCCGCCGGGGATCGCGAGCAGCACCCCGCGCCGCTTGTCGGGGTTCTCGCTGCGCAGCCGGGTCACGGCGAGGGTGAGGGACGGCCCGTCCGGGTCGCGGTAGTCGAGCGGCACGGGCAGCTGGGCGCACTCCTGTCCGGCCGGGCCGCAGGACGTCCAGTCGAGCGTGGGCACCTCGGGGCCGCCCGTCCCCGCGTGGGCCGCCGGGGCGACGGTGGCGGTCAGGGCCGTCGCGACGGCCGCCGCGGAGAGGGCGACGGCGAGGCTTCTGTTGCGGTAAGTGGTCATGGGACAAGGGTGGTTGAGCCCGTTCCAAGATCCCATACGGCAGGCATGACGGCCTCGGTGGGGTTAACCCCCGAGCCGGTCCGGGGGCCGCTCAGCGGACGGTCTGGTCCCCGTCCGGTACGTCCTCGACGCTCACCGCGCCACGGGGCTGGCCGAGTTGCCCGGCCACCGCGCGCGCCAGGCCGTCGAAGTCCCGCCCCTGCGGAACCGGGACCGCCTCCCCGTCCCCGTAACTCTCGATCGCCCGGGTGAAGTAGCCGGGGTTCCAGGCCCCGACGGCGCCCCGGACCTCGACGGCCCGCACCGCGCGTCCTGCCACGGCCTTCCGTACGGCGGGCAGGATCTCGTCCGACCGGAGCTCGCCCGGCACCTGGAACAGGCTCGCGTGCGCACCCACCAGACCGCCGCCGCGCAGCCGCACGGTCACGGTCAGACAGCTGGTGACGGAGGGATACGTGATCACACCTCCCCGGGCCACCTCCTTGACCTGCCCCTCGGTGATCGTGGCGGCGGCCGGTGCCGGGTGCTGTGCCCGGGCGACGGGCCACGCGTGCGCGGGTTCGACGGCGACGGCGGCCAGCACGGGCAGCGCCACCGCGAGCACCAGCGCCCGCGCCCGGACATGGCCCCGAAGGGTCCGGCGGATTCGGTCGGCCGACAGGTGTGACGACAGGCGTGACGACAAGAAAGCTCCCAGGGAGGGGTGGTTGGTGTACCCGCCCATTGTCGTACGCGGCACCGAGGGTGCTCGGGGCGCCCTGATCCGGCCGGGTCGGCGCAGGGGTCGGCGGTGAAGATCCACGCGGTATCGACACGGCACACCCGCGTCGTACACAGTGGCCTCCAACCATCCGTGGCACCCGCCACATCTGTCGTGGCGAACCAGCAGCGCGAGGGAGCCAACGTGACCGTTTGGGCAGGCCGGACCGCCACCGAGATCGCCGACGCGGTGCGCCGCAAGGAGGTCACACCCCGGGAGGTGGTCGCCGAGCACCTGGCCAGGATCGCCGCCCAGAACGCCCGGGTCGGTGCGTTCCGGGTGGTGCGCGCCGCCGCCGCGCCGGCGGAGGCGGACGCGGTCGGCGCCCGCGCGGACCTGGCCGAACTGCCGCTCGCGGGCGTGCCCGTGGCGGTCAAGGACAATCTGCCGGTACGCGGTGAGTCGACCCGTAACGGCTCGGCGGCCACCCCGACCGCGCCCGCGGCCGACGACCACGAGACCGTCGCCCGGCTGCGGGCCGCGGGCGCGGTGGTGGTGGGCCTGACCCATGTACCGGAGCTGTGTGTCTTCGGCACCACCGACGGGGTCCACGGCATCGCGCGCAACCCATGGGATCCCTCGCGTACGGCGGGCGGCTCGTCCGGGGGCGGTGCCGCGGCGGTCGCGGCGGGCCTGGTGCCGATCGCACTCGGCAACGACGGCATGGGCTCCCTGCGGATCCCGGCCGCCCACTGCGGTCTGATCGGCCTGAAGCCCGGCAGCGGGCGCGTCCCGGCCCCACTCGGCGACGCCTGGTTCGGGATGTCGGAGAACGGCCCGCTGGCGACGACGGCGGCCGACGCCCGGCTGATGTTCTCGGTGCTGGCGGGCGAGCCGGTGGCGGCTGAGTCCGTGGCGGGCGAGCCGGTGGCGGAGTCCGTGGCTGCCGGGGCCAACCGACGCCTCAAGATCGCCTTTTCGACGCGCAGCCCCATCGCGGGCGTGCCCGTCACCAAGCCGTACGCGGCGCTCGCCCGGCAGGCCGGGCGACTGCTCGCCGGGGCGGGGCACCGACTGGCCACCGCCCACCCGCCCTATCCGCTGTCCTTCGGCGCGGTCGTCCTCGCCCGCTGGACCGGCGGCACGGCGCAGGACGCCGAAGGGCTCGACCCCCGGCTGCTCACCCGCCGCACCCGCCGGCACGCGGCGATCGGCCGGGCCGCCGAACGGCTCGGCATGCTGCGCCCGGACCACCGGGCCGCGCTGAACGCCCGGCTGGATCCGTTCTTCGAGGAGTACGACGTCCTGCTCACCCCCGCGCTGGCCCGCCGGGGCCCGGCGGCGCGGGCCTGGCACGAGCGCGGCTGGCTGGCCAACGTCGCGGTCAACACCTTGTGTTCACCGATGACCCCGCCGTGGAACCTCTCCGGCCGCCCGGCGCTGGCGATGCCGTTCGGGTCGCTGCCGACGGGGCTGCCCGGCGCCGTCCAGCTCGTCGGGCGCCCCGGATCCGAGCATCAGCTCCTCGACCTCGCCGCCCAGTTGGAACGGCTCAACCCCTGGCAGCGCACGGCAGCGGGCGGCTGAGCGGGACCGTCACACCATGCACACCGACGCCTCACACGCGGGGCGCGCACACCCTGCGTAAATGAAGCTTCAACCTTCGGCAACGGAGGGCGAGTTGGCGGCTGTCTCGATGTGACGGCCGCCTGGCGTACATGGCATGATCACCTTTCCGTTACTTGCGAGTAACGCCCCTCCCCTCGATGTGAAAGTCACCCCTACGTGCGCATCCTCACCAGACGCCTCCTCGTCCCCGGTCTGACCGCGCTGGCGCTCGCCGCCACCGGCTGTTCCTCCTCGTCGCACACCGGCGCGGCCGCACCGGCCGGCGCCACCACCACCGCATCGGCCGACGACACCCAGCAGCTCGACGTTGCCGCCGCGCCGCTGGAGTCGTCCGCGCCGACCTCCATAGCCCGCACCCGCTCGGGCAAGGGCCAGCCGGAGAAGTCCACCCTGAAGGTCGCCTCCTACGACCAGGCGAAGCAACGGGCCGTCATATCCTCGGCGCCGCAGCGCCGCACCGGATCGCCCAGCCACTCCCCCAGTCACTCCCCCGCGCCCGACAAGCCCGTCGCGGTCGGCGACATCATCGCCAGCGCACCGGCCCCGGGCGCCCCCAACGGCCTGCTCGCGAAGGTCACCGAAGTCGTCGGCAAGACCGAGCACGGCACCGAGGTGAAGACCGCCTCCACGACCCTGGCCTCCGTCCTCAAGGAGGACAAGGCCGACGGCAAGGTCCCCGTCGACCCGTCGTCGGTCACCGTGGTGCCCCTGATGAAGGGCGTCAACTTCTCCTGGGCCAAGGGCGACGGTCTGCACTTCGGCCCGAACGGCGCGAAGCTGCCGCTCGGCAATCTGCGCCTGGACGTCAACGCCGCGGTGGACACCGCCAAGGACGCCCCCGCCTCCGCCGGCGCCTCGGTCTCCGGCTTCGTGCAGCTCGCCCCCGAGGTGGAGT
The DNA here is from genome assembly GCF_043198895.1 of Streptomyces sp. NPDC048696. Classification (NCBI taxonomy): domain Bacteria; kingdom Bacillati; phylum Actinomycetota; class Actinomycetes; order Kitasatosporales; family Streptomycetaceae; genus Streptomyces; species Streptomyces sp. NPDC048696. Next base: position 57,667 of record NZ_JBICVJ010000008.1, on the reverse strand, counting down.
TCTCCTACGACGGCAGCAAGAGCGGCGGGTTCGGCCCGAGCTCCGCGTTCCTCGGCATGAGCGGCAAGTGGTCCTCGCAGTGGGCGCTCCAGGGCCGCGCCGCGGCGAGCACCGGCGCCCCCAAGCGCATCCCGTTCGCCAAGCTGCACAGCGCGCCGGTCATCCAGGTCGGCCCGGTGCCCGTCGTCGTCAACCTCGATCTGACCTGCTACGTCCAGGTCGAGGCCGACGGCAAGGTCACGCTCGACGTCCAGCAGGACGTCAAGGGCGACTTCCGGGTCGGCGGTAGCTACGCGGCCGGCAAGGGCTGGTCCCCCGTCAGCACCTCGGCGGTGCACAGCACCCCCGTGACGGCGAGCGTCACGGCCGCCGGGCGCGTCAAGGGCGCACTCGGCGCGGAGGCGTCGGTCGGTCTGTACGGCGCGGTCGGCGTCAGCGCCGACTTCGCCCCGTATCTGCGCGGTGAGGCCGACGCCAAGGCCACCGCGTCCAGCGACGGCAAGACCTCGGTGTCCGGCGCCTGGGCGCTGTACGGCGGCTTCGACCTCAGCGGTCAACTCCACTTCCAGCTCTCGCTGTTCGGGACGCCGGTGATCGAGCGCCGCATCCCGCTGGGCGCCCTCAACCGCGAGTGGCCGCTGGCGAGCGGCCACGCCGCACGCCAGTAACCCGCACGGCCGAGTGGGCCGGAGGCACGGTGCCTCCGGCCCACTCGTGTGTTCAGGCGTACTCAGAGCACCGTGATGCCGAGCATCCGCGCCCCGCTCTCACTGCGCGGCCGGTGCCGGCTGCCGGGCGCGAACACCACATAGGTGCCCGCCCCATGGCGCTCCTCGCCCTCGATCACCTCCCCGCTGAGCACGTAGTAGCGCTCCTCGGTGGTGTGGAAGTCGACCTCCGGCCACTCGCTGCCCGGCTCGAAGTCGACCAGCCAGCCGCGCGCGTGGCCGGTCCTGCCGACCCTGCGCTGCACGATCCCCGGGGCGATGACGACGGCCTCCGCGTCCTCGATCCGCTCGACGCTCTTCAACGGTCCTGTTTCGGTGATCTCGCTCATGGGGTCCACTGTGATCGAGCCGGGGCTCGCATCGCAGAGTCCAGAATGACATCCTCGGGTACATTCTCGCCATGGACCGTCATCGTGTCGTGGCTCTGGTCAACGCGCCCCAGTCACCGTTCGAACTCGCCTGCGCCGCCGATGTCTTCGCCACCGTGCGGCCGGGAGTGCCCGCCCACTACGCGTTCCAGGTGTGCACCGAGCGCCCCGGGCCGCTGCCGACCACCGTCGGCTACACCATGCTCGTCGACGCCGGTCTCGGCGCCCTGGAACAGGCGGACACCGTGGTCGTGCCCGGCTGGCAGCCGACCGGGGCCGAGGTGTCGCCGGCCATCCTGGACGCGCTGCGGGCCGCCCACCGGCGCGGCGCCCGGGTCGTCTCCATCTGCACCGGCGCGTTCGTGCTCGCCCGGGCCGGACTGCTCGACGGCCGCCGCGCCACCACCCACTGGAGCCGCACCGCCAAGCTCGCCGCCGACTTCCCGGCGGTGGACGTGGCGAGCGATGTGCTCTACGTCGACCACGGCGACGTGGCGACCAGCGCCGGGAGCGGCGCGGGCATCGACCTGTGTCTGCACCTCGTACGCTCCGACCACGGCTCGGCGCACGCCGCCGAGATCGCCCGCAGCATGGTCCTCCCACCGCACCGCGAGGGCAGCCAACTCCAGTACGCCGTGCGGCCCACGCCCGCCAGGACCGCCGACGAGTCACTGGCACCGCTCCTCGACTGGGCCACCACCCAACTGCACACCCCGCTCACCCTCGACCGGCTCGCGGAGCGCGCCAAGCTGTCCGGCCGCACCCTGGCCCGGCGCTTCACCGAACAGCTGGGCACCAGCCCGGGCCAGTGGCTCCTGCGTCAACGCCTTGACGCGGCCCGGGTCCTGCTGGAGCAGACCGATCTGCCCGTCGAGGCCATCGCCACCCGCGTGGGCCTCGCCTCGGCCGTCAACCTCCGCCGACGCTTCCGCGCCGCTCTCGGCACCACGCCCGGCGCCTACCGCCGCACCTTCGGCGAAAGGGGTGAGCGGGCGGAAAGAAAGTGAGGGCCGCTGCGCCGTGGCGGGATGCCGCGAGTGCCGCGTTTGCGGGAGCCTGACCGTTCTGCGCAGCGAGAGCAGTCCCGCCCCAGAGGAGCACCATGGATGTCACGCCGGTCAACGGGCGCACCCAGGAGATCCGTATCGCCACCGCCATGACCGGAGGCGTGAGTCTGGCCATCTGGATGGGCGGTGTCGCACGCGAGCTGAATCTGCTGCAACAGGCGGCCTGGCGCCGCCATCCACCGGCGAACGGTGACTTCGTAGCCGACCTCGGCGAACCGTCCGACCCCCAGGGCAGGGTGCGGGACCTCTACGTACGTCTGCTGGATCTGCTCGACACCACGGTCAGCATCGATGTGCTGTCCGGCACGAGTGCGGGGGGAATCAACGGTGTGCTGCTCGGCCTCGCCCGGGTCAACGCCTTCGACCTCGGCCCGCTGCGGGAGTTCTGGCTCACGTCCGGCGCCTTCGAGACGCTGCTGCGCGACCCGAAGGAGCAGAATCCGCCGTCGCTGCTGCGGGGCGACGGGGTCCTGTTCAAAAAACTCCTCAACGGCCTCGAAAGGCTTGAGCCGACGGAAGTCCTGTACCGCCCGCCGACGAGCGTGCTGGAACCGGATCCACCGACCGATGTCTTCGTCACCACCACCCTGCTCACCGGGGAGACGAGCCGCTTCACGGACGCGTTCGGGACACTGGTCCAGGACGTGGATCACCACGGTCTCTTCGCGTTCGACGAGAAGCAGCTCAAGGGGGCCGCGGCCTTCGGCCCGGTGTCGCTCGCGGCGCGGTGCAGCGCCTCGTATCCCCTCGCCTTCGAGCCCGCGTTCGTGCCGTTCGAGAAGGAGATCCTCGCCGTGCCCGCGAAGGGGATCCTGCGCCACCCGGGCATGAAGCCGTACACGGACATCACCCGCGACCACTGGGTGGCCGACGGCGGTCTGCTCGCGAACCGGCCCATCGGCCCGCTGCTCCAGGCCGTCTTCGACCGTCCGGCCGAACGCCAGGTCAGACGGGTGCTGCTGTACGTCGTCCCGTCGCCCGGCCAGGCACCGGACCCGCGCCGGGCACCTGCGCTCCGGGAGTCGTTCGACGCGCCCTGGACACTCGGCGAGGCGCTGCTCAAGGACCTCGGCAGTGTGCTGAACCAGAGCATCAGCGCCGATCTCAAGGCCCTGCGCCGGCACAACGACCGGGTGGACTCGCTGCGCGACACCCGGCTGCGGATGGCCGAGCTCGGGACACGGCTGGCCGACTGCGAGCCGCCGTCCGAGGAGTTGCCCGGCTATCGCCTGCTCACCCGGACCATGCTGGCCGACTATCGCGTCCGCGAGGCCACCTGGCTGGTCGAGCCCGTGCTGGCGGCGCTGATGCGTGCGGTGACGACGATGCCCGAGGAGCGGATGCCAGGCGGCTGGCGCACGGCACTGGCGCCCGGGCGCAGCGCCGAGGAGGAGTGCCGGACGGCGGCCGCGTCGGCGATCGCCGCCGAGTGGGAACTGCCCGATCGCAGCGGCCTGGACGGACTGGTGAAGTTCGGGCGCCCGGCGTACGACGGCGCCAAGGCCACGGTCCTCGCGATGCTCCAAGCGGCATACGTCTGCGACCCCGGCAGGTGGACCGCACTGGGTGCGCTGAACAAGCAGGTGCACGAGGCGTTCATCGCGGGCGAGCGGCCCCGCGTCGACAAACTCGTCGAGAACGAGCTGAAGGGCTTCGCCGGGGACGACGGGGACCAGCGCACCCTTCCCGAGCTCGCCGAGTCGCTGGCGGTCCAGTACGCGGGGTTGCTGGCGACACCGGCACCATCCGCTCCCGCGCCCCGCTCTCTTGAGGACGGCTGGCAGGACTTGTCGGACGTGGTGAACCAACTGCGCGGGTACGCGCGGAGCGGTGGCGCGCCGGTCGGCGCCGATGCCTTCCCACCGCAATCCATGGACCAGCGGCGGCAGAACGCCGCGGCGGAACTCGCCACCTACGTCCACTTCCTCTCGGGCGGCATCGACCCCTACGACGCCGACCACGCCATCGCCTTCCGCCTCTTCGAACTCCACGTGGCCACCCGCTCCGTACTCCCCGTCAATCTGACGGTGGAGCAACCGGTCGAGCTCATCCAGGTCAGCGCGGACACCCGCGGTGTGCTCACCCCACGGCGTGCCACCGCCGCCTCCAAGCTCACCGGGCTGCAGCTGTTCCACTTCGGGGCGTTCTACAAGTCGTCCTGGCGGGCGAACGACTGGGCCTGGGGACGCCTGGACGGCGCGGGCTGGATCGTCCATCTGCTGCTCGACCCACGGCGCGTCCAGGCACTCGCCGAGTTCCACGCCCCCACGGGCACGGTCCCGCGCAGCCAGTGGTTCTACGAGCGGCTGCGCGACGAAGTCCTCGACGGTACGGAGCCGCGGGGTTGGCCCGTCGAAGCGGCCGGGGAGGCCGCCGTCCGGCTGGATCGCGAAGCCGTCATCGCGGAGCTGGGCTTCCTCGACGACCCCGCCGCCGCCATGCCGACCTGTCTTCCGCTCACCGCGATGTGGGCGGCGTACAGCTGGCAGCGGTGGATCGCGGCGGAGGAACTGCCGGTCGTCGCCCGCCATGTGCTCAGCACTCCGTCAACTCGCCACTCCCCATGGGCCGTTGACGTACTGGAGACGGCCGGGCAGTCGGACAGGGCGGTGGCCGCGGCGCAGGCGGCGGCGTCGGCGGTGCTGACCCGCAAGTGGAGCCCGGAGCAGAACAAGCTCATCGCGGCCGCCCTCGCCACCTCGGCGGCCGAGACGCGGCCCGTGGCGACCGCGGCGACGGCGGACGCCATCGCCGCACGCCTCGCCGACTGCCCGGTCCCCGACGAGACGTTCGCCGACGAGCTGGGCGAGCCCCTGTTCACCCGTACCGTCACCAAGGCGTTCGCCACCGCGATGGCCACGGCGACCGCGGTGAAGAAGGCCCCGGCGTCGGTCCAACCGTTGCTCACGTCCGCGCGCACGGTGGCGATGACCGGCTACCGCGCGTCCGGCCTGTTCGGCGGCGCGCCACGGGCGCTGACGCTCACCGGGCTCGTCTGCGTCGCGATCGGCGTCGCCGCCATGATCCTCGGGGCGCGGGTGCTGAGCCTGGGCGGCGCGGTGATCACGGCCATCGGCGTGTATCTGATCGCGCTCGCCGCCTGGGGGCTGAGCCGGCGCCTCGTACCGGCCCTGGTGGGGCTGCTGGTCGTCGCACTCGTCGCCGCGATGAGTGTCCGGCGCAAGTCGCTCTTCGGGACCGGTGCCTGCAAGGCGAAGTGCACGGGCGCCGACATCGGCTGGGTCGGCCGCCATACGCTCCCCTGGCTCCAGTCCGCGTGGTGGCATCCGCTGGTGGCACTCATCGCGCTCGGCGTGGCGGGTCTGCTGCTCAGCGGGGGCATCGGCAGGGCCGTACGAGCCCTGCGGCACCGGCCGGATCGGGACCCCGGCGGCCCGGTCCCGGCACGGCAGTAATCGAACATACGATCCATTGAGGCCGGGCGGCACGGCACGGCGCCGAAGTGCGGGCCTGCGGCGCCGGGGCGCATTCTTGCTGTATCACCTACCGCGCGGCACGCGGACGAGGGCAGACCGATGACTGGAAGCGCCGAGAGCCGGCACCGGGCGCCTGAACGGCTCGCCACCCTGCTCACCGGGGCCGTGGCGGAGTCGATGCGTGCGGTCGGCGGCCATGTGGGCGGTGCGTATCTGCGGTCCAGCACGCCCGGGCTGCTCCGGCTCGCCGTGCTCGCCGGGCTGCCCGGACCGCTGTTCCGGCCGTGGTGGCGGATGCACATGGACCGGCCGTTCCCGGTGGCCGACGCCCACCGCCTCGGCGTGGAGATCCAGCTGGCCGACCCGACGGAGACGATGCGCCGCTATCCGCAGCTCGCGGCCGGTCTGCCGTTCCGGTTCGGTTCGGTGTACGTGCCCGTGGTGGGCGCGTCGACGCCGTACGGGGTCCTCGCGGTGCTGCGGCCCGCGATGCCGGACGCGACGGCCGCGAAGCTCGACCGCGACCGCCTGACCGAGGCGGCGCAGGGCCTGGGCGCCGCGCTCCTGGAGCTGGAGGAGGACGGGCCGCGGGTCGTGTGGGACGGCGAGCCGCTGAGCGTACGGCCACCGGCCGACCACACCCCGCCGGGCGCCGTCGGGCGGTTCTCCTGGGACCTGGCGGCAGGCACGGTGACGGCCGACGACACCCTGTCCGCCCTGCTCGGCACCGCGCCCGCACGCTTCACCGGCACGCCCGAGGCACTGGCCGCCTCGGTGGCACCGCACGACGCCCACGAGCTCATCGCTGCGCTGCGCGAGACGGCCGAGACCGGTCAGGCGCCACCCCAGCCGCTGCGGGTGCGCGCCGACGACGGCGGAATGCGCCTGCTGGAGATCTCCAGGCCGGGCGGCGCGTCGCCGGAGGAGGCCCGCCTCAGCGGCATCGTGGTCGACATGGGCGGGGGCGCGGCGGGCGACGGCGCCGCCGACCTGCTGCCCGAGGGCGTCTTCACGCTCGACCGCCTCGGTCTGATCAGCTACGTCAACCCGCGCGCCGCCGAACTGCTCGGGCGGCCCCGCGCGGAACTGCTCGGCCGCCCGCTGTGGCAGGCCGTGCCGTGGCTGGACCGGCCCGCCTACGAGGACCATCTGCGCGGCGCGCTGCTCTCGCGGGACCCGGTCCACTTCCGGGTCAGGCGACCCCGGCCGGACGGCGAGCAATCGGACACCGGGTACGACAGCTGGCTGTCCCTTTCGGCCTACCCGGGGCCGGACGGCCTGACGTTCACGGCGGTCCCGCTGGGGCACGACGCGGACACGGTGGGCGCCGCCGACGCCGGCCCGGCGGCCGCAGCCGGACCGGTGGACGCCGCGGCGGACCAGGCGGCGGTCGGCCCGCTGCCACCGGCCGCGCTCGCGTCCCTGGCGGACCCGGCGGACACCGCGACCGCTCCCGAAGCGGTGGCGAACGCGACCGCGCCGCTGTACCCGCCGCTCTTCCTCGCCATCGCGCTGAGCGAGGCGGTCACGGCCCGGCAGGTGTCCGCCGTGGTCATGCGGGAGCTGCTGCCCGCGTTCGGCGGCCGCCGGCTCGCCATCTATCTGCTCCATGAGCGCCGCCTCTACCTGGCCTGGGAGACCGGTTTCCCGCAGGGGTTCCTGGACCCCTTCGACGGAGTGGGCCTGGACGTCCGGCTCCCCGGCGTCGAGACGCTGACCAGCGGCCGCCCCCTGTTCTTCGAGTCCATGCAGCAGCTGGCGGCCGCCTACCCCGGCATCGCCCTCGACGCCGAGCAGGGCGCCCGCGCGTTCCTGCCGCTGATCGCCTCCGGCCGGCCGGTCGGCTCCTGCATCCTCGGCTTCGATCTGCCCCGTACGTTCAGCGCGCAGGAGCGCACGGTGCTCACCGCGCTCGCCGGGCTGATCGCCCAGGCCCTGGAGCGGGCGCAGCGCCACGACACCGAGGCGGCCCTCGCCCGGGGGCTCCAGGCGGCCCTGCTCCCCCACCGCCTTCCGGCGCACCCGCAGGTGGAGACGGCGGCCCGGTATCTGCCCGGCACCCAGGGGATGGACGTGGGCGGCGACTGGTACGACGTGATCGAGGCGGGCGAAGGGCTCGCCCTGGTCATCGGCGACGTCCAGGGGCACGGCGTCCAGGCCGCCGCCACCATGGGTCAACTGCGCAGCGCGGTACGGGCGTTCGCGCTCGGCGGGCACTCCCCGCAGGAAGTGATGAGCGGGACGAACCGGCTGCTCATCGACCTCGACCCGGGCCAGTTCGCCAGCTGCTGCTACATCCGGCTCGACCCGGACACCGGAGCGGCCCAGGCCGCCCGCGCCGGGCACCCGCAGCCGCTGCTGCGCCACCCCGACGGCGCCGCCGAGGTCCTGGACCTGCCCGGCGGCGTGGTGCTCGGCGTGGACCCGACGGCCGTGTACCCGGTGACGGAGCTGCGCCTTGAGCCGGGCGCGGTCCTCGCCCTGTACACCGACGGTCTGGTCGAGAACCCCGGCACCGACATCGACACGGGGATCGAACGGCTCCGCGCGGCCCTGGCCCAGGCCGCCGCCCCCACCCGCCGGGGCGGCGCCTCCCTGACCGGCACGGCGGACCTGCTGATCGAGCTGGCGCGCCAGACGACGGACCGCCCGGACGACATCGCCCTGCTGCTCACCACGCGCCGCGCGACGCCGTCGACCCCGTCGTAGGCCAGGGCTCAGACCAGCCCGCCCCACCGTGACGTTCACCGCAAACAGCGTCTCCCCTGTTGTGGTCCGGCTCAGGGACCTGATCAAGTACGAGGGCCGTTCCCGCACAAGGACCGGCACGCCGAGCCGAGACCAGGAGAACACCCCATGACGACCGGGTACTTCACGTCCGTGGACGACGTCTCGGCGCGCCTCGCCGAGACGGGCTATCTGGCCTCGCCCGCTGTCGCCACCACCGTCTTCCTCGCCGACCGCCTCGGCAAACCGCTGCTGATCGAAGGCCCGGCGGGCGTCGGCAAGACGGAGCTCGCCAAGGCCGTCGCCCAGGCCGCGGACGCGCGGCTGATCCGGCTCCAGTGCTACGAGGGCGTCGACGAGTCCCGCGCGCTGTACGAGTGGAACCACGCCAAGCAGCTGCTGCGGATCACCGCGGGCCGCGACGAGTCGTGGGACGAGACGCGGACGGACATCTTCGGCGAGGAGTTCCTGCTCCCGCGTCCGCTGCTCACCGCGATCCGCGGCCGCGACCCCAAGGTCCTGCTGATCGACGAGATGGACAAGGCGGACGTCGAGGTCGAGGGGCTGCTCCTCGAAGTCCTCAGCGACTTCCAGGTCACCGTGCCGGAGCTCGGCACCATCACCGCGACGCGCCGCCCGTTCGTGGTGCTCACCTCCAACGCCAGCCGGGAGCTGTCCGAGGCCCTGCGCCGCCGGTGCCTGTTCCTCCATATCGGCTTTCCCGAGGAGGAGTTGGAGCGCCGGATCGTGCGCATGCGGGTGCCCGGCCTCGACGACGCCCTCACCGCCTCGGTCGTGCGGGTGGTCGGCGCGCTGCGGGCGATGGACCTGCGCAAGGCCCCGTCGGTCGCGGAGACCGTCGACTGGGCGCGCACCCTGCTCGCCCTCGGCGCCGACACCCTCGACGAGAGCGTCGTACGCGACAGCCTCGGCGTGATCCTCAAGCACCAGGACGACGTCCTGAAGGCCGCCGCCAAGCTCGACCTGGACGCCGTGTGACCGACCTGCCCGACCGCCTCACCGAGCTGGTGCGCAGCCTGCGCGCGCACGGCATCGGGATCGGGCCGGGCGAGACCGTGGACGCGGCGGCCGTCCTGGAGGTGCTGGGGTTCGACGACCGGGAGCGGATCCGGGAAGGCCTCGCGGCGGCCCTGCTCCACCAGGAGGGCCAACGCGCCGTCTTCGACCCGGTCTTCGATCTGTACTTCCCGCTCCGCGTGGGCGCGCCGGACCACTCCGGCGGCGACACCGCCGACCTGCGCGACCGGCTGGCGGCCGCGCTGGCCGCCGACGACCGTGCGATGCTGGATCAGTTGGCGGCCGAGGCGGTGGACAGCCTCGGCGGATACGGGGCGACGCCGGGCTCGGACGGCTGGTCGGCCCATCAGACCCTCGCTCGGCTGCGGCCCCAGACACTGCTCGCGCGGGTACGCACGACGCTCGGGCAGGGCGCCGAGGGAGACGCGTTCACGGACCGGCTCACCGACGACGAGATCCGGCGCCGGATCGAGGCGTTCCGCCGACGGGTCGGCGCCGAGGCCCGCCGCCGGGTCGCCGAGCGGCGCGGCGCGCAGGAGATCGCCCGCAGGGCGCTGCCGCCCACCGCCGACCGGGTCGACTTCCTCCTCGCCGGCCGGGCCCAACTCGATGAACTGCGCCGGTCGGTGCACCCGCTGGCACGCAAACTGGCCACCCGTCTCGCGGCGCGCCGACGCCGTGCGGCACGCGGACAGATCGATCTGCGCCGCACCCTGCGCGGCTCCCTGTCGACCGGCGGCGTGCCAATGCGGCCGGTCCTGCGCCGCCGACGCCCGGCGCGCCCCGAACTCGTCCTGCTCTGCGACGTCTCCGGCTCGGTGGCGGGCTTCGCCAACTTCACGATGCTCCTCGTCCAGGCGCTCCACGACCAGTTCTCCAAGGTGCGCGTGTTCGCCTTCGTCAACCGCGTCGACGAGGTCACGGACCTGGTCGCAAACGCGAGCGCCGACCCGGCCGGGCTCGCCACCCGCATCCTCGCCGAGGCGGCGGTCACGGGCTGGCACGGCAGCAGCGACTACGGCACCGCGCTCGGGGAGTTCGCCGAGCGCCACCTCGACGCGGTCGGCCCGCGCACCGCCGTCTTCGTCCTGGGCGACGCCCGTACGAACATGAGCGACCCGAACGTCCCCGCCCTGCGCCGCATCACCGCCCGGGCCCGCCGCGCCTACTGGCTCAACCCCGAACAGCCCGCGCTGTGGTCGACGGGCGACTCGGCGGCCCTGGCGTACGCGGAGGTGGTGGAGATGCACGCGTGCCGCAACGCGCGACAGCTGAGCGCGCTGATAGCCCGGCTACTGCCGACCTGACGCAGTGGCCGCACTCAAGGGGCGCGGGGAACTGCGCGACAAGCCCCCACCGGCCCGCAGCCAAACGACAAGCAACTACCTCGCCGGCTCAATGTTCTGGTTCGCGTGGAACAAGTTGCGCGGATCATACGTACCCTTGACCGCCGTGAGGCGCTCGTACTGGTCGCGATAGGTCGCCCGGACCCGGTCCTGCCCCTCTCCCGCGCCGATGAAGTTCACATACGCACCGCCCATCGAGTGCGGATGCAACTCCTCCCAGTAGTCCACACACCACTGCCGGACCGTCTCCGCGTTCGCCGGGTCGGGGTCGATGCCGCCGATGACCCCGGACCAGACCGCGTCCCGGTACCCCCAGGCCGTGTCTCCCGCGCGCACCCGGTGGGCGGCGCCGTCGACCGGGTACAGGTGCATCGTCGACAGGCCGGTGGGAATGCCCTCCGCGTACTTGGCGTGCACATCGATGGACGCGTCCGTGATGCGGTCGAAGAAGTCGCCGCGCCAGTACCACTGCAGCCCCTTGGGGATCAGCTCGTCGAACATGCTCTGCACCATGGGGTACGGCATCGGCGCGGTGAAGTGGAAGGTCGGCGGGCCGGGCTCGTTGACGGGTGCGAAGGCCTTCTCGGCCTGGTCCGGGTCGCCCGTCCAGCACCACACGACACCGCACATCTTCTGCCCGTGGATCTCCTCCGGGAACGGCGGCCCCGGCGGGACGACGAGCTCCGCGTAGAACCCGTTCAGGTCCTCGGGCGCCTGCGGCAGGAACTCGCGGTACCACCGCAGCACGTCACCGATGCGGTCGAGCGTCCACAGGGTCACCCCGAGCACCACGGTGTGCACGGGGTGCAGCCCGAAGGTGAAGGCGGTGACGACACCGAAGTTCCCGCCGCCGCCGCGCAGGGCCCAGAACAGATCGGGGTGGTTGCGCTCGTCCACGGTGACGAAACTGCCGTCGGCCAGCACCACGTCGGCCGCCAGCAGGTTGTCCACCGTCAGGCCGTACTTGCGGGTCAGATGCCCGTGCCCGCCGCCGAGGGCGAGCCCGCCGACGCCCGTCGTCGACATGATGCCGGCGGGGGTGGCCAGACCGAACGCGTGGGACGCGTGGTCCAGGTCGGCGAGCAGACTGCCGCCGCCCACCTGCGCGATCTCCGCCGCCGGATCGACGCGCACCCAGCGCATCGGCGACAGATCGACGGTCACACCCCCGTCCACCAGGCACAGGCCCGCGCCGCTGTGTCCGCCGCCCCGGACGGCCAGTTCGAGCCCGTGGTCGCGGATGAAGTCGACCGCGTCGATGACGTCCCCGGCGTCCCGGCACCGTACGATCGCGGCCGGTCTGCGGTCGATCATCGCGTTGTAGATCTCACGGGACTCGTTGTACTCCGGGTCCTGCGGGCCGATCACCGGACCGCGCAGCACGGTCCGCATCGCCTCCAGCGTCGTGCCGTCCATGACGATCTCCTCCAGCGGCACGTACGGTCCGTACGCCGCCCGGCCCTTCCCCTGCTGGGCCGCCGGTGGATACGCGCGCCGGTGACCCGGCGCCCTCGTCGGCCGCAGTCGTCGTCGGGCGCCACAGGGCTGACACCTCCAGCGTCCGCCCGCACGCCTGGACTCGCAATTCCCGGCCGCCGAGGCACCATGGGGTCATGAACGGCCGCATCGGTGACATCAGTCCACCGGGGCGTCTGGCCGAGCCCACCGAGGGCATCAGCCCCGAGGAACTCGCGCTCGCCACCCGCAACCACGGGCTGCCCCTGGAGGCACTGCGCTACGACGTCACCCCGCCCGGGCTGCACTACGTACTGGTCCACTACGACATCCCGGACGGCGGCGCGGACGGCTGGGAACTCACCGTGCGCGGGCGGGTGCGGAGCGCGCTGACCCTGGACCTGGCGGCCCTGCGGTCCTTCCCGGCCGTCACCCACCGGGTCACCATGGAGTGCGCGGGCAACGGCCGGGCCCGCCTCACCCCCCGGCCGGTGAGCCAGCCGTGGCTGGTGGAGGCGGTGGGGACGGCAGAGTGGACCGGAGTGCCGCTGCGCACCCTGCTCGCCGAGGCCGGGGTCGGGCCGGACGCCGTCGAGGCGGTCTTCACCGGCGCCGACCACGGCGTGGAGCGCGGTGTCGAGCAGGACTACCGGCGCAGCCTGCCGCTGGCCGACGCCCTGGGAAGCAACCCCGAGGTGCTGGTGGCGTACGCGATGAACGGCGCTCCCCTGCCGCCCCAGCACGGCCACCCGCTGCGGCTCGTGGTGCCCGGGTGGTACGGCATGGCTCAGGTGAAGTGGCTGTGCGACATCGAGCTCACGGCCACCCCGTACACCGGTTTCCAGCAGCAAGTGGCCTATCGCCTGCGGCAGTCGGCCGACGATCCGGGTGAGCCGGTCACCCGGATCGCCCCGCGCGCGCTGATGATCCCGCCCGGTTTCCCCGACTTCATGACCCGCGCGCGCGTCGTGCGCCCCGGCCCCGTGCGCCTGGAGGGCCGCGCCTGGTCGGGCCGCGCACCCATCACGGAGGTGGAGGTGAGCACGGACGACGGGCGCGACTGGTACGCGGCCGAACTCGCCCCGCCCGACGGGCACGACTGGGCCTGGCGGCGGTGGCACGCGCCCTGGACGGCCACACCCGGCGACCACGTCCTGAGCGCCCGCGCCACCGACGCCGAGGGAAACACCCAGCCGCTCACCCAGCCCTGGAACCGGGGCGGTTTCGCCAACAACCTCGTCCAGCGGATCGCGGTGTACTGCCCGAGCGGCGGGTGATACGGGTCAGGACGGCTTCACGCTCGACAGCGCGGTGACCGTGACGGTGTTGTCGCATCCGGCGAACACGCCGTCGTCCATGGCGGTCTGGTGCGCACCGGCACCCGGCACACCGATCACGACGGTGGGGTACGAGTACGGCGTCGCCCCGGACTTGCAGTAGCCGCCACCCTCGCCCTGGACCTGCACGAAGGTGAGCTTCGTCCAGGCGTGGGCGCCGGGGGCGAGCACGACCGTGGCCGCCGTACCGGTGTGGTGCACGGTCAGGGGGACGTTCTTCCCCGGCGCTCCGTTGCCCGCGCCGGCCACCGTCACATAGCCCTTCACCGAGCAGGGGTGGGCGGAGGTGTTCACGACACCGACGACCGCCGCGCCCGTACCCGTGCCCGACGGGCGCTTCGCCGCCTGGTGGGCCGGGGTGACCTTCACATCCTTGATGGTGCAGTGCGCGGTGGTGTGCTTGGCCGGGGTGCCGTTGCCTGTACCCGTGGACGGCGTCTTCGCGGACGGCGCCGCGGGGTCCGGTGTGCTCGCGGCGCTCGGCGCCGTGGACGAACCGGTCCCGGAACCGGTCCCCTTGCCGCTCGGGTCGCAACCGACCACCAGCACACCGGCCACCACGGCCACCGCCGCCACCGTCACCGCGTGACGCCCGCTCTTGCTCTGCATGTCTCCCCCAGGGGTACGGCCAGTACGCACCGGCACTCGCGGGTCAACACACCACGGGCCCCCGGCCGGTTCACGGGTACACGCCGCTGTGGCGCGACGGTTACACGAACGGCACAGTGTCATCTCGCACCCCGTCCGCGAGGGCCGATGGGGATCCGGCCCTCGCGGACGTGAGCCACTGCCGACCGGCGCGGTCTACCGGAGCGCCACCGCCAGCGCGCCCCACTGGGCCGTGGTCCTGCCGGTGGCCGCGCACGAGCGGTCCGGCGGGGCGACGCGGTACGCGGTCGACAGCCGGTAGGAGGACAGCCTGAGCACCGGCAGCGCGCTCCACTCGCCCGTGAACGCCGGCGCGGTACCGCTGTTGGTGCCCACCGCCGCCACCAGGAGATCCCCGGGGGCGCAGGCGAGCTTGACGTAGTTGGTGCTGAAGGACGCGCCGCCGGCTTCCCCGTGGCCCTGGGCGTGGCCGACCACCTGGCTGACGCCACGGAACTCGTCCACCGCGACGTGGTACTTGCTGGCGTGCGGATACATCACGCGGATCGAGTCCGCCGTGGTGAGCGGATGGACGTGGAAGCCCACCAGGACCACGGTGCGGTGGTGGCGCCCGTCCATCACGTCGCCCGCGACCCGGAACTCGTCCCCCCGGGTGTCCGTCACCTCGACCCGGCCCGGGCACGTACTGGTCAGCATGAGGCTGACGACGAGCGCGTCCCCGGCCCGTACCGGCGTGGTGATCGGCAGGTCCACATCCGTGTCGTCGAGGATCTGCGCGTCCGAGGCGGGGCGCGCCACCCAGGCGGGGTGCTGCGCCGGCGAGGTCGGCACGGCGTCGCTCTGTGACGGCTTCGGCGGCAGCGGTTCGGGAACCTCGCCGCCCACGGCGGGCGAACAGGTCTCGGCCGCCGCGGGGGCCGCCGAGGTGTGCTGCGGGCTCTTCGACGTGCCGGTCATCCCGAAGACCACGGCCGCCCCGACGCCCACGCCGAGGGCGAGCAGCCCCGCCTGCGCGAGCAGTCGGCGCCTCGGGCCGAAGCGGGCGCGTGGTGCCCGGGGAACATCGATCACCACCGCCGCGGCCGCCTCCGCCCCGACCGCCGCGTCCTGGTGAGCTCCCGACGCCCTGCCCAGCTCGTGCGGCCTGTCCGGCGCCGGAGGCTCGATCAGGGTCACGACCTGCTCCGCACCCGCTTCCGCCGCCGCTTCCCGAGTCGACGTGAGCCGGATCCGCGTCCAGGTGTCCTTCCACCGCCCCAGCTCGTCCTCCGCGACGCCGAACGCCCGTAGCAGGGCCAACACCCGGTCCCAGGGCGGCAGTGACGGGCGTTCCCCGTTGAGCGCATGCGCGATGGTCGTCCTCGGCAGACCGCTGCGCCGCTGCAACTCGCGCAGGGACAGGCTCTCCACCGCTTTGATGACCCGGAGCGCCGCGACGAACTCCCCTACTGTGCTGAGTGCCCCCGGATCGGGCACACCGCCGTCATCCCGTTCCGATCGCTCCCGTTCCGATCTGTCTCGTTCCAAGCCGGACATGATTCCCCCATATCTCGGTGTCCGGCGGCCGGACTCGACCGCCGGGCGGCCGGAATCGTACGACGCACACGTGTACGGACGATATGGATCCCCCGGCCATCAACCTGCCCGTTCGACCCCGCTCATGGGATGCCCCCACGTCTCATCCGGGTGCGTCCGCCACGGCGACCAAGCCGTCCAAAGCCGTCCCAGGTCGTCCAAACCCCTTGTCAGCGGGGTCGGTTCGCGCCACGCGACCGACCGCGCTCCGTGATCCGCCCCGCGACCGGCTCTCATCCGGTGAGAGGGCCCCGCCAGGACGCTTCCCGCCCGGCAGGGGGCTTTTGCTTCGTGCGACCGAAGCGTTCAGCTGTCCGGAAGCACACCGTCCCCACCGAGGCGGGGCGTTGGTCCGTCACGGTCCGCCTCTGCGCCCCCTCGGTGGCCGAAACCCGCCCTGTCGACGCTGCCGTCGCCACGGCCACCGCAGGCATGATCGATACGTCGAACGACGCAACCCCAACCTCTGGAGGACGACATGCCGTTCCAGCCCGACCAGCTGACCATCCCTCTCATACAGGCCCCCATGGCAGGCGGTGCCTCCACGCCCGAACTGGCCGCCGCCGTGAGCGAGGCGGGCGGCCTCGGTTTCCTCGCCGCCGGCTACCGCACCGCGCAGGACATGCGCGAACAGCTGGGCAAGACCCGGGAGTTGACCTCCGGGCCCTTCGGGATCAACCTCTTCGTGCCGGGCCCGCCCGCCGCGAACGCGACCGAAGCCGCCGACACACTGGCCACCGTGACCGCCTACCGCGAGGAACTGCTGGCCGACGCGGCCGCGTACGGTATCGAGCTGCCCGTCCCCACCGGCGAGGCGGACGACGACGAGTGGGACGCGAAGCTCGACGTGCTGGTGCGCGAGCCGGTGCCGGTCGTCTCCTTCACCTTCGGGCTGCCCACGCCGTACGCGGTGGAGGCCCTGCACCGGGTGGGCAGCCATCTGGTGGCGACGGCCACCACGGTGGCCGAGGCCGCGGCCGCCGAGGCATGCGGGGTGGACGCGCTGTGCGTACAGGGTCCGCTGGCCGGTGGGCACCGGGGCACCCACGACGTCGCGGCCACGCCCGAGGAGCTGCCACTGTCCGACCTGCTGGCCGCCGTCCGCGAGCGGGTGCGGATCCCGCTGATCGCGGCGGGCGGCCTCGGCACCGGCGAGGACATCGCCGCCGTACTGCGGGCCGGCGCCGTCGCGGCGCAGCTCGGCACGGTGTATCTGCGCGCGGACGAGTCCGGTGCCTCGCGGACGCATCAGGACGCACTCGTCGACCCGCGCTTCGAGGAGACCGTGGTCACCCGGGCGTTCTCCGGCCGCCCCGCGCGCGGCCTGCGCAATCGGTTCATCGACGCCCACGACGCCGCCGCCCCCAGTGCGTACCCGCAGGTCCACCAGCTGACCCGGGGCCTGCGCGCGGCGGCGGCCAGGAGCGGGGACGCCGAGCGGCTGCATCTGTGGGCGGGCCGGCGCCACCGCCTGGCCCGTTCCGCTCCGGCCGCCGACATCACCCGCGATCTGTGGGAGCAGACCGTCGCGGCGCTGGCGGCGACGGCGGGCTAGGGCCTGTCCGGTGGATCTTGCCTGGGACGCGCGGGTGTGGCACGCCCATCTGCCGCGTTGTCGTCGGTTGCCGACTCCCCCAAGCTCTCGGCTCCGCTCGACCAGGGGGCACCCCCACGCGTCGCCGCCCTCCTCCGCCTTGCAGCTGGACGCACCACACCCCCGCTCACCAGCACCGAAACGGCGGCCCGGACCGAAGGCGGCCAGATCCACCGGACAGGCCCTAGCCACCTTCTCGTCGTCGTTTGACATGCCATCGCCACCAAGACCATGATTCCACTAGTCAACTAGTGGAATCATGGAAGGGGGGCCGCGTGCGAGGCACGATCGCTCCTGGCACGGCCGATGCCCAGTGGGCCCTGGAGGCCCATGGGCTGGGGAAGAAATACCGTCGGGGCTGGGCGCTGAAGGACTGCTCCTTCAGGATTCCGGCCGGGCGCATCTGCGGGCTCGTGGGTCCCAACGGCGCCGGCAAGAGCACCCTGCTCAGCCTGGCGACCCGGCTCAGCGAGCCGACCAGCGGTGAGCTGCGGATCTTCGGCACACCGGCCGACTCGCCCGCCGCGCTGCCCCGTTACGCCTACCTCAGCCAGGACAAGCCGCTGTTCAAGCGGTTCACGGTGGCCGAGACGCTGCGGCTCGGCCAGGAGCTCAACCCGGGCTGGGACGCGGCGGCGGCCGAGCGGATCGTGCGCGCCGGACAGATCCCCCTGGACGCCCGCGTCGGCAGCCTCTCGGGCGGTCAGCACACCCGCGTCGCGTTCGCGCTCGCCTTCGGCAAGAAGCCCGATCTGCTGCTCCTCGACGAGCCGATGGCCGATCTCGACCCGCTGGCCCGCGACGAGATGAGCTCGCTGCTCATGGCCGAGGCCGCCGAGCGCGGCACCACCGTGCTGATGTCCTCCCATCTGCTCAGCGAGCTTGAGCACATGTGCGACTACCTGCTGGTCCTCGCCGGTGGCCGCATCCGTATGGCCGGTGAGACGGACGAGCTGGTGCCGATGCACACCCTGGTCACCGGTGTCACCGAGGACGGCGAGCTGCCCGCCGCCCTGGCCACCCACACCGCGATCGAAGTCCGCACCGCGGGGCGGCAGTTCACGGCCATGGTCCGCCACGAAGGACCGCTGAGCGGCGACTGGCAGCTGTCCGAGCCCAGCATGGAGGAAGTGCTGCTCGCCTACCTGCGCAACCCCGAGGCGCCCGCACTGCTGTCCCCGGCCGCCGCTCCCAGCCACCGAGAGGACTTCGCCGTATGAGCACGCTCACCCGCCCCGCCCCCGACCTGACGGACGCCCCCGCCAAGCCCCGCAGGCTGCGCGGACTGGCCTGGCTCATGGCGCGCCAGCACCGGGTGCCCCTGCTCGTGTGTCTCGCGGTGACCGTGATCGGCTCGCTCTGGATCGCGCACGAGCGCGGCGCGATGCTGGACACCATGCACGCGGCCGGGTGGCCCGGCAAGTCCGCGGACGCCCTCGACCCCGCCCTGCGCGAGCGCACCGGACGCACCTTCGACGACATCGCCGGGTATGTGTCGGGCCTGCCGCTGCTGCTCGCCGTCTTCCTGGCCGCCCCGCTCCTCACCGCCGACCAGGAGCAGGGCACCGCACGTCTGGTGACCACCCAGTCGGTGTCCCGGACGCGCTGGCTCGGCTGGAAGCTGGGCTTCGCCTTCGGGCTCGTCGCGGTGACGACCGGTGTGCTCGGCGCGATGCTGACCTGGTACTGGCGCGCCGCCCACCCCTTCGTCTCCACCGACTGGTACGACGACTCGGTGCTGACCACCACCGGCCCGATGCTGGTCGCGATGGCGTTCTTCACCATGTCGCTCGGTCTCGCCATCGGCGCCCTGGTGCGCCGCGCGGTGACCGCCATGACCCTGACGTTCTTCGGCTCGTACGCCTTCGTCGTCCTCTTCGACTACCTCAAGCCGCACCTCGCCACCGCACGCCGGATCGCGTTCCCGCTGCACACCGAGAACCCGCCGGTCCCGGCCGGCGCGACCCAGCTCGACCAGTGGGTCGGCACCGCGTCCGGCAAGCTCTACGGGTACGGCACCTGCGTCAACGCGGACGCGGACGCCTGCCGGGCCCGGAAGGGCATCGTCAACTCGGTCTGGGACTACTTCGGTTACGACCAGATGGCCACCCTGCAGTGGACCGCGGCCGCCGTGCTGTTCATGGGGAGCGCGGTGCTCGTCGCCCTCGTCCTGTGGCGCAGCCGCCGCCGGGCGCTCTGAGGACACCGCCGTGGTCGTCTTCCGCATCGAACGCCGCAGCGGACTGCCCGCGTATCTCCAGATCGTGCACCAGGTGGAGCAGGCGCTGCGGATGGGGGCACTGACCGAGGGCGACAAGCTGCCCACCGCGGCCCAGGTCGCCGCCACCACGAAGGTCAACCCCAACACCACGCTCAAGGCCTACCGGGAGCTGGAACGCTCCGGCCTTGTCGAGGTGCGCCAGGGCGCGGGCACGTTCATCACCCGCTCCCTGGCCACCCCGCAGACCGCACCGGAGTCGCCCCTGCGGGCCCGGCTCGGGGAGTGGATGCGTCAGGCGAAGGAGGAGGGGCTGACCGAGCACGAGGTCACCACGCTCTTCGACGCCCTGCTCGGCGAGACCTTCCCGGCGGCCCCGCCGACGCACACGCCCACCCGCTGAGCGGCCCCGGCCCGGCGTCGGCGCGGCGAGCGCTATGCCGAACGCCGGACCCGGGCCGCCTTGCGCGCCTCTGCGAGCTGCTGCGCCTCGGTGGTGCGGCGCGAGCCGCCCGAGCGGCCGGGGGTGGTGCCCATGCCGCGGAACGGGGCGCCGCCGCGCTTGGGGCGCTCGGTGAGCGGCGCCGCGCCCCCGACGGGGACGCCCGAAGGCTTCTTCGCGCCGGTGATCCGGCTCAGCTCGGCCTCGCCCGAGCGGACCTGGGTGACCTGCGGCCGGATGCCCGCGTCGGACATCAGCCGGCTCATCTCCCGGCGCTGGTTGGGCAGCACCAGGGTCACGACGCTGCCGGACTCACCGGCGCGCGCGGTGCGGCCGCCACGGTGCAGATAGTCCTTGTGGTCGGTCGGCGGATCGACGTTGACGACCAGGTCGAGGTTGTCGACGTGGATGCCCCGGGCCGCGACGTTGGTGGCCACCAGCGTGGTGACGTGCCCGTCCTTGAACTGGGCCAGGGTGCGGGTGCGCTGCGGCTGGGACTTCCCGCCGTGCAGCGCGGCCGCCCGTACACCGCTGCTCATCAGGTGCTTGGTGAACTGGTCCACGGCGTGCTTGGTGTCCAGGAACATGATCACCCGGCCCTCGCGGGCCGCGATCTCGGTGGCCGTGGCGTACTTGTCGGCGCTGTGCACCTGGAGCACGTGGTGCTCCATCGTCGTGACGGCCGCGGCCGACGGGTCGACGGAGTGGACCACCGGGTCGTGGAGGTACTTGCGGACCAGCAGGTCCACGTTGCGGTCGAGCGTGGCCGAGAACAGCATCCGCTGGCCGTCGGGGCGCACCAGGTCGAGCAGCTCGGTGACCTGCGGCATGAAGCCCATGTCCGC
Source organism: Streptomyces sp. NPDC048696 (assembly GCF_043198895.1). Taxonomy (NCBI): domain Bacteria; kingdom Bacillati; phylum Actinomycetota; class Actinomycetes; order Kitasatosporales; family Streptomycetaceae; genus Streptomyces; species Streptomyces sp. NPDC048696. The sequence goes on along the minus strand of NZ_JBICVJ010000008.1, from coordinate 36,881 downwards.
CATCTGGTCGGCCTCGTCCAGGACGGTGATGCTCACGCGGTCCAGCTTGCAGTCACGGCGCTCGACGAGGTCCTTCAGACGCCCGGGCGTCGCGACGACGACCTCGGCGCCGGAGCGCAGCGCACCGGCCTGGCGCCCGATCGACATACCGCCGACCACCGTGGCGATCCGCAGCTTCAGCGAGCGGGCGTACGGCGTGAGCGCGTCGGTGACCTGCTGGGCCAGCTCGCGGGTGGGGACGAGGACCAGGGCGAGCGGCTGCTTGGAGTCGGCGCGCCTGCCTGCCGTACGGGCGAGGAGGGCCAGGCCGAACGCGAGGGTCTTGCCGGATCCGGTGCGTCCCCGACCGAGCACGTCGCGACCGGCGAGCGAGTTCGGCAGCGTGGCCGCCTGGATCGGGAACGGGGTGTCCATGCCGAGGTCGGTGAGCGTCTTCAGGAGCTCGGCCGGCATGTCGAGCTCGGCGAACGTCTCGACGGCGGGCAGCGCGGGGGTAAGGGTGTCGGGCGCCGCGAACTCGCCCTGCGGGGCGGTCGTACGGCGACCACGGCCACCGGAGGCACCGGAGCGCCCGGGGGCTTGCGGACGGAAGCGGGCGCCCCGGTCGGAACCGGCGCCACCGCCCTTGCGGGCGCCGAAGGAACGGTCGTTCGTGCGAGCTGAACGGTTCAAAGGAGAACCTTCCTCGATATGGCACGTATCGAGGAATTCGCGACCGGAACAACGGCCAGGGAATCGCAAGAACGAGCCGAAAGAAAAAGCGAATACGAGGCCGCAGCCGGGGCCGGAGCCCGGGGCGGCGTCAGGGGATCCGTGCGGTGCGCGAAACGCCGTTCACGGCGCGGCGGGCACGGCCCCGCAGACAGCAACGAGCTGGGGCCCGTACACAAGGTGCGGGCCCCAGCTGCGTCAAATCTGAGCGTCAATCGCGTCAGGCGGGGACGATGTTCTCCGCCTGCGGGCCCTTCTGGCCCTGCGTGACGTCGAAGGTCACCTTCTGGCCTTCCTGGAGCTCACGGAAGCCCTGGGTGGCGATGTTCGAGTAGTGGGCGAACACGTCCGGGCCGCCACCCTCCTGCTCGATGAAGCCGAAGCCCTTTTCCGCGTTGAACCACTTCACGGTGCCAGTAGCCATGTCATATCTCCTTCGGGGCGTGTGCCCTGAGATCCACACTGTGTGGACCTCGGCGTCGCCGTGATGATTGCCCCGTCCGGAAAGGCACCGGAAATACAAAAGTGCCCGACGGAAGTAGACCGTCAAGGCACTTGAAGTTTTTGGGAACCACAACTGCAACTGGATCAACAGTAGCACGGCAGGGTCGCTCCGTACAGCAAATGCTCAATTTTCACCCGGATCACCCGGAAACTTCGCCGCCCATTGGCCAAACTTTCGAACATCGGGATCAGATATTTGCTTACGTAAAGCATACTGCGGAGGGTGTCCGGCGGGCCTGGGCACCCCTTCATGCCGGAGCGTGCCCAGTCGGTGCCAGAGTGTGACCATGCTCTCGGAACACGGGGTCTCCGTACACCGAACCCCCACACCTCGGCCCCACGCAGCCCACGCCCCCGTCCTCACCGCCGACTTCGCGTCGCCCGCGCAGTGGGTGGCGGGCCGCTCCTGGGCGTATCCGGACGGCGGTCCGGTCAACCCCGGCGACGACAAGCTGGACCACCTGGTCGCCGACCCTTCCTACAGCCGCACCGGCACCTTCCGGGCCCGGCGCCGCCCCGAGGGAACATGGAGCACGGGACTGCTGACCACGGAAGGCAGCGACGAGGACTTCATGGTGTGCGTCGGGGACGTAGTCGAAGCGCGCGTACGGCTCCCGCGAGAGGTGGGGGCGTGGCCCGCGATCTGGACATGGCGGGACGGCGGCCAGGAGATCGACGTGTTCGAGTACCACCCGGACAACCCGGATCTGCTGGAGCTGTCCAACCACGTCAGAACCGCACACCACTACCACCACGACCCGGCCGTCCACCCCGGCGCCCTCGTCGACCTGCGGGTCGAGTTCGGCGCGCGGTCGGTCACCTGGTGGGTGAACGGCGCGGCTGTCTTCTCCGACGGGCGCGGAGTGGGCGGGCACTGGCGGGCCCACCTCATCGTCAACCTGTCGGTCAGCGCGGGCCGCTACCACCCGCCGCCACGACCGGACGTATCGGAGATGTCGTTCGAGGTGCCGATGCTGCGGGTGCACCGCGAACGGTGACAACTCACCGCGATTTCCCGACACTTGGGGGACGGTACGCGGCGCTATGGGTCAGGGGTGCACGTCAGCCCCGCTCCGCGACCCGATGGGCGTCGGACTGGGCGCGCAGGGTGGGCGGCCCGGGCGCGAAGGCCCGCCCGGTGACCGGCATACCGGAGGGCGCCATACCGGGGCCGGACATACCAGGGGGCGGCATGCTGGGGGGGCGGCATACCTGGAGGCGCTGCTCCCCCGGGAATGGTCGCCCGAATGGCGTCGGGAGCACCCCCGCACGCCCGCAGCCGCGCCGCAGTGTCCCTGAACTCGGGTACGGCCGACAGGACTTGGCGGTACGCGGCCGCCGCGCCCGCCGGATCCGCGTCGGCCTGGAGGAGCCGGCCCAGCCGGTAGGCGGCCTGGTAGTGCGTGGGCTCGATGTCCAGGACGCGGCGGAACGGGGCCTGCACCTCGGAGGTCTTTCCCGCATCGGTCAGACAGACCCCCAGCGCGTAACGTCCGCCGACGTCCTCCGAGAGCTCTCCCAGCAACTCCCGCAGGAGCGGTATCGCCTCTTCCGGCCTGCCCCGCCGGTGCAGATCGCTCGCCTTCTCATACAGCGACCCGCTGACCCCATCAGCTGACGACGCCGTCATGCCGCCCCCTGGCTCTCCGTAACCGACCCGTCACCGGGGCTTTGCCGAAGTGGATCGCGCGGGTGAGTGCGGCGGGCTGCCCGCCGCACTCACCCGTCAGGCGAGGGCGAGGAAGAGGCGTTCGAGTTCGGCCTCGGTCATCGCGATGACACCGGCCAGCTGGCCCTGGGCACGGCGCAGCCGGTTCAGTACGGCGGCGGTGGCTTCCTCGTCGACGGTCCTGGCCATGGGCGTGGGTCCCTCCTCGCTGCACGTCCGGGCCAGCGTACCCCCGGGGGTATCGCCGGACCGGGCGCCGAGGCGACCGTGGCGGTGCGGAAGGCGACGCCCTCGACCGGGGATCCGGTCAGTAGGCGCCGTTCACGTTGTCGATCGACCCGTACATCCTGGCCGCGTAGTTGCACGCGGCGGTGATGTTGGCGACGGGGTCGTAGCTGTCCGTCGAGGTGCCGGACACGTGGTACGCCTGGAACGTGGGGTCGATGACCTGGAGCAGGCCCTTGGAGGGGATTCCGGCGGCGGCGTTGGAGTCCCAGTTGTTGATGGCCAGCGGGTTGCCCGAGGACTCCCGCATGACGTTGCGGTAGATGCCGTCATAGCTGCCGGGAATACCGTGCTGGGCCATGATGTCCAGCGACTGCCGGATCCATCCGTCGAGGTTGTTCGCGTACGTGGTCGTCTTGGCGACGGCGGGCGTGGCCTGGGTGAGGGTGGTCGAGCGCGCGGAGCGGTCGGCGCGGGCGGTGGTGGCCGTACGGTCGGCGGTGGTGGCCGACGTCTGGGCCTTCGCCTGCTTGCCGAGCGTCAGTGTCAGACCGGGGTGGATCATGGTCGGGTCGGCGCCGATGGCCTGCCGGTTGTCCTGGTAGAGCGCCTGCCAGCCGCCGGTCACGTCGAGGTCGTGGGCGATCTTGGCGAGCGAGTCACCGGCGACGACCGCGTAGCTGGTGGGGGCGGTGTTCACGGCGGTCTTCACGGTCGGCTTGGCGGCCGCGACGACCGTCGCCCTGGCCGTGGTCGCGGAGTGCGCGACGGCGGGTGCGGCACCGGCGGTGGTCGCACCCATCACCGGAATGACGAGCGCGGCGCCCCCCGTACCTGCGGCGGCGAGGCCACGGGTAAGGGAGTTGGACTTGGGTCGGCGGTGCTTACCCTTTGCGGCCATGGCGAATTCCTCTCCTTCGCCTGCGAGGTGAGCTGTCGGGTTCGGGCAGGAGTTGCCCGGCCGCGGCGCACGCGGCTGCACCCCGAGCCGTTCCGGAATCCGGATCGGCGGCTTACCTGGGTCCCCCGCTCCTGCCATTCGTGTGTGTGGGAGGTTCCGGACGGCGGCAGGATTCGGCGGTCCATCCGGATTTAGCCGTGACCGTAAGCGAATAGGCCCGGGCGAAACAAGGACCGAATTCACCGCGCCATATCAGAGAAAGATCCACCGGAAGACGGGAACCCGGCACGCGGTCGGCCGAAATCCTCAACTCGCTTTGCCATAACGGACATTGGTCGGCCGCAGCCCTTGGGGCTGCGACCGACCACGTGACCCACTTCACTCCGCCGGGCCACATTTGCCATTCCGGCCGCCGATGCGTAAATGACGCCTAATTTACGCAATCACCTACACCGGCACCATTGGCGAAATAAGCAAGAAAATGTCCTTGCGGGATCATTTCGGACATTCTGCGGCTACAGCGGGCGCCGGGCCTTCAGCAGCCAGGAGGGCAGGTCGATCCGGGTGGTGACCTCGGCGCCCAGCTCGGAGGCCATCTCCGTGACCGCGATCTGCCCGACGATGGTGCCCGGCTCGATCGACTGCACCTCCCAGCCCGCCGCCGTGAACTCGCCGTACAGCTCGTCCTTGGTGGCCCGGTGGGGGCCGATGCCCTTGACGACCTCGACGAAGTCGGGGACCCGCTCGGAGAACGTGAGGATGTGCGCGACGCCGCCCGGCCGCGCCATCCGGTAGAGCTCACGGATGTAGCGCCCGCGCTCCGGCTCCTCCAGCGCGTGCAGCAGGGCGCAGTCCAGCATCGTGTCGAACTCGGCCTCGTAACCGTCCACGGCCGACAGGTCCGCCACGCCGAACTCGACGCTCACGCCCTGGTCGGCCGCCTTGCGGCGGCCCGACTCGACGGCCGTCGGCGAGAAGTCGAGCGCGACCACGTCGAGGTCCTGGCGCGCCAGGTACAGGGCCAGGCTGCCGGTCCCGCACCCCGCGTCGAGCACCCGCCCCTTGACGTCCCCGGCCTCGACGAGGCGTACGAACTCGGGCTGCGGCTCGCCGATGTCCCACGGCGGCAGCGCGAACGCCCCCTCGCCCTTGTACACGGCCTCGAAGCTCTCTGCGGCAGTGACAGTCATCAAGTGCGCCTTTCGTCATGGTCGTCGCACAGGCCCCCGTGGCCGGGCCTCGGCCCAGGCCCCGCTCAAGCACGTCCCAAGTGCCTCGGGGTATCGGCCCGTTGATCAACAACATATGACACGAGCAACGGCGTCAGGACTCCTTACTGTGCAACCGCGGAATCCGGCGGCGACGCCATCCGCCCCGGCCACAGCCCCCACGCCCGCGTCAAAGGCCACGCCCGTGTCACAGGCCGCGCGCTCCGTCGATCCGCTCGCGGAGCAGATCGGCGTGGCCGTTGTGGCGGGCGTACTCCTCGATCATGTGGATGACGACCCAGCGCAGCGACACCGTGCCGCGCCACGTGTCCTCGCCCACGACATCGAGATCCGGCGCCTCGGCGACGAACTTCTCGGCGAACGCCACCTCGGCACGCCACGCCTCCCACGCCTGTGCGACGACGGCGGGATCGGCCACCGCGTCGTCGAAGTCCCCGTCGGGGTTCGCCGCCGAGGCGAACCGGGACGGCGCGTCCTGCCCGGCCAGGACCTGCCGGAACCAGCGGCGCTCCACATCGGCGAGATGGCGCACCAGGCCAAGCAGCGACAGCGTGGAGGGCGCCACCGAACGCCGGGACAACTCCGCTTCCAGACCGGCGCACTTCAACTCCAGTGTCGTGCGCTGAGCGGCCAGGAAGTCGGCGAGCATGGTCCGCTCGTCGACGGTGGCACTGCTGCTGAACCGCCGATCCCGCTCGGCGTCGATGAACAACTCGGCTCTTCTGCTGCGTGGGCTCGTCATGACCCCATCATCGACCGGGCGCATCATGGACGGCACCATTCCCCGTGATCAATACGCCCCATTCACATGACGTGAGCGTCATCGAACTCCACGCCATTTTGTCGAACCGGGCCAACCGCCCAGGAATTCACCCCCCCCCCCCATGAATTCACCCCGCACGCGGCCGGCGCGCATAACGCGACGACGGCCACGGCGGGGAGATTTCTGCGCCCGCCCGCGACTTCATGGGCGGCAACTCATGCCATTCAGCGGGGGTTCGCGCCACCTCGCAGCGGCAGCACCCGCGTGTGCTCCTGACGTACGGCCTGGAGGTCGCGCGGGTCGAGGCCGAGCAGGGCCAGGATGGTCGGGGCGATCTGGGTGGTGTGGACGCGTGCCGCGTCGCGGACGCCCGCCGGGGTGCCCGCGCCGGAGACGACCAACGGGACGTTCACGTCGTCGGCGGCGGCCCCGCCGTGCTCGGCGATCTTCTTGGTGCCGCCGGTGTAGACCACGCCGTACTGGGCCACGCCGAAAACGTCCGGGACACGCGAATCACCGGGGCGCACGCCGAAGTGGTGGGCCGCGGCGTCACCCGCGTACACCGTCGCCAGACCGCCGCGCGTGAACGCCTTGGGCTTGGCGTCGATGTCCGTGCCGGTGCCGTGCTGCGCGAGCAGATACGTCCTGGCGAACTCGGCGGCGGCCTGCGAGCGGTCGCTCAGCCACAGCAGCATGGCGTCGTCGTCCGCGCTGTGCGCGACGAGGTCGCCCGCGCCCGGGTGCGCCTTCCTCCACGCCGCGTTGAGGCCGTCGAGGAGCGGGCCGTCGTCGACGCGGGTGAGCGCGGCGGGGTCGGCGGGCGACTGTCCGTGCTTGGCGGACAGGATGACGGTGGTGCTGGAGTCGAGGTGGCGGGCCTTCAACTCGGCGACCAGCGAACCGATCTCGCCGTCGACGAAGTCGAGGTTCTTGGCGAGCAGCGGCCCGGGCACGTCCTTGGCCGCGTAACCGCCCTTGAGCCCGTCGGAGGACGGCAGCTTCTGGGCGGTGGAGACGGACTGGAAGTTGAGGCCGAAGACCGCGGGCGTGCCGGTGCGGTGGGCGCCGCTGTGGTCGTAGCCGTCGATCTCGTTGCGGACGGCCTGGACCTTGTAGTGGTCGTACTGCTCGGTGGCCCGGTTGTCCTTGGTCCAGTCGGTCCCCTTCGGGAAGCCGATGGCGTTGGAGTTGATCTCCGGCGTGAACAGGTCCTGGATGCCGTTGCCCGAGGGCCCGTTGAGGATGTCGTACGCCGCGTGCTTGTCGGACCAGGCGGTCCGTAGCCCCGCCCGGCGCGCCACGTCGAAGACCGTGTTGACCCGCAGATACGCGTGCGGCGTCACCGGCTTGCAGGTCTTGGGGGCGACCGGCAGCGCGGCCGGGTTGATCAGCGTCTGCGGGCTGCCGGTCATGCGCAGGATGCTGCCGGGCAGGCCGGTGAGGCCCTGACCGGCGTCGAGCGCCGACTTGTCCTTGTCGAGGTCCTCGGTGAGGTCGACCTCGGCGCCCGGCTTGGCGTGGGCGCAGTCGGTGGTGCCGGCCGGGAGCAGCGCCCGGTCGTAGGAGTCGTCGTAGTAGACGCCGGTGGTGCCCGGGCCGCCGCCGGTGACCTGGGCGGTCATCCCGGGGAAGGAGTCCGAGGGGATGGTGGTCGCGGCGTGTGTGTACTGCGTGCCCCCGTGCACGAGGCGGGCGAGCGCGGAGTGGGGGTGCTGTGCGGTGTAGCGGGCGAGGTCGGCCTGGCGCAGGCCGTCCACGGAGATCAGCAGGACGTGCCGGGCGGCGGCGTGCTGCTTGGCCGGGGCGGCGCCGGCCTGGAGCACGGTCGTTCCGGCGAGCGCGCCGACCGCGCCGAAGGTGGCGGCGAGCCGGAGGAAGCGGCGGTTCACGGGTCTCCCCTGACGTAGGTGGAACCTGGGGTTGGGGGGTGTGTGCCCATGAGTAGTGACGGTGCGTGTATCGGGCGGGGCCCAACGGTGAACGGCCGGGGCATGGCCGGTATGGAACGGCCCATGCGAGGGCCAAGCTTCCGCCGCCTCCCGCCCGGTCCGGCCCCGGCCCGGCTCACACCGGGCCACCCCTCTTCGCGTGCTCGATCACAATCCAACAAACATTTCCAACAAAACTGTTCAGTTTCTGACCGCCGGGGCGTAGGTTCCGTTCCGATCAAGTTCGCGCGACGAAGCGGGTACGTATGCAATATCTGGCCGAGGGACTGCGGCTTCCCACCAACGGGCTCGACTACACGATTCTGGCGATCTACTTCGTCGTGGTCCTGGGCATCGGCTTCGCCGCCCGCGCGAGCGTGCGGACCAGCCTCGACTTCTTCCTCTCCGGGCGGTCACTGCCCGCCTGGGTCACCGGGCTCGCGTTCGTCGCCGCCAACCTGGGCGCCACCGAGATCCTGGGCATGGCCGCCACCGGCGCCCAGTACGGCGTGGCCGTCGTCCACTGGTACTGGATCGGCGCCATCCCGGCCATGGTCTTCCTCGGCCTGGTGATGATGCCCTTCTACTACCGCTCGAAGGTCCGCTCGGTGCCGGAGTTCCTGCTCCAGCGATTCGACAAATCCGCACATCTGCTCAGCTCGGCGCTGTTCGCGTTCGCCGCGATCCTCATCGCGGGGGTGAACCTCTACGCCCTGTCGATCGTCGTCGAGGCGCTGCTCGGCTGGCCGCAGTGGGTGGCCATCGTCGTCGCCGGGCTCTTCGTGCTCGCGTACATCACGGTCGGCGGGCTCTCCTCGGCGATCTACAACGAAGTGCTCCAGTTCTTCGTGATCCTCGCGGCCCTCATCCCGCTGGTCGTCCTCGGGCTCAAGCGGGTCGGCGGCTGGGGCAAGCTCAGCGACTCGCTGGAATCCGCGCACGGCCACAACTACCTCACCGCGTGGGGCGGCACCGGCATCGGCCAGGCCAACCCGCTGGGCGCCAACTGGTTGACGATCATCCTCGGGCTCGGCTTCGTGCTCTCCTTCGGCTACTGGACCACCAACTTCGCCGAGGTCCAGCGCGCCCTGTCCGCGAAGAACCTCAGCGCCGCCCAGCGCACCCCGCTGATCGCCGCGTTCCCGAAGATGTTCATCGTCTTCCTGGTGATGATCCCGGGCCTGGTCGCCGCCGTGCTGGTGCCGAAGATCGGCACCCCGGGCTCGGACCTCACCTACAACGACGCCATCCCGTATCTGATGCAGGAGCTGCTGCCCAACGGTGTGCTCGGCATCGCCGTCACCGGTCTGCTCGCCGCCTTCATGGCGGGCATGGCGGCCAATGTGTCGTCCTTCAACACCGTGTTCACGTACGACATCTGGGCCAAGTACGTGCGCAAGGACCGGCCGGACGCGTACTACCTGCGCTTCGGGCGGCTGATCACGGCGGTCGGGGTGCTCGCCTCGATCGGCACGGCCTTCATCGCCTCCTCGTTCTCCAACATCATGGGGTATCTCCAGACCCTGTTCTCCTTCTTCAACGTGCCGATGTTCGTGGTCTTCGTCATCGGTATGTTCTGGAAGCGCGCGTCGATGAAGTCCGGTGTGTGGGGGCTGCTCGCGGGCACCACCGCGGCGATGCTCAACTACTTCTGGATCTACAAGCAGGGCGTCATATCCATCCCCACCGACCAGGGCGCCAACTTCGTCTCCGCGATCGTCGGCTTCGCCGCCGGCGCGCTGGTCATGGTGGTCGTCACTCTCTTCACCGAGCCGAAGCCCGAGGCCGAGCTCGCCGGTCTGGTGTACGGGACGACCGCGCCGGGACTGGAGGAGCCGCCCGGCGACGGCGACGACGCCTGGTACCGCAGGCCCGCGCTCCTCGGCTGGGGAGCGGTGGTCCTCGCCGCGCTCTGCTACCTGCCCTACTCGCTCTGAACCGATCGAAGGCCCGGAACATGTCTGAACTGCAGCGCGAAGTCTCCGAGTTGGAGAAGAAGTCGGCCACCGCGGCCCGGCTCTTCGACATCCGCCGGATCATCGGCGGACTGTTCACCCTGTACGGAGTGATCGTCACGATCGCCGGGATCAACCCCTCCGACGCGGATCTCAAGAAGGCCGAGGGCGTCCACATCAACCTGTGGACGGGGCTCGGGATGCTCGCCCTCGGGCTGTTCTTCCTGGTCTGGCTGAAGCTGCGCCCCCTCGCGACGCCCCCGCCCGGGGACGAGGCGGAGGAAGAGGCGTAGCCCACTTCCCGCACCCCTCCCGTCACATTTCCCTCGCCCGTTCCGTCAGGGAAGTGATCGCGAAAGCCGGCCGGTCGGTTCCGGGGGCACACGCATGACGAGGAAGTAGGGAAGAACCATGAGCACGAACGCTCTCGCCGAGCTGCGGTCCCAGGTACGCGGCAGCGTCCTGCTGACCGGCGAAGACGGCTTCGACCAGGCGCGCCAGCCCTGGAACCTCTCCGTGCAACAGCCGGTCTCGGCCGTGGTCGAGGCCCTGGACGCCGACGACGTCTCGGCCGTCGTGCGGTACGCCGCCGCGGCCGGCCTCTCGGTCGCGCCGCAGCCCGGCGGCCGGGGCGCCAGCGGTGACGTGGAGGGAGTGATCCTCCTGCGCACCGGCAAGCTCGACGAGCTGCACGTCGACGCCGCCGCCCGCACCGCGCGCGTCGGCGCCGGCGTCCTCGGCGGCCAGGTCCAGGAGGTGGCCGGGCCGCTCGGGCTGACCGGGGTGCCCGGCAGCTCCCCGCTCGTCAGCGTCGTCGGCTACACCCTGGGCGGCGGGCTCAGCTGGTTCGGCCGCAAGTTCGGCTGGGCCGCCGACAGCGTCACCGCCTTCGACGTGGTCACCGCCGACGGCGCCCGGGCCCGCGTCACCGCCGACTCCGACGCCGAGCTCTTCTGGGCGCTGCGCGGCGGTGGCGGCGACTACGCCCTGGTCACGGCGATCGAGTACGACCTGCACCCGGCGCCCGCCCTGTACGGCGGCCGGGTGGTGTGGCACGGCAGCCAGGCCCCCCGCGTCCTGGACGCCTTCCGCCGGATCACCGCCGAGGCGCCGGACGAGCTGACCGCCTGGTTCAACCTGATGCAGATCCCGAACGGGCCCTCGCTCGTCACCGTGGACAGCACCTACCTGGGCGACGCGGCCGAGGGCAAGGAGCTGCTGAGCCTCCTCGACGAGATCGAGGGCGCCAACACCGACACGCGGGGCGCGCTCGCGGTGGCGGATCTCGGGCACATCACCGGCGAGCCCACCGAGCCCGGGCCCAGCGCGACCCGTGCCGAGCTGCTGACCGACCTGGACGACAAGGTCGCCGCCGCGCTGCTCGCGGAGCCGATCGACCCGCTGTTCGGTGTACACATCCGCCACCTGGGCGGCGCCTTCGCCCGGCCGACGGAGAACCCGCAGGGTCCGCTGACCGAGCCGTACACCCTCTCCATGTTCGGTGTGCCGTTCTCGCCGGACCGCGCGGCGGCCATCGGCGCCCGCCAGGAGGCGCTGGTGGAGTCGCTCGGCTCGTATGTGAGCGGCCGCAAGCCCTTCACATACCTCTCCCCCGGCGACTCCGCCTCGGCCGCCTTCGCCCCCGAGGCGCTGGCCCGGCTCCAGGAGGTCAAGCGCAGCCGTGACCCGCAGGGCGTCTTCCGCAGCAACTTCCCGGTGCTCGGCTGATCCCTCTCATGCCTGTGCCCCCATGGCTCGGCCATGGGGGCACAGGCGTGTCCGGGCGGACGGTCAGGACAGCTTGCCGCCGTAGTCCGGGAGCTTGAAGCTGCGCTCGGCGTGACCGCCGACCAGGTCGGTGGTGTTGTTGCCGAAGTTCGCGACGATCGTGTAGCCGCGCGCCTCGATCTCGGCCCGCTTCTCCGTCTTGTACGTGGCGACGTTCTCGAACAGGTCGTCCAGGTCGCGTACGTACAGACCGGTGACCGGGTAGCCCACTGCCTTGAGGTTGTACGAGGTGAGGGACTCGATGATGCCGGGGCGGGCGGTCACGAAGAAGACGGCGGCGCCCTCGGCGTTCGCCTCCCGCACCATGTCGTGCATGGACTGGATGGCCGGCGTCGGGAACGTCCAGAAGTGGTGGAAGTCCGTCTCAAGGGACGTGTTGTCGATGTCCAGGACGATCGCGGGCTTCTCGCCCGCGGGGGACGCGGCGAGGCGCTGCTTGAGGTACGGGCGGGCCACATCCACCACGGCGCCGACGTCGTGCAGCCAGGTGGTGTAGTCGACGCCCTTGGGCGCGGTGATCGCGGAGGCGCCGGCGGACTGGACGGCGACGGTGCGCGGGGCGGCCTCGGAGGCGGTGGGGGCGGCGATGAGGGCGGTCGCCGCGGCGGCCACCGTGACTACGGCGCGTGTCGTCCAAGCGGTGCGGTGCATGGGGGGTGTTGCTCCTCGGTCACGAAGCAGAAAGTCCCGCCGGGCGTCGGCGGCTACCCCGACCGCACGGCATTGACATGGTCACGGCCAACAATGATCACCTTCCGACCTGATGTCTACTGGCGGGTAGGAAATTTTTCGTTGACGCGAGATGAACCCATGGGCGGCGCCCAAGCGGGGCGTTCCGCGCTCGTACGGTGACGGAACGCAGTTTTCGGTCGATTGGTCGCGAGCGGGAATTTATTTTCCAGCCTGAACTGTTGGCTTTTACATCGAGCTGATCGCTCGACATCACCGGACGCGGACCGACGGGTACGCGCCCCCCAGCAGCGAGGCACCATGAACACCACCCCGGAGCAGCCCGCCGACACCGTGGCCCGGCTGCGCGCCACCTTCCGTACCGGTCGCACCAAGCCCGTCGAGTGGCGCACCACGCAGCTGCGCCGACTGCGCGAGATGCTCACCGAGCGCGGCGGCGAGCTCGTCGACGCGCTCCACGCGGACCTGGGCAAGAGCAGCGCCGAGGCGCACCGCACGGAGATCGGCTTCACCGTCCGGGAGATCGACCACACCCTCGACCACCTCGCCGAGTGGCTGCGACCGGAGCCCGCGCCCGTACCCGCGCACCTGGGCGAGGCGACGGCCCGGACGCAGTACGACCCGCTGGGCGTCGTCCTGGTCATCGCACCCTGGAACTATCCCGCGCAGCTGCTGCTCACGCCGATGATCGGCGCGCTGGCGGCCGGGAACGCGGTGGTCGCCAAGCCCAGCGAGCTGGCACCGGCCACCTCCGCCGTCCTTGCGCGGCTGCTGCCGCAGTACCTCGACGCGGACGCGGTGGCCGTCGTGGAAGGCGGGATTCCGGAGACCACGGCGCTGCTGGCCGAGCGGTTCGACCACATCTTCTACACCGGCAACGGCGCCGTCGGCCGCATCGTGATGACGGCCGCCGTCCAGCACCTCACCCCCGTCACCCTCGAACTGGGCGGCAAGTCACCGGTGTTCGTCGACCGGGACGCCGACATCGAAACCGTCGCCGCCCGGCTCGCGGCCGGCAAGTTCCTCAACGCCGGTCAGACCTGCGTCGCGCCCGACTATGTCCTCACCGACCCCGAGACGGCCCGCGCCCTGGAGCCCGCCCTGGTCACCGCCATCGAGGCGCTGTACGGGGCCGACCCGCAGGCGTCCGCCGAGTACGGCCGGATCGTCAACGAACGCCACTTCGACCGGCTGAGCTCGCTGCTCGACTCCGGCCGGACGGTCGTCGGCGGCGAGGGCGACCGCGCCACCAAGTACCTGGCTCCGACCGTCCTGGCCGACGTCGACCCGAAGTCGCCGGTGATGCAGGAGGAGATCTTCGGCCCGGTCCTGCCGATCGTCACCGTCGCGGACCTGGACGAGGCCATCGAGTTCATCAACGACCGCGACAAGCCGCTGGCTCTGTACGCCTTCACCGAGTCGGACACCACCAAGGACCGCCTCGCCGCCGAAACCTCCTCCGGAGGCCTCGGCATCGGTCTGCCGCTGGCCCATCTCACCGTCTCCGACCTGCCGTTCGGCGGCGTCGGCGAGAGCGGCATGGGCAACTACCACGGCCGCTACTCGATCGAGACCTTCAGCCACCGCAAGGCGATCCTGGAGAAGCCGCTGAGCTGATCCGGCCAGGGCCTGTCCGGTGGATCTGCCGGTGCGTGCGTCGCAGGGCGACGGGACCCCATTTCCTTGGGACCGGACCGACGTACGTATGTGCGCGCGTACCCGTGAACTCCACCCGACCGATTCGGGCACAGGATGTCGGGTCGGGCACAGTGGGTCCTTCCTAACGTGGTGATCACAAGGAAGGAGGCCGGGGTGCTGGAACGGCTCAATCAGGCCATGGACCACATCGAGGCCCATCTCGACCGGTCGATCGAGGCGGCCGAGCTGGCGCGGATCGCGGCGACGTCGGAGTACCACTTCCGGCGTATGTTCTCGGCGCTCGCCGGGATGCCGCTCTCGGAGTACATCAGGCGTCGGCGGATGACCGTCGCGGGTGCCGAAGTGCTCTCCGACGAGCGGACGTTGCTGGAAGTGGCGGTCCGTTACGGATACGGCTCGGGCGAGGCGTTCGCCCGGGCGTTCCGGGCCGTGCACGGTGTCGGGCCCGGCGAGGCCCGCCGCACCGGTGCGGCTCTGCACTCCCAGCCCCGGATGTCCTTCCGTCTCATCGTCGAAGGGAGCAGCAGTATGCGATACCGAGTGGTGGAGAAGGACGAGTTCCGGGTGGTCGGCAAGAAGGCCCGGGTCCCGCTGGTGCACGAGGGCGTGAACCCGGCGATCGCCGGGTTCATCCAGGACCTCGGGCAGGAGACCGTGCAGCGGATCAGCGGTCTGTCCGACCAGGAACCCGAGGGGATCGTCTCGGTCACCGACGACATCGACCCGAGCCGCGCGGAGGGTACCGAACTCGACTACTACCACGCGGTGGTGACCGGGCTCACCCCGCCCGAGGACCTGGACGCGCTCACCGTCCCGGCCGGTACGTGGGCCGTCTTCGAGAGCTCCGGACCGTTCCCGCAGGCGCTCCAGAACATGTGGCGGGACGTGTTCACGGAGTGGTTCCCCTCCAACCCGTACCGGAGCAGGCCGGGGCCGGAGATACTGCGCGTGCGGTACCCGCAGGAGCGGGCGGGACACGCCGACGCGGCACTGTGGATCCCGGTGGAGCGGGACGCCACCTGACCTCCCGGACATGCAGAAGTCCGCGGTTCCCCGCGCCCCTTGAGGGGCGCGGGGAACCGCGCGACCAGCCACCTACCGTTCGCCGACTGGGCGAAGTCCGACGTCGTCGCCTTCAGATGACGTCCGCGGCGGGTGCGGTCCCGTCGTGCGCCCCGTCGTGCGCGGCTCCCTCGGGTGCCGCACCCGCCCGGCCCTGGCCGGGCACGGCACCCCCCGGGGCGACCCGCACCGCCCAGCGCTGCTCGACCCTGGCCAGCCGCCAGTACGCCAGGGCCGCGGCCCACACGGCGACGAAGAGGCCGACGATGATGAACCCGACGTTGTCCAGGTTGAGTCCGGAGACCCAGCCGGTGAGCCCGTCACTCAGGTCGAGTTTGTCGTGCAGCACGCCCACCAGCTCGATCGTGCCGATCAGGAAGGCCACCGCGATCGAGAGCCCGGTGATGGTGAGGTTGTAGAACACCTTGCGGACCGGGTTGGAGAAGGCCCACTGGTAGGCGAAGTTCATGAACGTACCGTCGATGGTGTCGAACAGGCTCATGCCCGCCGCGAACAGCAGGGGCAGGCACAGGACCGCGTACCAGGGCAGTCCGGCCGCCGCGCCGGAGCCCGCCATGACCATCAGGGTGACCTCGGTCGCGGTGTCGAAGCCGAGCCCGAAGAGGAAGCCCAGCGGGTACATCTGGCCGGGGCGGGTGATCGACTTGGTGAAGCGTCCCAGGACGCGGTTCATGAACCCGCGTGAGTCCAGGTGCTGTTCGAGCTCCACCTCGTCGTACGTGCCCGCGCGCATCGCCCGGAAGACCCGCAGGATGCCGACGAGAGCGACGAGGTTGAGCGCCGCGATGAGGTAGAGGAACGAGCCGGAGACGGTGGTTCCCACCACGCCCAGCGTCTGGTGGGTGCGCGAGTCGTCGTTCATCAGGGTGCCCGCCAGCTGGGCGCCTCCGGCGACCAGCGCGGCCATCACGACCACCACGCTGGAGTGCCCGAGGGCGAACCAGAAGCCCACCGACACCGGCCGCTTGCCGTCGGCCATCAGTTTGCGGGTGGTGTTGTCGATCGCCGCGATGTGATCGGCGTCGAAGGCATGGCGCATGCCGAGGGTGTAGGCGGTGATGCCGAGGCCGAGGCCGAACGTCTTCGAGCCGACCTCGTAGTGGCGCGGCACCACCAGCAGGAAGAGGATCCCGAACGCGACGATGTGCAGGGCGGCTATCACCGCCAGCAGCCAGGCAGTTCGGACGGTGTCCTCACGCCGCCAGTGAAACGGAGTGGGCAGGGTCATTCGTTCACGCTCCAGCACCTCGTGGATCATTTCGCGAGATGCCGTGGCCGGTCTCCTGGCTTACGGGGTGTCGCACCGCCCCAGCCTTCCCGGTGTCCTCGCGGGCACCAGTGGCACAACGGGGCGGGCTACCCGAAGCCGTTCATGGCCTGAACGACGTGGGACCCGATCACAGTGGCGAGGGCCGCTCCGGTCTTGCACCGGTCTTCCCGAACACCACGGCCCGCCAACCGTAGGTGGGGTCCGCCTGACCTGCAAGTCCCGGTAAGTGGAGGCAGTTGCTCCGGAACAGCCGGCGAGGTCGGGCCGCCGAGGGTGCCGCCATCGAAGACGGACGGACCGGCTCCGCGCCACACACTGTTCGTGCTGCGTACGGCGTTCGTGGCCACGTACAACGTGCCGTCGAGCGGATACCCTGGAGCGCGAGAGAGAGGAGGCCGGATGCCGGCCGAAACCCAGCCGACGCGGAGCATCCCCTCGGTGTGGACCCGCCCCCAGCGCCGCAAGCGTGAACAGCCGTCGCTGAGCCGGGACCACATCGTCTCGGCCGCCCTCGAACTGCTCGACGCGGAGGGCATCGACGCGCTCAGCATGCGCAAACTCGGCAGCCGCCTCAACGCCGGCGCCACCTCGCTCTACACCCATGTGGCGAACAAGGACGAGCTCATCGAGCTCGTCGTCGACGAGATCTACGGCGAGATCGAGGTCCCGGACACCACGGACACGCCCGACGAGTGGCGCGCGGCCGCCACCCACTGCGCCCAGAGCCTGCGCTCCGCCTTCCACCGCCACCCGTGGATCGTGTCGGTGCTCGGCGAGGCGGGGGTGGCCGCGCTCGGGCCCAACATGATGCGGATGTCCGAGGGCCTGCTCGGCGTGTTCGAGCGGGCCGGGTTCACCCTGGAGGCGGCCGACCGAGCCGTCAACGCCGTCGCCGCGTATGCCATCGGAGTGTCGACGACCGAGGCCGCCTGGCTCACCACGCTCGCCCGCAGCGGTATGAGCGAGCAGGAGTGGGTGACCGGCCTGTGGCCCGCCGCCGAACGGGCCGTGGAGCCCTACCCCAGGCTGCGCAGGCTCTACGCCCTTCAGCGCGAGCAGCAGGTGGACAGCGCCCGCGACGACGGCTTCACCGACGGCCTCGACTGCGTACTCGACGGACTCGAAGCCCGGCTCGCGCGCACGCGCGGCGCCACCGGCTGACGTACGGGCCCGGCCGCGTCGAGGCGCCTCGGACAGCGCCTCGACGTGCCGGTCCGCCCGGCCCTGGTTACGCTGCGCACAGCGCGACGGGCACGGGAAGGGGCCGACCGCATGGACGACCGGCAGCGGCCCGGCGGACGGGCCTGACCCATGGGCGACTGGTACCGGCGCGAGATCCTGGACCCGGGCAAACAGCCGCTGCTGTTCCTGCTGCTCGGCTTCCTGGGGGCGTTCTTCTTCATCCGGTTCAGCGTGCGGATGATCCGCGCCGAGGTCTCCTGGTGGCCCAGGAACGTCACGCCCGGCGGGCTCCACATCCACCATGTGGTCTTCGGCGTCGTCTTCATGATCATCGGCGGTCTCGGCCTCGCCTCGCCGATCGGCGGCGAGCGCCCGTGGGCCGAGATCGAGGCCGCACTCTTCGGCATCGGCACGGCGCTCGTACTCGACGAGTTCGCCCTGATCCTGCATCTGCGGGACGTCTACTGGTCCGAGGAGGGGCGGCTCTCCGTCGACACCGTGGTGCTCGGCGCGGCGGTCTGCGGACTGCTGTTGCTGGGAGCCGCGCCGTTCGGCGTCAACGACGCCTCGGTGAACGGCGCTCCCGTATCCGGCTGGACGTACGCGGTCGTGGTCGGCGTCAACTCGGCCTTCGCGCTGGTCGCGCTGAGCAAGGGCAAGGCCTTCACCGGCCTGCTCGGCGTCCTCGTCCCGCTGTTCGCCGTGGTCGGCGCCCTGCGCCTGGCCCGCCCCGGCTCGCCCTGGGCCCGGGCCCACTACCCGCCCGGCAGCCGCAAGGCCGAACGGGCGCGGGTCCGGGAGGAGCGCGAGGGCTGGCGCCGCCGTCTGCGCGTCAGGGTCTACGACGCGATCGCCGGCCGCCCCTCACTCCCCTGACCGGACCCGCCCCCACCCCGAGACGGATCAGCCGCGTGCGGACCTGGCGCTGCGGATGGCGAAGGCTGCCGCGGCCACGCCGAGCACTCCGACGACCAGGCCCGCGATGCCGATTCCCCGGGCCGTGGAGTCGCTGGCGGACGCACTGGCGGCCGCCCGGGGGGCGGTCGAGGCGGACGGCTGGGTGCCCGGCTTGGACGGCTGGGGCGACGGCTGCGTGAGGTTGAGCACCGGCGCCGGGTTCGCGGGCTCGTCCTGGCCCGGGTGGCTCGCGTCGATCCAGCGGACCACCTTGCCGTCGGAGTACGTCTGGAGCGTCTTGAAGGTCAGCTGGTCGGCGCTGTCGGGCAGTTGGCCGTACGCGACATGGAAGTCCTGGTACTGGCCGGGCTTGATGGTGCCGCCGGTCCAGGTGATCTCCGAGACCGCCTCGCTGATCGTGCCGTCGTCGGTCTTGACCGGGGTCTTGAGCTTGGTGGTGGTCACCTGCGCGGTCCAGCCGCCCTCGGGGGTCACCAGCATGGAGAGCACCGGGTGGTCGGTGGGCACGACCACCTGGATCTTGGTCGTGTCCGCGCCGCTCTCCTCGTTGGGCACCCGGAAGGTCAGGACGCCGTCCGTGGCTCCCTTGGCGGCGTTGTCCGCGTGCACGGTGACGTGCGCGAACGCCGCGCCCGTGGCGGTGAGCAGCCCGGCGGCCGCGAGCCCGGCGACGACGGCACTGCGGGACAGGGCGCGCCGGAGCGCGGTGCGGTGCTGGAACATGGCCGGAACTCCGTATCAAGGGGGACGGGCGGATCATCGGTGGCACGGGGCCCTCGTGCCCAGCGGATTGTGTCATCCGGACCTGGGCGGCGGGACACCACCCGGCAGCTGACGGCCTCGCCGCCCCGACGGTGCCGACGCGCCCACCGACCGTACGGCAAAGGATGGTTAAAGCGACGCAACCGGCAGGGGTCGACCGGGCTCTTGTCCCGTGAGCGCCCTTCCGGGCAGAAGCCGGTGAACGCTTCCCGGCAGGGGAAGAGTCCGGGGAGGCAAACACGTGTCGCGCAGGACGGTTCGGGCGGCGGCGGTCATCGGTCTCGCCCTGCTGACCCCCTGGTGGGGCCCCGCTTCCGGCGCTTCGGCCGACTCTCCCGCACCCACGGCTCCCGCGAGCGCCGCCTCCGGGCCGCGGCTGGACTTCTTCAACGGCGCCCGGGTCGAGGCCGGTGACTCCTTCGGCGTCGGCATCCGGGACATGCCCGCCGGGTGGGACGAGGTCACCGTCACCTCGCCCGCGCTGGTGAAGCCGATCCGCCTCACCCCGGACGGGAAGGGCTCCCGGAACTCCGCCCTCCTCCCGGCGGCGGGCGGCTACCCCGTACGCGCCGACACCGCGCCGGGTACGTACACGCTCACCGCCACCAGCCACGGCCGGGCCGTCGCCACGGCGCCGCTGGAGGTCGCGCCGGTCAACTCGCTCACGATCCGCCGGTTCGGCGTGCTCACGCCCTCCCTGCGCATGGGCGACCCCGTACGGCCGGGCAGCAGGGTCGTCGTCGTGCTCGCGGACGACCACTTCGACCAGAGCGGGGGCTCCCGCGTCGTCAGGTCACCCGCCTTCGAGCACGACGTGACCATCAGGACGCAGAGCCCGGACGACCCCGGCTGCAAGTGCGACGACGGCTCCACGCTGTTCGCGGGGCACATCACCCTGCGCCACGATCTGCGGCCGGGGACGTACCCGCTCACCGTGGTCCCCGGCCACGGCCGTCGGCCCGTCACCGGGGAGGTCACCGTGGCCGGTGAGCCGGTCTCGCACTCCGGCCCGTGGCTGATCGGAGCGGCGGTCGCCGGGGCCCTCGCGCTGGGCGCCGTCGGCGTACTGCGCCGCCGTGCCCGTATGCGCCGCACCCCGGCCTGAGCGCCGCACGGAAAACGGCGGCCGGTCATCCGCCCGGCCGCCGCTCACCTCTCACACCTCACACCCCGCGTCACGGCGCGGCAGTGGGCCCCTCGATCTGTTCGCTGATCCACGCCATGCTGCTCTCGTCCATCCCCTTGATGTACGTGACCGCGTTGTGCTGACCGCCCTGGATGACCTCCAGATGCGTGTGGATCGGCCCCTTGTTGCCGTAGGTGGCGATGTACTTGTCCACCTTCGGGATCACGGACTTCTCCTTCGTCCCGTACTGGAACGCGAGGTAGACGTCCGGCCCCTTGGCGGCGATCAGCTGCTTGGAGAGCACCTCGGGGTTGTTCTCGGCCTTCTCCTTCGGGTGCCCGTTCCACAGCCGCGAGTCGGGCACGATGTCCGGGCCCGAGGCGATGACGGCCTTGAACTTGTCCGGGTGCTTCAACACGGCCTTGAGGCCCGCGAAGCCGCCGGAGGACGAGCCCATGAAGGCCCAGCCGTCCCGCGACTTGATCGTCCGGAAGTTCTCCTTCATCAGCTCGGGCACGTCCTCGGTCAGCCAGGTGCCCATCTTCGGCTGGTTCGGGATGTCACTGCCGTCCCAGTAGAGCCCGCCGTCGTCGGGCTTCGGGTTGAGCACCGGCATCGCCAGCAGGAACGGTTTGCCCTTGCCCGACTCGGCCCACTTGGAGATGGACGACTCCAGCTTGAGGTTGTTGTCCATCCAGTAGTTGTTGGGGAAGCCGGGGCCGCCCGGAAGCGCGATCAGCACGGGGAAGCCGCTCTTCTCGTACTTCGGGTCGTCGTACTCCTTCGGCGCCCAGACCCACACCTTGCCCGTGAAGCCGGACTTCTTGCCGGTGATCGTCGTGACACCGACGTGCGTGCCGTTGCTGAGCGTGCTGGAGATCTTGAACTTGGCGTCCGGCCCGGTCGGCATCAGCGTCTTGGAGTCCGCGGGCTGCTGCTGGGCTCCGCCGGGCTTGTTGTCGATCTTGCCGTACGAGATCGGGTCGCCCTTGTCCGTGAAGGGCGGTATCTGGAAGTAGCTCATGACCGGCCAGGCGATCGCTCCCAGCAGGACAACGGACGCCACTACGAAGAACCACCTCCGGGCCTTGGAGGCGCGGCGGTGGCCCTGGGACTGGTATGTCTCGCTCCTGGTCCGGGTGGACGCGTGCGACATCAGATGGCTCCGGCTTGCTTCTGCCCCTCGGGGCACGACGGTCGTGTTCCGCCTCCGGGGATGGACAAAGCCTGGACAAGGGTTCCAAATTTACCGAACCGTGATCAAGGCTTGACGCTCTCCGGACCAACGCGGCGATCATCCCACGAGTGCTGACTATCCCCCTGCATACCAGGGCTGACGCCCGCCCCGTGGCTGTTCGCACGAGATTACCGGGCGCCCGCCGCCACGCTGTGTGTCACTTCGTGAACGGTGCGTTTCAGGCGGACCTCTGGAAGCAGGTGGACCTCTAGAAGTTCTTCGCTCCCGCTCTGATCGCCTCGCGGATGCGGTGGTAGGTGCCGCAGCGGCAGATGTTGCGGATCTCGTCGAAGTCCGCGTCGCCGATCTCATGACCGGCGGCGCGGGCCTGGCGGACCTTGGCGACGGCGGCCATGATCTGGCCGGGCTGGCAGTAGCCGCACTGGGCCACGTCGTACTCCAGCCACGCCTCCTGCATCGGGTGCAGGTCCTTGCCGACCGTGGCGGGCAGGCCCTCGATGGTGGTCACCTCGTCCGTCGGGCCGATGTCCTTGACCGGCACGGAGCAGGGGTTGAACGCCTTGCCGTTGATGTGGCTGGTGCAGGCCTGGCAGACGCCGAGGCCGCAGCCGTACTTCGGTCCGGTCACGCCCAGGACGTCGCGCAGCACCCAGAGCAGCCGTACGTCGTCCTCGACGTCCACCGAGACCGGCTTTCCGTTGAGGATGAAGGTGTGCAGAGGCACGGATGCTCCTAGTAGGCGCGGCCGAGGCCGTCGGTGGGGGACGCGGGGATCGGGGGCACGGTCGGCAGCGGCTCGAAGCCGAGCGGGCCGTCGTGGTTGATGGGGAAGGTGGTCGGCATGGTGTCGGTGGCCCGGCCGTAGGCGCAGGCGACGGCCGCCATCGCGCCCGCGACGGCCAGCTCCCCCGCGCCGCCCGGCTTCTCACCGGTCGGCGGCATCACGATGATCTCCAGCTCGGGCGGCGTGTTCCACTGGCGGGTGTAGAAGTAGTTGTCCCAGCTGCCTTCGAGGAAGTGGCCGTCCTTGAGGTGCAGACCGGAGCTGAGGGTGACGGCGATGCCGTCCATGATCCCGCCCATCATCTGGGCCTCAAGACCGCGCGGGTTGACGGCCAGGCCCACGTCGACCGCGCATACGACCCGGGTGACGCGCGGGCCGGTGTACGCGTCGGGGATCTGCCGGCCCGTGGTCTCCGGGCGGCAGTCGATCTCGGCGAGGACCGCGACGAACCCGTGGTACTCGGGGTGGACGGCGATCCCCTGCCCGGTGCCGGCCGGCATCTCCCGGCCCCACTCGCCGACCTGCGCGACCTTGTCGAGAACCGCCCGCGCCCGGTCCTCCTTGAGGAACTGGCGGCGGAACCGGTACGCGTCCTTGCCCATCCTCGCCGCGAGCTGGTCGACGACGAGCTCCTGGGCGCACCGCACGTTGGGCGAGTAGATGTTGCGCATGCTGCCGGTGTTGAAGCCCTTGTCCACCTCGCTGAGCAGCTGGGTGGTCGCGCCGAAGTGGTACGGGCTCTGCTGGGTGAGCTCGAAGATCGTCTCGGAGAAGGCGAGGTCGCCCACGGGGAGCTTCGCCGCCATCGAGGTGATGATCTCGCCGAGCCCGTGTCCGAAGTCGGTGGCCACCGAGGTGTGCCGCTGCTCGTACGAGAGGACTTCACCGAGCGCGTACGTCGCCCGGACCCGGGAGGTGGACATCGGGTGGGTGCGACCCTGGCGGAAGTCGTCCGTGCGGTGCCACATCAGCTTGACCGGCTTGCCCATCGCCTGCGATATCTGGGCCGCTTCGATGGCCGCGTCGAAGAAGAGCTTGCGGCCGAACGAGCCGCCGCCCTCGGTGACATGGACCTTGACGGCGGACAGCGGCAGACCGAGCTTGAGCGCGATCCGCTCCTGGGCGACGATCGGGGTCTTCAAGGACGCCCAGATCTCCGCCCGGTCGCTCCTGACGTCCGCGATCGCGCAGTTGGGCTCCAGGGCGCTGTTGCTGGCGAAGTGGAAGGTGAAGCGCGCGTCCACCGACTTGACCAGGGGGTCCAACGCGGGGATCACCAGTGGGAGTTCGGCGCTCCGCAGCTCCTTGAGGACGGTGGCGTCGGACGCGCCCTCCGCGGTGCCCGGGCCCCAGGACACCCGCAGCGCCCGTACGGCGTCGATGCACTGGCCGAAGGTCCGCCCGCGCACGGCGACGCCGGTGGGGACGGTGACGACATGGGTGATGCCGGGCATCGCGAGGACGTCGGCCCGGTTGTCGACCGACCGTACCGTTCCGTTGATCGTCGGCGGGCGGCACACCATGGTCGGCAGCGCGTCCGCGACCTGTGTGTCCATGGCGAACCGCTTGCGCCCGGTGACGGCGGCGAGCGCGTCGATCCGGCCGCGCGGGGTACCGATGACGCCGAACTGCGCGGGCTTCTTCAGCGTGACCCCGAGCTGGAGCGTGGTCCGGCTCGCGGCCTTCGCCGCCAGCTCGCCGTAGGTCGCGCTCTTCCCGCGCGGTGAGGTGACCACGCCCGCACGGGTGGTCAGCGTCGAGGCGGCCTCGCCGAACTGCGCGGCCGCGGCCTCCAGAAGCCGGGCCCGGGCGGTCGCCGCGGCCACCCGGATCGGGGTGAACGTGGAGATCGTGGTGTTGGACGCGCCGGTCATCTGGTTGAACAGGAGCTCGGGCCGCGCGTCCGCCAGCGAGACCTTCACCTTCTCCAGCGGCAGGTCCAGTTCCTCCGCGATCAGCATCGCCGAGGAGGTGGTGATGCCCTGGCCCACCTCCGCGCGCGGCAGCACGAAGGAGGCGGTGCCGTCCGCGTCGACCTGGATGGTGATCAGGTTGGCGGTCGGCAGCGCGGCGTCCGTGAGCATGTCGTTGAGGTCGTAGATCTCGGACGGCCCGGGGAGCGACGGGACCGCCGCCTCGGCCCGTCCGGGCGCGACGGCCGACTCACCGAGGCTCGCGGCCACCGTCAGCGTCGAGGCCGCGAGCACATATCCCAGAAACCGCCGCCGTCCCACCTCATGGGCGGTGACCTCGTCCGCACGCTCCGGTCGACCCGACGCTGCCATCAACTGTCCTTTCGTCCAACCGCGCATCCGCGCGGGGTCAGCGTCACATATTTCTCACCAGTAACACCAGATGTGTAACCGGACGCGTGACGGGGCGTGTAACAGGACGTCAGCAGGGCACGAATCGACGGGACATGACCCCAGGTACCTGGGGCCCGCCGGTGAACTCCCCCGTGTCGGCACCGGGGTCGACACCCTCCGCAGCCGATCGCCCCGAGGTCCGGATCCCCGTCGGCGACCGCGGACGGGTTGCCGCCCCGGGGCCACTGCCTATCCTTGTCCCGAACGAAAACCCAAGTCAATCCTAGGATTTCCTTCCACTCCCCCAGCAAATACCTTGGATCTGGACCTGATGATGACCCTCGACGATCTCCGAGTCTTCGTCGCCGCATGCGAGACGGGCAATCTGAGCGCGGTGGCGCGCGATCTGTCCCGTACGCAGTCGGCGGTGAGCCAGCACGTCAAACGGCTGGAAGCAGAACTCGGACTGCCGCTTCTGGAGCGCCGACCCCGTGGCGTCGCACCCACCCAGGCCGGGCGGATCCTCCAACAGGCCGCCGCCCAGGGCCTCGGGCAGATAGAGCTGGCGCTGCGTCGGCTACGGGACCTCAAACACGGTGACGGCGGCGCCGTCCGGATCACCACCGGCGCCACCACCGTGCGCCACTTCATGTCCGACGGCGTTGTCGCGTTCCGGCACCGACACCCCGGCGTCAAGCTGGAGTTCCGTACCGAGAACTCCAGCCGGGGCTGCTTCGACGCGCTCGCCGCCGGAGAGTCCGACCTCGCCTGGATCACCATCGGCTCCCCCGCCCGGGGCATCGAGCAGCGTCCGGTGATCGAACTGCCCTGGGTCCTCGCCGTCCACGCGGACGACCCGCTCGCGCACAAGAGCAGCGTCGACGCGGCCGACCTGGCGCGGATCCACCACATCCAGCTGCCCGCCAACTCCACGTCCCGCTCCCACCTGGAGGACCAACTCGACCGCCAGGACATCCAGTTGGCCTCGACCACCAGCGTCGCCGACTGGGACACGGCCATCCTGCTGGCCGAACTCGGCCTCGGACACGCGGTCGTCCCCGCCCTCCCCGGCTGGACCGGCTCCGGCCACGGCGCACTCCGCCTGATCCCCATCCCCACGCTGCCACCGCTCGCGGCGGGCTGGGCGGTACGCCAGTGGGACGCGCTCGGTCCGCTGACCCAGGAGTTCGCGGAGACGGTCGTGGCCAGCCTCACCGGCCGCCCGGGGCGGGACCGGCCATGAGGTCGATGAGGGCTGCCCAGCGGGGGGACTGCGCCCCCCGAGGTGCGTGAAACTTTTTCCGGAGTGGCGGCAACCCCGACCCTCGTCGCACGTCGTCAGGGGTGAAGGGCGCCGTCCGGCGCTGTTCAGTCGATCTGGAGAGCTCCTACGTGAACACCACCCAGCACCACCGCCGCGCCTTCGCCCGTGGGGCCGCCGCCACCGGACTCCTGGCGGCGCTCGCCGTCCCCGCGTTGGCCGGTGCGGCGTACGCCGACGACTCGGGCGCCCGGTCGCACACCGCTCCGAGCACCGCGCCCTCGCACCGCGCCGAGCCGAGCGCCGCCCCCTCCGTCCCCGCCAAGCAGCCCGCGCCCGGCAAGCCGTCGGCCTCCCGGCCCGGCGCCGCGCCGTCCACGAAGCCGACCAGGGGCGCCGGTGAACCCGAGGCGTCCCCGAGCCGCCCCGCGACGAAGGCGCCCTCGGGCGCCGAGCCCAGCGCCGAGCCCGGCCCCGCGTCCGCCGCGTCGACAGGCCGGGACGAGCTCGCTCATACTGGCTCGTCCGCCACCAACACGGTCCTGGGCACCGGAGCCGGCGTACTGATCGCCGCGGGCGCCGGGACCGTCTACGCCGTGCGGCGGCGGCACGGCCACTGAGGAGTGGGACCACCCAGGCGCAGGGCGGCCCCGTCCGGCGGGGCCGCACCGTTCCACCCGAGGACGTGATGGAGTACACCGCTGTCCGGCAGCCGGCGCCGCCCGGCGGCTTCGGCCTGCGCGCGTTCCGGCACTGGCTGCTGCGCCGGGACCGGCTGGCCGACCGTGAACCCCCCCTGGCCTCCCCGGGCGGACCCGGCCCGGAGGGTGTCGTACGGCCCACCGTCAGCGAGCTCTACCACGCGCACCGGCTACGGATGGTGCACCTCGCGGTGATGCTCGTCGACGACCGGGCCACCGCCGAGGACGTGGTGCAGGACGCGTTCACCGCGCTCTACCGGCGGCACGGCGAGCACATCGGTGAGATCGACAACGCGCTCGCGTATCTGCGTACGGCCGTCGTCAACGCCTCGCGCTCGGTCCTGCGCAGACGGCGCACGGCGCGGGCGTACACACCTCCTCACGAGGCCGACGCGCCCTCCGCCGAGGAGCACGTGGTGCTCGACGAGGAGCACCGTGAAGTCCTCGCGGCGCTGGGCCAGTTGACCGCCCGGCGCCGCGAAGTGCTGGTCCTGCGCTACTGGGGCGAGCTCACCGAGGCCGAGATCGCGCAGACGCTGCGGATCAGCAGGGGATCCGTGAAGTCCCTCGCGAGCCGGGGCCTGGACTCACTGGAGAAGATCTTGAAGGGGCGGTCGTGAGAGGAGTGGACATGGACGGCCACGAGGGCTCCGAGCGCCCCGTCGAGACGCGGCTGCGGCGTGCGTTCGCGGCCCGGGCCCAGACCATCACCGTCCACGACCTGCGCCCGGCCGACCCGCCGGGTCCTCGGCCGCGCCGAACCGCCTTCGCGCTGCCGCGACTTCACGGCCGACCGACTCGCCGCTTCGCTCTGCCGCTGGCCGCACTCGCCACCGTGGCGGCGGTGGCGATCGGTTACGTGGCACTCGCCCCGGACCGGAGTCCGGCACGCCCGGCCACGCCCGGTCCGGTCGCGCCCCTGCCCTCCTCCTCGCCCTCCCCCGCCCTCTCGCCCCAGCCGCAGCCCTCCCGGCCGCCGACCGGTACCGGGGCCACCGGGCACACCGACACGCCACCTGCCGTACCGATGCCGGGGGCTTCGAAGGCGACGCGCGGCGGGTCGGCTCGGCAGCCCGCCTCCAAGCCGGGCCGTAGGCCGTCCGAACTGCCGACGGCCCGGCCTTCGACGAGTCCGTCCTCGCCCCCGGCCCGGTAACGTCCGCCGGGGGCCGGAGGTCAGGCGCCCTGGATGTGGAAGTTGTAGTCCGTGTGGCCCAGCGCGCCCATGAGCCGCATCCAGATCGGCAGCATCATCTCGGCGCCGCGCGCGCTGGTGATGTCGCCGAGGTCGAGGATGCTCTGCTGGGGCCAGCCGAACGAGATCAGCAGCGCGGCGACCGCCTTCTTGGCCGCCTCGTCGTCGCCGGACAGGAACACGTTGTGCTCACCCGCGACCCGGGACGGCTCGACCATGACCTTGGTGTTCATGGTGTTCAGGGTCTTCACCACATGCGCCTGCGGAAACGCGCGCTGGATCTGCTCGCCGAGGCTGTCGGTGTTGACCGGGTCGAGCGAGGGCGGCATGCCCTGCGAGAAGTCCAGCGGGTTGGCGATGTCGATGAGCACCTTGCCGTTCAGGTTCTCCGCGCCCACCGCGTCCAGGGCGGCCAGACTCGCCGTACCGGCCGTCGTGTTGACGACGCTCTCGCCGAACGCCCCGGCGTCGGCGAACGTCTCCAGACCCACCCGGGGATGCTCCTGCTGCCAGACCGCGAACGGCGGATTGCCGAACTGGTCGGACTCGGTGCGGGCGAGGGTGGCCTTCGGGTCACGCGTACCGACCACCACTTCGTGGCCGAGGGAGGCGAGCTTTGCGGCGATGTTCCGGCCGACGGCGCCGGTACCGAGGACTGCGTAACGCATGAGGCTCGATCCTTTCGAGGAACGGAGGCCGCACGACGTCGGCCACCCGGTGCAACGAGAAACTAAACCGGGCCGCTCGGCGTTCCAAGCATCGGGCACCCGCCACGCCGACCGGACGCCCGGCCGCGCACACAGCGCACCGGCCGGTACACGTCGCGCATCCCCCGTGTGTACCGGCCGGCACTCCCCCGTTGCACACGCTCAGAGTGCCAAGCCTCCGACGGCAGAGGTGACGTGTTTCGGGCTGGTCCGAAACACGCCGGACGGCAATGCTCGGCGAAGTGACGCTGCGCATACACTTCACCGCCGACGACCTCGCCCGTACCCGGGTGGCCCAGGGGCCGCGTCCGCTGCTCGAACTGGACATCGCGCTGCGGGTGCTGCAGGAGAACCTGCACCACGCGCGCTTCGACGCGTGGCGGCGCGAATCGTTCGGCCGCCTCGACCCGCGGACCCGTATGGCCTTCGACGTGGTCCCCACCAAGGGCTGGTCGCTGGACTTCCTGCTGCCCGTGGAGCCGGGCAGCACACAGGAGTTGTGGGAGAAGGTACGGGCCACGCCGCCCCGGGTCGTCCGCCGGTATGTGCAGCAGTGGGTGCACCGGACGGGGCGGGTGCCGGAGTGGATGCGGCGCACGGACGGCGATCCCCAGTTCCTGCAGAGTCTCGTCGACGTCTTCGAGGACGCCCACGAGCAGATCGTCGCCCCCTACTGGCCGCGCATCGAGCAACTGGCGGGCGCCGACCGGGCCATCCGGATGCGGCATCTCACCGAGGGCGGGGTGGAACGCCTGCTCCAGGGGCTCCACCCGCGCCGGGTGCGCTGGAACCCACCGGTGCTCGAACTCACCATGGCTTCCGGCCACGAGGGCGACCTGTATCTCGACGGCCGGGGTCTGCTGCTGATCCCGACGCTCTTCGGCTCGGAGTACCCGCTCTTCGACGACGCGGCCGAGCCCCAGCCGTGGATCAGCTTCCCGATCGGGCAGGACGGGACGCCGGGGCTCGCGCTGCCCGCCGCGTCGACGGCCGGGGCGCTGACCACCGCGCCGCGCTCGCTGTCGGCGCTGCTGGGGCGGACCCGCGCCACCGTGCTGTGCGCGATCGCCGAGCAGCCCGGGCTGACCACCAGTCAGCTCGCGGCCCGCGCCGATGTCTCCGTGGCGAGCGCGAGCGAACACGCCACGGTGCTGCGGTCGGCCGGGCTGATCGGCACCGCGCGCGACCGCAACTCGGTCCTGCACACCCCGACCCCGGCCGGTCTGAGCCTGCTCAACGCGTCGACCGCCGACACGGGGCGGGCGGAGCCCGTACGGTTGCGGGTCGTCTGAGCGGACTCGCGGCAGTGCGATGCGGTTCCGGGCGACCTACAGGGGCGCGGGGAACCGCGCGGCCAGCCACAGACGGCGCGCAGCCGAATGACCGCACAGCGCGCCGGCACACCACGTGATCCAAGTCACCCCCAGAAAAAACGTTATGCCCGCCGCCCCACCCGCTCTCCCATGCGCCGGACACCCCCGGCAGCACCGGAAAGAGAGCGGAGCCCCATGCAGCACCACGACGACCACCCCCACGCCCGGCACTCGGCGCCCCAGGGGCGGGCCGCGCGGCGGCACGCGCGGCGACGGTGGTCCACCCGAACCGTCGGCACGGCGGTTGCCGGAACCGTGGCGGTCACGGCCATCACGGGGGCGCTGTGCTGGCCGCAGTCCGACGACCACGCCAAGACCGTCGCCAGCGAGGCGGCGGCGCCCACCGGGCACGTCCTCGACACCGCCGCCGACCCGGCCGCCCCCCTCGCGTCGCCGTCGCCGACCCACTCCGCCACACCCTCGAAGGCCGCCGCCAAGCCGAAGCCGAGCCCCAGCGCCCCCACCTCCCACCCGGCGCAGAAGCACAGCACCCCGACGACGACCACCGGGCACACCGACAGCGGGTCTTCCCGTACCTCCCCCGCGTCGCAGCCCGCGAGCGCGGTCACCGGCACCGCCGCCCAGTACGTCCAGCAGGTCATCGCGCTCGCCAACACCGAGCGCGCCAAGGCGGGTTGCTCACCGCTCAAGGCCGACAGCAGGCTCAACTCCTCCGCCCAGGAGCACGCCGACGACATGGCCGCCCGCAACTACTACGAGCACGACACCCCGGAGGGGAAGAACGCGGGCGACCGTATGACCGCCGCCGGTTACGACTGGCACAAGTGGGGCGAGAACATCCACCGGAGCCCCAAGAGCCCCGAGGCCGCGATGCACGACTGGATGAACAGCCCGGGCCACCGCGCCAACATCCTGGACTGCGGCTTCAAGGACATCGGCGTGGGCGTGAACCTCAGCGACAACGGCCCTTGGTGGGTCCAGAACTTCGGCAGCTGAGTCGATCTCGGCACCGATACGGATGTGGGTTCAGGACGACGTCCCGGCGAAGTCCTGGACCCACACCGTGCCGTCGGGGCCGGGCACGGCGGCCACGCCCGTGTCGCGGTACCCGCAGTCGAGCATGTTCTGCTGATGGATCGAGCCGTCGGTCCAGTCCTTGACGACGGCCGCCGGATCCGCCGTCCCCTTGTCCAGGTTCTCCGCCCAGGCCCCGACCGGGTACCCGGCGGCCCTGATCCGGGCGTCGGCGTGCTGCCCCTCGGGGCTCTCGTGGCCGTAGTAGCCACGCGCGATCATGTCCCGGGCATGCCGGACCGCCGCCGTGGTGAGCCGGGGATCGCGGCGCAGCGGGGCGCAACCCGCCGCGCTGCGGCGGCTGTTGATCAGCTGGATGAGCCGCTGTTCGGGGGTCGGGGCGGGCGGCGGAGTGGGACGGGCGCTCTTCGTGCTGGCCTTGGGCGAGGGAGCGGCCGTCGTCGGCTGCGGCGTGGGACTGGCCGAGGGCGAGGCGTACGAGGGTGACGGAGCGAGCGCCGACGCACTGGTCACCGTCGCCGGTGCGGGCGCGGCCTCGGGTCGCCGGTCGGGCCACAGCAGGACGACGAGGATCCCCAGGACGACGGCGATCGCGACGGCGGCCGCGCCCTTGACCGCGTACGTACCCGCACGAGGCTTCGGCGGAACGCCCGCACCGCTGGGCGACGTCATCGGTGTCGCCGACGCGGCGAGGCCGATCCGGTCGGCCGGGGCGAGGACCGCCGCGTACAGACCGGCCAGCGGGGCGATCAGCGCGAGGCCGACGAGCAGGCCCTCGGCGGGTACCAGGCCGGAGCCGTGGCCGGAGCAGGCGCGGCACTCCCGGGTGTGCCGGGCGATCCGCTTGCGCCACACGGGTTCGGGGCGGCCGTCCCAGTCGGCGGTCAGCGCGGCCAGTTCGTCGCAGAGCGGCCGGTTGGTGAGAGCCCGCACCACGATCCGGCCGACCTCCAGCTGGGCCTTCATCCGCTGGACCCGCACGGCGGCGTGCTGGGCGGTCAGGCCCATCGCCTCGGCCAGTTCGGGGCGGGTCAGCTCGCCCGCCGCCTCCTGCCACCACAGGGCGAGCAGTTCGCGGTCGTCCGCGTCGAGCCAGCGGGTCGCCTCGGCCACTTCGCGGCGCTGACCCGACAGGCCCAGGCGCAGGATGGTGACGTCCACGAAGTCCGGCTCGGGATCGAGGGGTTCGGCCAGGCGCTCCAGGCTGGTGGTGGGGGTGTGCTGCTGCGTGCGCCAGCGTCTGCGTATCTGGTTCATCGCGATGGCGATCAGCCAGGACCGGAACCTGGACGGTTCGCGCAGCCCGTCCAGGCCCTCCAGGGCGTGGAACATGGTCTCCTGCACCACGTCGTCGACGTCGGCGTGCCCGTCCATGGCGCGGCCGACGACGTTGTAGACCAGCGGCAGATAGTCGGCGGCCAGCTGTTCCCGCGCCCCGGCATCCCCGGTCCGTGCCGCGCCGACCAGATCCGGCATGGCCGTGCTGTCCCTGTGCATGCGTTCCCTCACCCTGGCGTCGTTCGTGCGCTCCCGTCGTTCGGAGACTCCCGCCGGACGCCGGGATAACAGGAACTCGGGCTTCATTTTGTACGAGGCCCCGGCGCCCCGGTGGGCAGGGTCGGCCCTGCATTGTGGTCATGAGGGGAACGCGAGACCCTTGTTCTATACGCGGCCGGGAGTGACCGGTGCGTCGAGACGTGCACCCACCCGGTCGGTCGGGAGTGGGTGAGTTCCGTGCGTGTGCTGTTGAGAGTGGAAATGGACACCGCGAAGTCGAACGAGAACATCAAGAACGGCAACATGCAGAAGACCATGCAGTCGGCGCTGGAGGCCATACGCCCCGAAGCCGCCTACTTCACCACCCAGAACGGGTGTCGTACGGCGTTCATAGTCTTCGACCTCCAGGACCCGTCCGAGATGCCCAAGATCGCGGAGCCGTTCTTCATGGAGCTCGGCGCCAAGATCTCCTTCACTCCGGTCATGGACAAGGAAGACCTGGCCAAGGGCCTGGCGGCGCTTGGGTGACCGGCTGAGGCTCCCGCCGAACGGCCGCGATCAGCGCTACTCAAGGACCGTCCCCAGGTCCGCGAGCGCCAGCAGCAACGCGCCCACCACGAAGGCGATCGACACGAACAGCCCGTGGTCGTACGCCGACGCCCAGCCGTGGCCCGTCAGCCTGGCGAAGAACACCGAGCCGACGGCGGCGATGCCGACGGCCGAGCCGACGCGCTGTCCGGTCTGGAGGGTGCCGCCCGCGCTGCCCGCCGAGCGGACCGGGACCTTGGAGAGCGTCAGGGTCTGGTTGGGCGCGATGACGAGGCCGCTGCCGAGCCCCGCGAGAAGCAGGGGCGCGGTCATCGCCCATGCCGAGGACTTGCCCGCCACCAGGTGGACGGCGAGCGCCGTGCCGCAGAGTCCGACGGCGACCATGACCAGGCCGACGGCGACCAGGCGTCGGCCGAAGCGGGCGACGAGGCGGCCGCCGATCGCGGCGGCGACCCCGGAGCCCACGGCGAACGGGGTGATGGCGAGGCCCGCGACCAGCGCGCTCAGATGCAGCCCGGCCTGGAGATAGAGGGCGGTGATGAAGAAGATCGAGGTGAACCCACCGAAGTAGAGCAGGATCAGCGCGCACCCCAGCCAGTAACTGCGTTCATGGAACAAGGTGAGGTCCAGGAGCGGGGACCGTCCGCGCGCGGTCTGTCGGCGCTCCCACAAAACGAACCCGGCCAGCAGGGCCGCCGCCGGCAGCAACAGGAGCCATTTCTCGGGGCCGTGCCACTGCTGTGCCTGGATGAACGGGAGCAGCAGCGACAGCACTCCGGTGCCCAGCAGCGCCACCCCGACCGGGTCGAGCCGACGCAGCTTGACGGGGCGGGCCGACGGGGTGTCGGGCAGCAGTCGGCGCGCCAGGACCAGACACACCGCGCCGATCGGCACATTGACGTAGAACACCCAGCGCCAGCCCTCGTGCGCGCCCGCCGCGTGGATGAGCAGCCCGCCGAGCAGCGGGCCGACCGCCGTCGAGATGCCGATGACGCTGCCGAGCATCCCGAAGGCGCGGCCGCGTTCGGCCCCGGAGAACATCTGCTGGATCAGTGCCGAGATCTGCGGCGAGATCAGGCCGCCGGCCAGGCCCTGGACGGCCCGGGCCGCCACCAGCCAGGCGCTGGACTGCGCGGCCCCGCAGGCCGCCGAGGCGACGACGAACAGGGCCAGACCGGTCATGAACACCGCACGCCGGCCCCGTGCGTCGCCGATCCGCCCGGCCGGAACGAGGAACAGGCCGAAGGCGAGCGCGTATCCGGACAGCACCCACTGCAGACCGGCTTCCGGGGCCTTGAGGGCCGCGCGGATCGACGGCAGCGCCACATTCACGATCGACACGTCGAGCAGCGTCATGAACCCCGCCACCAGACAGACGGCGAGCGCCTGCCAGCGGCTCCGGTCGGGCAGCGGCGCGGCCGGTCCGGCGGCGCCCGGCCGACCGCCGCGACCGTCCTCGGTGTGCGCAGCCACAGCGGCCTTCTTTCTCACGCGGACGGCAGGAAGGGGACGCATGGGCATAATCGCCCATGTGCGGGGCCGTTCGCCCCATCCCGCGCTCGCGCGCCGTCCGCCGACCGCCCGTCAGACCCGCCCCGCGAGCAGCGCGCGGTACCAGTCGACGGTGGCGTCGAGCGCCTGGGCGAGCGGTGTGGGCCGGACGCCGAAGGCCCGCTCGAAGGCGGACGAGTCCAGGATCTGCGGCTCGGTGTGCTGGTAGAAGAGCTCGGTGTACTCGGCCATGAACGTCTCGTCGAACGGCCCGAACGGGCGAGGCTCGGTGAGGACCGTCGCGTTGACCGGGGCGCCCACCCGCTCGCCGATCATCGCGTGGATACGACGGGTGGTCAGCGCGGGCGCGGTGGGCAGATGCCAGACCCGCCCGTCGCCCTCGGGGTGTTCGCCGAGGGTGGCGAGTCCGGCGGCGACATCGCCTATGTACGTGTAGCTGTGCGGCAGATCGAGGTCGCCGAGCCCGAGCGCCTCGCCCCCGGACAGGGCGGCCGGGAACACCGCGCCGCCGAGCGAGGAGTTGAGCACCTGCGGGCCGACGAAGTCCGCCGACCGGCCGAGGACGACTCGGGCGCGCCCGTCGCGATGGGCCGCGAGATACGCCTCGTCCAGCTCGGCGCGCATCCGCCCCTTGCGGGAGGTGGCCCGCCACGGGGTGTCCTCGGTCATGACCTCGCCGTGCGTCGGCCCGTACGGGTAGAGCGTGTCGAGGACGACGAGGCGCGCGCCGACCGCCTCGACGGCGGCGAGCACCGCCTGCTGGATGCGGGGCATCAGCTCGATCTGGAGGTGGTAGCCGACGTTGACGCAGTGGTGGACGACGTCCGCGCCCTCGACGGCGGCGCGGGCTCCCTCGGCGGTGCTGACGTCGGCCGCGTACCGCTCGACGCCCTCGATGGCGTCGCCCGACCCCGCGCGGTCGACCAGTCGTACGGCGTGGCCCCGGCGGACGAGCTCGGCGGCGAGCGTCCGGCCGGCCGGGCCCGCGCCCAGAACGACGTGCCGGGAACGGGCTGTTGAGGTGCTGGGCGTACTGGGCGTGCTGGACATGAGGATCCCCTTGGCGAATCGAGTTATGTTCCGTCGCTTCTGTTAGAGACCGTAACTGTTGCGATCCTGACTCGCAAGAGGATGATTGAATGTGCACTGCGTTCGGACGCCGTGCCGGACACGGAGACCGTCGTGTACGCAGGAGGACCCATGCCCGCCGAAGTGAAGAGCCCGCGCGCCCGCTACCGGGAGCAGACCCGCGCGGAGATCAAGGCGGCGGCGCTCCAGCAGGTCGCCGAGGGCGGCGCGACCGCGCTGGCGCTCACCCGGATCGCCAAGGAGATGGGACTCTCCGGGCCCGCCCTCTACCGCTACTTCGCGGGCCGCGACGACCTGCTGAACGAGCTGATCCGGGACGCGTACGACGATCTGGCGCAGGCGATCGTGCGCGTGGGCACCAGCACCGTGGGCACGCCCCGCACCGCGCTGCACGCGCTCGCCGACGCCTGCCTCGACTGGGCCACCGCCGAGCCGCACCGCTATCTGCTGATCCAGGGAACTCCGGTACCGGGCTACGCCGCTCCGCCCGACACCCTGGAGCGCGCCCGGGCCGCGCTCGGCCCGTTCCTCACGGTCTTCGCCGCCGGGGACCCGGTCGACGCGTACCGCCCGACCGTCGACGAAATGGCCGTGTGGCTGCGGCAGGACGGCGCCGTCGCCGACTGGGTCGCGGCCCACACCGACCGCCCCGCGCATGAGGCCGCAGCGGCAACCGCCCTGGCGGGCGCGGTGGTTGCCTGGTCGCAACTGCACGGCACGGTGAGTCTCGCGGTCTCGGGCCAGTACCAGGGAATGGGGCACCGGCCCCGGACGCTGCTGACGGGACAGATGGACGCACTGGCGGACGGCTTCCGCTTGACGTGAGCCCGGGTCACACCAACCGGCCTGCCTCTCCCGCCAATTAAGCGGAATCGTTGCCTGTTCGACTAATCAACGGAAAGGCGAGTTGCCGTCTCGTTAACCCTCAACTCCTTGACGCCCCATACACCTCCCAGTTGACTTCCAGCCACCTCGGTCGCAGCGATGCGGCCTCGTCAGGGAGGTATCTGGATGAACACGCGTATGCGTCATGCGGCTGTGGCCGTGAGCGTCACCGCGATGGCCGTTTCGCTCGCCGCTTGCGGCAGCGCCAAGAAGTCCGACAGCGGCGCCAAGGACCCGGGCGCGAAGAAGAGCGGGGCGATCAAGGTCGGCCTGCTGCTGCCGGAGAACCAGACCGCGCGCTACGAGAAGTTCGACAAGCCGTTGATCGAGAAAATGGTCAGCGATCTCACCGCCGGCAAGGGCCGGGTGGTCTACGCCAACGCCAAGCAGGACGCGACGACGCAGACGCAGCAGGTCGACACGATGATCACGAACAAGGTCGACGCGCTGATCGTGGACGCGGTG
>NZ_JBICVJ010000007.1:120699-411957 GCF_043198895.1 Streptomyces sp. NPDC048696 | reverse complement strand
TGCAACGTCGCGCCGATGTCCGACGTACGCGTCGTCGTCATCGACTGCACCGAGACAGGGGCATCCCCGCCGACCGCCACCGACCCGACCTGGATCTGGCGGCTCTTGCGACGCTCGGCCAGCTTGGTCGGTACGGACGGCATTCCCAGTGAAATCGCAGTCATCTGCTGTGCAACCCCAAGGTGTGGATCAAGGCCCGAGATCGGCGGGCTCCAGCCTCCGAGGTTACGGCACCCCGGGGCACCCAAGCACACCGTGCCCCAACAGTTCACCGAAAGGGGCGGGGCGCGCGCACTCCGTCGCCGCGAACCCGCACGGGTGTCCGGCCGGGGGTCCGGGGGTTGCCCCCGGGAAGACACAGCACGCAAAGGGGCGGGCCGGGCACTCCATGCACCCGGCCCGCCCCCTACACGCGTACGAGACGTACGTCCCTACGAGATCTTGACCGGATTCAC
This sequence comes from Streptomyces sp. NPDC048696, assembly GCF_043198895.1. Classification (NCBI taxonomy): domain Bacteria; kingdom Bacillati; phylum Actinomycetota; class Actinomycetes; order Kitasatosporales; family Streptomycetaceae; genus Streptomyces; species Streptomyces sp. NPDC048696. Next base: position 411,502 of record NZ_JBICVJ010000007.1, on the reverse strand, counting down.
CACGTCCGCGACCAGCACGAGCAGGGTGAAGCAGATGAAGATTCCGGCGACCACATAGGCGACCGGCATCAGCTTCGCCACGTCGAACGGGCCCGGGTCGGGGCGCTTGAAGACGCGCGCGACCGTGCGGCGCAGCGACTCCCACACGGCGCCCGCGATGTGCCCGCCGTCCAGCGGCAGCAGCGGCAGCATGTTGAAGAGGAACAGGGACAGGTTGAAGCCCGCGACCAGGAACAGCATCATCGCGATCTGGTTCTCCGGCGGGATGTTCAGGGTGAACACCTCGCCGCCGACCCGGGCCGCGCCGACGACGCCCATCGGGGAGTCGGCCTTGCGCTCCTGGCCGTTGAAGGCCGCGTTCCACAGGTCCGGGACCTTGGACGGGATCGCGACCAGGGACTTCACACCGGAGCGCATCATGTCGCCCATGCGGTCCACGGACTGGCCGAAGGACTGCTGGACGATGCCGGTGGCGGGGCTGAAGCCGAGGAAGCCGGCCGAGGTGGTGCCGGTGGTGTAGTTGCCGGAGCCGTCGATCTTCGCCACGTCGTTCTTGATCAGGCTGGCGTGCAGATCGACCGGCTTGCCGGCCCGCTCGACCGTGATGGTGGCCGGGCCGATGGTGTCGCGGATGTGCTTCTGCAGGGCCGACCAGTCGCCGACCTTCTCGCCGTTGAACGCGACGATCTTGTCACCGGCCTTGAGCCCGGCCTGCTTGGCGGGGGCGACCGGGTCCGACGCCTTGCAGGTGTCGCGCTGCTCCTTCTGCGAGATCACACAGTCGGAGACCTTGCCGACCTGGGTGGTCTGGGTGTTGACGCCGAACGTCATCATCACGCCGAAGAAGATCGCCACGGCCAGGATCAGGTTCATGAACGGCCCGGCGAACATCACGATCACGCGCTTCCACGGCTTGCGCGTGTAGAAGAGGCGCGACTCGTCGCCCGGCTGGAGCTCCTCGAAGGCCGCCGAGCGGGCGTCCTCGATCATGCCGCGCCAGGGCGAGGTGGACCGCGCGGTGATCCGGCCGTCCTCGCCGGGCGGGAACATGCCGATCATGCGGATGTAGCCGCCGAGCGGGACCGCCTTGATGCCGTACTCGGTGTCGCCCTTCTTCCGCGACCAGATGGTCGGGCCGAAGCCGACCATGTACTGCGGCACCCGGATGCCGAACATCTTGGCCGTGGAGAGGTGGCCCAGCTCGTGCCACGCGATCGAGATGAGCAGGCCGACCACGAAGACGACTATGCCGAGGACCGTCATCAAAATCGTCATGCGCGCGCCTTTGCTGTCGCCTTCACCGCGAGTTCACGGGCCCGGGCCCGTGCCCAGGTCTCCGCTTCCAGGACGTCCGAGACCGTGAGGGAAGTTCCCTCGGCGGGGGTGCCGTGCTCGGCCACGACCTCCGTGACCGTATCCATGATGCCGTTGAAAGGCAGCCGTCCCGCCAGGAAAGCGTCCACGCACTCCTCGTTCGCGGCATTGAACACCGCCGGAGCCGTCCCGCCCAGCTCTCCGACGTGCCGGGCGAGTCCGACCGACGGGAACGCGTCGGTGTCGAGCGGGAAGAACTCCCAGCTCGACGCCTTGGTCCAGTCGAAGGCGGGGGCGGCGTCCGGCACCCGCTGGGGCCAGCCGACGCCGATGGCGATCGGGCCGCGCATGTCGGGCGGGGTGGCCTGGGCGAGCGTGGAGCCGTCGGTGAACTCGACCATGGAGTGCACGTACGACTGCGGGTGGACGACGACCTCGATGCGGTCGAAGGGGATGTCGTAGAGCAGATGCGCCTCGATGACCTCCAGGCCCTTGTTGACCAGGGTCGCCGAGTTGATGGTGATCACCGGGCCCATCGCCCAGGTGGGGTGCGCCAGAGCGTCCTGCGGCGTCACATCCGCCAGCTCCGCGCGCGTACGGCCGCGGAAGGGGCCGCCGGAGGCCGTGACCACCAGCTTGCGTACGTCGGCGCGGGTGCCGGCGGCGAGCGCCTGGAAGAGGGCGGCGTGCTCGGAGTCGACCGGGATGATCTGGCCGGGCTTCGCGAGCGCCTTGACCAGCGGGCCGCCGACGATCAGCGACTCCTTGTTGGCCAGCGCCAGCGTGCGGCCCGCCTCAAGCGCGGCCAGCGTCGGCGCGAGGCCGATCGAGCCGGTGATGCCGTTGAGGACGGTGTGGCACTCGGAGGCGGCGAGCGCGGTGGCGGCGTCCGGCCCGGCGATGATCTCGGGCAGCGGCTCACCGCCGTACTGCTCGGTCAGCGCCTCGCGCAGCGCGGGCACCGCGTCCGGCCGCGCGACGGCGACCGTACGCACCCGGAGCCTGCGCGCCTGCTCGGCGAGGAGCGCGACCCGGCCGCCGGACGCGGCGAGCGCGGTGACGCGGAACCGGTCGGGGTTGCGCAGCACCAGGTCGATGGCCTGGGTGCCGATGGACCCGGTGGCGCCGAGGACGACGATGTCCCGGCGGCCTTCGGCGGGGTCGAAGGCGATGTGCGGGTCGGCGAGGGGGGCTGGGCTGTCGCTCATGCTCCCATTGTTGCCGCATCGGCTGTGCGTCGGGACAGCACTCCCCCGCGACTCCCCCGCCCGGCGGTCGAAGCGGCCGCCGGGGCGCCGGGCGCTGCGGCGCTCCGGCGCCCCAAATGGCGTACGGACTCAGCGAATTGGGCGGTGGACGTTGTCCCTGATGGCGGGTCCGGGGGTGGCGTCGGCGATCCACGGGCCGTCGCCGGACGGGTCGACGACGCCCTCTTCCAGCCAGGTGTACGAGCCGGCGAGCACCCCGTCGACGACCTTGCGGTCCAGGTCGTCGGTGTTGGCCCACAGCCGGTTGAACAGCTCGTCGACGCGGATGCGGGCCTGCCGGCAGAAGACGTCGGCCAGCTGGTGCGCCTCCTTGCCATGTGCTCCGGCCGTACGCAGCATCTCGGCCCGTACGCACGCCGCGCTCATCGCGAACAGCTCGGCGCCGATGTCGACGATCCGGCCCAGGAACCCCTGCTTGGTCTCCATCCGGCCCTGCCAGCGCGACATCGCGTAGAAGGTGGAGCGCGCCAGCTTGCGGGCGGACCGCTCGACGTACCGGATGTGCGGGGCCAGATCACCGAACTCGCTGTAGGAATGGGGCAGTTGGCCCGGTCCCGAGAGCAGTTTGGGCAGCCAGCGGGCGTAGAAGGCGGCGGCGCCCGCGCCCGCCTTGGCCTTGTCCGGCAGCTTCTTGTCCGGATCGATCAGATCGCCCGCCACGGACAGATGCGCGTCGACGGCCTCGCGCGCGATCAGCAGATGCATGATCTCGGTCGAGCCCTCGAAGATCCGGTTGATCCGCAGATCGCGCAGGATCTGCTCGGCCGGTACGGCACGCTCGCCCCGGGCCGCCAGCGACTCGGCGGTCTCGAAGCCCCGGCCACCGCGGATCTGGACCAGCTCGTCGGCCATCAGCCAGGCCATCTCGGAGCCGTAGAGCTTGGCGAGCGCCGCCTCGATACGGATGTCGTTGCGGTCCTCGTCGGCCATCTGCGAGGACAGGTCGAGCACCGCCTCCAGGGCGAACGTGGTCGCCGCGATGAACGAGATCTTCGCGCCCACGGCCTCGTGGTGCGCGATGGGCTTGCCCCACTGCTCGCGCGCCGCCGACCACTCGCGGGCGATCTTCAGACACCACTTCCCGGCGCCCGCGCACATCGCGGGCAGCGAGAGGCGCCCGGTGTTCAACGTGGTCAGGGCGATCTTCAGCCCGGCGCCCTCGGGGCCGATGCGGTTGGCGGCCGGGACCCTGACCTGGTGGAAGCGGGTCACGCCGTTCTCCAGGCCGCGCAGGCCCATGAAGGCGTTGCGGTTCTCGACAGTGACACCGGGCGAGTCCGCCTCGACGACGAAGGCCGTGATGCCGCCCTTGTGCCCCTCGGACTTCGGCACCCGCGCCATCACCACCAGGAGGTCGGCGACGACGCCGTTGGTGGTCCAGAGCTTCACCCCGTCCAGGACGTATGAGTCCTCGCCGTCCGGGACCGCCGAGGTGGCGAGCCGGGCCGGGTCGGAGCCGACGTCCGGCTCGGTGAGCAGGAAGGCCGAGATGTCGGTACGGGCGCAGCGCGGCAGGAACTGGTCCCGCTGCTCCTGCGTCCCGAAGAGTTTGAGCGGCTGGGGTACGCCGATCGACTGATGCGCCGAGAGCAGCGCGCCGATCGCGGGGTTCGCCGAGCCCGCCAGGGCCAGCGCCTTGTTGTAGTACACCTGGGTGAGACCGAGGCCGCCGTACTTGGTGTCGATCTTCATCCCGAGCGCGCCGAGCTCCTTGAGGCCGTTGATCACCTCGTCGGGGATCCGCGCCTCGCGCTCGATCAGGGCGCCGTCGATCTTCGTCTCGCAGAAGTCCCGCAGCTTGGCGAGGAACGCCTCGCCCCGCTCCACGTCGTCCGTGGCGGGCAGCGGATGGGGGTGGATGAGGTCGAGCCGGAAGCGGCCGAGGAAGAGTTCCTTCGCGAAGCTCGGCTTGCGCCAGTCCTGCTCGCGCGCGGCCTCGGCGACCTGGCGCGCTTCGCGCTCGGAAACCTTGGGTGTGCCGTGTGGTGCGGTCATGAGGGGTACTCCTCGCCGCGACGTCTTCGGGCGCGCACGCACCCGTTACCGGACAGTGCTACTCGACCGTATGTACCCGATTCCGCGCCGCCCGACCACCCCCGGGACACGAAAACGGCCGGAGTCCGACAGCGGGCTCCGGCCGTTTCGCTCGTACGTCCTAGAGGGCGAGACCCGTCAGGACCAGCACACGCTCGTACGTGTAGTCGTCCATCGCGTAGCGGACGCCCTCGCGGCCGACGCCGGAGGCCTTGGCGCCGCCGTACGGCATCTGGTCCGCGCGGTAGGAGGGGACGTCGCCGACGATGACGCCGCCGACCTCCAGGGCGCGGTGGGCGCGGAAGGCGGTCTGCACGTTGTGCGTGAAGACGCCCGCCTGGAGGCCGTACTTGGAGGAGTTGACGGCCGCGAACGCCTCGGCCTCGCCGTACACCTTCTGCACGGTGAGGACCGGTCCGAAGACCTCCTCGCAGGCGAGGGTGGTGTCGGCCGGGACCTCGGCGAGCACGGTCGGGGCGTAGGCGGCGCCGTCGCGCTTGCCGCCGGCGAGCAGCTTCGCGCCGGCCGTGACGGCCTCCTCGACCCAGGACTCCACGCGCTTGGCGGCGTCCTCGCTGACCAGCGGGCCGACGTCGGTGGCGGAGTCGGACGGGTCACCGGTGACCTGCGCCTCGACGGCCGCGACGATCTTCGGCAGCAGCCGCTCGTAGACGGCGGCGTCCGCGATCACGCGCTGCACGGAGATGCAGGACTGGCCGCCCTGGTAGTTGGAGAAGGTGGCGATACGGGTCGCCGCCCAGTCCAGGTCCTCCTCGGAGGCGAAGTCGGCGAGGACGACGGCCGCGCCGTTGCCGCCGAGCTCCAGGGTGCAGTGCTTGCGCGGCACCGAGTCCATGATCGCGTAGCCGACCTTGTCGGAACCCGTGAACGAGATGACGGGCAGACGCTCGTCCTGGACGAGGGCGGGCATGCGGTCGTTGGCGACCGGCAGGATGCTCCAGGAACCGGCGGGCAGCTCGGTCTCGGCCAGCAGCTCGCCGATGATCAGACCGGAGAGCGGGGTGGCCGGGGCCGGCTTGAGGATGATCGGCGCGCCGACGGCGATGGCCGGGGCGACCTTGTGGGCGCACAGGTTCAGCGGGAAGTTGAACGGCGCGATGCCGAGGACGACGCCCTTGGGGAAGCGGCGGGTGAGGGCGAGGCGGCCCTGGCCGCCCGCGTCGGTGTCGAGGCGCTGGGCCTCGCCGCCGTTGAAGCGCCGCGCCTCTTCGGCGGCGAACCGGAAGACGGAGACGGCACGGCCGACCTCGCCGCGGGCCCACTTGATGGGCTTGCCGTTCTCGGCGGAGATGAGCTGCGCGATCTCCTCGGTGCGCTCGGCGAGCCGCTTCGATACGTGGTCGAGGGCGGCGGCGCGGACGTGCGCCGGGGTCGCGGCGAACTCGTCGACCACGGCGTGGGCGGCGGCGACGGCCTCCTCGACCTGGTCCTCGGTCGGCACGCTCACCTTGCCGACGAGTCGGCCGTCCCACGGGGAGGTGACGTCGAAGCTGTCCGCACCGGTGGCCTGGCGGCCGGCGAGCCAGAAGGCGTGGGTGGAAGTCATGACGAATCCCGGCCCTTCCGAGGTTGGGGGTCTGCTTGTTTTCTCCCACCGTAGGCCGGGGGCGGCGAGTCGGGGCTTGTCCGGGGTGGAGTGGTGGGCGGCGAATGTACACCGCTTTGGAGGACCCCCACCCCGCCCCTTCCCCCCTGTGACATGTGCGGCTCCGCCGCGTGGCCTCCGGGGGTGGGTGGGGGTGAAGGTGGTTCTCCCGGGGGCTCCGCCCCCGGACCCCTTCGCGGGGGCTGCGCCCCCTGCACCCCGCTTGGGGCTCCGCCCCGGAACCCGTTTTCGTCTGCGGAGCGTGCTGGGTTGCTCGCGCAGTTCCCCGCGCCCCCAAAAGGGGCGCAGCCACAGAGTGGGGTGCGGTGGCCGGGGGGGCGCACCCGCCAAGGGGGTCCGGGGCGCAGCCGCCGAAGGGGTGCAGGGGCGCAGCCCCGCTGGGGGGTGGCAGGGGCGCAGCCCCGCTGGGGGGTGGCAGGGGCGCAGCCCCGCTGGGGGCCGGGGGCGGAGCCCCCGGGAACAACCCTCCCCCCTCCACCCCCACCCACCCCCGGAGGGTTTAGGGGAAGGGGCGGGGTGGGGAGAGCTACGCCTCCGGCGGCGTCGTCGCCTTCAGGGCCAGCCACAGCTCCATGCGGACGTCCGGGTCGTCCAGGGAGCGGCCCAGGATTTCCTCCACCCGGCGCATCCGGTACCGCAGGGTGTGCCGGTGGACGCCCAGGTCCGCCGCCGCCGCGTCCCACTGGCCGTGCCGCGACAGCCACGCCCGCAGCGACGCCACGAGATCACCCCGGCCCGTCGCGTCGTGCTCGTACAGCGCCCGCAGCATCCCGTCCGCGAACGCCCGTACCGCGTCGTCCGCGAGCAGCGGCACCAGCGAACCGGCCACCAGCTCCTCGTGCTCCACCAGGCGCCGGCCCCGCCGCCGGGCGACCGAGAGCGCCTGTTCGGCCTGTTTGTACGCGGACGCCGCGGCGATCGGCCCGGCCGGCGCGGACAGGCCGATCACGACCTCCGCGCCCTCCTCCGGCTCGAACCCCGCGCACGCGCCCACCGCGTCGCCGCCGTCCGCCACCAGGACCACCAGGCGCTCGCCCTCGGGCACGGCCAGCACCCCCTCGCCGGAGCGCGACGCCGCCGACTCCATCGCGTCGGCGAGCACCGCCAGGTCGGCCGACTCCCCCTCGGCCTCCGCGATGACCAGCCGGAACGGGGCGTCGAGCAGGCCGCCGTAGAGGTCACCGGCGACCGCCCGGGCATGGTCCTGCTGCCCGGAGAGCAGCATCCGCAGCACCGCCGCGCCCAACCGCTGCTCGGCCTGCTGCAGGGCCCGGGAGCGCTCGGTGGTGAGCGTCAGCAGCGCCACCGCCGAGTGCACCGCGTACCGCTCGGCCGTGCCCAGCGGCGCGCCCGTACCGACCGCGAGCGCCCCCCGCGCCCGCCGCCCGGTCCCCAGCGACTGGAGCTCGACGCGGTCGTCGGAGCGGTCGTCCGAGCCGCCGACCACGGCGCTGGCGGGCGCGGGCCGGTCGCGCAGCCGGGCCACGTCGGCGGTGAGCCGGGCCGCCCGCCGCCCCGCCCACTCGGGCTGCACCGCGACCACCGCGCCCGAGGTGTCGTACAGCGCCGCCCACCCGTCCACATGCGCCGCGAGCCGCGCGAGGAGTTCGGCGGGGCCTTCGGCGAGCGCCGCGCGCGTCAGCTCGCGCTGGGCCTCGAAGCCCGCCGTCACCGCCCGGTACTGGTCGGCCGCGATCGCCGCCGAGACCGCCTTGGAGATCGCCAGGAACGGGGTCCGGCGCGGCACTTCGAGCAGCGGGAAGTCCTGCGCCCGCGCGGCGTCGAGCAGCGCGTCCGGCACCGTGTCGTAGGTGACGCCGACACCGAAGCCGAGCCCGACGACCCCCGCTCCGGCGAGCCTGCGCACATAGCGCCGCATCGTCTCCGGATCCTCGGCGTCCAGCTTCATCGCCGTGATGAGCAGCAGCTCGCCGCCCTCCATGTACGGGACGGGGTCGGCCAGTTCACTGACGTGCGCCCAGCGCACCGGCGTGTCGAGCCGGTCCTCGCCCGCGCGCACGGTGAGTTTCAGCGCCGAGTGCTGGACGAGGGAGGCGAGGGTGGGCGGCATGGGGCCTTCGACGACCTTCGGGGGGAGGCAGGGGAAATACGCCGTCCCGTATGAACGGCGCACCCCGATTCTGCCAGGACGGCGGGGTCACGGCCCCCGCCCGAGCCCCCGGAAACGGGTACGTACGCTTCAGCCCCGCAGATCCACGAGCAGCGGCGGCGCGTGCTCCCCCCGTACGTCGCTCAGCGACAGGACCGCGTGCCCGGCGGGCACCTGGTGGGCCAGCTGCGACGCCGACCAGCGCTCCCGCTCCACCTTGCGCACGGTGACCGCGTCCCGGGTCACCGGCTTCCCGGTGGCCAGCTTGCGCAGCGCGTGCATCGCGCGCGTGAGCGGCTGATCCGCGAAGACGGCGTGCCGGGCGACCTCGGTGGTCTCGATCCACTCGGTGCCCCACAGCTGGGAGAGCAGCTGCCCGTCCCAGGTGGTGACGCCCCGGAACGCCATATGGCAGCCGACCGCCGCGAGCAGCGAGGTGTGCAGCCGCTCGGGCACGTCCGCGAGCGCCCGCAGGCTGAGCAGCACCCCGGCGTTGGCCTGCCGCAGCCGCTGCACCGCCCGTACGGAACCGGCGGTCACCGCGTGCGTGGCGTCGTCCATGACCAGGCAGGCGAAGAGCGAGCGGTCCCGGCGGGCGGCCGCGCTCGTCGTGAACTGCGCGAGCAGCAGCCGGTTCAGCAGCCGCGCGGCCTCCGGGTGCGCCCGCTCGGGCAGATCGACCCTCACCCGTACGGGGTGCTCCAGAGCGCGCAGCGAGAACGGCCGGGTGTGGCCGGTGGTGTCGAAGAAGGCGGCGAACGCGGGCCGGTCCAGGCACGCGAGGCGGTCGGCGAGGACCAGGCCCGGCTCGCCCGGGATGTCGGCCTGTCGTGCGCGCGCCTCCAGCTCGCGGTGGAGCGCGGGGTGCGCCGCGCGGTCCAGATCGGCGCGCAGCGCCGCGAACGTGTCGCCCGAGCCGTCCAGGAGCTCGCGCAGCTGCGCCACCGTGGGGAACCGGCCGTACGCGGCCCGGTACGGCCCGAGCAGCTGGGCCAGCGCGGTCGCCGCCCGCCGCACGTCGGCGTCCGGCAGATCCCCGGCGCAGGCCTCGGCGAGCAGCGCGGCGGCCTCGTCCGGGTCGTCGGTGCCGCCGTAGAGGTCGAGGTCGTACTCGGACTGCGGGTCGCCCGGCCGCACGATCACGTCGTACGCCTCGTCGGCGCCCAGCGGGGTGCCCGCCGCGCCGACCGCGACCACGGCGGCCTGTCCGGCGAGCGCCTGGAGGGCCAGGGATTCGACGACGGGCCGCACCAGATGGCGGGTCTTGCCCGCGCCGGAGGGGCCGAGGGCGAGCAGCGAGGTGCCGAGCGCCGCCGGGTCGAGGGCCGCGCCCGCGCCCCGGCGGGCGGGCGGGTTGTTCTCCAGCTCCGCGAACCGGCCGAGCCGCACCTGTGCGGTGAGCAGGTCGTGGGTGGCGGTCCGGGCGGGCAGGTCGCGTTCCCCGGACGGGTGCAGGCACGCGCGCGCCCCGTCGCGCAGCACCGCGTCCGTGAACGCGGCCAGCCGGCCCGGGTCGGCCACGACGGACGTCCAGGCGCGCCGGATACGGGCGCAGTCCACGTCGTTCATCCGGCCGCTGTCGGCGTCGGCGGCCAGCCGGTCGGCGGCCGCCGACTGCCCGGCCGCGCGCAGCTGCGGCCAGTCGGCGGGGCTCTCGGCGGGTGCGGCGGTCGCGGCAGAACCGCTGCGGACCGGGGCACGGCCGGTGCGTTCGCGCCACAGCCCCAGCCAGTCGCCCGCCCGCCCGCAGAACCAGAACACGGCCACCGCTACCACTACGTGGTAGACGGTCGTCGTCGTGTCGATGGCGTCCTTGGTGGCCACCGGGTCGTCGCTGAAGATCCACGAGTGCGGCACCACGCCGATGGCCAGCGAGTAGAAGGGCAGATAGTCGTCCGCCCAGATCAGGAACCATACGAGGGCCCCGGCGACCAGCGCGGTGCGCACCGCGCGCGCGGGCTGCGGGTGCTCCACCGCGTACCGGCGGAAGATCTCGCGCCAGTTGCCCAGATGCCCGAACCCGTAGATCACCGCACCGGCGACCAGGCTGTTGTACGCGGCGAGGGCGGTCAGGGCCGCCGGGGGCCGCCGGTGCAGACCCACCCACCAGTCCGTCGGCGTGAACAGCTCAAGGGGGACCCGGCTGCGCGGCACGTACCCGTTGCGCCACAGCGACCACACCAGGACCGCCGCGAGCAGCGCGACCAGGGCGCCGCTGATCAGCGCCCGGTCCGGCACCCGGTGCGCGTCGTCCTGGGCCCGGGGCCGGTGCCCGTACCGCCACAGCCCCGGCTCGGCGGCCGCACGCGGGGTGCGCAGCCATTCCACCAGCGACGGGCGTACGGCGGGCGGCCGGGCGGGCTGCGGCGGAAACGCGGGCGGCAGCGCCGGAACGGGCGGCGGCGCGGCCGGACGCGGCACCGGCCGCGCCTCGATGCCGCGTGCGTCGTGCGTACCTTCGGTGTCCATCGGCCCCTTGCCCCCTGACCAGCCAGGTCCGTAACCAAGTCCAGCCCAATCTAAGCGGACTTGTGGCCACACGAGCGTTACCGCGCCCACAAAAGGGGCGCGGGGAACTGCGCGAGCAACCCAAGACGGCCCGCAGCCGAACGACAACGCATCCGCGTAGCGGCGCCCCGCTATGTCCGCCAAGGACAACGAATCCACCGCACCACTCCCCAACGGAGCATGCCAGCACCTGCCCCCGCCCCCTAGCCTGCGAAGAAAGCCAAGGAAGCGTCCAAAACACCCCGCGTCCGCAAACACCCCCGATCATCCAGGGAGCCCCTCATGAGCGCGATTCCGCAGGAGCGCCGCGTCGTCACCGCCATCCCCGGCCCGAAGTCGCAGGAGCTGCAGGCCCGCCGTCTGGAGACGGTGGCCGGCGGCGTGGGCTCCGTGCTGCCCGTCTTCACCGCGCGCGCGGGCGGCGGCATCATCGAGGACGTCGACGGCAACCGCCTGATCGACTTCGGCTCCGGCATCGCCGTGACCTCGGTCGGCGCCTCCGCCGAGGCCGTCGTGCGCCGCGCCGCCGCCCAGCTCGCGGACTTCACCCACACCTGTTTCATGGTCACGCCGTACGAGGGTTACGTGGAGGTCTGCGAGCAGCTCGCCGAGCTGACCCCGGGCGACCACGCCAAGAAGTCCGCGCTGTTCAACAGCGGCGCCGAGGCCGTCGAGAACGCGGTCAAGATCGCCCGTGCGTACACCAAGCGCCAGGCCGTCGTCGTCTTCGACCACGGCTACCACGGCCGTACGAACCTGACGATGGCGCTGACCGCCAAGAACATGCCGTACAAGAACGGCTTCGGCCCCTTCGCGCCCGAGGTCTACCGCGTCCCGGTCGCCTACGGCTACCGCTGGCCGACCGGTGCCGAGAACGCCGGCGCCGAGGCGTCCGCGCAGGCCATCGACATGATCAGCAAGCAGATCGGCGCCGACAACGTCGCCGCGATCATCATCGAGCCGGTGCTCGGCGAGGGCGGCTTCATCGAGCCCGCCAAGGGCTTCCTGCCCGCGATCGCCCAGTTCGCCAAGGACAACGGCATCGTCTTCGTCGCGGACGAGATCCAGTCCGGCTTCTGCCGCACCGGCCAGTGGTTCGCCTGCGAGGACGAGGGCATCGTCCCGGACCTGATCACCACCGCCAAGGGCATCGCGGGCGGTCTGCCGCTCTCCGCCGTGACCGGCCGCGCCGAGATCATGGACGCCGCGCACGCGGGCGGCCTCGGTGGCACCTACGGCGGCAACCCGGTGGCCTGCGCCGGTGCGCTGGGCGCGATCGAGACCATGCGCGAGCTCGACCTCAACGGCAAGGCCAAGCGCATCGAGGAGGTCATGAAGGGCCGCCTCGCCGCCATGGCCGAGAAGTTCGACATCATCGGCGACATCCGTGGCCGCGGCGCCATGATCGCCATCGAGCTGGTCGAGGACCGGGACGGCAAGAAGCCGAACGCGGCCGCCGCCGGCGCGCTGGCCAAGGCCTGCCACGCGGAGGGCCTGCTGGTCCTGACCTGTGGCACCTACGGCAACGTGCTGCGCTTCCTGCCGCCGCTGGTCATCGGCGAGGACCTGCTCAACGAGGGCCTCGACATCATCGAGCAGGCTTTTTCGGCGCTCTGAGGACGCTCGGAGGGTGCTCTGAAGGCGCTCCGATGACGGGCCGGGGACGCGCTGAGCGCAGCCGCGGCCAGAGCCTGTGAAGAAGGTGTGGGGGGCCGATGGCGGGATGGAGTTCCGGCTGTCGGTCCCCCGCTTCCGTGCCGTACGGTTTCTGCAGATGAGAGAAACACCTCGCCCGCAGGAGACTGCGGACGGCTCCAGGGCGGCGCATCCCCAGCCTCGTTCTGGTCGTGCCCTCGCGCACACCGCTGGAGCCTCTGGCTCCGGAATTCCTCACCGATCGGATGGCCGTACGCCCCACACCCCCCGGGGCGCACGGCACACCGGTCGAACCGGCCGTCCCGGAACCTCCCCCCCTGTTCCGGGGCGGCCGGCTTTCCTCTTCTCCGCTCTCGCGGCCCTCACCGCCCTCTTCGCGGTGATCACCTGGCAGGTCGTGGCCGACGGCCCGCTGCGCCGCCTCGACGAGCGCCTGGACCACCATCTCGCGGGGCGCGGCCCCCAGCCCCTGGCGCAGGTCCTCGCCGATCTGGGCAGCATGCCCGTCGCCCTTCCGGTGCTCGCGCTCGCTCTCGGCTACGCGCTGTGGCGCGGCGCCCGGGCGACCGCGCTGATCGCGGCGCTGACCATGGCGGTCGTGCCCGCCCTCGTCGTCCCGCTGAAGACCTGGACCGACCGCGCGGGCCCGCTGACCAGCGACACCGGCTACTACCCGTCGGGCCACACGGCGACGGCGATGGTGGCGTACGGCGTCTCGGCGCTGCTCCTCACCTCGCACGTACGCAGGCGCTGGGTGCTGCCCGTCGTCGCCGGGGTCCTCACGGCGGCGACCGGCACGGGTCTGGTGCTGCACGGCTACCACTGGCCGCTCGACGTGCTGGCCAGCGGCTGCCTGTGCGGGGTGCTGCTGATCGTCGCCTCGATGGGTATGCGTCGAAGTTCCCGGTGAACTGCCCGCCGTCGAACCGTTGAACCGCTGGTCCGCTGGTCCGCGTCGGTCGGCAGTGCCCTGCCGTCCCCTTCAGGTCCACCCCTCCCGCCCCTCCCCCGCGATCCTGGCCGCGGCCTCGTGCATCGCGAGTTCGAGCAGCGAAGGGTCGGTGAGGTTGCCCGAGCCGTCCGGCGGGATCAGCCAGCGCACCCCGCCGGAGACCCGCCCGGGGTACGGCACCACGATCCAGGTGCCCTGACCGGCCCCCCGCACCCCGGTGCCGAGCCAGCGCGCGGCCGTGCCCGGCGGCACGAAGAACCCCAGGCGCGCGTCGCCGAAGTCGGCGAGGACGGGCCCGGGGTGGTCGATGAGGCGGGTCAGTACGTCGAGCGTGGGGTGCCCCAGCTCGCCCGGCAGGATCAGTACGTCCCAGCGCCTGCCGGCGGGGAGGAGCGCGACCCCCAGGGGGTTGCGCTCCCACTCCCACCGGCAGGCGTCGGGATCCGGCGCGACCGATGCCAGCCATTCCACTGCTGTCTTGGCTCCCGAGCCATGCATCTCCCGGTCTTCCTTCCGTGAGCGCGGTGATGCGGTCACGGGTGGAGAGCGGGGTGGGGCTCGGCTATGACGCGGGTTTCGCTACTTGTTGGTAGTGAATTTGGCGCGTCAAGATCCGCCGGTTGTGCGCCGGGCGCTCCACGGGGGGGGCGGGGTAGGTGGCAACCCGCTCAGCTGTCGAAGCCCAGGCCCGCCCTGTCCATCGCCTTCAGCCACAGGTTGCGGCGGCCGCCGTTCGCGTCCGCCCTGGCCAGGGCCCACTTGGTGATGCCGATGCCTGCCCAGGCGACCGGCTCCGGCGGGAACGGGAGGGGCTTCTTGCGGACCATCTCCAGCTCCGTGCGTTCCGTGCGCTCGCCCGAGAGCAGGTCGAGCATCACGTCCGCCCCGAAGCGGGTCGAGCCGACGCCGAGGCCGGTGTATCCGGCGGCGTAGGCGACCTTGCCGCCGTGGGCCGTGCCGAAGAAGGCCGAGAAGCGCGAGCAGGTGTCGATCGCGCCGCCCCAGGTGTGGCTGAAACGCAGCCCTTCCAGCTGCGGGAAGCAGTCGAAGAAGTGCTCGGCCAGCTTCAGATAGGTGGCGGGCCGGTCGTCGTACTCGGCCCGCACCTTCCCGCCGTACTTGTACACCGCGTCGTATCCGCCCCACAGGATGCGGTGGTCGGCGGTGAGCCGGAAGTAGTGGAACTGGTTGGCCGAGTCGCCCAGGCCCTGCCGGTTCTTCCAGCCGATCGAGGCCAGCTGCCCGGCGCTCAGCGGCTCGGTCATCAGCGCGTAGTCGTAGACCGGCACGGTGTACGCGCGCACCCGCTTGACCAGCGACGGGAACACATTGGTGCCGAGCGCCACCCGGCGGGCGCGGATGCGTCCGTACGGGGTGCGCACCGCCATGCCCGGTCCCGCCGACACCAGGTCGAGGCCGGGGGTGTGCTCGTAGATCCGTACACCCAGTTCCAGACAGGCGCGCTTCAGGCCCCAGGCCAGCTTGGCGGGGTGGAGCATGGCGACGCCGCGCCGGTCCCAGAGGCCGCCGAGGAAGGTCGGCGAGTGGACCTCGGCCCGCATCGCGTCCCGGTCCAGGAGTTCCAGGCCCTCGAAGCCGAGCCCCACCGCCTCCTCGTACATCTCGTGGAGCTCGTCGAGCTGGTGCGGTTCGGTGGCCACGTCGATCTCGCCGGTGCGCTCGAAGTCGCAGTCCAGTGAGTAGCGGGCGACGGCCGCCTCGATGGCGTCGAGGTTGGCCGCGCCGAGCCGTTCCAGGGTGGGCATCTCGTCGGGCCAGCGGGCCAGGCCGTTGCCGAGGCCGTGGGTGAGGGAGGCGGCGCAGAAGCCGCCGTTGCGGCCCGACGCGGCCCAGCCGATCTCCTTGCCCTCGATGAGCACGACATCGCGTTGCGGGTCGCGCTCCTTGGCCAGGAGCGCGGTCCACAGTCCGCTGTAGCCGCCGCCGACGACGAGCAGATCGCACCGCTCGTCGCCCGCGAGCGCGGGGTGGGCACCGGGCCTGCCCGGGTCCTCCAGCCAGAAGGGGACGGGCTGGGCGTCCGTGAGTGATTGGGCTGCGGCACTGCTCATGGCTCGGGTTGCGGCCATGATTTCCAACTCCCTCGAAGGGTTCGGCAGTTGTTGCTTAGGCTTTTGCACCTTTGTTGCGCCGGTTCGCGACGAGCTGGCCGGCGACGACCACCACCACGGCGATGACGAACATCGCCGTACCGATGACATTGATCTGAACGGGCGTGCCCCGCTGGGCGGATCCCCAGACGAACATGGGAAACGTCACGGTGGAGCCCGCGTTGAAATTGGTGATGATGAAATCGTCGAAGGAGAGCGCGAAGGCGAGCAGCGCGCCCGCGACGATTCCGGGGGCGGCGATCGGCAGGGTGACCCGGACGAACGTCTGGACCGGTCCCGCGTAGAGATCGCGCGCGGCCTCCTCAAGGCGCGGGTCCATCGACATCACGCGCGCCTTGACCGCCGTCACCACGAAGCTCAGGCAGAACATGATGTGCGCGATGAGGATGGTCCAGAAGCCGAGCTGCGCGCCCAGGTTGAGGAAGAGCGTGAGGAGCGAGGCGGCCATCACGACCTCGGGCATCGCCATCGGCAGGAAGATCAGCGAGTTGATCGCGCCGCGCGCCCGGAACCGGTAGCGGACCAGGGCGAACGCGATCATCGTGCCGAGCACGGTCGCGCCGACCGTCGCCCAGGTCGCGATCTGCAGCGAGAGCGAGAGCGAGCCGCACATGTCGGCGACGCCGCAGGGGTCCTGCCAGGCGTCGGTGGAGAACCGCGTCCAGGAGTAGTTGAAGCGCCCGTTCGGCTTGTTGAACGAGAACACCATCACGACGACGTTCGGCAGGATCAAGTACGCGAGGGTCAGCAGTCCCGCGATCACGATCACATTGCGTCGGAGCCAGCGCATTTAGACCAGGTCCTCCGTCCCGGCTCGGCGGATGTAGACGGTGACCATGACCAGGACGATCGCCATCAGGATGAAGGAGAGGGCGGCGGCCGTCGGATAGTCGAGGACCCGCAGGAACTGCGACTGGATGACGTTGCCGACCATCTTCTGATCGGTGGAGCCGAGCAGTTCGGCGTTCACGTAGTCGCCGCTCGCCGGGATGAAGGTGAGCAGCGTGCCCGAGACGACACCCGGCATGGAAAGCGGGAACGTCACCTTGCGGAAGGTGGTCGCGGGGGTCGCGTACAGATCGCCGGCCGCCTCGTGCAGCCTCGGGTCGATCCGTTCGAGCGAGGTGTAGAGCGGCAGGATCATGAACGGCAGGAAGTTGTACGTGAGTCCGCAGACCACCGCCATGGGCGTGGCGAGCACGCGGTTGCCCTCGGTCCAGCCCAGCCAGTTCGTCACGTCCAGCACATGCAGCGTGTTGAGCGCGTGCACCACCGGTCCGCCGTCGGCCAGGATCGTCTTCCAGGCGAGCGTGCGGATCAGGAAGCTGGTGAAGAACGGCGCGATGACCAGCACCAGGATCACATTGCGCCAGCGGCCCGCCTTGAAGGCGATGAGATACGCGAGCGGATACCCGAGCAGCAGACACAGCACGGTCGCGGTGCCCGCGTACAGCAGGGAGCGCACGAACTGCGGGTAGTACTCCTTGAAGGCGTCCCAGTAGGTCTGGAAGTGCCAGGTGACCTGGAAGCCCTTCTCCAGGGAGCCGGTCTGCACCGAGGTCGATGCCTGGTAGACCATCGGCAGCGCGAAGAAGACGATCAGCCAGAGGATGCCGGGCAGCAGCAGCCAGTAGGGCACCAGGCGCTTGCGCGCCGACGCCTTGCGTACGGGGAGGTCGGCGGCCGGGGGCGCCTCGGTCAGGGCGCTCACGCGGCGCCCTCGACCTTCTCCACGCCCGCGTCGATCGCCTGCGCCGCATCGAGGCCGAAGGTGTGCGCCGGGTTCCAGTGCAGGACGACCTCGGCGCCGGGCACCAGGCGGGTGTCACGCTCGATGTTCTGCTCGTAGACCGCGAGGCCGGAGCCCGCCGGGGAGTCGATGACGTACTGCGTGGAGACGCCGATGAAGGAGGAGTCGACGATCGTGCCCGGGACGCGGTTGCGGCCGTCCGCTATCGCGGACTCGTCGTCCCGGTGGGCCAGCGAGATCTTCTCGGGGCGCACCCCGACGAGGATCTTGCCGCCGTCCTTGGCGGGGGCCGAACATCGCCCGCCGGGCAGCGTCAGCTTGGCGCCGCCCGCCGTGACGACGACGTCCTCGCCCCTGGTGGCGACGACCTCGGCCTCGATGAGGTTGGAGGTGCCCAGGAAGTTCGCCACGAACGTGGTCCTGGGGTTCTCGTAGAGGTCGGCCGGGGCGCCCAGCTGCTCGACGCGCCCGCCGTTCATCACCGCGACCGTGTCGGCCATGGTCATGGCCTCCTCCTGGTCGTGGGTGACGTGGATGAAGGTGATGCCGACCTCGGTCTGGATGCGCTTGAGCTCCAGCTGCATCTGGCGGCGCAGCTTGAGGTCGAGGGCGCCGAGCGGCTCGTCCAGGAGCAGCACCTGGGGGTGGTTGATGAGCGCGCGGGCGACCGCCACGCGCTGCTGCTGGCCGCCGGAGAGCTGGTGCGGCTTGCGCTTGGCGAAGTCGCCCAGCTGGACGAGCTCCAGCATGTCGTCGACCTGCTTCTTCACCGACTTGATGCCCCGCCGGCGCAGCCCGAAGGCGATGTTCTCGCTGACGTCGAGGTGCGGGAAGAGCGCGTACGACTGGAAGACGGTGTTCACCGGCCGCTTGTACGGCGGCAGGTCGGTGACGTCCTTGTCGCCGAGGAAGACGGTCCCGGTGGTGGGCTCCTCCAGGCCGGCGATCATGCGCAGGGTGGTGGTCTTGCCGCATCCGGAGGCGCCGAGCAGGGCGAAGAACGAGCCCTGCGGGACGGTGAGTTCGAGCGGATGGACAGCGGTGAACGAGCCGTACGTCTTGCTGATCCCGGTGAGGCGGACGTCGCCGCCGTCGTTCTTGTCGTCAGTCATGGGTTGCGATCCCAGGGGTGGAGAGGGCTGAGGGGAAAGTGGGGGGAGGGCGGGCGCCGCTGTCACGCGCCGATGAGCTTGCCGAACTTCTGCTCGTACGCGGTCTCCTCGGCGCTGCTGAGCGAGCGGAAGGAGTGGGCCTTGGCGGCCATCGCCTTGTCGGGGAGGATCAGCGTGTTCTCCGCCAGCTTCGGATCGATCCTGGCCAGCTCCTCGCGTACGCCGTCCACGGGGCAGACGTAGTTGATGAACGCGGCGAGCTTGGCCGCGACCGGCGGCTCGTAGTAGTAGTCGATCAGCCGCTCGGCGTTGGCCTGGTGGCGGGCGTTGGCCGGGATGAGCAGGTTGTCGCTGGAGAGCATGTAACCGGCCGCCGGGACGGCGTACTTGATGTCCGGGTTGTCGGACTGGAGCTGGGTGATGTCGCCGCCCCAGGCCACGCACGCGGCGAGGTCGCCCTTGTCCAGGTCGCCGGTGTAGTCGTTGCCGGTGAAGCGCCGGATCTGCTTCGTGTCGACGCCCTTCTGGAGCCGGCCGACCGCCGCGTCGAAGTCGGCGTCGGCGAAGTTCGCCGGGTCCTTGCCCATGTCGAGCAGGGTCATCCCGATCGTGTCGCGCATCTCGGTCAGGAAGCCCACCCGGCCCTTCAGGGAGGGGTCGTCGAGCAGCTGCGAGATGGAGTCGACCCTCTTGCCGCCGGTCGCCTTGGAGTTGTACGCGATGACGGTCGGGATGCCGGTCCAGGGATACGAGTAGGCCCGGCCCGGGTCCCAGTCGGGGCTGCGGAAGGAGGCGGAGAGGTTGGCGTAGGCGTGCGGCAGCAGGGACGCGTCGAGCTTCTGCGCCCAGCCGAGCCGGATGAGCCGCCCGGCCAGCCAGTCGGTGAGCACGATGAGGTCGCGGCCGATGTCCTGGCCCGCCGCCAGCTGCGGCTTGATCTTGCCGAAGAACTCGACGTTGTCGTTGATGTCCTCGGTGTACTTGACCTGGATCCCGGTGCGCTTGGTGAACGCCTCCAGCGTCGGCCGGTGCTTCTTGTCGTCGCTGACGTCGATGTACTCGGTCCAGCTGGAGAAGTTGATCTCCTTCTCGGTGGCCGAGTGGTCGTGGGACGCCGAGGCCGTGCCGTCCGACCGCTTGGCGGCCGGGATGCCGCAGGCGGTGAGCCCCGCGAGCGAACCGACGGTGAGCGCGCCGAATCCGGTGGCGCGCAGCACCGAGCGGCGGGTGAGCGCGCCCCGGCCGCTGGTCAGAGAGCGCCGTATGGCGGCCGCCTGGGCCGCGGAGAGGCGGTCCGGCTCGTACTGCTCCATGCGCTGTATGCCCTTCCGGGTGGAGGTGACGGCCGCTGGTCAGGCGCCCGGCACGCGGCCAAGCCGCAAACGGATGGTTATCGGTCCCCGAAGATCGTGCGGTGCCAGTCCTTCGCGGCGACCGCGGTGTTGTCGTACATCACATGCTTGACCTGCGTGTATTCCTCGAAGGAGTACGCCGACATGTCCTTTCCGAAGCCGCTCGCCTTGAAGCCGCCGTGCGGCATCTCGCTGATGATCGGAATGTGGTCGTTGACCCAGACACAGCCCGCCTTGATCTCCCGCGTCGCCCGGCCCGCCCGGTAGACGTCCCGGCTCCAGGCGGAGGCGGCCAGGCCGTACGGGGTGTCGTTGGCGAGCGCGATGCCCTCGTCGTCACCGTCGAAGGGCAGCACGACGAGGACCGGCCCGAAGATCTCCGACTGGACGACCTCGCTGTCCTGGGCGGCGTCGGCGATCAGGGTCGGGAGATAGAAGGCGCCGGGGTTCTCGGGCGCCGCGCCGCCGGTGACCACGCGCGCGTAGGCGCGGGCCCGCTCGACGAAGCCCGCCACCCGGTCGCGGTGGACATGGCTGATGAGCGGGCCGAGATCGGTCGCCGAATCGAACGGGTCGCCGACGCGGACGGTCGCGAAGAGGTCCGCGACCCCGGCCACGAAGGCGTCGTAGAGCGGCCGTTGCACATACGCGCGCGTGGCGGCGGTGCAGTCCTGGCCGGAGTTGATGAGGCAGGCGGCGACCGCTCCGTGGACGGCGGCTTCGAGGTCCGCGTCGTCGAAGACGACGAAGGGGGCCTTGCCGCCGAGTTCGAGATGCAGGCGCTTGACCGTGCCGGTGGCGATCTCGGCGACCCGCTTGCCGACCGGGGTGGAGCCGGTGAACGAGGTCATCACGACGTCGGGGTGCCCGACCAGATGCTCCCCGGCGTCCCGGCCCGCCCCGCAGACGATGTTGACGACGCCGTCCGGGAACCCGGCGGCGGTCGCGGCCTCGGCGAAGAGCAGCGAGGTCAGCGGGGTGATCTCGGCGGGCTTGAGGACGATGGTGTTCCCGGCCGCGATCGCCGGGAGCACCTTCCAGGCGGCCATCTGGAGCGGATAGTTCCAGGGCGCGATGGACCCGACGACACCGATGGCCTCACGGCGTACGTACGAGGTGTGGTCACCGGAGTACTCGCCGGCCGACTGCCCCTGGAGGTGGCGGGCCGCACCGGCGAAGAAGGCGGTGTTGTCGATCGTGCCCGGAACGTCGAACTCCCGGCTCAGCTTGATCGGCTTGCCGCACTGCAACGACTCGGCCTGCGCGAACTCCTCGGCGCGCTCGGCCAGGACACCGGCGAAGCGGTGCAGCGCGTCGGAGCGCTCGGCCGGGGTCGCCCCCGCCCAGCCCGGGAACGCCTTCTTGGCGGCCGCCACGGCCGCGTCCACATCGGCGGTGCCCGCCAGTTCGTACGTGTACACCGCCTCGCCGGTCGCCGGGTCCACGACCTGCTGCTCGCGCCCGGAGGTGCCCGGCCGCAGCCGCCCTGCGATGTACTGCGCGCCTGCCTCGAAACGGTCCTGCGCCGGGAAGCGGCCCACGCGCTCGCTGCTGCTCTCGCCGCTGCTGCTGTTGCCCATCTCGCTCACGGTCTCCGTAGCTCCAGCTCGATTTGAGTGCCGATCCTGACAGAGCGGCATCTCGCCAACAAGTGATTCCGTTGTTGCCTTTTGGTTACGCGACGGAATCTGTCGACCATGTGTCGCGTCCGGCTGTAAATACCCGTACGGAGTGTCAGTGGCGCATGCCAGACTCGCGTGCATGGAGAAGATCGACAATTTGATCGCGCAGGTCAAGGATGGTGAGAGGGTCAAGTTCTTGCACTTCTGGGGGCACACGCCCCGGCGGGACGGGAGCCTGGGACCGAGCTGTTTCAGCCAGTGGTGGCCGTCGCCGTTCACCGTGGACGGCGTCGAGTACGCGACGGCCGAGCACTGGATGATGGCGTCCAAGGCGCGGCTGTTCGGCGACGCGGAGGCCGAGCGGGCGGCGCTTGAGGCCACCTCTGCGGCCGTGGCCAAGAAGGCGGGGCGGCTGGTCCGCGGCTACGACGACGCGGTGTGGGAGCGGGAGCGGTACGGGATCGTGGTGGCGGGAAGCGTCCACAAGTTCCGGTCCGACGCGGCGCTTCGGGAGTACCTGCTGTCCACCGGCGACCGCGTGCTGGTCGAGGCGAGTCCGTTGGACCGGATCTGGGGCATCGGGCTCGCCGCGGACGCGCCTGCGGCCGATGACCCCTCGCGCTGGCGCGGGCTGAACCTTCTGGGCTTCGCCCTCATGGATGCCCGTGAGGCGCTGCGCGCGGAGTAGTTGGTCGGGTGCGGGTCGGCTGTGGCTGGTCGCGCAGTTCCCCGCGCCCCTTGATGGCCTCCGGGACCGTGAAGGCACCCGAGGCCGCGAAGGCGCCCCGCGCCGGACCCGCCTCCTAGACCGCCTCGCCCTCGCCCACCATCAGGGACGTCGCGAACGGGTCGTCCGCCGTGGACGAGTCGTCGTTGTTGTGGTGGTTGTGGGCCACCGCCCAGATCATCAGGCCGAGGAAGACACCGCTGACCGCGATGCCGACCGCGCCCAGGATGATCCCGGCCAGGGACTGGCCGCCGTTGGTGGACTGGCCGCGCTTGGCCCGGCCCCGCCCGAGGAAGCCGAAGATCAGCGCGAGGATGCCCAGGATGATGCCGAGGCCCCACAGGCAGAAGAGGACCACGGAGAGGATGCCGAGGACCATCGCGGCGGTGCCGAAGCCGTTCAGCGGGGCGCCCATGCCGGTCCAGCCGGGGTGCCCGTAGGCGTACCCGGGATAGTCGGGGTATCCGGGGTAGGCCGGGTAGCCGTAGCTGCCCGGGACCGCCTGGCCGGGGCCGCCCGGCGCGGTCGGGGGCGGCGGCACGGGACCGGCCCACCCCTGGCCGCCGACGGGCCCCGCAGGGCCCACCGGCGTGGTGGGCGGGGCGTAACCGGACGCGGGCGTCGCGTCGGAGGGGGCGGCCGGCATCGACGTGACCGTCGGCTGGTTGTGCACGGCCTGCCCCGGCGCGCCCTGGCCGGTCGGCGGCTGGTCGCTCACGGTCCGGCCGTGCCCCGGCTTGTCCAGCTCGACCTTGCGCTCCGGCGGTGCCCACGGGTCCACGGGCTCGGAGTCCCGGGACGACTGATCGCGGTGGTCTGACATGGGCCTCCCCCATCGTGGTTCCGACATGCTAAAGCTCGCGCCCCGGGGCCGGACCGGTGGATCCGGCCTGGGACGCGGGGTCCGCCCCGCCTAACATGATCCCCGAAGAGCGAAGCGCCCCAGCTGCGGAGGAAACCATGACCGACCTGCACGCGTTCATCGCGGGCCTGCCCAAGGCCGAGCTCCATGTGCACCACGTCGGCTCGGCCTCGCCCCGCATCGTCTCCGAACTCGCCGCCCGGCACGCCGACTCGAAGGTCCCCACCGACCCCGAGGCGCTCGCCGACTACTTCACGTTCACCGACTTCGCGCACTTCATCGAGGTCTATCTGTCGGTCGTGGACCTGATCCGCACCCCGGAAGATGTGCGGCTTCTCACGTACGAGATCGCCCGGGACATGGCCCGGCAGAACATCCGGTACGCCGAGCTGACCATCACCCCGTTCTCCTCCACCCGCCGGGGCATCGACGAGCGCGCCTTCATGGACGCGATCGAGGACGCCCGCACGGCGGCCGAGCGCGAGCTGGGCACCGTGCTGCGCTGGTGCTTCGACATCCCGGGCGAGGCGGGTCCCGATGCCGCCGCCGAGACCGCCCGGCTGGCCACCTCCGACCGGCTGCGCCCGGAGGGTCTGATCTCCTTCGGCCTCGGCGGCCCGGAGATCGGCGTCCCGCGCCCCCAGTTCAAGCCGTACTTCGACCAGGCCATCGCCGCCGGGCTGCACTCGGTGCCGCACTCGGGCGAGTCCACCGGACCGCAGTCCATCTGGGACGCCCTGAACGACCTGCGGGCCGAGCGCATCGGCCACGGCACCAGCGCCACCCAGGACCCGGATCTGCTGAAGCACCTCGCCGACCACCGGATCGCCCTGGAGGTCTGCCCGACCTCCAACCTCGCCACCCGTGTCGTCACCGACATCGACCGGCACCCCATCAAGGAGATGGTGCAGGCCGGCGTCCTCGTCACGATCAACAGCGACGACCCGCCGATGTTCGGCAGCGACCTGAACAACGAGTACGCGGTCGCCGCCCGCCTCCTGGAGCTGGACGAGCGGGGCGTCGCCGACCTCGCCAAGAACGCCGTCGAGGCATCCTTCCTGGATCCGGCCGGCAAGGCGAAGCTCGCCGCCGAGATCGACGCGTACACGATGAAGTGGCCGGTCCCGTAACGCGCGACAACAATGGGCCCATGCGCACCGTGACTGTCGTGGCCCACCGCGGCGACCCGTACCGCGTCCGCGAGAACACGCTCCCCTCGATCCACTCGGCGATCGAGCGCGGCGCGGACGCGGTCGAGCTCGATGTCCGTCTCACCCGCGACGGCGTTCCCGTGCTGCTGCACGACGACACGCTGGACCGGCTGTGGGGGCACGACCGGCCGCTCTCCTCCCTGCTGTACGAGGATGTGCGCGAGCTGAGCCGGGGCGGCATCCCGACGCTGCGCGCGGCCCTGATGGCGGCGGGCGCGCACCGGGTGATGCTCGATCTGCCGGGCGCGACCGAGGCGTGCGTGCGCGCGGTGGTCGCCATGGTGCAGGAGTGCGGGGCGAGCGAGCGCGTCTACTACTGCGCGGGCGCGGACGCCATGCTGAAGGTGCGCGCCGCCGACCCGTCGGCCGAGATCGCGCTCACCTGGACGACGCTGGCGCCGCCGCGCCCGGAGCTGATCGCGGCGGTCAAGCCGCGCTGGCTCAACTACCGCTTCGGACTGATGAGTTCGGAGCTCGCCGCGCGTGTGCACCGCGACGGCATGCTGGTCTCCGTGTGGACCGCCGACACCCGGCGGACCATGCGCAAACTGATCGAGCGGGGCGTGGACTCGATCACGACGAATCGGGTGGACGCGCTGCGCGCGGTCCTGACGGGGGGTACGGATTGGACGGGGGACGGCTGACCGCACGGCTGCGGTCGGCGAACCCATGGGTGGTCGACATCGGTCTCGCCCTGCTGGTGCAGGCCGCGGTGACGATCCCGTTCCTGACCGAGCGCCCGGCCGGGCTGCCCCCGGCGACCTCGGCGGACTACGGCATGACCACCTTGCTGGTGCTGCCGCTGGTGTGGCGGCGCCGGGCGCCGGTGCGGGTGATGCTGGCGGTCCTGACGGCGGGTTCGCTCTACAAGCTCACGCTGAACGGGCCGGGTCAGCCGCTGCCGTACGCCGGTCTGATCGCGCTCTACACGGTCGCCGCGCTCTGTCCCCTCAGACAGCGATTGTGGGTGGCGGCCTTGGTGGCGGCGCTGATCGCGCCGTCGGTCGCGCTGAACACCCAGGACGTCAGGGAGATGCTGTTCAGCTTCCTCGTCTTCGGTGCGGCGTACGCGTTCGGCCGGCTCACCCACACCCGTCAGGCGTACACGGCGGCCGTCGAGGAGCGGGCCGCGCAGCTGGAGCGGGCCAACCGCATCGAGGCCGAGCAGGCCGCGGCGCGGGAACGGGCCCGTATCGCCCGGGAGATGCACGACATCCTGTCGCACGCCGTCAGCATCATGATCGTCCAGGCCGAGGCGGGGCCGCTGGCGGTGCGGGCCGCGCCCGAGCGGGCCGAGGCGGCGTTCGAGGCGATCTCGGAGACCGGCCGGGACGCGATGGTGCAGCTGCGGCGGATGCTGGGCGTGCTGCGCGAGGCCCCGGAGTCCCCGCGCCGCCCGCAGCCGGGCCTGGCGGAACTGCCCGACCTGATCGGCCGGGTGGCGTCGGGCGGCCCGGATGTCACGTACGGGACGACGGGCGCACCCCGGGCGCTGCCGCCGGATCTGGAGACGGCGCTGTACCGGATCACGCAGGAGGCGCTGACGAACGCGGTGAAACACGCGCGGGCGGACCGCATCTCGGTCCACCTCGCCTACGAGGAGGACGAGTTGACGCTCACCGTCACGGACGACGGGCGCGGCCCCGGCGCCGCCTCCGGTCCCGGCACGGGCCACGGTCTGATCGGCATCACCGAACGCGCGGCCGCGCATGGCGGCACGGCGTGGGCGGGCGCGGGCCCGGACGGCGGGTTCCGGGTCCGGGCGAGCCTCCCCCACCCCGCGCCCGACACCCCGAGGACGGGTGCCCTGTTGCTGAACACGGAGGTGTGAGGAGTGACGATCCGCGTAGTCGTCGCCGACGACCAGGAGCTCGTCCGCAGCGGGTTCGCCCTGATCCTGGGCGTCCAGGACGACATCGAGGTGGTGGCCGAAGTCGGCGACGGGGCGAGCGCGGTGGAGGCCGTACGCCGGCTGCGCCCGGACGTCGCCCTGCTCGACATCCGGATGCCCGGCACCGACGGCATCGAGGCGTGCCGCGCCATCAGCGCCGAGAGCGCCTGCCGGACCGTCATGCTGACCACGTTCGACTCCGACGAGTATGTGTACGCGGCCCTGCACGCCGGGGCCAGCGGGTTTCTGCTCAAGGACGTGCGGCGGGACGATCTCGTGCACGCGGTGCGGGTGGTGGCGGCCGGCGAGTCGCTGGTGGCGCCGTCGGTGGCGCGACGGCTCATCGCCGAGTACACCTCCCGCCCGGCGGCCGCGCCCGCACCGGCCTCCGGTCGCCTCGACGTCCTGACCACGCGCGAACGCGAGACGCTGGTGCTGCTCGGGCGCGGTCTGTCCAACGCCGAGATCGCGGCCGAGCTCACCGTCTCCGAGCACACGGTGAAGACCCATGTCGGCAATGTGCTGGCGAAGTTGGGGCTGCGCGACCGTATCCAGGCGGTGATCTGCGCGTACGAGACGGGCCTGATCGCGGCGGGGACACCGGCCGGACCCTGAGAGCCCGAGGCGCGGGCCTCCCCCGCCAGGAGGAGGCTCGCGCCCGGTACTCCCCCGCGCAGGGGAGGAAACCCGTCCCCCACAACCGCTCGCCAAGGCGATCCCCCGTACGGCCGTGATCAGCAGGATGGAATCCGTCAGCACGACGACCGACCCGCCGACGGAGGCCACGCCATGAACGCCCGTACCCGCACCACGCTGATCGCCACCGCCCTGGTCCTGGGGATCGCCGCGGGCCCGGCCACCGCCGCCTCCCCGGCCGCCGCCCAGGCTCCGGCCGCGAGCCACCGGGACACCGGCTCCCTCGACACCGCCGCCCTGAAGGCGGCCATAGCCGACGCGGGCAGGCCCGGCGCCGACGCGACCGCCGCGCTCGTACGGGTCGGGGGCACGGAAGGGACCTGGCGCGGCAGCACGGGCGTGCACGACATCGAGACCAACCGCCCGGCCGACCCCGGCGCCCGCTTCCGCGCCGGTTCGGTGACCAAGGTCTTCACGGCGGCCGTGGTGCTCCAGCTGGCGGGCGAGGGCAGGGTCGACCTGAACCGGCCGGTCCGCGGCTATCTGCCCGATCTGATCCCGGCGGCGTACGACAAGGTCACCGTGCGCCAGCTGCTCAACCACACCAGCGGTATCCCGTCCGTCGGCTCGGGCGGCGACGGCCTGGACTACTGGTACGCGCACCGTCTGGAGAGCCGCGATGCGGCCGACGTGGTGCGCGAGGCGACCGCGCAGAAGCCGGACTTCGCGCCCGGCACCAAGCAGCACTACGACAACATCGGCTACACGGTCGCCGGTCTGCTGATCGAGCGCGTCACCGGAGAATCGTTCGCCCAGCAGCTCTCGCGCCGCATCCTGCGGCCGCTCCACCTCGCCGACACCTCCGTCACCGGCGCCGCCACCACGATCCGGGGCCGCCACAACCACGGCTACCAGGTCTTCACCGCGCCGGACGGTTCCTCGCAGCTGCGGGACGTGTCGGTGTGGGGCGAGGGCGACACCTTCGCGGCGGGCGATCTGATCTCGACCACCGCCGACCTGGAGCGCTTCACCCGCGCCCTGTTCACCGGCCATGTGGTGCGCGGGCCGCTGCTCAAGGAGATGTTCACGCTGCCGGACGCGTCGGTGCGCGATATGAAGACGGGCAAGCGGGCCTCCTACAGCGCGGGCCTGACGACGCTGCGGATGGGCGGCCGTGACGTGTGGGGCAAGACGGGCGGGCGCTGGGGCTACACCACCCTGATCGGGGGCGCCGTGTCCCCCACCGGCGAGCTGACGCGGACCCTCGTCTACAGCGTCAACTCCACGGACGCCAAGGGCACGGACATGAACCGCACGGCCCAGCGGCTCATGATCGCGGCCTTCGGCACCCCGGACGCCTCCTGACCCACCGCCCCCGCTTCACACGGGCGCCGGTCCCCTCGCGGGCCCCTGCCGCCTCTACAGCCCCACTATCGAGTTCCACCTCTTCGCGAACTCCACCCGCTCCTCGGAGGTGATGTCCCGGGCGATGGCGAGCCGTTGGCGCATCGTCGCGTCCGGGAAGATCAGCGGGTCCTCGGCGAGTTCGGCCCGGTCCTTGTCCTTGGAGGCGGCCAGCACCTCGCGCGCGGCCGGGACCGGGCAGACGTAGTTGACCCACACCGCCAGCTCCGCCGCCACATGCGGGTCGTAGTAGTAGTCGATCAGCGCCTCCGCGTTGGCCTTGTGCGCGGCCAGGTCGGGGATCATCATCGACTCGGCCCACAGCTCGGCGCCCTCCTCGGGCACCACGAACTCGATGTCGGGGTTGTCCGCCCGGAGCTGGATCACGTCGCCCGAGTACGCCTGGCAGGCCAGCACATCGCCGGTGGACAGGTCCTTGATGTAGTCGTTGCCGGTGAAGCGGCGTATCTGCTTCTTGCGCACCTGCTTCTCGACCCGGTCGCACATCCGGTGGAAGTCGTCGGCGGTCCAGCGCGTCACATCGACGCCGTCGCCCTGCATCAGCAGCGCGAACGACTCGTCGAGGCCCGA
This sequence comes from Streptomyces sp. NPDC048696, assembly GCF_043198895.1. Taxonomy (NCBI): domain Bacteria; kingdom Bacillati; phylum Actinomycetota; class Actinomycetes; order Kitasatosporales; family Streptomycetaceae; genus Streptomyces; species Streptomyces sp. NPDC048696. Next base: position 382,743 of record NZ_JBICVJ010000007.1, on the reverse strand, counting down.
CAACAGCGTCACCTTGCCCGCGAGGCGCGGGTCCCACAGGTCGGCGGTGTGCTTGATCTCGCGGCCGAGCTTCTTCTTGTTGTACGCGATGCCGGTGATCCCGGACTGCCAGGGCACGCTGTGCAGCCGCCCCTTGTCGAAGGCGGGCGAAGTCAGCTGCGGATCCAGGTACTTGGCGACGTTCGACTGGTGGGAGCGGTCCATCTCCTGCACCCAGCCGAGCCGGACGAACCGGGCCGCCATCCAGTCGCTGACCACGATGATGTCCCGGCCGGTCGCCTGATGGTTCATCAGCGCCGGGCTGATCTTGCCGAAGAACTCGTCGTTGTCGTTGATCTCCTCGGTGTACGTGACGGAGATCCCGGTCGCCTTGGTGAACGCTTCGAGGGTGGGCCGCTTCGACTTGTCGTGCTCGTCGGTGTCGATGTAGAGCGGCCAGTTGGCGAAGGTCAGCCGGTGCTCGGCGGCCGAGCGGTCACGGGCCGCGCGCTCACCGGGTCCGACGTACGCCGCGGGCACACCGCAGCCCGCCAGCGCGGCGGCTGCGGCTCCGCCGCCCAGGACACGCAGGAGGTGGCGGCGGGAGAGGTTGTTCATGGGGGTCGCTGGCACCCCGGCAGGATGCCCGGACCTGCGTGTACGGGGCAATGGACGCTGCGTACACCCGTACGCGGCTGGCCCGACAAGGTGTCGACCGGAGCCGTTCCGCTGGAAGTGGGCGGCTTTCGGCTGCGGACCGTGGGGGCTGGTCGCGCAGTTCCCCGCGCCCCTGAAGGGGCGCGAGGCAACCGCATGGGGGGATCAGCCCTCGTACGACGTCATCACGTGCTTGATGCGCGTGTAGTCCTCGAAGCCGTACGCCGACAGGTCCTTGCCGTAACCCGACTTCTTGAAGCCGCCGTGCGGCATCTCCGCGACCAGCGGGATGTGCGTGTTGATCCAGACGCAGCCGAAGTCCAGGTACTTGGACATGCGCATCGCGCGGGCGTGGTCCTTCGTCCAGACCGAGGAGGCGAGCGCGTACTCGACGCCGTTCGCGTACTCCAGGGCCTGCTTCTCGTCGCTGAAGGACTGGACGGTGATGACCGGGCCGAAGACCTCGTTCTGGATGATCTCGTCGTCCTGCTTGAGGCCGGAGACGACGGTCGGGGCGTAGAAGTAGCCCTTGTCGCCGACCCGGTGGCCGCCCGCCTCGACCTTGGCGTGGGCGGGCAGGCGCTCGATGAAGCCGGTGACCTGCTTCAGCTGGTTGGCGTTGTTGAGCGGGCCGTACAGCACGTCCTCGTCGTCCGGCCGGCCGGTCTTGGTGTCGGCGGCGGCCTTGGCGAGCGCGGTGACGAACTCGTCGTGGATGGACTCGTGCACCAGGACGCGGGTCGCGGCCGTACAGTCCTGACCGGCGTTGAAGTAGCCCGCGACCGCGATGTCCTCGACGGCCTTGGCGATGTCGGCGTCCTCGAAGACGACGACCGGGGCCTTGCCGCCGAGCTCCAGGTGGACGCGCTTGACGTCCTTGGCCGCCGACTCGGCGACCTGCATGCCGGCCCGTACGGAACCGGTGATGGAGGCCATCGCGGGGGTGGGGTGCTCGACCATGGCGCGGCCGGTGTCGCGGTCGCCGCAGATGACGTTGAAGACGCCCTTGGGGTGGCCGAGCTCCTCCAGCACGCCGCCGATGATCTCGGCGATCAGCACGGTCGAGGCGGGCGTGGTGTCCGACGGCTTGAGGACGACCGTGTTGCCCGCGGCGAGCGCCGGGGCGAACTTCCACACGGCCATCATCATCGGGTAGTTCCACGGCGCGACCTGCGCGCAGACGCCGACCGGCTCACGGCGGACGATCGAGGTCATCCCCTCCATGTACTCGCCGGCCGAGCGGCCTTCGAGCAGCCGGGCCGCGCCCGCGAAGAAGCGGATCTGGTCCACCATCGGCGGGATCTCCTCGCTCGCGGTGAGCGCGAGCGGCTTGCCGGTGTTCTCCGACTCGGCGGCGATCAGGTCCTCGGCGCGCTCCTCGAAGGCGTCCGCGATCTTCAGCAGGACCTTCTGGCGCTCGGCCGGGGTGGTGTCGCGCCAGGCCGGGAAGGCCGCGGCGGCGGCGGCCATGGCGGCGTCGACGTCCGCCTGGCCGGAGAGCGGCGAGGTGGCGTACACCTCGCCCGTGGCCGGGTTGACCACCTCGATGGTCCGCCCGTCAGCGGCGTCCCTGAACTCTCCGGCAATGTAATTGCGTAGTTTGCGCAGCTGCCGCAGTTCGGTGGTCACGTTGCCGGCCTCCCGGTCCGATGGGATCGGACGCCTTCGTCCGATCTCCTGCCTGATGTTCCTTGTCCGAGGAGTGAGACACCCCTCCCCGGCCACCCTAGTCGCCCGGGCGACCATTTCGACAGACCCGACCCCCGGCAACTTCGGATTCAGTTCCTGTGAGGTCACGGAACAACGAATTTCATCGCTTTGGGGTTGCGGGACAGACGAGTCGGGGTGCACAGTGGCTCCGTGGCCAGTCGAAGCGCAGACCCCAGAACCGGGAACGGATCTCCCGCCCGTCACCCGACCACCGCCCCTCAAGGAGACGCTCCGCGTCGCAGCGGTGGAACGTCGATCGATGCCGTCTCCCTGGCGATCATCGAGCAGCTCCAAGAGGACGGGCGGCGCCCGTACGCCGCGATCGGCAAGGCCGTGGGCCTGTCCGAGGCGGCCGTGCGCCAGCGCGTGCAGAAGCTGCTCGACCAGGGCGTGATGCAGATCGTCGCCGTCACCGATCCCCTCACCGTGGGGTTCCGGCGCCAGGCGATGGTCGGCATCAACGTCGAGGGCGACCTCGACCCCGTGGCCGACGCCCTGACGGCCATGGCCGAGTGCGAGTACGTGGTGATGACCGCGGGCTCCTTCGACCTGATGGTGGAGGTCGTCTGCGAGGACGACGACCACCTGCTGGACGTCATCAACAAGCGGATCCGCGCCCTCCCCGGCGTGCGCTCCACCGAGAGCTTCGTCTACCTCAAGTTGAAGAAGCAGACCTATATGTGGGGAACCCGATAGCCGTGAGCAAGGACCTGAGCCAGACCGCCTACGACCACCTGTGGATGCACTTCACCCGCATGTCGTCGTACGAGAACGCGCCCGTTCCCACCATCGTGCGGGGCGAGGGCACCTACATCTACGACGACAAGGGCAAGAAGTACCTCGACGGTCTCTCCGGCCTGTTCGTCGTCAACGCCGGCCACGGCCGTCACGAACTCGCCGAGACCGCCTACAAGCAGGCGCAGGAGCTGGCGTTCTTCCCGGTGTGGTCCTACGCCCACCCCAAGGCCGTCGAACTCGCCGAGCGCCTCGCGAACTACGCGCCGGGCGACCTCAACAAGGTCTTCTTCACCACCGGTGGCGGCGAGGCCGTCGAGACCGCGTGGAAGCTGGCGAAGCAGTACCACAAGCTCACCGGCAACCACACCAAGTACAAGGTCATCTCGCGTGCGGTCGCCTACCACGGCACCCCGCAGGGCGCCCTGTCCATCACCGGTCTGCCCGCCCTGAAGGCCCCCTTCGAGCCGCTGGTCCCCGGCGCGCACAAGGTGCCCAACACCAACATCTACCGTGCCCCGATCCACGGCGACGACCCGGAGGCCTTCGGCCGCTGGGCCGCCGACCAGATCGAGCAGGAGATCCTCTTCGAGGGCCCGGACACGGTCGCCGCGGTCTTCCTGGAGCCGGTGCAGAACGCGGGCGGCTGCTTCCCGCCGCCGCCCGGCTACTTCCAGCGGGTCCGCGAGATCTGCGACAAGTACGACGTACTGCTCGTCTCCGACGAGGTCATCTGCGCCTTCGGCCGCCTCGGCACGATGTTCGCCTGCGACAAGTTCGACTACGTGCCGGACATGATCACCTGCGCCAAGGGCATGACCTCGGGCTACTCCCCGATCGGCGCGTGCATCGTCTCGGACAGGATCGCCGAGCCGTTCTACAAGGGCGACAACACCTTCCTGCACGGCTACACCTTCGGCGGCCACCCGGTCTCCGCGGCCGTGGGCCTGGCCAACCTCGACATCTTCGAGCGCGAGGGCCTCAACCAGCACGTGCTCGACAACGAGGGCGCCTTCTTCGACACCCTCAAGAAGCTCCACGACCTGCCGATAGTCGGCGACGTGCGCGGCAACGGCTTCTTCTACGGCATCGAGCTGGTGAAGGACAAGCACACCAAGGAGTCCTTCAACGAGGAGGAGACCGAGCGCGTCCTGTACGGCTTCCTCTCCAAGGCGCTCTTCGAGAACGGCCTTTACTGCCGGGCCGACGACCGGGGCGACCCGGTGGTCCAGCTGGCCCCGCCGCTGATCTCCGACCAGGGGACCTTCGACGAGATCGAGGGCGTGCTGCGCCAGGTGCTGACCGAGGCCTGGACGAAGCTGTAGCGGTACCCGGATCGTCCCCGCGATTCGTCGAAACGCACCGGCCCGGCCGCGCCCATCCGAGTGAGATGGCGCGACCGGGCCGCGTGCTGTGCGCCCCCGTGCTCCCTGAGTCCCTACGGTGCCCAGTGACCGATCGGCCCTGCCTTCGTTCCCCCGTACGGGGGAACGAGGAAATCTGATCTGAACCGAGGTGTACGCCATGGTGGCCCCGCCGGACAACGATGTGCTCTGGGGACGATCCCTGCACCACTCCCACGGCGGCTCGCCCGCCCTGACCGGGGTTTCCATCGGGATCCGCGAGGGCGAGATCCTGGCCGTCGGCGGCCCGCGCGGCAGCGGCAAGACCACCCTGCTGCGCGCCCTGTCGGGCCAGATCGTCCCCACCGAGGGCGAGGTGTGGTTCAACAGCGCACCCGTCCACACCCTCGGCGCGCTCGCCCGCGAACGGCTGCGCCGCGACCGGTTCGGCTGGATCGACCCGGAACCCGCGCTGGTACCGGAGCTCAAGGCGTGGGAGAACGCCGCCCTGCCGCTGCTGCTGCGCGGCATCTCGCACCGCACCGCGAAGAAGGCCGCGCTGGAGTGGCTGGAACGCCTCGACATCGGGGCGTGCGCCCGTAAGCGCCCGTACGCCCTGCTCACCGCGCAGCGCCAGCGCGTGGCGATCGCCCGCGCGCTGGTCACCTCACCGGCGGTGCTGTTCGCCGACGAGCCGACCGCGACGCTGCACCGCGCCGACCGGGCCCAGGTGCTGCGCACCCTGACGGCGGCCGCGCGCTCGCACGCCATCACCACGGTCCTGGCCACCCACGACCCGGACGTCGCGGCGCTCGCCGACCGCACGGTGTGGCTCCTGGACGGCCGCCGGGTCACCGCGGCCGGGGTCACCGGCGCCCCCGACGCGGAGGGCCGCGCCGCGTGCTCGCTCTCCGTCTAGCCCGCGGCAGCCATCCGCTGGTCCTGCTGCGCCGTCTGCTGGTGGCCGCGGCGTCGGCGGGGGTCGGCTTCCTGTTCCTGTGCACCCTGGGTTACGCGGTCGCCCACCCTGGTGGTTCGCTGCTGCGGCTGCTGTGGTGCGCGGTGCCGCTCGCCGCGACCGTGTACTTCGCCGTCGCGGTGGCCCGCACGGACCCCAGTACGCGCCCGCGCACCGGCCTGTCGGCGGTCGGCCTCGGCCCCGGGAAACTGGCCGCGATCGCGGCCGCGTCGACGGCCGTGTCCTGCACGCTCGGCTCCACCGTGGCGCTCGGCGCCTACCTCCATCTGCGCGGCGACATCACCGGGCTGCCCTTCGACGGAGCAGCCGCCGGGCTGCTCGAAGCGGACCGGCCGCTGCCGCCCGCCGCGGCCCTCACCCTGCTCGCGATCCTGCCGGTGACCGCGTCGGCGGCCGCCGGTCTGGCGCTGCGCACGCGCAAGGAGAGCACCGCGAAGAGCCGGGACGAGCGCCGCGCGAGCACCGTACCGCTCGGCCTGCCCTGGGGGATCACCCTGATCACGGCGGGCCTCGCGGTCGAGAGCTGGGCGGGCCGTGGCACCCCGAGCTCGGCCATCCCGCTGCCCGGCCACCCCGACTCCAGCCCGGCCGGGGTACTGGTCGGCTGGCTCCTCACGGCGTTCGGCCTGGCGGTGGCGGGCCCGGCCCTCACCCATCTGTGCGGCCGCCTGCTGCAGTGCGCGCGCCCGGGAGCCGCGCGGCTGCTCGCGGGCCGCGTCCTGATGGCGGAGGCCCGCCGGATCGGACGTCCGCTGGGCGTGGTGTGCGCGGTGGCGTCCGCGATGATCGCCGCGTCGGTGCTGTACGGGGACGAGGCCGGGCCGCATCCGTTCGGCCCGCTGACGGGCCTGGGCGCGGCCCTGGTCACCAGCTGCACGGTGGCGACCCTGCTGACCGCCGCCCTGGAGTCCAAGCACGCCCGCGGCGAGACCACGGCGGCGATGCTGCGCCTGGGCACCCCGGCGAAGGTACTGCGCGCGTCGGCGGCCCTGCGAGCGGCCGCGATCCTGACCGTGTTCGCCCCCCTGACCTGGGGAATCGCGGAACTGGCGGCGCTGCCGCTGACGGGGTGAGGGCGCTTACGGGCTTGCGGACGAGGCGCCGGACGCGCTGACGCGGCTGGGCGCGTAACCGCACGCACCCGCGTCCCATCGCGCCCGTATAACGCCTGGATCACCAAGACGATCTCAAGGCAACGTCCGGCGCACGGGTGACGTCTGCCTGGTGAGCAGGACGTAACCCCTTGGAACGGAGCTTTTGGTGCTGATCGGCCTACTGACCGCGATCGCGGCCTCGATCTGTTACGGCACGGGCTCGGTCCTGCAAGCCGTCGGGTCCCGCAAGTCCGCGCGCCGCGAGGCGGCGGCGACGGCCCGCACCCAGCACGGCGGCCCCAGCCTGTCGTCGACCGCGAAGGCGGCGATGACGTGGGAGTTCATGGTGGGCACGGCTTTGGACTTCGTGGGCTTCGCGCTCGGCGCCCTGGCGGCCCGCCTGCTCCCCCTCTTCCTCTCCCAGACCGTCATCAGCGCGAACCTGGTGATCACGGCGGTCCTGAGCGTGAAGCTGCTCGGGATCAGGCTGAGCCGCGCCGAGTGGGGCTCGATAGCCGTGGTGTGCTCGGCGCTGGTGCTCCTGGCGACGGCGGCGGGCGCGGAGGGCAGCGGTCATACCCCCCTCGCCACGCACTGGTGGCTGCTGGTGGTGTCGGTGGTGCTGATGGCGGGCGGCGCGGTGGCGGTACGCCTGCTCGGCGCGCGCGCCGCGATCCTGGCGGGTCTGCTGTCCGGGCTCGGCTTCGGCGCGCTGGGCGTGGGCGTACGCGTCCTGAACGGCGTCGACCCCTTCGACCTCGGCAAACTCCTGGCCGACCCGGCCCTCTACGCGATCCTGATCGCCGGGTGCGGCGGCATGTATCTGCACACGGTCGCCCTCCAGATCGGCTCGGTCAACGGCGCGACGGCGGCACTGGTGGTCGGCGAAACGGTTCTCCCGGGCGCGATAGGCGTCCTGTGGCTGGGCGACGCCTCCCGCGCGGGCTTCGCCTGGATGGCCGTCCTGGGCTTCGTCCTGGCGGTTGCGGGCGCGGTGGCGGTGGCCTGGTTCGGCTCGGAGGGGGCGCACGGGGCGGAGCCGGACACATCGGCACCGGTCCCGGTGCCGGAACGGGTGGGATAGCACCGGGGGCTCGGCCCCAAAGCGGTGGCGCCGGGGCGGGACCTGCCCCGGGCAAGGCCCCGACACGGTCTCGCGAGGCGGGACCTGCCCCGACACAGCCCCGACCCGGCCTCGCGAGGCGGGGCCCACCCCCTGCCGCGGGGCGGGACCTACCCCCGCAACACCACCACCTCGTCCGCCAGGAACGACACCCCCACCCGGTCCCCCACCTCCGGCGCCTCCCGCAGCGGGCACTCCGCCTCCAGTACCGCCCCGGCCTCCGGCCGCAGCCGTATCGCCACGTGGTTGCCCCGGAACGTACGCGCCAGCACCTCGCACCGCAGCCCGTCCGAGGCGACCCGCACGCCCGCCGGGCGGACCAGGAGGCGGGCCTCGCCCTGCGGGGAGCCGACGGGGACCGGGACCTCGCCCCATTCCGTGCGCGCCACCCGCCCCGACACCGTCGCCGCCACCACGTTCTCGAAGCCGAGGAAGCGCGCCACGAATTCGGACGCGGGCCGCCGCCAGAGCTCCAGCGGCGTGCCGGTCTGGGCGATACGGCCCTCGCGCATCACCACGACCCGGTCGGCGAGCGCGAACGCCTCGCCCTGGTCGTGCGTGACCGCGAGCACGGTCGTACCCAACTGCCCGAACAGGGAACGGAGTTCTACGACGAGACGTTCCCGCAGCGTACGGTCCAGCTGGCCGAGCGGCTCGTCCAGCATCAGCAGCCGCGGCTCGGGCGCCAGTGCCCGCGCCAGCGCCACCCGCTGCTGCTCGCCGCCCGACAGCGCGGCCACCGCCCGCCGCCCGGCCCCGGGCAGCCCGACCAGGTCCAGCAACTCCGCGACCCGCCGCGCCTGTTCAGCGCGCCCGACCCGGCGCATGCGCAGGCCGAACGCCACGTTTGCGGCCACGTCCCGCTGCGGGAACAGCTGGTGGTCCTGGAACATCAGGCCCACGCCCCGCCGGTGCACCGGCACACCGCTCTGGTCGGCGCCCCCGAGCAGCACCCGGCCGCCGTCCACCGGCTGGAGCCCGGCCACGACCCGCAGCAGCGTCGACTTGCCGCTGCCGCTGGGGCCGAGCACGCACACCGTCTCGTGGTCGGCGACCTCCAGGTCCACCGCGTCGAGCGCCGCCCGCTCGCCGAACCGGACCGTCACCCCGTCCAGCTTCAGCATCAGAACTCTCCGGTCCGGTCCGTACGTAGGCGTTCGAGGGCCAGCAGGGCCACCGCGCACACCACCATCAAAATCGTGCTCAGGGCCATCGCCTGGCCGTAGTTGAGGTCTCCGGCCCGGCCGAGCAGGCGCGCAACCGCGACCGGCAGGGTCGGCCGGTCGGGGCGCGCGATGAAGACCGTCGCGCCGAACTCGCCGAGCGAGACGGCGAACGCGAACCCCGCCGCGATCAGCAGCGCCCGCCGCACCAGCGGCAGATCCACCTCGCGCCAGGCGCGCAGCGGGGAGGCGCCGAGCACGGCCGCCGCCTCGCGCAGCCGCCCGTCCACCGCCCGCAGTACGGGAAGCATGGTCCGTACGACGAACGGCACGCCGACCAGTGCCTGCGCCAGCGGCACCAGGATCCAGGAGGTGCGCAGATCGAGCGGCGGCTTGTCCAGGGTGATCAGGAAGCCGAAGCCGACGGTCACCGCCGACACCCCGAGCGGCAGCATCAGCAGCGCGTCGAAACCGCGCACCAGGCGTCCGCCGCGCCGCGCCAGGGCCGCGGCCGCGAGGCCCCCGACGACGACCGCGATGGCGGTGGCGGCGAGCGCGTACTGCACGGAGTTCCAGACGGCTTCGAGCGGCGGCACCAGGAAGGTGCCGCCGCTGCCCACCGACTGGAGGGAGCGGTAGTAGCCGAAGCCGTAGCCGTCGGGGGTGTCCAGGGAGCGGGTGACCAGGACGCCGAGCGGCAGCAGGATCAGCAGGGCGATGACCGCGAGGACCGAGGCGAGCAGCGTCCACTGTCCGGCGCCGCGCGGGCGCCGGGCCGTCTGCGCCGGGTCCACCAGCTTCAGCGTGCTCTCGCGGCGCCGCACCGTGCGCGCGTGCACGGCGAGGATCGCGCCGACCGCCGCGAACTGGACGAGCGTGAGCACCGCCGCCGTCGGCAGGTCAAGCAGTTCGGCGGTCTGGCGGTAGATCTCGACTTCGAGGGTCGAGAAGGTCGGGCCGCCGAGGATCTGGACGACGCCGAACGAGGTGAAGGTGAAGAGGAAGACCATCAGGGCGGCCGCCGACACGGCGGGCGCGAGCGCGGGCAGTGTGACCTGGCGCCAGGCGGCGAAGCGGGAGGCGCCGAGCACACGGGCGGCCTCCTCCTGACGCGGGTCGAGCTGCGCCCACAGGCCGCCGACCGTGCGCACGACGACGGCGTAGTTGAAGAAGACGTGCGCCAGCAGGATCGCCCACACCGTCGTGTCCAGGCGCACGCCCCACAGCTCGTCGAGCAGTCCGCCCCGGCCGAGCAGCGCCAGGAACGCGGTGCCGACGACCACGGTCGGCAGCACGAAGGGGACGGTCACCACCGCCCGCAGCAGCTGGCGCCCGGGGAAGTCGAGGCGCGCGAAGACATAGGCGGCGGGCAGCGCGATCAGCAGGGTGAGGGCGGTGGAGGCGAGCGCCTGCCAGGTGGTGAACCACAGGACGTGCCCGATGTCCGGCTCGGTGACCACCTCGCCGATCCGGCCGAACTGCCAGACGCCGTCCACCCGCAGCCCGCGCCCCACGATGGCGGCGACGGGCCAGGCGAAGAAGAGCGCGAAGAACGCGAGCGGCAGGGCCATCAGACCCAGCCGCACCGCGTTCGCCCGCGCCCTCTTCGCGCGTGGGGCGCGTACTACTTCAGCACGAGCGAGGACCACGTCTTGACCCACTGCTCACGGTTCTTGGAGATCTTGTCGGGGGCCACGTCGTGCTTCTCGGTGGAGGCGGCGCCGAACTTGGTGAAGGCCTCGGGCAGCGCCGCGTCCTTGACCACCGGGTTCACGAACATGTTCAGCGGCATGTCCTCCTGGAACTTCTTGGTGATCAGGAAGTCGAGGAGCGCCTTGCCGCCGGCCTCGTTCTTGGCGCCCTTGAGCAGGCCCGCGAACTCGGTCTGGCGGAAGCAGGTGCCGGTGGCGACGGCGGTGGGGGCCTCGGTGCGCTGCGGCTTGGCGAACACGACCTCGGCGGGCGGGCTGGAGGCGTAGCTGACGACCAGCGGCCGCTCCGCCTTGGCCTTCTTTCCGCCGGCCGAGCCGGAGAAGTCCTGGTTGTAGGCCTGCTCCCAGCCGTCGTCGACCTTGACGCCGTTGGCCTTCAGCTTCTTCCAGTAGTCCTGCCAGCCGTCGTCCCCGTACTTGGCGACGCTGCCGAGGAGGAAGCCGAGGCCGGGCGAGGAGGTGGCGACGTTCTCCGTGACCAGCAGGTTCTTGTACTCGGGCTTGATCAGGTCGTCGAAGGAGCTCGGCGGGGTCAGCTTCTTGTCCGCGAAGTACTTCTTGTCGTAGTTGACGCAGATCTCACCGGTGTCGATGGGCGTGACCCGGTGCTTGTCCTTGTCGAGCTGGGCGTCGGCGGCCACCCGGTCCAGGCCCTTGGCCTGGTACGGCGTGAAGATCCCGTGGTCGAGGGCGCGCGAGAGCAGGGTGTTGTCCACGCCGAAGAAGACGTCGCCGCGCGGCGAGCCCTTGGTGAGGATCTCCTGGTTGAGGGCGGCGCCCGCGTCGCCGCTCTTGAGGACCTTGACCGTGTAGCCGGTCTGCGCCGTGAACTCCTTGAGCACGGCGTCGGAGGCGGCGAACGAGTCGTGGCTGACCAGCGTCACCGTCTTGGACCTGGTCCCGCCGTCGGACTTCGAGCCGCTGTCGGACTTGCCGCCGCACGCGGCGAGCGTGCTGACGCCGAGGGCGGCGGCGAGCGAGGCGGCCGCCAGCTTCTTGGTACTGCTCATTTCTTCCTCCTGGACATGACCAGGAAGAGACGCGGCCCTGCCCACCGGGCCCGGACGGGCGGCCGGTGGGCAGGGCGCAACAGCTTGAGTGATGACCGAACTTCCTACCCAGAATGACCTGGGCAAGGTTCAGAGGGTCTGCGACCTGACGGTGTCGCACTCTCAGCGCTGTGGCGCTCCCCTGTCGGAATATGCAGATTTTCGAGCCCAGACTACCTCTCGGACGCGGCGAGCTGGCCGCACGCTCCGTCGATCTCCTGGCCACGGGTGTCGCGGACGGTCACCGGCACGCCGTGGGCGGCGATCGCCTCGACGAACGCCTTCTCGTCCTCGGGCCGCGAGGCGGTCCACTTGGAGCCGGGCGTCGGGTTCAGCGGGATCAGGTTGACGTGCACCCGCTTGCCCTTGAGGAGGCGGCCGAGCAGGTCACCCCGCCAGGCCTGGTCGTTGATGTCGCGGATCAGCGCGTACTCGATGGAGATGCGGCGGCCCGACTTCTCCGCGTACTCCCAGGCCGCGTCCAGGACCTCGCGGACCTTCCAGCGGGTGTTGACCGGCACCAGCGTGTCGCGCAGCTCGTCGTCCGGGGCGTGCAGCGACACGGCGAGGCGGCACTTGAAGCCCTCGTCGGCGAAGCGCAGCATCGCGGGGACCAGGCCGACGGTGGAGACGGTGATGCCGCGCTGGGACAGGCCCAGGCCGTCGGGCTCCGGGTCGGTGAGGCGGCGGATGGCGCCGACGACCCGCTTGTAGTTGGCGAGCGGCTCGCCCATGCCCATGAAGACGATGTTCGACAGGCGCGCCGGTCCGCCGGGGACCTCGCCGTCGCGCAGGGCGCGCATGCCGTCGACGATCTGGTGCACGATCTCGGCGGTCGACAGGTTGCGGTCCAGGCCCGCCTGGCCGGTCGCGCAGAACGGGCAGTTCATGCCGCAGCCCGCCTGCGAGGAGATGCACATGGTGACCCGGTCCGGGTAGCGCATGAGCACCGACTCCACCAGCGTCCCGTCGTGCAGCCGCCACAGCGTCTTACGGGTGGTGTCGTCGTCGCACGAGATGTGCCGCACCACCGACATCAGGTCCGGCAGCAGCTCCTCCTGGAGCTTGGCGCGCGCGCCCGCCGGGATGTCGGTCCACTGGGCCGGGTCGTGCGCGTACCGCGCGAAGTAGTGCTGCGAGAGCTGCTTGGCACGGAACGGCTTCTCGCCGATCGCGGCGACGGCTTCCTTGCGCTCGGCGGGCGAGAGGTCGGCGAGGTGCCGCGGCGGCCGCTTCGCTCCGCGGGGGGCCACGAAAGTCAGTTCTCCCGGAGCGGGGCGGGGGGCCATGAGCGGTACTCCTCAGTACGACGAGGTCGGCGACCTCCGCTGATGCACAGCGGGCGGCAGGACGCTGCCGGAGCCGGGAGACCTCACAGGATCACCCCCGCGGTGTGCGGGGCGGAAAAGGGGCGCGCCGTCATACGGCGCGCCCCTCCAGAGTACCGGGGCGGCTCAGCCGCCGCCGACGAAGACGACCAGCAGCAGCCACACCACCGGTGCCGTCGGCAGCAGGGAGTCCAGGCGGTCCATGATGCCGCCGTGGCCGGGCAGCAGCGTGCCCATGTCCTTGATGCCGAGATCCCGCTTGATCATCGACTCCCCGAGGTCGCCGAGCGTGGCGCTGGCCGCGACCGCGAGACCCAGGAGCAGGCCCTGCCACCACTGGCCGTCGTCGATGAGGAACTGCATGCACAGCGCGCCCGCCGCCATCGCGAACGTCACCGCGCCGACCAGGCCCTCGCGGGTCTTGCCGGGGCTGATGCGCGGCGCCAGCTTGGTCTTGCCGAACCGCCAGCCGATCGCGTACGCGCCCGTGTCGCTGACCACGGTCAGCAGCAGGAAGACGAACACCCGCCACGGCCCGTCGTCGGCGGTCAGCATCATCGCGACGAACGTGGCCAGGAACGGCACGTAGAACGCCGCGAAGACGCCCGCCGTGACGTCCTTGAGATAGCCCTCGGGCTTCTCCGTCATCCGCCACACCAGCACCGCGAGCGCGGTCAGCGCCATCGCGACCCAGGCGCCCTCGGCACCGCGCGCGTAACCGGCGACGACCATCGCCGCACCGCCGACCGCGAGCGGCACCAGCGGGGCCTTGATGCCCTTGCGCTCGTCGAGCCGGGAGGTGAGCTCCCACAGCCCGACGACGACCGCCAGCGCGATCACACCGACGAAGACTGCCTTGACCACGAACAGCGAGGCCAGGATGACCGCGCCGAGCCCGACGCCGACCCCTATCGCGGCCCGCAGATCACGTCCGGCCCGCTTCTTCTCCGGCTGCGCGGGCCGCTGCGGCTGCTGCGGAGTCGAAGGTGGTACCGAGCTGGGCATGGGCTCCTGCGGCGTCTCTTCGCGGAACAGGGGCCCGCTCAGCCGAGCGGTCCCCCGGTCACGTGCTTCGCGGCCTTCGGCGGCCGGCCCCGCGTCGGGCACGATGGGCATGGGCTGCGTCCGGGACGGGGCGTCATACGCATCGTAGGCAGGACCCGCCGAAGCCACCTCCCGGGAAGGCCCCTGGTCGGACGGCCCCCAGTGCTCAGGGGTCGGCGGAGCCCCCCAGGAAGAGTCGTTCATCAGACCTCTAGCAGCTCGGCTTCCTTGTGCTTGAGGAGCTCGTCCACCTGCGCGACGTACTTCGCGGTGGTGTCGTCGAGCTCCTTCTCCGCACGGCGGACCTCGTCCTCGCCGGACTCCTTGTCCTTGACGAGCTTGTCGAGGGCGTCCTTGGCCTTGCGGCGCACGGAGCGGATCGAGACCTTGGAGTCCTCGGCCTTGGTGCGCGCGACCTTGATGTAGTCGCGGCGGCGCTCCTCGGTCAGCTCCGGGAAGTTCACCCGGATGATGCTGCCGTCGTTGCTCGGGTTGACGCCGAGGTCCGAGTCGCGGATCGCCTGCTCGATGTTGCGCAGCGCGCTCTTGTCGAACGGGGTCACCACCGCCATGCGCGGCTCCGGCACCGAGAACGAGGCCAGCTGGTTGATCGGCGTCAGCGCGCCGTAGTAGTCCGCCACGATCTTGTTGAACATCGCCGGGTGCGCACGCCCGGTGCGGATCGCGGCGAAGTCCTCCTTGGCGACCACGACGGCCTTCTCCATCTTCTCCTCGGCCTCGAGGAGGATTTCTTCGATCACCACTTGCTCCTGCATGTCTTGAGTGGGCCGGGAGTTCTCAGCGAGCTCATGGCCCTGCGTAAACCCGCGTCTTTCCCTGCACGGTGTCCGACCGTCAGGGGATTGTCCATCCCCCGGTCAGGCCCGGGTGCCCTGGTCGCTCACGAGAGTGCCGATCTTCTCACCCTTGACCGCACGCGCGATATTGCCCTCGGCGAGCAGTTCGAAGACGAGGATGGGGAGGTTGTTGTCGCGGCACAGCGTGATGGCGGTCATGTCCGCCACCTTCAGGTCGCGGGTGATGACCTCGCCGTACTCCAGCGCGTCGAACTTCACGGCGTCCGGGTTGACCCGCGGGTCGGAGTCGTAGACCCCGTCCACGCCGTTCTTGCCCATCAGCATGGCCTCGGCGTCGATCTCCAGGGCGCGCTGTGCGGCGGTGGTGTCGGTGGAGAAGTACGGCATGCCCATGCCCGCGCCGAAGATGACGACGCGCCCCTTCTCCAGGTGGCGCACGGCGCGCAGCGGGATGTACGGCTCCGCGACCTGGCCCATCGTGATGGCGGTCTGGACCCGGGAGTCGATGCCCTCCTTCTCCAGGAAGTCCTGGAGGGCGAGGCAGTTCATGACGGTGCCGAGCATGCCCATGTAGTCGGAGCGGGCCCGGTCCATGCCGCGCTGCTGCAGCTCTGCGCCGCGGAAGAAGTTTCCGCCGCCGATGACGACGGCGATCTGCGCGCCGTCCCGTACGACCGCGGCGATCTCGCGGGCGATCGCGTGCACGACGTCGGGGTCCACACCGAGACCCCCTCCGCCGGCGAACGCCTCACCGGAGAGCTTCAGCATGAAGCGTCCGGTGACCTTGCCGTCGTCGCGCTTGTGGTCAGCCTGGGTGGCGGCGTCCGCGCCCTGATTCATGGGGATCTCCTCGTACACATACGAAGAAGGCCATTGCCGGTGGGTGCTGTGTCCCTGAGCGGCAATGGCCTCCTCGTCAGATCTGCGGTCGTCCGTCGCGAGCGCGGCCGACGACTGCCTCAGACCCTAGCTGGTCCCAGCCGGGTCTTCCGTCGATCGCTGGACGGACTCAGATGCCGACCTTGATGCGCGTGAAGCGCTTCAGGGTGACACCGGCCTCGTCCAGAACCTTCTGGACCGACTTCTTGTTGTCCAGCGCGTACGGCTGGCCCAGGAGGGTGGCGTCCTTGAAGAAGCCGTTGACGCGACCCTCGACGATCTTCGGGAGGGCGGCCTCGGGCTTGCCCTCGGCGCGCGTGGTCTCCTCGGCGACACGACGCTCGGTCTCGACGACCTCGGCCGGGACGTCCTCACGGGACAGCCACTTCGGCGCGAAGGCGGCGATGTGCTGGGCGATGCCCTTGGCGACGTCCGCGTCGGCCTTGTCCAGCTCGACCAGGACACCGATCTGCGGCGGCAGGTCGGGCATGGTGCGGTGCATGTACGCGAAGACGAAACCGTCGGCGTACTGCGCGAAGCGGTCCAGGACGATCTTCTCGCCGAGGTTGGCGTTGGCCTCGTCGACGTACGCCTGGACGGTCTTGCCGGCCTCGATCTCGGAGGCGAGCAGCGCCTCCAGGTCGGCCGGGGAGGTCGCGGCGACGTGCGCGGCGAGGGCGGCGGCGGTGGCCTGGAACTTGTCGCCCTTGGCGACGAAGTCCGTCTCGCACTTCAGCTCGAGGAGGACACCGGAGGTGTTGTCCTCGGCGAGCAGCGAGACCACGGCACCGTTCTCGGCGGAACGGCCCTCGCGCTTGGCGACGCCCTTCTGGCCCTTGATGCGCAGCGCCTCGACGGCCTTGTCGACGTTGCCCTCGGCCTCGTCCAGCGCCTTCTTGCAGTCCATCATGCCGGCGCCGGTGAGCTCGCGGAGCTTCTTGACGTCAGCGGCGGTGTAGTTCGCCATGAGTCTGTGTTTCTCTCTCGAAGTCTGACTCGAAGTCTGAAAGATCTACGGGGCTACGGGGTGACGGCGGGGGCACAGCGTGTGCCCCCGCCGTCACCGCCGAAGCGTGGACCCGAAGGTCAGGCCTGCTCGGCGTCCGCGGCCGGCGCCTCGGCGGCCGGAGCCTCCGCAGCGGCCTCGGCCGGCTTCTCGGCCTCGACGGCCTCGGCCGCGGGGGCCTCGGCGTCGTCGGCCTTCTTGTCGCCCTCAAGCAGGTCGCGCTCCCACTCGGCGAGCGGCTCGCCGGCGGCCTTCTCGCCCGGCTTCGAGTCACCGGTGGCGACGCCGGAACGGGCGATGAGGCCCTCGGCGACGGCGTCGGCGATCACGCGGGTGAGCAGGGTGACGGAGCGGATCGCGTCGTCGTTGCCCGGGATCTTGTAGTCGACCTCGTCGGGGTCACAGTTGGTGTCGAGGATCGCGACGACCGGGATGTGGAGCTTGCGCGCCTCACCGACGGCGATGTGCTCCTTCTTGGTGTCGACGATCCAGACGGCGCTGGGAACCTTCGACATCTCGCGGATACCACCGAGGGTCTTCTCCAGCTTGGCCTTCTCACGCGAGAGGACCAGGAGCTCCTTCTTGGTGAGACCCGAGGCCGCGACGTCCTCGAAGTCGATCTGCTCAAGCTCCTTGAGGCGCTGCAGACGCTTGTAGACGGTGGAGAAGTTGGTCAGCATGCCGCCGAGCCAGCGCTGGTTCACGTAGGGCATGCCCACGCGAGTCGCCTGCTCCGCGATGGCCTCCTGGGCCTGCTTCTTCGTGCCGACGAACATGATGGAGCCGCCGTGCGCGACGGTCTCCTTGACGAACTCGTAGGCGCGGTCGATGTACGACAGCGACTGGAGCAGGTCGATGATGTAGATGCCGTTGCGCTCGGTGAAGATGAAGCGCTTCATCTTCGGGTTCCAGCGACGGGTCTGGTGACCGAAGTGGACGCCGCTCTCCAGCAGCTCCCGCATCGTGACGACGGCCATGGCCGTACTCCTTGAGGTACTCGGTTACCGCGGCCGCCGGTCGGCTGCCGCGCCTGACGCCCCGATGCGCCGTGCCCTGCACCGTTGAGAGGCGAAGGACCGAGAGGCGCGGCCTGCGATCCGGACCACTGATGACTCAGAGGTGGACCACTGGCGGGGCGTGCGAAGTCGACCCGGTGACCCGGATCGCCACAAGAAGTGTACGGGACCGTGGCAGTGCCGGGTGACGGCGCTGTCCACAACCGCCTGGTTATCCACAGATCCGACCCATGATCATCCTGATTCGGCACGAGCCGCGATCCTTTTCCCATGTACCGCACGTACTGCGCATCACTACTCGCGTTGATCGCCACATCTGTGGCGTCGGTAGGCCCCGGGGCGCCGAGGACTCCGGTCGGGCCGGTGGCCGGGCCTGGCCGCTTGGCGCCGGTGGTCGGGCCTGTCGGCTCGGCGCTGGTGGCTGAGCCTGGCCGCTCGGCGCCGGTGGCGGCCGGGGTGATGTCGGCTGGTCTTGTCAGGGGCGGATCGTGGCCCGTGCCCGGTCCACCCGTGGTGATACGGGGCTGGGAGCCACCCGCGACGCCGTACGGCCCCGGCCACCGGGGCGTCGACCTGGCGGCAGCGCCGGGCACGGAGATCCGTGCGGTGGCCCCCGGCCGGGTGACCTTCGCAGGCCCCGTCGCGGGGCAAGGAGTACTGACGATCACGCTGGACGGGTCCGGAAGCCCACCGCTGCGCACCACGTACGAGCCGGTGCGGGCGCTGGTCCAGCCGGGCGAACGAGTGAACACCGGCCAGCCGGTCGCGGTCCTGGACGCGGGCCCGTGGCACTGCGCCGAGGGATGCCTGCACTGGGGGCTGAGGCGGGGGGAGGCGTATCTGAACCCGCTGCTCCTCATCCGGCGGGGGCATGTGCGGCTGTTGCCGGTGTTCGGGGTGGGGGTGGGGGTGGGGTGATTCGGGGGTGAGGGGGGTGGGGAGGGGGGGCGGGGGGGGGCGGGGGGGGGAGGCCCCCCGGAGGCCGGTTTAGCCGACCACGCCCCGCAGTGCCATCCCCACCGCCGCGTCCGTGATGGCCGCCGGGTCTTCCGCCGCGCCCAGTTCGATGCGGCGCACCGCGGCGTCGACCACGCCCTGGAGCAGCAGGGCCGCGAGGCGGGGCTGGGCGTGGCCGAGTTCGGCGAGGGCTTCGACGATCATGGCGATGAGGCCGCCGTGGGCGGCGCGGATCTTCTCGCGGGCGCCGGCGTCGAGCTCGCTGGCGGAGATGGCGACGACGGCGCGGTGGCGCTGGTCGCCGACGAGTTCGAGCTGGCGGCGTACGTACGCGGCGACCTTGTCCTCGGGTCCCACGGCCTGTCGCATCGCGGCTTCGACGTCGGCGACCCAGAGCGGGAAGTCGACGGAGCAGAGCTCTTCGACCACGGCGGCCCGGGAGCGGAAGTACTCGTACACGGAGGACCGGGCGAGCCCGGTGCGCTCGGCCAGGGCCGGGAAGGTCAGGGCTTCGGTGCCGCCCTCGGACAGCAGGGCGCGGGCGGCGTCCAGCAGTGCGGCGCGCTGCATGGTGCGGTGCTCGGCCACTGAGGCCGCTCGAATCCTTGGCACCGGTCCACTGTACGGCTGGGCCGCTGGGAGCGGATGGGGGCGGGCAGGATTCCGGGGGCGGTGGTCAGCGGCCGACGTCGGCCAGTTTGGCCCGCAGCTGGAGTACGGATTTGGTGTGGATCTGGCTCACCCGGCTCTCGGTGACTCCGAGGACGTTGCCGATCTCGGCGAGGGTGAGCCCTTCGTAGTAGTAGAGGGTGACGACCGTCTTCTCGCGTTCGGGAAGTGTGTTGATGGCACGGGCGAGCAGGCGCCGCAGCTCGCGGTCCTCGGCGACCTCGACGGGGTCGTCGGCAGCGGTGTCCTCCAGCGTGTCCATGAGGCTGAGCCGGTCGCCGCCCTCACCACCGACGTGCAGCAGTTCTTCCAGCGCGACCACGTTGGCGAGGGACAACTGGCTGAATACGGCGTGCAGTTCCTCGACGGCGATACCCATCTCGGTGGCGACTTCGCTCTCCGAGGGGGTGCGGCGCAGCTGCGCTTCCAGGGTGGCGTAGGCGCGCTCGACGGCGCGGGCCTTCTGCCGTACGGAGCGCGGGATCCAGTCGAGTGCGCGCAGTTCGTCGATCATCGCGCCGCGGATGCGGGTGATGGCGTACGTCTCGAACTTGATGGCCCGCTCGATGTCGAACTTCTCGATGGCGTCGATGAGTCCGAAGACCCCGGAGGAGACGAAGTCGGCCTGCTCGACGTTGGGGGGCAGCCCCACGCTCACCCGGCCCGCGACGTACTTCACCAGCGGTGAGTAGTGCAGGATCAGCTGCTCGCGCAGGCGCTCGTCGCCGCTGTTCTTGTACGAGCGCCACAGTTCGTCGACGGACGAGGGCGCCGGTGGTCGCACGGTGCCACCGGCGCGGGCAGCCGGGGGAGCTGCCGTGCGATCGGACCCGGAGGTGTGCTGGGGCATTCGTTGCCTTGAGCCGTTCTGCTGTGACGTGTGCGGGAAGCTGTTTCTGATGCGGGGCCCTCGTGAGCGTAGCGTGACCGGGGTGTCGCGGTGCGCGAACGCCGGGTGGGTAGACCTTGCGCGGTGGGGGCGGCGGGTGGCAGGCGCGGATCGGGGCCGTCGCCGGGTGCGTCGGCCCCGAAAGCGCTGCGGTGCGGCCCTCGGTGGTCATCGGCCTTACCTTTTCACCCGAATGCTCCAGGTCAAGCACCGCCTCGCCGCGCGCCCGGCAGGCGGAGCGAGCTTGACGTCAACCGCCAGCGGTCGCCTTCGCGTTCGACGAACCCCAGCGAGTGGAGTTCGTAGAGCCGGTTGAGCGCTTCGTCCTCGGTGGTGGCGGCTTCGCGGGCGATGTCTCGTACGGGGGCTTCGCCGTGGCCCGGCAGGGCGTCGAGCACGCGTGCGGTGGCGGGGCCGAGGAGGTCCCTGGGCAGGACGGGACCGTGGCGCGCCGGGGCGAGCTCACCCATCTCTCCGACGAGCTCGACGATTTCGGCGGCGTCGGTGACCAGGACGGCCTCGCCGCGCAGCAGTTCGTGCACTCCGGCCGAGAGTCCACTGGTGGCGGGTCCGGGCACCCCTATGGTGTGGCGGCCGAGCCGCTGCGCGGTGCGGGCGGTGGCGAGGGATCCACTGCGGTACGCGGCCTCGACGACGACCGTGCCCCGGGTGAGCGCGGCGATCACGCGGTTGCGCAGGATGAACCGGCTCGGCGTGGGGTGGTCGCCCGGCGGCAACTCCGCTACGAGGACGCCTTGTTCGGCGATGCGGCCGATCAACTCCGTGTGGCCGCGCGGGTAGACGACGTCGACTCCGCTGGCGAGTACGGCGACGGTGGCGCCGCCTGCGGCGAGGGCGCCGCGATGGGCCGCGCCGTCGACGCCCGCGGCCGCACCGGACACCACCACCCAGCCCTTTTCGGCGAGCCCGGCGCCGAGGGCGGCTCCCATGTGGGCGCCGTAGGGCGTACAGGCGCGGGCGCCGACCACCGCGACCGATCGCAGTGCCCATATCCGCAGGTCGGCCGGGCCCCGCAGCCAGAGCCCAACGGGCCGGGCGTCCCCGAGGTCGTCGAGTTGCCCGGGCCATTCGCTGTCTTCGGGGCAGACGAACCGCCCGCCGGCGTCGGCCAGGGCGGCGAGGTCCCGCTCGGGGTCGGCGGCGGCCGCGCGTCTGCGGTAGGTGGCGAGCCGCGCGGTGCCGGCTCCGGTCAAGGGGTCGTCGGGATCCTCGGCGGAGGTGAGGCGCCGCATCAGCTCTGCGGCGCCGTAGGTACGCAGCCAGCGGCCACCTCGTTCGTCACCCGGCTCGATGACCCTGGTCAGCGCGGCCCGCGCGAGCCGCTCACCGTCGACCGCGCCGACGGTCACGGCGTCAGCGCCAACCGGCTCGGCCGCAGCGCCTCCACCGCCACCACCGCCACCTCCACCACCGCCACCTCCACCGGCGCCTCCGCTTACACCGACACGGGCGCCTCTGCCGCCACCGGCACGGGCGCCTCTGCCGCCACCGGCACGGGCACCGCCAACTCCACCGGCGCTGCCCCCGGCATGGGCACCGCCAGCACGACCACCGCCACCCCCGCTTCCACCGGCACCGCCACCACCAACCACCCCCGCGTCCACCGCATCCCCCCTCCCCCGCCACTCCGACAAGGCCGCCTCCCGGTTCACCCCGCGCCTCCCACCGGCATCGGCGCACCCCGCGAGATGCCCGTTCTCAGTTCCAGGGCGAGCCCGATGTGGCCTTCGTCCGGGCGGTCCTTGCCGCAGAGGTCCGCGATGGTCCAGGCGACGCGCAGGACGCGGTCCAGGCCCCGGGCGGTGAGCAGGCCGCGTTCCAGGTCGCGTTCCGCCGCGGCCAGCGCCCCGGGGGCGGTCACCCAGCGGGTGCGCAGTTCGTGTCCGGGGACTTCGCTGTTGGTGGTCCAGGGGGTGCCCGCGAGCCGGGCTGTGGCCCGTTCGCGGGCGGCCTGGACGCGTTCGGCGACCACCGCCGTGGATTCGCCGCGCCCGCCCTGGGCGAGCAGGTCCTCGCGCCGGACCGGCTCGGCCTCGACGCGCAGGTCGACGCGGTCCAGGAGCGGTCCGGACAGCCGGGACTGGTAGCGGCGGATCATGGAGGGAGCGCATTCGCAGCCCGCTCCGTGCAGGGTGTGGCGTCCGCAGGGGCAGGGGTTGGCGGCGAGGATCATCAGGAAGCGGGCGGGCAGGCGCACCACCCCCGCGCTGCGGGCGACGATGACGTGACCGGCTTCCAGGGGCTGGCGCAGGGCGTCCAGGGCCTTGCCCGTGAACTCCGGTGCCTCGTCGAGGAACAGCACGCCCCGGTGGGCGAGGGAGACCGCTCCGGGCCGTGGCAGGCCGTTGCCTCCGCCGACCAGGGACTGCATGGTCGCCGAGTGGTGGGGCGCGCAGTAGGGCGCTTTGCGCACCAGGGGTTTGCCCGGCGGGAGGATGCCGGCGACCGAGTGGATCGCGGTGACTTCGAGGGATTCCTGGCGGGTGAGCGGCGGCAGGATGCCGGGCAGCCGTTCGGCGAGCATCGTTTTGCCCGCGCCGGGCGGTCCGTACAGCATCAGGTGGTGGCCGCCGGCCGCGGCGACTTCCAGGGCGGTGCGGGCGCCGTGCTGTCCGGCGACGTCGGAGAGGTCGGGCGGGCTGGTGTCGGCTTCGGCGGACAGGCCGGTGCCGACGCCCGCGCCTGGGACGACCAGGCCCGCGAGCATCGCGTCGGGTCTGCCCTCCTCGGCGGGTTCCTCCTCGGGCACGGGTTCGTCGGTGAGGACGGCGATGAGCTGGCGCAGGCTCCGTACGCCGAGGACGGAGATGCCGGGCACCAAGGACGCTTCGGCCGCTGTCTGTTCGGGCACGACGACCTGTTGGTATCCGGCTTCTGCGGCGGCGAGGACGGCGGGCAGGATGCCGCGCACGGGGCGCACCCGGCCGTCGAGTCCGAGCTCGCCGATCATCACCAGGTCGGCGAGCTCGCGGGGGTCGATGCGCTCGGCCGCGCCGAGGACCGCGCAGGCCACGGCGAGGTCGAAGCCGCTGCCGCCCTTGGGGACGGAGGCGGGGCTGAGGCCGACGGTGAGTTTCTTCTGGGGCCAGTCGGCACCGGAGTTGACGACTGCGGCTCTGACGCGGTCGCGGCTTTCGCTGAGGCTTTTGTCGGGCAGGCCGACGAGGGTGAAGGCGGCGACGCCCGGTTCGAGGTCGGCCTGGACTTCGACGACGACGCCTTCGACTCCGACGAGCGCGACGGAGCAGGTGCGGGCGAATCCCATTCAGGCCACCCCCCGCGCGTGCTCGGCTCGGGGTGCGCCGCGGTCGGGCAGCACGACGCCGACCAGGTCGATGCGGACGCCGCCGGGTGGCGGTCCGCCGTGGTCGGCGAGCCATCGCTCGGCCAGGTGTCTGAGCCGCTCGGCCTTGGCGGGGGTGACGGCCGCCATGGGGTGTTCGAACGCGCCGGCTCTGCGGGTCTTGACTTCGCAGACCACCAGCGCGTCACCGTCGCGGGCGACGATGTCGATCTCTCCGGCCCTGCCGCACCGCCAGTTGCGGGCGACCACGGTCATTCCGGCGTCGGTCAGCAGCCTGACGGCCAGGTCTTCGCCGTACTGTCCGAGTGCTCCTTGTGCGTTCATTTCGGCACCACCTCCGGTACCGACTGTCACGCACCCGCCGCCATCGAGTGGATCTTGGTGGACAACCCGGCCGTTGTGGATAACCCCGCCACCCGAACGAGTGGGATCAGCCGCCCGGAAGTTCGAGGTCGCTCTTGTTGAGCTCCTCGATGTTCACGTCCTTGAACGTAAGGACCCGCACCTGCTTGACGAACCTGGCCGGCCTGTACATGTCCCAGACCCAGGCATCCGCCATCGACACCTCGAAGAACACCTCACCCTGGACCGAGTGCACCTGCATCTCGTAGTCGTTGGTGAGGTAGAAACGCCGCTCGGTCTCGATCACGTATTTGAACAGACCGACGACGTCGCGGTACTCCCGGTAGAGCTTCAGCTCCATCTCGGTCTCGTACTTTTCGAGGTCCTCGGCGCTCATGGCATGTTCCCCTTCAGCCGTGCGGTCCCCCCATTGTGCGTCAGCGCCCCGGACCCCTAGACGATTTCCGGAGCCAGGACCACCGGCGTACGCGGAGGACCCTCGTCGAGCAGCGTGCGCAGCAGCTCGGCGAGCCTGGTCGGGTACACCGTCTCATGGGCCGCCGACAGTTCGGCGGAGGTCCACCACCTCAGCCCCTTGGTGCTGCGTCGTTCCAGCTCGGTGAGGCCGGTCGGCGCGGCCTCGGTCTGCGTCGTACGGGCCAGGTAGTACCACTCGTCCTGGTTCCAGCGGCGGCCGTCGAACGGGAACGAGCACATCCGGCGCCACAGCACCGGCCCGAGCTCCACATCCGTGATCCCGGTCTCCTCGGCCAGTTCGCGCAGGGCCGCCTCGGCACGGGTCTCGTCGCCCTCCAGACCGCCGCCCGGGGTGAACCACCAGGTGTCGGCCGGATTGTCCGGTTCGTAACCGTGCATCAGCAGAATACGGTCCTGCGGGTCGAGCAGGACGACCCGGGCGACCTTGCGGAGCTCCCCGGGCGGCTCCCCGGACGAAGCCGAGGCCGAAGCCGAGGCCGGGGCCGCGCGGTCCTCACTCCCCACCGGCGGGCACCTCCCGCCGGCTCCCGGCGCCGCGCCCGCCGAACCGGCGCGCCACCGGCCCGTACGCCGCTCCCAGGACGATCAGGACCACCCCGGCGACAATCGCGCCCACCACGAGCATCAGCGGGCCCGGCTGGGAGATGCCGCCCGGCAGGGCCTTGAAGCCCGTCGGACGCTTCAGCATGCCGTCCAGCGGCCAGGCGACGGCGTCCACGCGCGCGCTGACGGCGGAGCGCGGCACGGACCCGTTCGCCGCGTCCTCCAGGTGCACCCGGGAGTCCAGCGAGACATCGCGTTCGTCGCCGAGGAGGAAGAGCTGGTCCTTGGGAACGGTGGCGCTGAACTTGGTGGTGGAGGGGGCCGTGCCGTGCAGATACGGTTCGTCGATCGGCTGGCCGTTGACGGTCAGCTTGCCGCCCGCATCGCAGCACTTGACGGTGTCGCCGCCTATGCCGACGACCCGCTTGACCATGGGGACGTTGCCCCAGACCTTGTCCTTGAAGATCACCACATCGCCGCGCTTCACATCGCCGCCGTCGATGCGCTGCGCGAGCACGCGGTCGCCCGCCTTGACCGTCGGGTTCATGGACTGGGTGGGCACCGTGTACGGCTTGTACTCCACGGCTCCCCAGGCGAAGCCGCCCAGGAAGAGCACACAGCCGACGGCCACGGCCAGTCCCGACAGCAGATTGCCGAGACCGCGGCCGCGGCCGTCGCCCGTACGTCCTGTTCCGCTCATCCCAGTGCTCCTCCCCCGGCCGCCCGCGCCGCGCGCGGGTCCGGAGATCGACGATCTGGGACGGCACCCTACCTGTCGGTATCCCGCCGGGTCAGCCCTCTCGGCCGAGGTCGCCGCGGCCGATCGCGTCACTCGCGCGGGTGAGCCTGCGGCGGCGCCACAGCACCATCGGCACGGCACCGGCCAGTCCGGCCGCGACCGGCGCGCTCGACGCCATGCCGCTCAGGCCCTTCTGGTCGAAGGTGCCCGGGATGCCCAGCCAGTCGATGCGGTTGAGCGGCCAGGCGATGGTGAACGCGCGGCCCACGACCTCGTCGTCGGAGACGGTGCCGCCGCCGGGCAGCTCCTGGTGGTAGCGGGAGTCCAGCGAGTTCTGCCGGTGGTCGCCCATCACCCAGATCCGGCCCTTGGGGACCTTGATCGGGCCGAACGGCATGTCGTCGCAGGCGCTGTCGCCGGGGAAGATGTACGGCTCGTTCAGGGCATGGCCGTTGACCTTGACGGGGCCGCCCTTCTTGCACTCCACCGTGTCGCCGCCGGTCGCGATGACCCGCTTGATCAGGTCCTTCTCCTCGGCGGACGGCATCAGCCCGATGAAGCTGAGGAACTTCTGCACCACATTGGGCTCGGCCGGTTTCTGGTCCTCCAGCCAGCCGCCCGGGTCGTGGAAGACGACGACCTCGCCGCGCTTGGGCGTGGCGCCGAACCACGGCGTCAGCTTGTCCACGAGCACCCGGTCGCCGCGCTGCAGGGTGTCCTGCATCGAGTCGGAGGGGATCGAGAACGCCTGCACGAAGAACGTCTTGATCAGCAGGGCGAGGATCAGCGCGATGCCGATGAGCAGCGGCAGTTCCTTCCAGAAGGAACGCGGCTTCTTGGGGCTGCGCCCCTCGCCGCCGGCCGGCTCCCCGTCACCGCCCGGGCTGCCGCCCTCGATGCCTCCACCGCCGCTGTCGGCCTGAGCCTGCGCGGGAGAATCGGCGGGCCGGTCCGGCCGCTCCTCGGGCTCGTCGTGTCCGGATCGTGCGCCGACCGCCAAATCCCCCACATCCACTCCTCACTCCGTGCCACCGCCCGCGCCATGACAGACGCAGGCCCACCACTCCCATAACGAGCGGGAGTTCCGCAGGGCTCGGGGGCCGGATCGCTTCGTTCGATATCGGTTCGTTCGACATCGAATCGATTGACATGAATTCATGCGCTTTGTCGGGATCCGCAGCCGGATCCCGGGAGGACACCCTATGCGAAGCACCGAGCGCGGTGTCCGACCTGCCGGGCGCGTCCGGCACCGAGCCGAATGTCCCGGGTTCTTCCAGCCGCCGCCAGCGGTCGAACGGCCAGGCGATGACGACGGCCCGTCCGATGACCCCGTCCTCGGAGACCGTCCCGTGGTACGCCTCGTTGAGGTGGAAGCGGGAATCGGCCGAATTCGAGCGGTGGTCGCCCATCACGAAGAGCCTGCCCGGCGGCACTTTCACCTCGAACGGGATCGTCGAGGGCGGGTTGCCCGCCTGCACATAGGGCTCGTCCAGCGGTACGCCGTTGACGGTGACCTTGCCGCCCGCGTCGCAGCACTTGACCGTGTCCCCGCCGACGGCGATGACCCGTTTGATGAGGTCCTGTTCGTTGTCGGAGGGCAGCAGTCCGATGAACGTCAGGGCCTGCTTGACCTGTTTGACGACCACCGGGTCGCTGCCGCCGGTGGTCTTCTTCTCGGCCTTCAGCCACCCGCCGGGGTCCTTGAAGACCACCACGTCCCCGCGCTGCGGTTTCGAGCCGAACCAGGGCGTGAGCTTGTCGACCAGGACCCGGTCGCCGATGGTGATCGTGTCCTGCATCGAGCCGGACGGGATCACGAAGGCCTGCACGAGGAACGTCTTCAGTACGAGGGCGATCAGCAGCGCCACCCCGACGAGCAGGGGTATCTCCCGCACGGCGGACCTGCGTCGGCGCCGCTTCACCTTGCGGGCGAGCCTGCGCCGGTCGGCCCGGCCCTGCTGGGCCCGCCGACCCGGGGGGCGGCCGAAGTAGCCTCCGCCGGCCTCGGACGGCCTCGTCAACGGCTCGGCGGGCCCGGCCGGTTCGAAGCCGTCGGCTGCCGGGGCGGACGCTGGATCGAAGCGGTCGGCCGTCGGAACGGACCCTGTATCGAAGCCACCGGACGTCGGGGCAGGCCCTGGACCGAAGCCCTCGGCAGCCGGGGCGAGCCCCATGTCGTAGCCCTCAGCCGCAGGCGCCGCCTCGGAAACCGGCGGCGCGAGCCGTGACGTACTCCGTGTCCCCGTGGGCAGCGGCTCCTCGGCCGGCGGCGGGGCCGAGCGGGATGTCGAGCGGGCACCCGATCGCGGGCGCCCCCGGTTACCCATGGGCGCCGCCCGGCCCGCCCGGTGCGCCCACGCGCGCGAAGGCGCCGGAACCGGGGACCTCCGCCCAGCGGCCGACCGGCCAGCCGATCCAGTCGACGCGCCCCACCACGTGGTCGACCGGCACCATGCCACCGCCCGGTGAGCCCAGGTGGTCGCGGGAGTCGCTGGAGCGGGAGCGGTGGTCGCCCAGGACGAACAGGGTGCCGTCGGGCACCACGATGTCGAACGGCACCTGGGACGGGGTGTCGCCCGGGTACACATACGCCTCGGTCACCGGTGTCCCGTTCACCTGGAGCCTCCCGCCCTTGTCGCAGCACACGACCCGGTCGCCGCCGACGCCGACGACGCGCTTCACGTACACGTTCCCCTCGGACTCGCGAAGTCCCAGGGACGCAACCGCTGAACGAAGGGCCCGGCCCACCGGGTTCCCCTCCGGCGGCTCGTCCGTGAACGAGCCGCGGCCGTCGAAGACGACGACGTCACCGCGTACGGGATGGCCGCCGAAGCGGTAGGCCAGCTTGTTGACCAGCACCCGGTCGCCCACCTTCAGGGTGGGCTCCATGGATCCGCTGGGGATGACGAAGGGCTGGACGACGAAGTGGCTCAACAGGAGCAGGAAGAGCAGGCACAGCGCGAGCAGGGCCACGGCCTTGCGCCAGGGCCCTTCCAGGTAGCGGGCGAGGGCGGGAAAACGCGCGGAGCGCGACCCCCGCTCCGGCCCCGGCTGAGGGGTGGAGGGGAGGTCGCGCTCCGTGTGCTGTGCTTCGGTGTCCATCGGGGGCAGAGCCTATCCGCCCGTCCTGTGGACCCGTACGCGAGTGTGGTGAGCGGTGGCTCACCCCCGAGCCGGAGCTCAGTTGTCGCGCTTCTCCTTGATCTTCGCGGCCTTGCCGCGGAGCTCGCGCAGGTAGTACAGCTTCGCGCGGCGCACGTCACCGCGGGTGACGAGCTCGATCTTCTCGAAGATCGGGGAGTTCACCGGGAAGGTGCGCTCGACGCCGACGGAGAAGGAGACCTTGCGGACCGTGAAGGTCTCGGAGACGCCCGCGCCCTGGCGGCGGATGACGACGCCCTTGAACTGCTGGATACGGGAGCGGTTGCCCTCGATCACGCGGACGTGAACGTTGACGGTGTCACCGGGGCGGAAGGCCGGGACGTCGGTGCGCAGCGTGGCCGCGTTGACGGAGTCGAGCAGGTGAGACATGTTCTTCGTCTGCTTTCTTCGCACGACGCCACAGGTCGCCGGGCGGGTTTTCGTTGAGAGTTCGGGAGCTGTGCCACCCGGTGTGCGACGGTCCCCCTGTGGCAGGGGCGCAGTCGGGCGTACAGCAGCCGCCTATTCTTCCACGGCTGGGGGCCTGCGCCAAAATCGACCGTCCGCGGTGGGCTGCCACCCCATGATGCTCAGCGTCTCGCGGTCCTTCTTGTCGAAGGCGGACGCCTCGCACCGCTCGATCAGGTCGGGCCGGTTCTCGGCGGTGCGCCGGAACGCCTCGTCCCGCCGCCACCGGGCGATCTTGCCGTGGTGGCCGCTGAGCAGGACGTCCGGGATGCCCCGGCCGCGCCACTCGGGGGGCTTGGTGTAGACCGGCCCTTCCAGGAGGTTGGCCATGGCGCCGGGGGCGAAGGAGTCGTCGCGGTGGGACTCGGCGTTGCCGAGCACGCCGGGCAGCAGTCGCGCCACGGCCTCGGTGATCACCAGGACGGCGGCTTCCCCGCCCGCGAGGACGTAGTCGCCGATGGAGACCTCGTACACCGGCATCCGGGTCGCGTACTCGTCCATGACACGGCGGTCGATGCCCTCGTAGCGCGCGGGCGTGAAGATCAGCCACGGCTTGGTGGAGAGCTCGACGGCGAGTTCCTGGGTGAAGGGGCGGCCGCTGGGCGTGGGCACGACCATGACGGGGCCGTGCGCGCCCGCCTCGAAGCCGCTCGCGAGCGCGTCGTCGAGGCAGTCGCCCCACGGCTCGGTCTTCATGACCATGCCGGGGCCGCCGCCGTACGGGGTGTCGTCGACCGTGTTGTGCCGGTCGTGCGTCCACTGCCGCAGGTCGTGCACCTGGACGTCGAGCTGGCCACGCGCGCGTGCCTTGCCGACGAGGGAGACGTTCAGCGGTTCCAGGTACTCGGGGAAGATCGTGACGACGTCGAGCCGCATCAGGCGTCGTCCCCGCTGGAGTCCTTGGCGGAGGCCTTCTCGGAGGCCTCGGCCGCGGCCGCGGCCGCCTCCGCCTCGGCGTCCCGGGTGGAGACGATCTCCGCGCGGTCGTCGATGAGCCCGGGCGGCGGGGTGATGACGGCCCGCTGCTCGTCCAGGTCGATCTCGGTGACGATCTCGCCGACGAACGGGATCATGACCTCGGTGCCGTCGGGGCGCTCCACGATGAACAGGTCCTGGGACGGCAGGTGCGAGATCTCGGTGATCCGGCCGACCTCGGTGCCGTCGGCGAGGACCACGTCGAGGTCGATGAGCTGGTGGTCGTAGTACTCGTCGTCCTCTTCAGGGCGCTCGTCCGGGTCGACGTCGGCGATGAGCAGCGTGTTGCGCAGCGCCTCGGCGGCGGTGCGGTCGTGCACGCCCGCGAAACGCAGCAGCAGACGGCCGCTGTGGACGCGGCCCGTCTCGATGGTGAGCGGCCCGGTGGACGCCGGGTCCGTGGCCAGTACGGCGCCGGGCGCGAGCCGCAGCTCCGGCTCGTCGGTGCGCACCTCGACGGTGACCTCGCCCTTGATGCCGTGGGCGCGGCCGACCCGCGCGACTACCAGCTGCACGTCGTTCAACTCTCCTGTCGGTGCCCTGCGGCATGTGCTCTACAGACGACTGCGGGCCGGGGCTGGCCGAAGCCCTCCCCGGCCCGAGCCGGCGCATCAAAATGAAACGACCAGATTTTTCAGTGGACCTGGTCCACGTCGACGAGGTCGACGCGGATGCCACGGCCACCGAGCGCCCCCACGACGGTCCGCAGAGCGCGGGCGGTGCGGCCGTTGCGGCCGATCACCTTGCCGAGGTCGTCGGGGTGGACCCGGACCTCCAGCACGCGCCCGCGGCGCAGGTTGCGCGAGGCGACCTGCACGTCGTCGGGGTTGTCGACGATGCCCTTCACGAGGTGCTCAAGAGCCTCCTCGAGCATGCTCAGGCCTCGGTCGACTCGGCGGCGTCGGCCGGAGCCTCGTCCGCCTTCTTGTCAGCCTTCTTGGCCTTGGGGGTGATGGCCTCACCCTTGGCGTCGTCGCCCTCAAGGGACTTGGCGAACTCGTCGAAGGAGCGGCGCTTGCTCTCCTTCGTCTCCGGCTGCAGCAGCGGCGCGGGGGCCGGCAGGCCCTTGTGCTTCTGCCAGTCGCCGGTGAGCTTCAGGATGGCGAGGACCGGCTCGGTCGGCTGGGCGCCGACGGACAGCCAGTACTGGGCGCGCTCCGAGTCGACCTCGATGCGCGACGGGTTGTACGTCGGGTGGTACAGACCGATTTCCTCGATCGCGCGGCCATCGCGGCGGGTGCGCGAGTCGGCGATGACGATGCGGTAGTGCGGCTGGCGAATCTTGCCGAGGCGCTTGAGCTTGATCTTGACTGCCACTGGAGTGGTGTCTCCTGGTCTTGACGTGGTGGGGCACAACGGGATGCCACGTGGGGTTGCGGTACTCAAAGTGCCCGATGGACGCGTCAGCCGGAGGCGAGAGGGTTCCTGTGCGGCTGTCGAGTACAGCTAGTCATTGTGCCACATGCCGGCGCCGGGCACGCCGGGGGTCCGTGGGGCACCCCCGGGCGGCCGACCGGCGGCTCACCGTCGGCCGGCGGGCCCGCGCCGCCCCCGCCCGGCGACGGGTCCGTCCCCGGCGGGATCCAGCGGGCAGGCTCCGGCTCAGCTCGCCGCCGCCACGACCTCGGGAATGCGGAACGGCTTGCCGCAGCCGCCGCAGACGATCGGCGCCTGGGCGAGCACGGACGGGACGACGCGCACGTTGCGGCCGCAGTCGCAGACCGCCTTGACGCGGACGCCGCCGCCGGAGGAGCCGTGCCGGGCGGCCGGGCCTCTGAAGGAGCGCTTGGTGTCGGCGGCCGTGGCGACGGTGTGGGCCTTCAGGGCGCGCTGGAGCCGTTCGATGGTCGGCCGGTAGCGGCGCCGCGCCTCGGGGTTCAGCGCGACCAGCGAGAATCCGCTGCTGGGATGCGGCTCCTCGGGGTGGTCGAGGCCCAACTCCTCGGCGATGGCCAGGAATCTGCGGTTGTGGTAGCGGCCGGCCCGGGATGTGTCGCGGACACCCCGGGCGGCGGCAATGCCGTGGACTGCTTCGTGAAGCAGTCGCTCGAAGGAGAGCTCGGCGCCGCAGGCGGACGACGACTCTCCGATCAGGGACTCGGGCGCGGCAAGGTCCGGCAGCTCGGGGTGGTACCGCTGAATGTCGGCCCACGCCTGCGCCAGCTCTGCGGCGAGAACAGGTGGTGTCGTGCTCACGTCGTGACAACGAGCCGGAGTGCCCCGGTGTTCCTATTCCGGGGCATCCCAAATAATTTGCACGTACCCGTCAGTTGCCGTTGATGCGTCCGGACGAGGGCGGGTGCGCTGAACTGCGGAGAAGCCTCACAGCTCACACCAAGGTAGTACGTAGCGGCGCGTACGCCCCGGCGCGTAGATGATGTCCACGCGCCGGGATTACGGGAACCGGCCGTTGCGCAAGGGGCGTTTTCGGCCGACCGGGACTGGCCAGCGAGGCCTCAGTAGGCGCGCGCGACGATCGCGACGGTACCGGGTGCGTCGTCGGCGTCGGGGACCGACCCGTCCTCGGCGACCAGACACCGTACGGACACCGCCTGCTCGGCCAGCTTGGCCTCGCCCTCGGCGCCGAGCGTCGCCCACGGGATGCGCGCCCAGCCACCGGAGACCGCGGCCTCGGCGGCCTCCTCGATGGTCGATACGTCACTCGTACGGGACTCGCGGCGCTCGCGGGACTCGCGCAGCAGCTGCGCCTGGTCCTCTTCGAGGACGGTGGGCAGCAGCTCGGCGAGCGCGTCGATGGAGACGGGCTCCTTGCCGCCCGGGATGCGGCGGGCCAGCATCGCGGTACCGGCCTCCAGGTCGCGCGGGCCGATCTCGACGCGTACGGGCACGCCCTTGAGCTCCCAGTCCACCGCACGGCGGCCGAACGGGGTGTCCACGCGGTCGTCGACCTGGACGCGGATGCCCGCGGCCTTCAGCCGGTCGCCGAGCTCGCGGACCTTGGCCACGGCCTCGTCGCCCTTGATGGCCATGACGACGACCTGGACGGAGGCGAGCCGCGGCGGCACGCGCAGACCGTTGTCGTCGCCGTGCGACATGATCAGACCGCCGACCATCCGGGTGGAGACACCCCAGGAGGTCTGCCAGACGAGCTCCTGCTTGCCGTCCTTGGACAGGTACTGGGTGTTGAAGGCCTTGGCGAAGTTGGTGCCCAGCTCATGGCTGGTGCCCAGCTGCAGGGCCTTGCCGTCGCCCATCATGCCTTCGAGCGTGAGCGTGTTGATGGCTCCGGCGAACCGCTCCTTGGGCGTCTTGCGGCCGAGGACCACGTCGATGCCCAGGACGTTGATCATGAAGTCCGCGTACACGTCCTGGTGGATGCGGGCGGCGTAGTCGCGCGCGTCCTCGTAGCTGGCGTGCGCGGTGTGGCCCTCCTGCCAGAGGAACTCACTCGTACGGAGGAAGACGCGCGGCCGCATCTCCCAACGGACCACGTTGGCCCACTGGTTGATGAGCAGCGGCAGGTCCCGGTAGCTCTGCACCCACTTGGAGAAGTATTCGTTGATGATCGTCTCGGAGGTGGGACGCACCACGACGGGCTCTTCGAGCTCCTTGCCGCCACCGTGCGTGACCACCGCGAGCTCGGGCGCGAAGCCCTCGACGTGCTCCGCCTCGCGAGTCAGGTAAGACTGGGGGATGAAGAGCGGGAAGTACGCGTTCTGGGCGCCGGCGTCCTTGATGCGTGCGTCCATCTCCTGCTGCATCCGCTCCCACAGGCCGTAGCCGTACGGTCGGATCACCATGGTGCCGCGCACCGGACCGTTGTCCGCGAGCTCGGCCTTGTTGATCAGATCCTGGTACCAGCGGGGGAAGTCTTCCGCCTGGGGCGTGAGAACGGGTGCCTTTGCCATGGCGCGAATGGTACGGGCCCGGCGGCCCCGAACGTGAATCGCCCTCCCTCTGGACGCGGTGGCGGATGCGGAGTTCCCTGGCATACGGGGGGAGTGCGACCGCACGTGTACGGGGGCTGTCATTCAGTGCACGGCTGACCTCTTCTGCGGATTGGGGCGCTTTCCATGACACCTGTGCTCGTCCGGCACCAGTCCTTGGCGGCCTCCGCCCCGCCCGCGCGGGCGTGCGCCCGCGCCCGGGACTGGGCCGAGATCCAGGAACGGATGCTGGTACCGCTCTACGAAGCGGTGTACGAGCGGCTGGAGGTGGGACCCGCCACCCGGCTGCTGGGCCTGGGCTGCGGCTCCGGGCTCGCCCTGTTGATCGCGGCCTCGCGCGGCGCGCGCGTGACGGGCGTCGACAGCCGCCCGGAGCGCCTGGCGCTGGCCCGTGAACGGCTGCTCCCGGACGGCGTGTGGGGCGGCGGGCGTGACGGCGGCGCCACCCGGCTGGTGGAGGGCGACCCGGCCGCGGCAGGGCCCGACGGGGGCCCGTACCACCTGGTGACCGCCTTCGAGCCGGTCGGCTGCACGGCGGGCGACTCCGACGGCCTGGCCCCGGCGCTGGCGGCCGCGGTGCCGCTGGCGGAGCGCGGCGGCGTCGTGGTGCTCACCGGCTGGGGCCCGCCGGAGCGGTGCGCCACCTCCGGTGTGCTGCGGATCGCCTCCCGGCTCACCGACGCTCCCCGCTGGCGGCCGAGCCTGCGCGACGACCTGGAGGACGTGGCGTCCCGGGCCGGTCTGCTGCCCGACGGTTCGGGGCGGGTGGCCTGCCCGTTCGGCTACGCGGACATGGACAGCGCGGTGCGCGGGCTGCTGGCGACGGGCCTGTTCGACGCGGCCGAGCGGGCGACGGACCACGCCCAGGTGGTCAAGGAGCTCACCGAGGCGCTCCACCCGTATCTGCGCCGGGACGCCACGGTGTGGATGCCGAACATATTCCGCTACTTGATCGCGCGTACGCCGTAGAGCGGGCTACGGAACGTTTCTTCAGCCCCCCTGTTCAGCCCCCTTGTTCAGCTCTCCGTGTTCAGCTCTCCGTCTTGGCCAGGCGCGGGATGCCCGCCGCCCGATAGGCGGCCTCCTCCTCCAGGGTCTCGTTCTGGAGCAGCGCCTCGGCGAGCGCGTCGAGGCGGGCGCGGTTGTCGCGCAGCAGACGGCAGGCCTCGGCGTAGCACTCGTCGACGATGCGGCGCATCTCGCCGTCGATGTTGTCCAGCGTCTGCGGGGCGGCCGAGAGCCCGTACGCCTGCTGGGCGTCGCTCGGCAGGGCGGTCAGCGGGCCGATCTTCTTGCTCATGCCCCAGCGGGCGACCATGCCGCGCGCGAGGTTGGTGACCTGTTCGAGGTCGTTCTCGGCGCCGGTCGTGATGACGTCGAAGACGACGTGCTCGGCGGCCATCCCGCCGAGCGCGCCGATGATGCGGCCGCGCAGATAGTCCTCGGTGTACGCGTACTTGTCGGCGTCGGGCGTGGAGAGCGTCACGCCCAGCGCCCTCCCCCGGGGCACGATGGTGATCTTGCGGACGGGGTCGGCGCCGGGCTGGAGCATCCCGAGCAGGGCGTGGCCGCTCTCGTGGTACGCGGTGCGCCGGCGCTCCTCCTGCGGCATCACCAGCGGCCGCACCGCGCCGAGCTGCACCTTCTCCAGCGCGTCGGAGAGGTCCGAATGGGTGACCTCGCTCTGGCGGCGTTTGACGGCGAGCAGGGCCGCCTCGTTGGCCAGGTTGGCGAGTTCGGCGCCGGTCATCCCGGGGGTGGTGCGGGCCAGCTGGGCGAGGTCGACGTCCGGGGCCATCGGGATCTCCCGGGTGTGGATCTTCAGGATCGACTCGCGGCCGCCCCGGTCCGGCGGGCTGACCTGCACGATCCGGTCGAATCTGCCGGGCCGGGTGAGCGCGGGGTCCAGTACGTCGGCCCGGTTGGTGGCGGCGATGACCACGACGCCCTCGGACCCGGAGAACCCGTCCATCTCGGTGAGGATCTGATTGAGGGTCTGCTCGCGCTCGTCGTGCCCGCCCATCCCGGCGCCGCCGCCACGCGCGCGTCCGATGGTGTCGATCTCGTCGATGAAGATGATCGCGGGGGCCACCTTGCGCGCCTCGGCGAAGAGTTCCCGTACGCGCGACGCGCCCACGCCCACGATCATCTCGATGAACTCCGAGGCCGACGCCGAGAAGAACGGCACCCCCGCCTCCCCCGCCACAGCCCGGGCCAGCAATGTCTTGCCGGTGCCGGGCGGGCCCGCGAGCAGTACACCGCCAGGCATCTTGGCGCCCATCCGCCGGTAGGCGTCGGGGTTCTTGAGGAAGTCCACGACGTCGTTGAGCTCGCCCTCCACCTCGTCGATGCCCGCCACGTCCTCGAACGTGGTCCGCTTGCCCTCGGTCAGCTCGACGGGCCTGGGCGGCGCCTTGCGCCC
Source organism: Streptomyces sp. NPDC048696 (assembly GCF_043198895.1). Taxonomy (NCBI): domain Bacteria; kingdom Bacillati; phylum Actinomycetota; class Actinomycetes; order Kitasatosporales; family Streptomycetaceae; genus Streptomyces; species Streptomyces sp. NPDC048696. Next base: position 346,232 of record NZ_JBICVJ010000007.1, on the reverse strand, counting down.
CAGCATCCCGCCGCCGAGCCCCGCGCTCATCCGGCGGGCGATGAACAGCCACAGCACGACGAGCAGCAGCATCGGGGCGAGCGAGATCAGCAGGTTGGAAAGAAAACTGCGGTGCTCGACGACGGGCTGGGCGGTCACCGTGACCTGCTGCTTGGTCAGCTGCGCCCACAGGTCGTCGTCGGCGAAGGTCGGCCGCTGGGTGGTGAACTTCGTGTACTTGCCACCGCCGCCCGGCTGGTTCTGCGCGCTCTTCAGCTGCCCCTGGATCGCGTCGCCCTTGGCGTAGATCTTCTCGACGTTCCCGGCCGCGACCTGCTTGCTGAACTCGGTGTACGACAGGGTCGGCTCATTGCCCTCGTCGAAGAAGGACAGGATGAGATTGGTGATCAGGTAGACGACGAGAGCGGTGAGGATCAGGCTGCCCCAGCCCCCGGGCATCTTGCGCTTCGGCGGAGGCGGCGGGGGCGCGCCCTCCGAGCGCCACGGCTGGTCGGTGCGATCTCGCGGGGGTACGGGAGTGGGCACGCTGCTCTCCTTGGGCCAGTACGGCCAGTATCGAAGAGCGCGGCGGCGGGGGCATTCCCGGCTGGGCCGATGGGGCCGGTGCGGGGGCGGGGGCGGGCAGGCGAAAGGGCCCGCGGCCGGGTGGCTCGCGGGCCCTTCTCGTCAACGCGCTGGGCGCCGCCTGCTGACGTACGTAGTACGTAGCGGGAGCGTCAGCCCATGAACTTCTTGAAGGCGTCGGGCAGTTCGAAGTCCTCGGGGGCCTGGGCGGCGGACGGGAGGCCCAGGGCGCCCTGCTCGCGGCGTGCGGCGGCGGCCTCCTCCTCGGCCTTGCGCTTCATCGGGTTGCCGCTCTTGCGCTTGCCCTTGGCCTGCTTGACCTGCTTCTTCTGCCGGCCGGGACCACCACCCATGCCGGGCATCCCCGGCATACCGGGCATGCCGCCGCCCTGGGCCATCCGCGACATCATCTTGCGGGCCTCGAAGAACCGCTCGACCAGGTTCTTGACCGCGCTGACCTCGACGCCGGAGCCCTTGGCGATACGGGCGCGGCGCGAGCCGTTGATGACGGTGGGGTCCTGGCGCTCGCCCGGGGTCATCGACTTGATGATCGCGGCGGTGCGGTCCACGTCGCGCTCGTCGATGTTGTTGATCTGGTCCTTGATCTGCCCCATGCCGGGCAGCATCCCGAGCAGCTTGGAGATGGAGCCCATCTTGCGGACCTGCTCCATCTGCGCCAGGAAGTCGTCGAGCGTGAAGTCCTGGCCCTTCTTCGACGCCAGCTTGGAGGCCATCTTCTCGGCCTCTTCTTGGCTGAACGTCTTCTCCGCCTGCTCGATCAGGGTGAGCAGGTCACCCATGTCGAGGATGCGGGACGCCATGCGGTCCGGGTGGAACGCGTCGAAGTCGTCGAGCTTCTCGCCGTTGGAGGCGAACATGATCTGCTTGCCGGTGACGTGGGCGATGGAGAGCGCCGCACCGCCCCGGGCGTCGCCGTCGAGCTTCGAGAGGACCACGCCGTCGAAGCCGACGCCGTCGCGGAAGGCCTCGGCGGTGTTGACCGCGTCCTGGCCGATCATCGCGTCGACGACGAACAGGATCTCGTCGGGCTTGACGGCGTCGCGGATGTCCGCGGCCTGCTGCATCATCTCCTGGTCGATGCCGAGGCGGCCGGCGGTGTCGACCACGACCACGTCGTACTGCTTCGACCGGGCGAACTCGATGGAGTCCTGGGCGACCTTGACCGGGTCGCCGACGCCGTTGCCGGGCTCCGGCGCGTAGACGGCGACACCGGCGCGCTCGGCGACGACGCTCAGCTGGTTGACGGCGTTGGGGCGCTGGAGGTCACAGGCGACGAGCAGCGGCGAGTGCCCCTGGCCCTTGAGCCACTGGCCGAGCTTTCCGGCCAGGGTGGTCTTACCGGCACCCTGGAGACCCGCCAGCATGATGACCGTCGGGGCGGTCTTGGCGAACCGCAGGCGACGGGTCTCGCCACCGAGGATGGTGACAAGCTCCTCGTTGACGATCTTGAGGACCTGCTGGCCCGGGTTCAGGGCCTTGGAGACCTCGCTCCCGAGGGCGCGCTCCTTGACGTTCTTGATGAACGCGCGGACCACGGGGAGCGCCACGTCGGCTTCGAGCAGCGCGATACGGATCTCGCGCGCCGTGGCGTCGATGTCCGCCTCGGACAGGCGGCCCTTGCCCCGGAGGTTCTTGAATGTCGCGCTGAGGCGGTCGGAGAGGGTATCGAACACGGTGGTCGCGGATCCTCGGCTCGTAGGGCGGTCGGGTGACGCCCCCCAGGGTATCCCGGCGGGAGTTTTCCCCACCCCGCCCCTTCCCGGCTGTGACATACGCGGCTCCGCCGGGGGTCCGGGCGGGCGCCCGGGTGGTGGGCGAGCGGTTTACGGGGCGGGGGCCAGGGCGCGTTCCACGAGTCGCGCCACCTCCCCCGCGACCTCCGGCGACAGCGGCGCACCCGCCACGTCCGTCACATAGAACGCGTCCACCGCGTTCGCCCCGAGCGTCGACACACGCGCGCTGCGCACCCGTACCGCCGCCGTCTCCAGCGCCCGCCCGATGCGGTGCAGCAGACCCGGCGCGTCCTGGGCGCGGACCTCGATCACCGTGGCCAGCCGGGACGCCGCCGGGTCGACGGTGACGCGGGGCGGCGGTGCCGCCGGGCCCCGGCGGCGGGCCGCCTCGCGCTCGGCGAGGCGGGCGGGAACGTCCAGGGAGCCGTCGAGCGCCCGCACCAGATCCGCGCGCAGGCGGGCCGCCTGCGGCAGCGAGCCGTACTCCGCCGCCACCCGCCAGTCCAGGAGCAGGATCTCGCCGCCCACCGGGTCCGGGAGTTCGATCGCGCGCAGCTCCGCGGCCCGCACGGTGAGGCGGTGCATGGCCAGCACGCCCGCCGCCGCCGGGAGCACCCCCGGCTGGTCCGGGACCGCGATCAGCAGCTCGACGCCCAGCGGCTCGCGCGACTCCTCCTCGCCCGGGCCGTCCGGCTGGGCGCTCAGGGCCAGCACCGGGCCGCCTGTGCGGTAGGCCTCGACGGCCAGGCGCTCCTGCTCGGCCGTGGTCGCCGGGGCCTCCCGTTCCACCGGCTCCCCCGCGAGCACCGCGCCCGCCCGCTTCACCAGGTCGGCCACGAGCGAGCCCCGCCACGACGACCAGGCGGCGGGGCCGGTCGCCAGCGCGTCCGCCTCGGTGAGCGCGTGCAGCAGCTCCAAGGTGGCGGTGGTGCCGACCGCCTCGGCGACCATCCGTACCGTCGCGGGATCGTCCAGATCGCGCCGGGTCGCCGTCTCCACGAGAAGGAGGTGATGGCGTACGAGGGTGGCGACGACGGCCACGTCGTCCTTGTCGAAGCCGATCCTGGCGGCCACCTCGCGCGCGACGGCCTCGCCGGCCACGCTGTGGTCGCCGGGCCGGCCCTTGCCGATGTCGTGGAGCAGGGCGGCCACCAGGAGCAGGTCGGGGCGGCCCACCCGGCGGGTCAGCGAGGAGGCGCGCACGGCCGTCTCCACCAGGTGGCGGTCGACGGTGAAGGTGTGCACGGCGTTGCGCTGCGGGCGGCAGCGCACCCACTCCCAGTCGGGCAGCAGCCGGGTGATGAGCCCTTCGGCCTCCAGCGCCTCCCACACGGGCACGGTGGACTCGCCCGCGCCCAGCAGCGTGACCAGCTCCTCGCGGGCCTCGGCGGGCCACGGCACGGGCAGCGGCCGCGGCGCGGCGGCGAGGCGGCGTACCGCGTGCGGCGAGATCGGCAGACCGGCCCGGGCGGCGGCCGCGGCGGCCCGCAGCGGCAGCACCGGGTCGCGTTCGGGTTTGGCGGCGAGCGCGAGCACGGCCTCGCCGTCCTGCTCGACGACGCCTTCGGCGAGCGGGGTGCGCACGGGCGCGGCCGTTCTGCCGCCGCCGAGCAGCCCGCGCAGCCGGGGCCGCGCGGAGCGGGCCCGCAGGACCCGGCCGACCTCGCGCCAGGTGACGTCACCGGCGTACGCGATGGTCCGCGCGGCCTCGTAGACCTGACGCAGCAGCACGTCCGCGTCCGGCAGGCCGAGTGCGGCGGCGACGGCGTCCTGTTCCTGGAGGGCGAGGCGGTCGGTGGCGCGGCCGGTGGCCAGGTGCAGCGCGTCGCGGACGTCCAGCAGGCGCCGGCGGGCCTCGTCGAGTCCTTCGCGGGGCGCGTCGGCGAGCCAGGACGCGGCGACGGCGCGCAGGGCGGTGGCGTCGCGCAGCCCGCCGCGCGCCTCCTTGAGGTCGGGTTCGAGCAGGAACTGCAACTCGCCCTGGCGCTCGGCCCGTTCGCGGCACATCTCGTCGAGTTCGGGGAGCCGCTTGGTGGCCTGGTTGCGCCAGTCGGCGAGTACGGCGCCGCGCAGAGCGGCGGTGAGGGCCGCGTCGCCCGCGAGGTGGCGGGCGTCCAGGAGGCCGAGGTGCGCCTTGAGGTCGGCGCCCGCCGTCCTGCGGGCCTCGGCGGGGGTGCGGACCGAGTGGTCGAGGGCGAGGCCCAGGTCCCACACGGGGTACCAGAGGCGGTCGGCGAGCGCGGAGACGGCGCCCGCGCCCGCGCTGCCGTCGTGCAGCAGCACCAGGTCGAGGTCGCTGCGGGGGGAGAGTTCACCGCGTCCGTAGCCGCCGACGGCGACCAGCGCCGCGCCCCGCACACCGGCGGCCTCGGCCGCGCCCGCGAAGAGCGTGGCCAGCCAGTCGTCGGTGAGCCGGGCGAGGGCGGCACGGCGCGGCGGCCCGGACCGCCCCTCCCCCTGGGCCGACTGGTGCAGGAGGCGCAGCCGGGCCGCCGCGTAGCCGCCGGTGCCGGAGTCTTCTGTCTCTGTGCTGACTTCCACGCTCGTCACCCGGCAGCTCCTGTCCGTACCGACTAAGGCCAACTCTTGAGGCGGGCTCAGAGGGCGTCGGGGCCGCGTTCGCCGGTGCGCACGCGTACGGCCGTCTCGACCGGCACGCTCCACACCTTGCCGTCCCCGATCTTCCCGGTCCGGGCCGCCTTGACCACGACGTCGATCAGCTGCTCGGCGTCGTCGTCCTCGACCAGGACCTCTATCCGGATCTTGGGGACCAGGTCGACGGTGTACTCGGCGCCGCGGTAGACCTCGGTGTGGCCGCGCTGGCGCCCGTATCCGCTGGCCTCGGTGACCGTGAGGCCCTGGACTCCGAAGGCCTGGAGGGCTTCCTTGATCTCGTCCAGGCGGTGCGGCTTGACGACCGCGGTGATGAGCTTCATGCGTCCACCTTCTTGTTCTGCGCCGCCGCTTCGCTCGGGGCCGGGGCGGCCGTGCGGGCGACGGTACCGCCGCCGGCGCCGCTGAAGTCGTACGCCGTCTCGGCGTGCTCGACCTGGTCGATGCCCGAGACCTCGTCGTCCTCGCTGACCCGCATCCCGATCGTCTTGTCGAGGGCGAAGGCGAGGACCGCCGAGACCACCAGCGAGTAGCCGAGGACCGCGCCGACGCCGATGGCCTGCTTGCCGAGCTGGTCCAGGCCGCCGCCGTAGAACAGGCCCTTGGCGTCGGACTGTACGCCGCCGGTGGCGAAGAGGCCGATGAGCAGCGAGCCGGCGATGCCGCCGACCATGTGGACGCCGACGACGTCGAGGGAGTCGTCGTAGCCGAAGCGGTACTTGAGGCCGACGGCCATGGCGCACAGCACACCCGCGATGGCGCCGACCGCGATCGCGCCGAGGGGGCTGACGCAGCCGCCGGAGGGGGTGATGGCGACGAGGCCCGCGACCGCGCCGGAGGCGGCGCCGAGGGTGGTGAAGGTGCCGTGGCGCAGCTTCTCGTAGAGCAGCCAGGCGAGCATGGCGGCGGCGGTGGCGACCTGGGTGTTGACGAACATCACCGCGCCGACGCCGTCGTCGTTGCCGAGCCAGGATCCGGCGTTGAAGCCGAACCAGCCGAACCACAGCAGGCCCGCGCCGAGCATGACCAGCGGCAGGCTGTGCGGACGCATCGGGTCCTTCTTGAAGCCGACGCGCTTGCCGATGACGAGGATCACGCCGAGGGCCGCGGCGCCCGCGTTGATGTGGACGGCGGTGCCGCCGGCGAAGTCGATGACGCCCTTCTTGAAGAGCCAGCCGTCCGAGGCCCACACCCAGTGCGCGACCGGGAAGTAGACGACCGTGACCCACAGGGTGATGAACAGGGCCCAGGCGCTGAACTTGACGCGGTCGGCCAGGGCGCCGCTTATCAGCGCCGGGGTGATCACCGCGAACATCAGCTGGAAGACGGCGAAGACGTAGATCGGGATGGTGTAGCCGGGCCAGAGCTGGACGAGGCCGATGCCCCTGAGCCCGAAGTAGTCCTTGCTCCAGCCGATGAAGCCGTTGGACTCACCGAAGGTGAGGCTGAAGCCGTAGAGCACCCACAGGATCGTGACGATGCCGAGGCTGATGAAACTCATCATCAGCATGTTGAGCGTGCTCTTGACGCGGACCATGCCTCCGTAGAAGAAGGCCAGGCCGGGGGTCATGATCATCACCAGCGCTGAGCAGATCAGCATGAACCCGGTGTTGGCGCTGGACAGCTGCGGAGTGGCGGCTGCGAGCGTGATGCCTGGGGGCATCGGCGTCTCCTCGTCGTCGGTACGGCGGCCCGTGCGGGGCGAACGAGTGGGGCAAAACAGTGGGCCGGTTATGCGCCATGAGGTTGGCGCAGCGCCGTTTCGGCGAATGCCGCACGATGTTTCGCGTCCGTGACGAAGAGGTCGGACGTGTTACGCACACATGAACCGCCGGATCAGTGTCCGGTGCAGCGGTTACCCTCCGCGTACCCGCGAACGGGTGACCGGCCGCGACGTCTCCCGGTTGACCTGGCGTGAGGGAGCCGAGTCGGGCTGTACGGGGCGGGCGCCGCGGCCGGCGTCCTTGTATGCCGGCCGGGGAGCGGCCGGGGGCGTCAGACCGCCTCGGCGGTCTCGGGCAGTTCCTTGCCGAGCAGATCGGTGAAGTCGACGACTTCGGCGACGTCGCCGAACTCGCGCAGCGCGGTGTCGACGGTCTTGCGCAGCCGGGTGTTGACCCGCTCGGAGCGGACCGTCTTGGCGATCTTCAGTGCCTCCCCGGCCAGCACCGTGGACTGCTCGGGCTCGCGCTTCAGGAGGTGGACGGTGGCCATGCCGATCAGGTTCAGCGCGTACGAACGCTGGTGGACGTCGTCCTTGCCGAAGAGCATGACGGCCTTCTCCATCACGGGCTCGGCGAGCGAGGCGTACGTGGGGCTGCGCCCGGCCACATAGGCGAGGTCGCGGAAGGAGTGCGCGTTCTCCCCGTTGAGCTCGGCCTCGGAGAAGAACTGGATCCAGTCGGGCTCGGGCTCGCCGTCGAGCCCGGCGTCGCCGAAGGCGTCCTCGGACATCCTGACGGCCCGCTTGCACTTGCTGGGCTGGCCCATGTTCGCGTACGCGCGCGCCTCCATCGCATACAGCATCGCCTGGGTGCGGGGGGTGGCGCAGTCCCGGCTGCCGTACTGGGCGAGGTGGATGAGTTCCAGGGCGTCGTCGGGGCGGCCCAGATGGATCATCTGGCGGCTCATCGAGGAGAGGATGTACGAGCCGAGTGGCTTGTCGCCGCACTCCTTGGCGGCGTGCAGGGCGAGGACGAAGTACTTCTGGGCGGTGGGCTGCAGGCCCACGTCGTAGCTCATCCACCCGGCCAGTTCCGCCAGTTCGGCCGCTACACGGAAGAGGCGTTTGGCGGTGGCGTCGGGCTGCGGCTCCTGGAGGAGGTCGGTGACCTCGTGGAGCTGGCCGACGACGGCCTTGCGGCGCAGTCCCCCGCCGCACTGCGCGTCCCACTGGCGGAACATCTCGGTGGTGGTCTCCAGGAGGTCGAGCTCCGGTTTGGAGAGCCGGGAGGGGCGCCGGGCGTTGGCGGGGGTCTCGGCGAGGATGCGCTCGTTGCCGGGCGAGGGCACCAGCCAGCGCTGCATGGGCTCGATCAGGGCGGGGCCGGCGGACAGGACCAGCGAGGTCCCGAGGAAGCCGCGCCGGGCCAGCATGAGGTCGCTGCGCGAGTACTCGCTGAGCAGGCTGACGGTCTGGGGGGCGGCCCAGGGCAGATCGACGCCGGAGACGGACGGGGACTGGTGGGCGGTGCGCAGGCCGAGGTCCTCGACCGCCACGACGCTGCCGAACCGCTCGGAGAACAGCTCGGAGAGGATGCGCGGGATCGGCTCGCGCGGCATCTCGCCGTCGAGCCAGCGGCGCACCCGGGAGGTGTCCGTGCTGATGTGGTGCGCGCCGAGCTGGCGCGCCCGCCGGTTGACCTGCCGAGCGAGCTCGCCCTTCGACCAGCCGCTCCGTACGAACCACGAACTCAGCTGCTCGTTGGGGCGCTTCCCGGCGCTCGTACCGCTAGCCCCACTGCCGACCACTGGAACGCCCCCATTCTGCTGAAGCCTTGTGCTTTTTCCGCGCGAACCGCTATCAGAATGCCGCTAGTCGGGGCTTCCTGTCCGCCGGACCCGAGCCCTCGGACGGGAATGCGCCTTGCCGTTGGCATACCCACGAGTGCGCGTGCCTACAGGGTCCATGCACTGAAAGTAATCCTACGATCACTGCTCCCGCGAGGGCGATTGCAGAAACGCCACCATTCGCCACCCCTTCGAATGAACTCCCCTGGCGCTGCGCGCGATTCACTTGACACAGGCCGAAACGGAGTTGATGGAACGGTGCACGCCGGGGCGCGCGGGCCGGTTCGCACCACCCTTCCCTCCGCCGCAAGCCGCCGGGTATGCAGTGCGTAACGAGGGAACTCCGGGTCGTAACCACCGTCGAGTCAGATCCGTTGGAGGGGGCATGGGCTTCACGATCGGCGGCAGCCGGGGGATCCGCGAAATCCGGCCCGGCCCGCGGCGCCGCGGCCGCGCGACCGAGGTCACCGCGGTGGCCGAGTACACGGGACTGTGGGGCTGGGACGTGGCCCCGGGGGCCCGGGAGCTGTCCGGCGAGTGCTCCTGCGGCGCCCCGGCCTGCCCGGAGCCGGGCGCCCACCCGCTGGGCTTCGCCCCGGAGATCCCGGCGGGCGCGACACTGGACGAGGTCGGCAAGGCGTGGGCCGAGTGCCCGGGGGCGACGGTGCTGCTGCCGGTGGGGCGCACCTTCGACATCCTGGACGTGGCCGCCCCGGCGGGGCGGCGCGCGCTGGTGCGCCTGGAGCGGATGGGGCTGCCGCTGGGCCCGGTCTCCACCACCCCGGCGGGCCGTACGCACTTTTTCGTCGCCCCGGGAGCGGCGGCCCAACTGCCGCGCCTGCTCTACCGGATGGGCTGGGACGACGCCGACCTGGACCTGGTCTGCCCGGGGCCGGGAGCGTACGTCCCGGCGCCCCCGTCGGCCGAGGTGCGCTGGCTGCGCCCGCCGTCCCTGGACACCGCGATCCGCCCCCCGGAGGCCCGCCTGCTGCTCGGCACCCTGGCGTACATCTGCCACCGGGCCCCGTCCTGACACGACAGTCGGGCCCCGTCCTGACACGACAATGCCCGTCCCCCTCTACACGAGGGGAACGGGCACGTGTTCGCACGCGTACGCGTTACGTACGTAACGCCTAGTCTCCGATGAGCGCGTCCACGAACGCCCCCGGCTCGAACGGCGCGAGGTCGTCCGCGCCCTCGCCGAGGCCGATGAGCTTGACCGGGACGCCCAGTTCGCGCTGGACGGCGATGACGATGCCGCCCTTGGCGGTGCCGTCGAGCTTGGTGAGCACGATGCCGGTGATGTCGACGACCTCGGCGAACACCCGGGCCTGGACCAGACCGTTCTGACCGGTGGTGGCGTCGAGGACCAGCAGGATCTCGTCCAGCGGGCCGTGCTTCTCCACGACGCGCTTGACCTTGCCGAGCTCGTCCATGAGCCCGGTCTTGGTGTGCAGCCGGCCCGCCGTGTCGATGAGGACGACGTCCGCGTTCTCGGCGATGCCCTCCTTGACCGCGTCGAACGCGATCGACGCCGGGTCGCCGCCCTCGGGGCCGCGCACGGTGCGGGCGCCGACGCGCTCGCCCCAGGTCTGGAGCTGGTCGGCGGCGGCCGCACGGAAGGTGTCCGCGGCGCCCAGGACGACCGACTTGCCGTCGGCGACGAGCACGCGCGCGAGCTTGCCGGTGGTGGTGGTCTTGCCGGTGCCGTTGACACCGACGACCATCACGACGCCGGGGCTCTCCAGGCCGCCCTCGGTCTTCACCGCGCGGTCGAAGTCCGGGCCGAGGAGCGCGATCAGCTCCTCGCGCAGCAGGGCGCGCAGCTCGGCCGGGGTGCGGGTGCCGAGCACGCGCACGCGCTCGCGCAGCCGCTCGACCAGCTCCTGGGTCGGGGCGACGCCGACGTCGGCGGTGAGGAGGGTGTCCTCGATCTCCTCCCAGGTGTCCTCGTCGAGGTTGTCCCGGGACAGGAGCGTGAGCAGCCCCTTGCCCAGCGAGTTCTGCGAGCGGGCGAGCCGGGCGCGCAGCCGCACGAGGCGGCCGGCCGTCGGCTCGGGCACCTCGACCTCGGGAGCCGCGAGCGCCTCGGCGGGCGTTTCCTCGACCACGACGGGGCTCGCCGGGGCCTCGGGGAGGGCGACCTCCTCGATGGTGCGGCGCTGCTCCTCGGCGGTCTCCGCGGCTTCTTCGCCGACATGGGGCTCGGCGGGCGGGGCAGTGATGGTCGGCGTGGACGACGGGGCCGAGGGCGGCAGCTGCTTCTTCTTGCGGCTGCTGACCACGAGCCCGCTGATCGCGCCGACCGCGACCAGGGCGATGACTACGGCAAGGATGACGAATTCCATAACCTCCCCAGTATCAGTCATGGGCCGCCGACGGGCCCCGCTCGTGTCTTCCGCTGAAGATCAAAGGGAATTATGGGGCAATCGTCGTATTAAGTTACGATGGAAGAGGCGGCGTCAACGCGCGTAGAGTCCCCGAAGATGACCCCCACACGGCTCCCGCCAGAGCCGAGCGAGAGGCAACCGCACCTCATGAGCACCACTTCCCAGTCCGAAGGCGCACTGGAAACCCGTGGCCTTGAGCCCGTCCCCGACAGCGAGCGCACCGCCAGAACCCGGGAGCTCTTCCCCACCTGGGTCGCCGCGAACATCAGCGTGCTGCTGCTCACGATGGGCGCCAGCCTCGTCGTGACGTACAAGCTGAACTTCTGGCAGGCGATCGTCGTCGCGATCGCCGCGCCGGTCGTCAGCTACGGCCTGGTCGGGCTCATATCCATCGCCGGCAAGCGCGGTGGCGCGCCCGGCATGGCACTGTCGCGCGCGGTCTTCGGGCAGCGCGGCAATCTGCTGCCCGGCTCCCTGATCTGGGTCGCCCGCTGGGGCTGGGAGACGATCAACGCGGTCACCGGCGCCTACGCGATGCTGACCGTCCTGGACATCGTCCTCGGCGTGAAGAGCAACACCTTCCTGATCATCGTGACGCTGCTGCTCTTCGTGGTGACGACGTTCGCGATCTCGGGCCTCGGCATCAACGTCGTACAGAAGTGCAACAAGTACGCGACCTACCTGTTCGGCGCGTTCTCCGTGCTCGTGCTCGGGTATCTGGCCGTGAACACCGACTGGAGCGCGGTCTTCGACCGCCCCGCCGGGAAGATGTCGCTGATGGTCGCCGGTACCGGTCTGATCGCCGCCGGTGGTGTCAGCTGGATCCCGTCCGCCCCCGACTTCACCCGCTATCTGCCGCGCACGGCCTCCTCCAAGGCCATGGTGGCGAGCTCGGTGGGCGGCGCCGGGATCGTCGTGCTGCCGATGGTCCTGATGGGCGCGGTCATGGCGGTCTCCACGCCGGACCTGGCCTCGGCCGCGGACCCGGTCTCCTTCCTCGGCGAGATCCTGCCGATGTGGATCGCGGTGCCGTATCTGCTGATCGCCCTGGTCGGCATGGTGCTGATCAACTCGATGTCGATGTACTCGGCGGGCTTCACCGCGCAGACCCTCGGCTTCAAGATCCCGCGCCACTGGGCGGTGTCGGTCAACGCGGTGATCTCGCTGGTCTTCGGCGGCATCCTGATGCTGGTCGCCAAGAGCTTCATGGGCTCCTTCATCGCCTTCCTCTCGCTGCTCGCCGTCGCCTTCTCGGCCTGGGTCGGCGTCTTCGGGGCGGACATGCTGCGGCGCACGGAGTACGACGCGAAGGCGCTGCTCGACACCACGCCCACCAGCGCCTACTGGTACAAGGGCGGCTTCTCCCCCGCCGCCGTCGCCTCCTGGGCGCTCGGTCTGCTCGCGGGTCTGATGTTCACCACCTCGGACTGGTTCACCGGCCCGCTCGCCTCGAACAACCCGGTCGGCGAGTACGGCCTGGGCTGGATGGTCACCATCGTGGTCTCCGGACTGCTGTACGTGGTCCTGCCGAAGCCCGCCGTATACGCCCCGGCCCAGGCGGCCGAGGCGGCCCAAGCGGCCGAGGAGCCCGCACCCCTGGCTGTCTGACGCGTCGTCAGCTACCGTCCCCCTGCACCGAACCCAGCCCGGTGGAGGGGGACTTGCCATGCCGTTCACGGTCGTCCGGATGAACCTGGTGGCCCCGCACGAGCCGCCCGAGTCCCGCTCGGCCCGCTACCGGGCCGCCGTGGAGATGGCCGCGTACGCGGACGAGCACGGCGTCGACACCGTGCAGACCGAGGAGCACCACGGCACCGGCAACGGCTGGCTGCCCTCACCGTTCACCTTCGCGGGCGCGGTCCTGGGCGCCACGCACCGGATCGCGGTGACGGTCTCCGCGATCATCGGGCCGCTGCACGACCCGCTGCGGCTCGCCGAGGACATCGCCGTGCTCGACCTGCTGAGCGGCGGGCGCCTGGTGACGGTGGCGGGGATCGGCTACCGGCCCGAGGAGTACGAGCGGGCGGGCGTCCCATGGGGCCGGCGCGGCGAGCTCCAGGACCGGCTCCTGGAAACCCTGGTCAAGGCGTGGACGGGCGAGCCGTTCACGTACGAGGGCCGCACCGTGCGCGTCACCCCGCGTCCGTTCACCCAGCCGCACCCGATGCTGCTCGTCGGCGGCTCGTCCCGGGCGGCGGCGCGGCGCGCGGCCCGGCTCGGCCTGCCGTTCTTCCCGAGCGCCCATCTGCCGGAGCTTGAGGCGTACTACCGCGAGCAGTTGGCGGCGCACGGCACCGAGGGCTGGACGATGATGCCGGGCGAGCGCACCCCGCTGCTGCACCTCAGCGAGGACCCCGACCGCACCTGGGCGAAGTACGGCGAGCACTTCCTGCACGAGGCGCGGACGTACGCGTCCTGGCAGTCCAAGGACATCCGCTCGGCGGTGCGCTCGGCGGCCACGACGGTCGAGGAGCTGCGCGCCGAGGGCGTCTACCGGGTGCTGACCCCCGACGAGTGCGCCTCGCTCGGCGCCGACAGCCTGGTGCTGCACCCGCTGTGCGGCGGGATGCCGCCGCAGGAGGGCTGGCGCAGCCTGCGGCTGTTCACGAACGACGTACTGCCCCGGCTCAAGGGCTGAGCCGGGGCAGTACGTGGTTCGAGGAGAGAGGGGCAGCGGGGATTAGCCCATCTCCTCCAACGCCTTGCCCTTGGTCTCCTTCACGTACTTCAGTACGAAGGGGATCGAGAGGGCGGCGAAGATCGTGTAGATCACGTAGGTCGCGGAGAGGTTCCAGTCGGCCAGCGACGGGAAGCTCGCGGTGATGGCCCAGTTGGCGATCCACTGGGCGGAGGCGGCGACGCCGAGGGCGGCGGCGCGGATCCTGTTCGGGAACATCTCGCCGAGGAAGACCCACACCACGACACCCCAGGACAGGGCGAAGAAGAGCACGAAGACATGGGCGGCGATCAGGGCGACCCAGCCCTGCGTGCCCGGCAGCTTGCCGTCGACCAGGTCGTACGAGAACGCCCAGGCCTCCAGGGCCAGACCGACGGCCATGCCGACGGAGCCGATGAGCGCCAGCGGGCGGCGGCCGATCCGGTCCACGAAGATCATCGCGATCACGGTGCCGACGATGTTGATGATCGACGTGGTGAACGAGTAGAAGAACGACTGCGAGGGGTCGACGCCGACCGACTGCCACAGCGTCGAGGAGTAGTAGAACGCGACGTTGATGCCGACGAACTGCTGGAAGACCGAAAGTCCGATGCCGATCCAGACGATCGGCTTAAAGAAGAAGCCGCCGCCGAGCAGGTCCTTGAAGGTCGACTTGTGCTCGCTCTTCATGGCGTGCTCGATCTCGGCGACCCGGGCGTCCAGGTCGACCTCGTCGCCCTCGACCTCCTTGAGCACCTCACGGGCGCGCGCGTCGCGGCCCGCGGAGATGAGGAAGCGCGGCGACTCGGGGATCGCGAAGGAGAGCAGGCCGTAGAGGACGGCGGGGATGACCATCACGCCGAGCATGACCTGCCAGGCCTCAAGGCCCATCAGCTTGCCGCGCTGGTCGCCGCCCGCGGCGTTGAGGATGCCCCAGTTGACCAGCTGCGAGATCGCGATGCCGATGACGATGGCGGCCTGCTGGAAGGAGCCCAGGCGCCCGCGGTACGCGGCGGGGGCGACCTCGGCGATGTAGGCCGGGCCGATCACCGACGCCATGCCGATGGCGAAGCCGCCGATGATGCGCCAGAACGCCAGGTCCCACAGGGCGAACGGCAGCGCCGAGCCGACGGCGCTGATCGTGAACAGCACGGAGGCGATCTGCATACAGCGGATGCGGCCGATGCGGTCGGCGATGCGGCCCGCCGTGGCGGCGCCGATGGCGCAGCCGATCAGGGCGATCGCGATGACCTGGGCGAGGGCCGCGGACCCGATGTCGTAACGGCCCCGGATGGCCTCGACGGCGCCGTTGATCACGGCACTGTCGTAGCCGAACAGGAAGCCGCCCATGGCGGCGGCGGCCGCGATGAAGATGACATGGCCGAGGTGCTCGGGGTGTGCCGTGCGGGCTCCCGAGGCCGGTGGGCGCGTAGTGCTGGTCACGTTGTACTCCTGGGGCCGCCCGGCAGCGTCGCCGGGCGTTGGGGGCACTTCAAGTGGCGCACAACTTCGGGTCACCCACCACTTGAAGGTAAAAGCAACGTTGCAGAGACTATGCCTTCAAGTTTCGAAGTCAATAGGGTGTTCGCTGTGACTTCGAACGAAGTTTATGAGGTTGATGCTTCAAGTCTTGAAATGATCTTGATGGGATTCAGCGAAGGCGCTGGCTGATGACCTTGGAGACGCCGTCGCCCTGCATCGATACGCCGTACAGCGCGTCCGCGACCTCCATCGTCCGCTTCTGGTGCGTGATCACGATCAGCTGCGAGGACTCCTGGAGCTCCTGCATGATCCGGATCAGCCGCTGGAGGTTGGTGTCGTCGAGGGCCGCCTCGACCTCGTCCATCACATAGAACGGGCTCGGCCGCGCCTTGAAGATGGAGACGAGCAGCGCCACGGCCGTCAGCGAGCGCTCGCCGCCCGAGAGCAGCGACAGGCGCTTGACCTTCTTGCCGGGCGGGCGCGCCTCGACGTCGACGCCGGTGGCGAGCATGTTGTCGGGGTCGGTCAGGATCAGCCGCCCCTCGCCGCCCGGGAACAGCCGCGCGAAGACGCCCTCGAACTCCCGGGCCGTGTCCCGGTACGCCTCGGTGAAGACCTGCTCGACGCGTTCGTCCACCTCCTTCACCACCTGAAGAAGGTCGGCGCGCGTCTTCTTCAGGTCCGCCAGCTGCTCGGAGAGGAACTGATGCCGCTCCTCCAGCGCCGCGAACTCCTCAAGCGCGAGCGGGTTGACCTTTCCCAGCTGCTGGTACGCCCGTTCGGCTGACTTGAGGCGCTTCTCCTGGTCGGCCCGGTCGAACGGCCGGGGCCGGTTGCGCGGGTGGTCAGGGTCTTGTGGCAGCTCCTCTCCGTCGGCGGGCGGCGACGGGGGAACCGGCTGGTCGGGCCCGTACTCGGCGACGAGCCCGGCCGGCTCGACCCCCAGCTCCTCCAGCGCCTTGGTCTCCAGTTGCTCGATCCTCATCCGCTTCTCGGCGCCGAGTACCTCGCCGCGGTGAACCGAATCCGTCAACTTGTCGAGCTCGCCCTTGAGGTCGCGGCCGGTGGCCCGGGCGGCCGCCAGATCCTGCTCGCGGGCGGCCTTCGCGGCCTCGGCGGCGGCCCGCTCCCGCTCGGCCCGTACGACGGAGACCTCGACGTGCGCGAGCAGGGTGCGCGCGCCCGCCGCCACGGCCCCGGCCACCTCGGCCTCGTGGCGCAGCCGGGCGCGCCGCTCCTCGGCCCGGGCGCGCGCCTCGCGCTCGGCGCGCGCGCCCCGGTCGAGCGCGTCGGCCCGCCCGGCCAGCCCCTTGACCCGCTCCTCGTGCGTACGCAGCTGGAGCCGGGCCTCCATCTCGGTCTGGCGCGCGTTGGCCCCGTCGGCGGCCAGCCGGTCCCGTACGGAGGTGTCGGGCTCCTCCTCCACTGGCATTTCCTCGGCCACGAGCAGCCGCTCGGCCAGCTCCTCGGCCTCCTCGGTTGCCTTCTCCAGGGCCTCCTGGGCGCGGGCGGCGGCCGCGGCGGTGCGCTCGGCCTCACCGGCCGCGCCCCGCGCCTGCCCGGCGAGCCGCCCCAGCTCGTTGCCCACGGTCGCCTTCTCCCTCTCGGCGGACCGGCGGCGCTCCCCCAGCTCCTCGACGCGCGCCGCGCACCGCGTGCGCACGTCCTTCGCCGACTGCTCGGCGGCGGCCAGCTCCTCGCAGCGCACGGCCAGTTCGGCGAGCTCGCCCGCCGCCTCGTCGACCGACGCCTGTACTTCGAGCAGGCTCGGCGCCCCGGCGGAGCCGCCCTGCGCGAAGTGCGCCCCGAGCAGATCGCCCTCGGCGGTGACGGCGGTCAGGGCGGGCTGCGCGTAGACCAGATCCTCGGCGTCCTCCAGCGTGCCCACGACCACGACGCCGCGCAGCAGCCTGCGCACGGCGGGCAGCAACTCCTCGGGCCCCCGGACGAGATCGGCCGCACACGGCGGCCCGCCCGGCCGTACCGGAACAGGCTCCTCGGCTCCCGGCAGCCCGCCCACAAGCAGCGCGGCCCGCCCGGCGTCCTGCTTGCGCAGCAAGCGAATCGCTTCGGCGGCGGTGGCGGGCCCCGACACCGCGAGCGCGTCGGCGGCCGCGCCCAGCGCCGCCGCCACCGCGACCTCATGGCCGGGCTCGACGGTGAGCAGCGCGGCCGCGGGCCCGAGCAGCCCGGCCAGCGAGTCCTTCGCGGCGAGCAGCGCGCCCGTACCGTCCTTGCGGCGCAGGCCCAGGGCGAGCGCGTCATGGCGGGCGGCCACGGCGGCACGTTTCCTCTCTGCGGCCGTGACCGCCTCGCGGGCGGCGCCCAGGGCCGCCTCGGCGTCCGCGAGCTCCCGCTTGGCGCCGTCGTGCGCCTCGGCCAGCTCGTGGTCGTCCGCGTCCAGGCCGTCCACCTCGGCCTTCAACTGCTCGTACTCCTCCTGGGCCAGCGCCGCCCGCTCGCCCGCCTCGTCGCGCGCCGCCGCCAGCCGGTCGATCTCCGCCTGCGCCGAACCCGCCCTGCTCCGCGCCGCGTTGACCTGTCCGTGCAGCCGGGCCAGACCCTCGCGCCGGTCGGCGATGGCCCGGGCCACATCCTTCAAACGCCGCTCCTCAAGCGCGAGTTCCCGCTCCAGCTCGGCGCGGTGGGAGGCGGTGTCCTCCAGGGCCCGCTCCGCCGCCTCGCGGGCCGCCTCCAGCTCCGCCTCCTGCTCACGGATCCGGGCGGCCTCGCGCTCCATGTCCTCGGGGTCGCGTCCCCGGCGCTCCTCCGGAGGCTGGGCGGTGGCGCTCTTCACGCGCGCGTCGGCGAGCGAGACGGTGCCGCGCACCCGCTCGGCCAGCCGGGAGAGCTCGTACCAGGTCTGCTGGGCGCTCTGCAGCCGGGGCGCGAGGCGGCGGACCTCGTCCTCCAGCTCCGCCTCGCGCGCGAGGGCGGCCTTCAGCTCGGCCTCGGCGCTCTCCTTGCGCCGCTTGAGCTCCGCCTCGTCCTCGATCTCGCCGCGTAGCGCCTCCCGCATCGTCACGAGGTCGTCGGCGAGCAACCGCAGCCGGGCGTCGCGCAGGTCGGCCTGGATGACGGCGGCCCGGCGCGCCACGGCCGCCTGCCGGCCCAGCGGCTTGAGCTGGCGGCGCAGCTCCTCGGTGAGGTCCTGCACGCGCGCGAGGTTGGCCTGCATCGCGTCCAGCTTGCGCAGCGCCTTCTCCTTGCGCTTGCGGTGCTTGAGGACGCCCGCCGCCTCCTCGATGAACGCGCGGCGGCCCATCGGATCCGCGTGCAGCACCGAGTCGAGCTGGCCCTGCCCGACGATGACGTGCATCTCGCGCCCGATGCCGGAGTCGGAGAGCAGCTCCTGGATGTCGAGCAGGCGACACGTGTCACCGTTGATCTGGTACTCGCTGCTGCCGCCCCGGAACATGATCCGGGTGATGGTCACTTCGGCGTACTCGATCGGCAGCGCGCCGTCGGAGTTGTCGATGGTGAGGGAGACCTCGGCGCGGCCCAGCGGCGGGCGGCCGGTCGTCCCGGCGAAGATGACGTCCTCCATCTTGCCGCCGCGCAGCGACTTGGCCCCCTGCTCGCCCATGACCCACGACAGCGCGTCCACCACATTGGACTTGCCGGAGCCGTTGGGTCCCACGACACAGGTGATGCCCGGCTCGAACTTCAGTGTCGTCGCGGAAGCGAAGGATTTGAACCCGCGCAGGGTCAGGGCCTTGAGGTGCACGCCGTCGGACTCTACTCCGCGCCCCCGGGCAGGCGCCGGGAAGGCACGGCCACGGCGGTTTCGCCACCGGGAACCAGGGGCAGATCAGACGTGAACAGATCAACCCTGGTCTGCGGGCGAACAAGCGTGCGTCACCGACGAGCAGCGAGCGGCAACGGCGAGCGACAAGAAAGAAGGGACGCCAAAAGCGTCCCTTGCATATCTATCTCGGGAGAGTGTTCCTCACCCTGCGGGCCATCGGGGTACGGCCCGGATCAGGTGAGCGCAGGCTCCGCCTGGGGTACGTCGATGTCGATGCCTTCGAGCAGCGAGTCTCCGTGGTGCGAAGCAACGGCAGCCGACAACGCGTCCTTCTCGGACTGGATCCGTACGAGCTCGGACTCAAGGTCCTGGACACGCTGCTGGAGCCGTCGCATCTCGGCGAGGAGTCGCGGGTCGGAACCGCCGACGTAACCGAGAAGCGCCTTTGCCATGATGGATGGTCCTCCACACTGAGTGACCGACCGAAGCGGTGTGGGTCGTGAGGGAATCGCACCCGCGGTGCTTGGACTTGACTGCGGTTCTTCATGCCAAACAGCTAAGGTGCGCGGGGCTTCCAGCGTCTCACCAAAAAGTTTGACGGTCAACACGATCACGCCCCGTATGGCGGGCAATCCGGGGGCCGTTCGGCCCGGAAGCACTCGGGCGCGGCCTCTCCTCGGAGCCCTGGGGGCGTGGAGATCATCCTTGCTTCCGCAGCCTTGCACGCCTGAACCGGAATGGCAACAACGAAGTCGTACGAGGTCAGGGGCGTGCGGACGGAGCCGACCCGGCGGCGGGGGCGCCGGGGGCCCGCCGATCGCGGCGGGCGCGCCCTAGCGGATGGCGAAGCCGTCGTAGCCGCCGCGCGGCGCGTCCCAGATCTCGGTGACGCCGTCGACCGTGCCGGGTGTGTCGTCGCCGCGAAGCCACTCCAGCAAACGGTGGCAATTCTCACGTGGCCCCTCGGCCACCACCTGCACCCGGCCGTCGTCGAGATTGAGCGCGAATCCGACGAGCCCGCCGATCTCCAAAGCGTTTGCCCTGGTGAACCAGCGGAAGCCCACTCCCTGTACTCGGCCGCGTACCCACGCGACGAGCCGTGCATCTTCGTTCATGGCTGCACGCTAACCGGCCAATTGCACACGGAGCACTTCGCCCTCCTGCGTCATGGCGTACAGTCCCGACGCAATGAGCCTCACCCATTCGGACTAGACCCAGCGGCCTCTCGGGGCAACCGGGCTCCGGGGGCTCAGGCACTGGAACAGCACCGCAGTCATGAGGGAAGGTCCGCAGATGGGACGCCATCGTCGCTCCGCCCCCGCGCCCGCCGCCGAAGACCACGCGCAGGGCACGGGAAGTACGCCCCGGGGTGCCGCGCGCCGCAAGAAGCGGCCCGTGGTGCCCGTGCGCACCGGTCTGCTCGGCGCGTCCGCCGCCGTCGCCGTGGGCGCCGTCGCCATAGCCTCGGGCCTGCTGCCGGGCGGCTCCACCTTCGCCCTCAACGGCGGCAGCACCGCCGACCAGCACGTCCAGGCGGACGGCACCTCCGATCTGCGCCAGCAGGGCGGCGAGGCGGTGAAGCCGACCAGCGCGGCCCCCTCGGCGACGCCGGCCACCACCTCGCCGAGCACCCACGCGCCCCTCACCTCCCCCTCGGCCTCCGCGCCGAGCAAGCAGCCGTCGCCCTCCTCGACCCCGTCGGAGCAGAAGTCGACGGCTCCGGCCGCGCCCAGGACCGAGACCCCGGCCACGCACGCGCCGAAGGTCACGCAGCTGCCCGAGCAGCGGCAGGCCAAGGCGCCGACCGCCGAGGCCGCGGCGGCCGCCACGGTCGTCTCGCTCGTCAACCAGCAGCGCGCGCAGGCGGGCTGCTCCCCGGTGAAGGCCGACGGCTCGCTCGCGGCGCTGGCGACCACGTTCAGCGACGACATGGCGGCGCGCGGCTTCTTCGACCACACCGACCCGGACGGCAAGAGCCCCTGGGACCGGGCCGCGAAGGCGGGCATCGGCAACCTGGGCGGCGAGAACATCGCGCGCGGCCAGGCGGACGCCAAGGCGGTCATGGAGGCGTGGATGAACAGCCCCGGCCACCGCGCGAACATCCTGAACTGCGACTACAAGACGCTGGGCGTCGGAGTGCACTTCGGCGAGGGCGGCCCGTGGTGGACGCAGGACTTCGGCTTCTGAGGTTCTGACCCGGCCGCAGTCGGACCGGCCGCACTCCGGGACACAGCGCTAACTTCTAGTTAGCGCTGTGTCGGAGTACGGTGGCGTTATGGAAGAGACCGCCACCGGGACCGTCACCGCGCCGACCGCCGAGGCCGCCTGCCCGCAGGCCGATCTGCCCTTCGACGTGTTCTCCAAGGCGTGCCCGTCCCGGGGCACGCTGGAGCACGTCACCGGCCGCTGGGGCAGTCTCACGCTGGGGGCGCTGTACGAGGGCGGCTTCCGCTTCAACGAGCTGCGCCGCCGGGTCGACGGCGTCAGCGAGAAAATGCTCTCCCAGACACTGCAGGCGCTGGAGCGCGACGGGCTCGTCCACCGCGAGGCGCAGCCGACCAACCCGCCGCGCGTCGACTACAGCCTGACCCCGCTCGGCCGCGAGGTCGCCGAGCGGCTCGTCGGCCTGATCCACTTCATGGAGGACCGGATGCCGACGGTCCTCGCGGCGCGCGAGAGTTACGACACGGCGCGCGAGTCGTAAGAGCCTGTCTTTGAACCCCCGTCGTCCGCCCGGAGGGCGGGCGCAGCGGCGGTCGGTGCGTGCGATCGGCGTGCGGTGTGCCAGGTCATGTGGCGGAGCCACCTGTCCTGGCACACCGTGCGGCGAGCGTGCGTGCCGGGCGTCGCAGCGCAGGCGGGGGTTCAAAGACAGGCTCTAAGGGGCGCGCGGAGCGCTCGGTCATGGGTGGCGGCGGGCGACGGGCGGGCGCTGACAGCGCGGGCAGAAGTAGCTGGAGCGGTTCATCCACGGGCGCCGGCGCATCGGGGTGCCGCACCGGTGGCACGGCTCGCCCTCGCGGCCGTACGCGTCGAGGGAGCGGTCGAAGTACCCCGACTCCCCGTTCACATTCACGTAGAGGCTGTCGAAGCTGGTGCCGCCGACGGCGAGCGCCGCGCTCATCACCTCCCGCACGTGGCCGAGGAGTTCGGCGGACTTGGGGCGCGTGAGGGTCGAAGTGGGGCGCTCGTAGTGCAACTTGGCGCGCCACAGCGCCTCGTCGGCGTAGATGTTGCCGACCCCGCTGATCAGCGACTGGTCGAGCAGCGCGCGCTTGACGGTCGTGCGCCGCAGCCGCAGCGCGGTGAAGAAGGCGTTGTCGTCGAAGAGTTCGTCGAGCGGGTCGCGCGCGATGTGCGCGATGACGTCGGGCAGCCCGTCGGGGGTGTTGTCGTGCAGCGAGAGCCCGCCGAAGGTGCGCTGGTCGACGAAGCGCAGCTCGGTCCCGGCCGCCCCGGAGGCATCTGCGCTCACCGGGTCCTGGAACCGGATGCGGATCCGCAGGTGCTTCTCGTCGGGCGCGCTCGCGGGCTGGACGAGCAGTTGCCCGCTCATGCCGAGGTGCCCGAGCACGGACTGGTCGCTGTCGTCGAGGGGCAGCCACAGATACTTCCCGCGCCGGCGCGCGACCCCGACGCGGTGGCCCTTGAGCCGGGCCGCGAAGTCCGCCCCGCCGGCCAGGTGCCGGCGTACGGCCCGGGGGTGCAGCACCTCGACGTCGTCGACGGTCCGCCCGGCGACCCAGCGCTCAAGACCCCGCCGCACGACTTCGACCTCGGGAAGTTCGGGCACGGGGTCCTCCGGAGGGGGCGCGGAACTACGGGACACCCGCAGCGTATCCCGCTCCTCGTGCGGCACGGAAAAGCCCCTGCCCGCACGGATTCCGTGCGGGCAGGGGCGGAAGAAAACGGTTCAGGCAGCCGGGTCGGCGGCGGGGGTCGGCGTCCCGCCGTCCTGCTCGGACACGGGGGCCTCGGCCTCCGCCTTCGCCTTCGCGATCCGCTCGTCGGCGGACGCGCGAATCGCCAGCCAGGCCGACTCGGCGGCCTGCTGTTCCGCTTCCTTCTTGCTGCGGCCGGTGCCGGTGCCGTACGAGACACCACCGACGCGGGCGGCAGCAGTAAAGGTCTTCTCGTGGTCGGGACCCGTCTCGGAGACCAGGTACTCCGGAACACCGAGGCCTTCGGCCGCGGTCAGCTCCTGGAGGCTGGTCTTCCAGTCCAGTCCGGCCCCGAGGTTCGAGGACTTCTCGATCAGGGGGTCGAAGAGCCGGTGGACGAGCTCGGAAGCCGCCTCCAGGCCCTGGTCCAGATAGACCGCGCCGATCACCGCTTCAAGGGTGTCGGCGAGGATGGACGCCTTGTCCCGGCCGCCCGTGCCCTCTTCGCCCCGGCCGAGCCGGATGAAGGAGCCGAGGTCGAGCCCGCGGCCCACCTGCGCCAGCGCACGAGAGTTGACCACCGCGGCCCGGAGCTTGGCCAACTGGCCCTCCGGGAGATCCGGGTGGGTGCGGTACAGCGTGTCGGTGACGACCAGACCGAGCACCGAGTCCCCGAGGAACTCAAGCCGTTCGTTGGTCGGCAGACCGCCGTTCTCGTACGCGTACGACCGGTGGGTCAGGGCACGCACCAGAAGGGCGGACTCAAGGTGATACCCGAGCCGCCCTTCCAGAAGCGTGTGGGACGAGGCCGAGTTGTTGTCGCTGGTGCCCGCCTTCTTGGCGCCGGCATTCGACAGATCAGACATCGGGCCTCTCACCAGCCGCTCAGACCTCGAGGACCTGGCGCTTGTTGTAGGTGCCGCAGCTCGGGCACGCGATGTGCTGGAGCTTCGGCTCCTGGCAACGCTCGCACGAAACCAGGGTGGGGACCGCAGCCTTCCACTGCGACCGGCGGTGGCGCGTGTTGCTGCGCGACATCTTCCGCTTCGGAACAGCCACGGCTACTTCTCCTGCTTCTCGGCGGCGGTCTGCGCGTCAGAGGCAGTGCCGCTCATGTTGTCCTTCTCGCCGTCCTGGATGGTCCCGGCGAGTCCTTGCAGTGCCGCCCAACGGATGTCGACGGCATCGTGGTGGTGGTCGGGGTCGTCCTCAAGCCTGAATCCACACGTGGAACACAGGCCAAGGCAGGTCTCCCGGCACACCGGCTGCATCGGCAGTGCGAGCACCACCGCATCACGCAGCACGGGCTCAAGGTCGAAGAGTCCGTCCTCAAGCGGGATGATGTCCTCGTCCTCGGCGTCGTCGGCCGGCTCCGCCTGCTTGCTGCGGCCCCGGTCGTCGGCGTCAGGGTACGAGAACAACTCCTGGAAGTCCGCATCGAGCGCGAGCTCCAGCGGCTCCAGACACCTTACGCACTCACCCTCGGCCGATGCACGGGCGGTGCCTGTGACAAGCACCCCTTCCATGACCGACTCCAGGCGGAGCTCGATCTCCACGGGCGCGCCCTCGGGCACTCCCACGACGTCCTGGATCCCGAGATCCTTGGGCGCCTCGACCGTGCGGGAGATCCGCTGCAGGGCACCAGGACGCCGACCCAGCTCGTGTGTGTCGAACACGAGAGGGTTGCGGTGGTCAAGGTGCGTGCTCAGGGCTCTTCCCGCTTTCACATCGTGGAGGGTGGCTGCCGGGCGTCGCCGTGGGTGCGGCGCCGCGCGGGCAGCGTTGATCGCGGACGTACGCGCGACCGAAGAGCCAGGATACTGGACGGGCGCCGATTGGCCCAATCCGCCTCCGCGCCCCCGGCGGAGCCGCTAGCGGCCCTGCTCGTACTGCCGCAGCTGTTCCAGGTCGATCATGCTCGTGTCGAACAGGCTGGTCTCGTCCAGGGCGCCCTGCTGCGGATGCGCGGGCTGCGGGATGTGGACCTGGCCCTGCACCTGACTCTGCACCTGCCCCTGGCCGTACGCCTGCTGCTCGTAGCCGTACGGATCCTGCTGCGGCATCTGCTGCTCGTAGCCGTACTGCCCGTACTGCTGGTGCGTCTGCGCCGCGTACGGCGTGGCGTAACCGGCCGAGCCGTCGGCCGCGACCGCGTACGGGTCCTGCTGGGCGGGCGCGGGCTGCCCGTAGCCGTACGGGTCGTACACCTGCGCGGGCACCTGGACCTGCTGCGGCTCGGCGGCCCGCGGCGCGGGGTCGGCAAGCTCCGCCAGGCCCGCCAGATAGTCCGCGTCGCTGGTGTGCACCCCCATCGCCCCGGCGGCGTCCTGCGCGGCCATGTGCGCGCCCAGCTCGTCGGAGGCGATGCGGCCGTGCAGGGTCTCGCGGCCGCGGCCGACGGCCTCCAGCGTCTTGGCGAGCACGGCCTCGAACGCGCCGAGCTTGGCGTCGACGTACTCGTCGGCGCGCCGGATCAGCGTCTGGGGGTCCGCGCTGTACTCGGGGGCGTCCGCGTCCGCCTGCCCCTGCTCGTCGAGGCCGGGGCCGCGGCCGAGCAGCTTCTCGCGGCCGCGGTCGACCGAGCCGATGGTCTTGGTGAGGACCACTTCGAAGTTGGCCAGCTTGGAGTCGACGTAGTTGTCCGCCTCGGCGCGGATCTCGTCGGCCTCGCGCTTGGCCTCGGCGAGGATGCGGTCGGCCTCGTCCTGGGACTGCCGGGCGACGGCCGTGTCGGAGATCAGCGTGCCGCGCTGGGCGTGCGCGGACTCGATGATCCGCTCGGCCTCCTGGCGGGCCTGCTCGACCATCTGCTCGCGGCCGCCGATCAGCTCCTGGGCCTGCGCCAGGGAGCCGGGCAGCGCCTGGCGCACCTCTTCGAGGAGCGCGAGCAGCTCGGCGCGGTTGACCACGCACGAGGCCGACATCGGCATGGAGCGGGCGCCCGAGACGGCGCCGACGATCTCGTCCAGTTTCTTCTGCACGTCCACCGTGTGCTCGCCACTCTCTACGACTGGTTGGAGACGGACGGGACGACTGTAAGGCCAGTCGGCACCGTCCCCCTACACCCGAGCGGGTGCGGAGGACCCGCGCACACCGGATGACGGACCGTCAGCTCAGCTCTGCTCGGCGATCCGTGCGACCAGTGCGTCGTTGACGGTCGCGGGCAGCAGGTGCGAGACGTCCCCGCCCCACGTGGCGACCTCCTTGACCAGCGACGACGACAGGAAGCTGTACGTCGGGTTGGTCGGCACGAACAGGGTTTCGACGCCCGAGAGCCCGTTGTTCATCTGGGCCATCTGGAGCTCGTAGTCGAAGTCGCTGACCGCGCGGAGCCCCTTCACGATGGCCGGGATGTCCCGCTGCTTGCAGAAGTCGACGAGAAGGCCGTGGAAGGACTCGACCTCCACGTTGCCGAAGTCGGCGGTCACCTCGCGGATCATCTCGATCCGCTGCTCGACGGTGAACAGGCCCTTCTTCGACTGGTTGATCATCACCGCGACGTGCACGACGTCGTACAGCTTGGAGGCCCGGGCGATGATGTCGAGGTGTCCATTGGTGATGGGGTCGAATGACCCCGGACAGACGGCTCGGCGCAACTGAAGTCCCTCGCTCCCGGTCATGGTGCGTCTTCGCACGTAGAGGCGGCGCGACCGTACCAAAGCGTGCCCTCGCCGTAACGACGGGCCCGCAGCGGCTCGAACCCCTGCGGCCAGCCGAATTCCCCGCCTCTGGTGCTGCGCTCCACGGTGACCAGGCAGTCCTCGGCGAGCCAGCCCCCAGAGGTGAGTGTGAGCAGGATCTCGCGAAGATCGTCATCCGTCACGGCGTACGGCGGGTCGAGAAAGACCACGTCATACGGGGTTTCGGGGGCCGGGCCCGCGACGATCTGCTCCGCTTTTCCGTTACGTACCTCGGCGCCCGGAAGGCCCAGTACGCGCACGTTCTCGCGGACGGTCTTCACCGCCCGGGCGTCCGCCTCCACGAGCAGCGCGTGCGAGGCGCCCCGGGACAGCGCCTCCAGGCCCACCGCGCCCGACCCGGCGTACAGATCGGCGACCCGGATGCCCTCCAGGGTGCCGAGCAGGGCCTCCCAGGTGGAGAAGAGGCCCTCGCGCGCCCGGTCGGAGGTGGGGCGGGTGCCGTTGCCCGGCGGTACGGCCAGGCGGCGTCCGCCGGCCCGGCCGGCGATCACGCGGGTCATCTGAGTCCTTGTCGGTGTACGTACGTCACTGATGTCCCCCAGTTTCTCAGAACCCGGCGCGGACGCGGCCTCCGCGCCCGCGCACGGCCCTCCTCGGCTCCTGCCAGAGCCCCTGCCAGCCCTTGTCACCCCTTGTCGAGGTACTGCTCGCGGTCCTTGTCGAGGAGCGCGTCGAGCGCGGTGCGCAGCGCCGGCAGGTGCTCCAGGTCCGGGTCCTGGCTCACCACCGCCACCGCCTCCTCCCGGGCCGCCGCGATGACCTCCTCGTCCTCGATGACCGCGAGCATCCGCAGCGAGGAGCGCACGCCCGACTGGGCCTGGCCGAGCACATCGCCCTCGCGGCGCTGTTCGAGGTCGATCCGGGAGAGCTCGAAGCCGTCCAGCGTGGCGGCCACCGCGTTCAGCCGGGCCCGGGCGGCGCTCGCCTCGGGCATCTCGGTGACCAGCAGGCACAGGCCCGGGGCCGAGCCGCGCCCGACCCGGCCGCGCAGCTGGTGCAGCTGCGAGACGCCGAACCGGTCCGCGTCCATGATCACCATCGCGGTGGCGTTGGGGACGTTGACACCGACCTCGATGACGGTGGTGGCGACCAGCACGTCGACCTCGCCGGCGGCGAACCGGCGCATCACGTCGTCCTTGTCGTCCGGCTGCATCCTGCCGTGCAGCACCTCGATCCGCAGGCCCTGGAGCGGGCCCCGGGTGAGCTGGTCGGCGATGTCGAGCACGGCGAGCGGCGGCCGCTTCTCGGCCTCGTCCTCGGCGGACTTCTTCTTGGCCGCCTTCTTCTCGTCCTCATCGTCACCGATGCGCGGACACACCACGTACGCCTGGTGGCCCTTGCCGACCTCCTCGCGCACCCGCTCCCAGGCGCGGGCCAGGAAGTGCGGCTTGTCCTGGGCCGGGACGACATGGCTGGCGATCGGCGAGCGCCCGGCGGGCAGTTGGTCCAGGACGGACGTCTCCAGGTCGCCGAAGACGGTCATGGCGACCGTGCGCGGAATCGGCGTCGCCGTCATCACCAGCAGATGCGGCGGCTGCTTGCCCTTGCCGCGCAGCGCGTCGCGCTGCTCGACGCCGAAGCGGTGCTGCTCGTCGACCACGACCAGGCCCAGATCGTGGAACTGCACCTTGTCCTCGATCAGCGCGTGCGTGCCGATCACGATCCCCGCCTCGCCCGTGACCAGGTCGAGCAGCGCCTGACGGCGGGCGGGCGCGCCCATGGAGCCGGTCAGCAGCACGACCTTGGTGCCGAGATCGGACCCGCCGAGCATGCCGCCCTCGGCGAGCTCGCCCATCATCTCCGTGATGGACCGGTGGTGCTGCTGGGCGAGGACTTCGGTGGGCGCCAGCATCGCGGCCTGGCCGCCGGAGTCGACCACGGCGAGCATGGCCCGCAGGGCGACCATCGTCTTGCCCGAGCCGACCTCGCCCTGGAGCAGGCGGTGCATGGGGTGCTCGGTCGCCAGGTCGTCGAAGATCTCCTTGGAGACGTTGTTCTGGCCGTCGGTGAGGGTGAACGGCAGCTTGGCGTCGAAGGCGTCGAGCAGGCCGCCGGGCGCGGGCCGCCGGGCCACGGCGGGCAGTTGCGCGTCCGCGTGGCGCCGCCGGGCCAGCGCCACCTGGAGGACGAACGCCTCGTCCCACTTCAGCCGCTGCCGCGCGTCCTCGACGTCGTCCTTGGTGTGCGGGCGGTGGACCTTGAGCAGCGCCTCGGGCAGCGGCACGAAGCCCCGGCCCTCGCGCAGGGATTCGGGCAGCGGGTCGACGGCCTGAGTGGCGCTCGGCAGCACCGCGTCGACCGCCTTGGCGATCTTCCAGGACTCAAGTCCCTTGCAGGCGGGGTAGATCGGGATGAGCGCGCCCGCCCAGGAGTCGACCGTCTCGCCGTCCTCGTCGCTGTCGGCGCCCAGCTTCGCGTACGTGGGATGGGCCAGCTGGAGGCGGCGGTTGAACATCGACACCTTGCCCGCGAACATCGCGCGGCTGCCGGGCAGCAGCTCCTTGTGCGGCTTGTGGATGCCGCGGCCGAAGAACACCAGCTGGAGGCGGCCGCTGCCGTCCGTGATGGTGATCTCCAGACGCTGGCCGCGGCCGCCGTTGAACGTGTGCACCCGGGCGTCGGCGACCTGCGCGACCACCGTGACGTCCTCGTCGAGGGGCAGCTCGGCGAGCTTGGTCAGCTGGCCGCGCTCCTCGTACCGCCGGGGGTAGTGGTGGAGGAGGTCGCCGACCGTGTGCAGGTCGAGCTGCTCGGCCAGCACCTTCGCGGTGGGTCCGCCGAGCAGCTTCTTCAGGGGTTCATCGAGCGCAGGCACGCGATCCATTGCACACCACAGCACCGACATCGCGCAGGAACCCCCGGCCGCCTGTGGACGACGCGCGGTGCGCCGCGGTGGCGCTACTCCACGCCGATCAGCAGCGGCGCGCCTTGGTGGCCGCCCTCGTAGACCATGGTGTCCACCGCCAGATGCGTCTCCCGTACGTGGGCCTGCAGGCCCGGCGCCAGGTCCGGCGGGGTGTCGGCGGCCAGGACCAGGGTGACCAGTTCGCCGCCCGCCGCCAGCATCCGGTCCAGGACCGCCGCCGCCGTGGCCGCCAGGTCCTGGCCGATCACGGCGACGTCGCCGTCGATGAGGCCGAGGATGTCCCCGGCCTGGCAGATCCCGGCCGTGGTCCAGGACTGCCGCTCGGCGACGGCGAGTTCGGCGTACCGGGTGGCGCCCGCCGCCGCGGTCATCGCGACCACGTCCTCGTCGAAGCGGCGCTCGGGCGCGTGCACCGCGAGGGCGGCGATGCCCTGGACCGGGGAGCGGGTGGGGATGAGCGCGACCCGTACGCCCTCGGCCCGCGCCTGCTCGACGGCGGCGGCCGCGGTGTGGCGCAGCTCGGCGTCGTTGGGCAGCAGCACGACCTCGCGCGCGTGGGCGCGGCGGATCGCGTCGACGAGTTCGCCGCTGGCCGGGGCCTCGCCCGGCCGGGCGAGCACCGCGCTCGCCCCGGCCTCGGCGCAGAGCCCGGCCAGGCCCTCGCCGGGCACGACCGCGACCACGGCCCGCTGGGCCCGCTCGCGCGGCTCGGCCGGGTGCCCGAAGTGCGTGATGCGGATCCGGTGCGGGCGCCCGGCCTCCACCCCGGCCTCGACGGCCGCGCCCGCGTCGTCCACGTGTACGTGGACGTTCCACAGCCCGTCGCCGCCGACGACCACCAGGGAGTCGCCGAGCGCGTCGAGCCTGCTCCGCAGCCGGGCCACGGCCGCGTCGTCGGCGTCCAGGAGGTAGATCACCTCGAAGGCGGGCCCGGACTCCTCGGCGGGGTCGGCCGGGCAGGCGTGCGCGTCCAGGTGCGGGCGCGTCTCGTGCCGTACCGCCGGGGCCTCGCCGGACAGTGCCTGCGCCAGCGCCCCCAGGACCGTCACCAGGCCCCAGCCGCCCGCGTCCACGACTCCTGCCCTGCCGAGCACCTCCAGCTGCCCCGGAGTGGCCTCCAGAGCCGCTCCGGCCCCCTCGAAGGCCGCCCTGGCCACGGCGGCGGCGTCGCCGGACGCCTCCTGGGCCGCCTTGGCCGCGGCGGTGGCGACGGTGAGGACGGTGCCCTCGACCGGGTGCGCGACCGCCTCGTACGCCGCCTCGGCGGCGCGGTGCAGGGCCGCGGCGAGGTCCGGTTCGGGCCGGGCCAGGACCTCGGCCATCCCGCGCAGCAGCTGCGACAGGATCGTGCCGGAGTTGCCCCGGGCCCCGATCAGGGCGCCGTGGGCCATGGCCCGTATGACGTCGGCCGTCCCGGGCGCCTCGGCGTACGCGGCGAAGACCGCCTCGACGGCCTGGTGGGCGGATTCCACGGTCAGGTAGAGGTTGGTGCCGGTGTCCCCGTCGGCGACCGGGTAGACGTTGACCGAGTCGATCTCCTCGCGGTCCCGGCCGAGCCCGGCCAGCGCGAGCGAGCACCAGGTCCGTACCGCGACGGCGTCGAGAGTCTGCGGCACCTGGTGTCCTCCTTGGAGCTGCTTGAGCTGCTGAGCTGCGGGCTAGCGGCAGGTTAGACCCGGGGCGGCCACCCGGCCCGGGGTGGGTGGCGGGCGGCGCCATGGTAGTTTCGTATCTCAGGAGCAGCCGTTGTATGCTGCTTCGGTTGCCCGGCGAGAGTCGGGCCATTCCCCCGGCAAGCCACTTCAGATCTCTGATTCCGGTGCGCCGGATTTCACTGTAAATCTGAAGTCTTTGGAGTGACCCGTGGCTGCCAACTGCGACGTCTGCGGCAAGGGGCCGGGCTTCGGCAACAACATTTCGCACTCGCACCGCCGTACGTCTCGTCGCTGGAACCCGAACATCCAGCGTGTGCGTGCCGTGGTCGGTCGGACGCCGAAGCGGCTCAACGTCTGCACCTCGTGCATCAAGGCCGGCAAGGTCTCGCGCTAACGCCGTACGTCGTAGCGCAGTCCCTGCGGTTGCCTTGAAAAGCCGGTCCACCTCGGTGGGCCGGCTTTTTGCCGTATCGATTTCGCGTGCGGGCCGATGGGGGCCGGCCGCTCCCCCGAGCTCTCAAGGAGCAGGGGGGACCCCCATCGCGGCGGAGCCGCACATGTCACAGCCCCGCGCCCCTGAAGGCGTCCGGGACGTCAGCAGCCCTCCACAGGGCCGCTCAGCGCACGCGCCAGCCGTGGTCCACCGGGCCGATCCCCGCGCCCAGGGCGAAGCCCGCCGCGATCGCGCCCGTGACGTACTCCTTCGCCGCCCGCGCCGCCTCCGCCACCGTGAGGCCCTTCGCCAGGCCCGAGGCCAGGGCGGAGGCGAGGGTGCAGCCCGTGCCGTGGGTGTGGCGGTTGTCGAGGCGCGGGGTGCGCAGCCAGTGCTCCTCGGTGCCATCGGTGAGCAGGTCGACCGCCTCGGGCGAGGCCGAGCCCGCCAGGTGGCCGCCCTTGATCAGGGCCCAGCGGGGGCCGAAGGCGAGGATCGCCTCGGCCGCGCGCCGCATCCCGGCCTCGTCCTCGACCCGTACGCCGGTGAGCTGCGCCACTTCGTCGAGGTTGGGCGTGGCCACGGTCGCGGTCGGCAGCAGCCGCTCGCGCACCGACTCCAGCGCCTCGGCCGCGAGCAGGGCGTCCCCGTGCTTGGAGACCCCTACAGGGTCCACGACGACGGGCGCGTCCGTGCTGGACAGCAGCTCCGCCACCGTTTCCACCAGCGCGGCGGACGAGAGCATGCCGGTCTTCACGGCCTGGACGCCGATGTCGTCCACGACCGAGCGGTACTGCGCCCGCACCGCCTCGGCGGGCAGTTCCCAGGCGCCCTGGACGCCCAGCGAGTTCTGCGCGGTCACCGCGGTGATCACGCTCATCCCGTGGACGCCCAGGGCCAGCATCGTCTTCAGGTCGGCCTGGACGCCCGCGCCGCCGCCGGAGTCGGATCCGGCGACGGTGAGCACGCGCGCGGGTGTCACTCCGCGTCCCCGAAGTGGTCCCAGCCGCCCTTGGCGGTCCAGGGGGCGCCGTCGACCGTGACCTGGGGCAGCGCCGACGGGTTCAGGACCTCGCCGATCACCTTCCAGCGGGCGGGCAGCTTCACGTCCGGCGGGAAGGTCGCGACGATGGCGTGGTCCTCTCCCCCGGTCAGCACCCACTGCAGCGGGTCGACGCCGACCGCCTGGCCGATGTCGTTCATCTGCGTGGGGATGTCGATGAGGCCCGAGCGCAGGTCGATCCGGACCTTGCTGGCCTCGGCGATGTGCCCGAGGTCGGCGACCAGGCCGTCGCTGACGTCCGTCATGGCGGTGGCGCCGAGCCCGGCGGCGGCGGGGCCCGCGTGGTACGGCGGCTCGGGGCGGCGGTGCGCCTCCACGAAGGCGCGCGGCGAGCGGAAGCCGCGGGACAGGACCGCGTAGCCCGCGGCGGACCAGCCGAGCCAGCCGGTGACCGCGACCACGTCGCCGGGCTGGGCGCCGGCCCGGGTGACCGGCTCGTGGTTGCGCAGATCGCCGAGCGCGGTGATCGCGACGGTGATGGTGTCCCCGCGCACCACGTCGCCGCCGACCACGGCCGCCCCCGCGACCTGGCACTCGTCCCGGATCCCGTCCATCAGCTCGATGGGCCAGGTCGCCGGGAGCTCGGCGGGGACGACCAGACCGAGCAGCAGGGCGGTCGGTACGGCGCCCATGGCGGCGATATCGGCCAAGTTCTGCGCGGCGGCCTTGCGGCCCACGTCGTACGCGGTCGACCAGTCGCGGCGGAAGTGGCGGCCCTCCAGGAGGATGTCCGTGCTCGCCACCACCCTGCGGTCGGGTGCGGTCACGACCGCGGCGTCGTCGCCGGGCCCGATCCGTACCGCGGGGGTCGAGGTGAGCCGGGAGGTCAGCTCCCTGATGAGCCCGAACTCCCCCAACTCGCCCACAGTGCCTTTCACCGTGCCACCTCTCATCCTCGTACCCCTCGGTACCCGGCGCGCTCGCGGTCGCGAGGCGTCACCTCGGTGGGTACCGTCAACACATACGTCAACTTCTGCTCGGCGCACCCGGATGTGCGGGCGTCCGCGCCTGCGCGGGACTCCCCCGGGCGCACGGCGACGCGATACCGTGGCGTCTCTTTCTTCCCCCTTGGGTTCTTCCCCCCTTGGCCCTCCCCGCCGTAGGGAGGGGACATGATCCTCGTGGCCGCCCTGGAGGTTCCGTGGTACAGGCGTACATCCTCATCCAGACCGAGGTGGGCAAGGCGTCGACCGTCGCCGAGACCATCGCAAAGATTCCGGGAGTGATCCAGGCCGAGGACGTCACCGGGCCGTACGACGTGATCGTGCGGGCCCAGGCGGACACGGTCGACGAGCTGGGCCGCATGGTGGTCGCCAAGGTCCAGCAGGTGGACGGGATCACCCGCACCCTGACCTGCCCGGTGGTTCATCTCTAGCCCCCGCTTACCCTTGGCCGGTGACTTCCTCTCGCCGCCGGTCCCTCCTCCCGCCCGCAGCCGCCCTGGTCATGCTGGCCGCCGCGGGCTGCTCCTCCACGGACGCGAAGGCGACGATCACGGTTCCCACTCCGCCGAAGGCCACGGTCGCGCTCTGCGGCGCGCTGCACAAGGCGCTGCCCCAGAAGCTCGACGGGCTCAGGCGGAATGATCCCAGCCCGGCGTCGGAGCTGACCGCCGGGTGGGGTGACGACGGGATCGTACTGCGCTGCGGGATCGACCGGCCCGAGAAGATGAGCGATCCCGAGGCGGACGGGGTCACCGTGGACGGCGTCAACTGGCTCCTGGAGCAGCTGAAGGGCGGCTTCCGGTTCACCACGACGTACCGCAAGGCGTACGTGGAGGTGACGATGCCCACGCGTGGGGGCAGGCCCGCCGGGGACATCGGGTGGCTGACCGGGCTCTCCGGGCCCATCAAGAAGACGGTCCCGGAGAGCCTGTAGCGCCGCTTTCAGGGGCGCGGGGCCGTGTCGCGCCGTGCGGCCGCGCCACGTGGGCGTGCTCGGCCGCGGACGAGCCGCGGCCGGACCACCGCCGAGGGCTACCGCAGGCCCGTGCGCCGGCGCAGTGCCGCCCGGATCAGGCGGTCGACCAGCTCCGCGTAGTCGACGCCGGTCGCCTCCCACATCCGCGGGTACATCGAGATCGGGGTGAAGCCCGGCATCGTGTTGATCTCGTTGATGACGAACTCGCCGTTCTCCTGGAGGAAGAAGTCCGCCCGGACAAGACCCTCGCAGGACGCGGCCTCGAACGCGTCGACCGCGAGGCGGCGCACCTCGGCGGTGGCCTCGGCGCCGATCGGCGCGGGCACGATCCCGTCCGCCGAGTCGATGTACTTGGCCTCGAAGTCGTAGAAGTCGTGCGCGGTGACCGGCGGGATCTCGGCCGGCACGCTCGCGCGCGGCCCGTCCTCGAACTCCAGCACCCCGCACTCGATCTCGCGGCCCCGCAGCAGCGCCTCGACCAGGAACTTCGGGTCGTGGCGGCGGGCCTCCTCGATGGCCTCGTCCAGGCCCTCGAAGGAGTCGACCTTGGTGATGCCGAAGGAGGAGCCGGCCCGGGACGGCTTGATGAACAGCGGCCAGCCGTGCTCACCGGCGAACGCGGCGATCTTCTTGCGGGCGCCCTGCTCGTCCTGCTCCCACTCGCGCGGCCGGATCACCAGGTACGGACCGACGGGCAGCCCGAAGGAGGTGAAGACCCGCTTCATGTACTCCTTGTCCTGGCCGACGGCCGAGGCGAGCACGCCCGCGCCGACGTAGGGGACGCCGGAGAGCTCCAGGAGGCCCTGGAGGGTGCCGTCCTCGCCGTAGGGGCCGTGCAGCACGGGGAAGACGACGTCGACCTCGCCCAGGGCCTTGGGGACCTGGCCGGGCTCGCTGTAGACGACCTCGCGGCTGCCGGGGTCCACGGGGAGCACGACGCCGCCCTGGTCGGACTCGGCGAGGTCCGCGACGCTGGGCACCTTGCGGTCGGTGATCGCCATCCGCTCGGGCGCGTCGGCGGTGAGCGCCCAGCGGCCGTCCGTCGTGATACCGATGGGCAGCACGTCGTACTTCGTCCGGTCGATGGCGCGCAGCACGGCACCGGCGGTGACGACCGAGATGCCGTGCTCGGAGCTGCGGCCGCCGAACACGACGGCCACCCGCGGCTTGCGGGGCTGCTCGGTGCTCTTTTCAGGGCTCTGGGGGAGGTTCTCGCTGCTCATATCGCGTTGAGCGTACCCGCTCCCCTCACCTGATTCAGCGCCGCTCGGCCTTGGCGCTGCGCGACATCAGCTCCTTGAGCGCGACCACCGGCGGCTTGCCCTCGTGGACGATGCCGACCACGGTCTCGGTGATGGGCATGTCGACGCCGTGCCTGCGGGCCAGATCCAGTACGGACTCACAGGACTTGACGCCCTCGGCGGTCTGCCGGGTGACCGCGATGGTCTCCTCCAGGGTCATGCCCCTGCCGAGGTTGGTGCCGAAGGTGTGGTTGCGCGAGAGCGGCGAGGAGCAGGTGGCGACGAGGTCGCCGAGGCCCGCGAGACCGGAGAAGGTCAGCGGGTCGGCGCCCATCGCGAGGCCGAGCCGGGTGGTCTCGGCCAGGCCCCGGGTGATGAGCGAGCCCTTGGCGTTGTCGCCCAGGCCCATGCCGTCGGCGATGCCGACGGCGAGCCCGATCACGTTCTTGACCGCGCCGCCGAGTTCGCAGCCGACGACGTCGGTGTTGGTGTACGGGCGGAAGTACGGGGTGTGGCAGGCGGCCTGGAGGCGCTGGGCCACGGTCTCGTCGCGGCAGGCGACCACGGCGGCGGCGGGCCGGCGCTGGGCGATCTCCTTGGCGAGGTTGGGGCCGGTGACGACGGCGACGCGGTCGGCGCTGACCTTGGCGACCTCCTCGATCACCTCGCTCATCCGCTTGGCGGTGCCGAGTTCGACGCCCTTCATCAGGGAGACGAGGACGGTGTCGGGCGCGAGCAGCGGCGTCCAGGCGGCGAGGTTGGCGCGCAGCGTCTGCGAGGGCACGGCGAGCACGGTGAAGTCCGCGCCCTCGGCGGCCTCGGCCGCGTCCGTGGTCGCCCGTACGCCCGCGGGCAGTTCGATGCCGGGCAGGTAGTCCGGGTTGGTCCGGGTGGTGTTGACGGCCTCGGCGAGTTCGGGGCGGCGGCCCCACAGGGTCACCTCGCAGCCCGCGTCGGCGAGGACCATGGCGAACGCCGTACCCCAGGAGCCGGTTCCGAATACTGCTGCCTTGGTGGCGGCGTGCGTCACTTGGTGCCCTCCCCGGCGGCCTTGCGGCGCTGCTGCGCGCGGACTTCGCGCGGGTCGTACGGCTTCGCGGGCGCGCTCTCGCCCCGGATCTCCTCCAGCTGGCGGGTGATGGC
Source organism: Streptomyces sp. NPDC048696 (assembly GCF_043198895.1). NCBI lineage: Bacteria > Bacillati > Actinomycetota > Actinomycetes > Kitasatosporales > Streptomycetaceae > Streptomyces > Streptomyces sp. NPDC048696. Next base: position 309,612 of record NZ_JBICVJ010000007.1, on the reverse strand, counting down.
GGCCATGATGACCTCGGTCGCCTCGCGCAGCACCTCGGGGGTGGGCTCCTTGTCGTAGAAGCGCGCGAGGTCGACCGGCGGACCGGCCTGCACCTGGAGGGTCTTGCGCGGGAAGAGGCGGACCTTCTTCTCCTTGGCGTACGGCGGCATCGCCAAGTTGGCGCCCCACTGGGCGATCGGGATGACCGGCGCCTTCGTCTGGAGCGCGGCGCGCGCGACGCCGGTCTTGGCGGTCATCGGCCACATGCCGGGGTCGCGGGTGAGGGTGCCCTCGGGGTAGAACGCGACGCATTCACCGCGCTCGACGGCCGCGACGGCGGCGCGGAATGCGCCGAACGCGTTGGTGGACTCGCGGTAGACGGGAATCTGGCCCGTCCCGCGCAGCAGCAGTCCCACACCCGGGGCCTTGAAGAGCGCGGCCTTGGCAAGGAATCGGGGCACGCGTCCGGTGTTGTACTGGAAGTGCCCGTAGGAGAACATGTCGAGATACGAGTTGTGATTGATGGCGGTGATAAAACCGCCCTCCGCCGGAATGTTCTCCATTCCGTGCCAGTCCCGCTTGAAAAGCACCACCAGTGGAGGTTTGGCGATGACCGCCGCAAGGCGGTACCAGAAGCCGATTCTGCGGCGGGACACTCGGAGCACCTTCCTCTAGGACAGACCACTGTCGACCACTGCGCGACTGCGCAGGGAGCAAGTGTCGCCCCGGCCCTCCGGTCTGTCGAGAACACCGTACGCCCCGCCCGTGCCGCGACCGCTCCTGGCCGGGTGACAATGAGCCTCGGCCTGTCCAGTGCCGTCGCACCGGCCGGGCCCTGGGACGAAGGGGACGCCACGAACACCGCATCGACCGCCCGCTGGTCCCTCGTCGTGCCCCTGAAGCCGCTGGCACTGGCCAAGAGCAGGCTCGCCGCCGCCGTGGGCGCGGCGCTGCGCCCACGGCTCGCGCTGGCGTTCGCCCTTGACACCGTCGCGGCCGCGCTGGCCTGCGCGTCGGTACGGGATGTGGCGGTCGTCACGGACGATCCGCTGGCGGGTGCGGAGCTGGCCTCGCTGGGCGCCCGGATCGTCGCCGACCGCCCCGGCGCGGGCCTCAACGCCGCCCTCGCGCACGGCGCGTACGCGGTGCGCCGGGCGCGTCCGGATGCCGCCGTCGCCGCGCTCAACGCCGATCTGCCCGCACTGCGCCCCGCGGAATTGGGCCGGGTCCTGGATGCCGCGTCCCTATTTCCCCGCGCATTTCTGGCCGATGCGGCCGGAATCGGCACGACATTTCTTTCGGCCGGTCCGGGTACGGATTTGGCCCCCGCTTTCGGCGGACCGTCGCGGGCGGCCCATTCGGCCTCGGGGGCGGCCGAGATCCTGCTGGCGGGGGTGGACTCGGTGCGCCAGGACGTGGACACCGGCGCCGATCTGCGCGCGGCCCTCGCGCTCGGCGCGGGCCCGGCCACCACGGCCCTGCGCGCCGCCGTCGATGTCGTACCCGGGTACTAGGCTGCACGGCATGCAGGCGACCGCGTACACATACGACTTCGAGACCCACAGCGGCAGCGTGCTGCTCGACGACGGCACCCCGGTGGAGTTCGGGCCCGAGGCCTTCGAGGCGGGTGGGCTCCGGCTGCTCCGGGTGGGCCAGCGGGTCCGTATCGAGACGGAGGGCGAGGGCAAGGGCCTTCGCATCACGCTGGTGACGCTGCAGACGTTCTGAAAGGCGCCCCGAGGCGCCTGATGGCGCCCGAAGGCGCCCTCACACCGCGGGCCGGGCTCCCCGAGGGGAGCCCGGCCCGGCGAGTGAGCCGTCCGACGTGCCTTACTTCTTGCGGGCGGTCGTCTTCTTGGCGGTGGTCTTGCGCGCGGTGGTCTTCTTGGCGGGGGCCTTCTTGGCCACGGCCTTCTTCGCGGGCGCGGTCTTCTTGGCGGTGGCGGTCTTCTTCGCCGTCGCCGTGGCCTTCTTGGCGGTCGTCTTCTTCGCGGTCGCCGTGGCCTTCTTGGCCGTGGTGGCCTTCTTCGCCGTGGTGGTCTTCTTCGCCGCCGCGGTCTTCTTCACGGCCGTGGTCTTCTTGGCGACCGTCTTCTTGGCCGTGGTGGCCTTCTTGGCCGCGGCCTTCTTGACCGTGGAGCGGGTGGTGGTGCCGCCCGAGAGGCTGCCCTTGGGCGCCTTCTTGACCGCGACCTCGCCGCCCTTGGGGAGCTTCTTCGAGCCGCTGACCAGGTCCTTGAAGCCCTGGCCCGCGCGGAAGCGCGGCACCGAGGTCTTCTTGACCCGCACCCGCTCACCCGTCTGCGGGTTGCGGGCGTAGCGGGCCGGGCGGTCGACCTTCTCGAACGAACCGAAACCGGTGACCGAGACCCGGTCGCCGGCGACGACGGCCCGGACGATCGCGTCCAGGACCGCGTCCACGGCGTCCGCGGCCTGCTGACGGCCGCCGACCTTGTCGGCAATCGCTTCTACGAGCTGCGCCTTGTTCACGTCTTCCCCTTCGGAGACATTGCCGGAACGAATCTGTTCTGGCTTTTTCGCACGTTAGGCAGATATATACCGCAAATCAAACACGAAACGGGCTAATCACCCTAGTGCCGCAACGAAGTCGGCCTTCGCCGAGTTCCTTGTGGCTCAGTCGTCTTCGGGGAATCGGCCCTCGTCGAGGTCCTTCATCAACCGGTCCAGACGCCTTGCCGCATCGGCGAGATCGTGTTTGGCAGCCGCTGTGATGACCAGCAGCTTCCGGGACAGCGCCATCCGTACGCCCTCCGGGACTTGCAGTTCGCGCACTGCTGTGTGCGCTTCTTTCAGTTGGTCCGCGACGACCCGGTAGAGCTTGAGTTGGCTGTCGCGTTCCATGCGCCGATTGTGCCATCTGGGGCGAGTTGTCGCCTCCGGCGGGGGCAACTGAGGGATTCCGGGCAGTTTTCGGCACCCTCAGCCACCGCCGTACGCGCAAGCACCTATCCGGCCATCTACGGTGCACACTAGGCTAGTTGACGCCACCCTGACACCCCCCGACGCAACACGCCCCCCGTCTCGAAAGACGGGGGGCGTGTTGGGCCGAAAGACTGCCGCAGGGCGTTCGGGCGGTGTTCCCGCCCGGCCGTACTCGACGGTCAGACCTGCGAAGTGCTCGGCTTGTACGAGGGCCGCTTCGCCTCGTACGCGGCGATGTCCGGCTCGTTCTGCAGCGTGATGCTGATGTCGTCCAGGCCGTTCAGCAGCCGCCAGCGGGCGTTCTCGTCGAGTGCGAAGTCCGCCGTGACGCCCTCGGCGCGCACTTGGCGGTCCTGGAGGTCGACCGTGATCTCGGCGTTCGGGTCGCGCTCGGTCAGCTCCCAGAGCGCGTCCACGACTTTCTGGTCGAGAACCACCGTGAGCAGGCCGTTCTTCAGCGAGTTGCCCCGGAAGATATCGGCGAACCGGGACGAGATCACGGTTTTGAAGCCGTAGTTCTGCAGCGCCCAGACCGCGTGCTCACGGGAGGAGCCGGTACCGAAGTCCGGGCCCGCGACCAGCACCGAGGCGCCCTGGCGCTCGGGCTTGTTCAGGATGAACTCGGGGTCCTTGCGCCAGGCCTCGAACAATCCGTCCTCGAAGCCGTCCCGGGTGACCTTCTTCAGCCAGTGGGCCGGGATGATCTGGTCGGTGTCGACGTTGGAGCGGCGCAGCGGGACGGCCCGGCCGGTGTGCGTGGTGAAAGCTTCCATGGCTGATCAGACTCCAGCGGGCGTACGGGCGTCGGAGAGGTCGGCGGGCGAGGCCAGATGGCCGAGAACCGCCGTCGCGGCGGCGACCTGCGGCGAGACCAGGTGCGTACGGCCGCCCTTGCCCTGCCTGCCCTCGAAGTTGCGGTTGGAGGTGGACGCCGAGCGCTCGCCCGGGGCCAGCTGGTCCGGGTTCATGCCCAGACACATCGAGCAGCCCGCGTGCCGCCATTCGGCTCCGGCGGCCGTGAAGACCTTGTCCAGACCCTCCTCCACGGCCTGCAGGGCCACCCGGACCGAGCCCGGGACGACCAGCATCCGTACGCCGTCGGCGACTTTGCGGCCGTCCAGAATCGCGGCGGCCGAGCGCAGGTCCTCGATGCGGCCGTTGGTGCACGAACCTACGAAGACGGTGTCGACGTCGATGGCGCGCAGCGGCTGCCCGGCGGTCAACCCCATGTATTCCAGGGCCTTTTCGGCCGCCAGGCGCTCCGAAGCGTCTTCGTACGAAGCCGGGTCGGGGACGGCCGCCGAAAGCGGCGCGCCCTGGCCGGGGTTGGTGCCCCAGGTGACGAACGGCGAGAGCGCGGAGGCGTCGATGACCACCTCGGCGTCGAAGACGGCGTCCTCGTCCGTCTTCAGGGTCTGCCAGTACGCGACCGCCGCGTCCCAGTCCGCGCCCTTGGGGGCGTGCGCGCGGCCCTGAAGGTAGTCGAAGGTGGTCTTGTCCGGGGCGATCATGCCCGCCCGGGCACCGGCCTCGATCGACATGTTGCAGATCGTCATCCGGGCCTCCATCGAGAGTTTCTCGATGGCCGGGCCGCGGTACTCCAGCACATAGCCCTGGCCGCCGCCGGTGCCGATCCGGGCGATGATGGCCAGGATCAGGTCCTTGGCGGTGACGCCGTCGGGCAGTTCGCCCTCGACCGTGATGGCCATCGTCTTGAACGGCGCCAGTGGCAGGGTCTGGGTGGCGAGCACATGCTCTACCTGTGAGGTGCCGATGCCGAACGCCAGGGCGCCGAAGGCGCCGTGCGTGGAGGTGTGCGAGTCGCCGCAGACCACGGTGGTGCCGGGCTGGGTCAGGCCCAGCTGCGGTCCCACCACGTGGACGACGCCCTGCTCGACGTCGCCCAGCGGGTGCAGCCGGACACCGAAGTCCGCGCAGTTCTTGCGCAGCGTCTCCAGCTGGGCCCGGGAGACCGGGTCCGCGATGGGCTTGTCGATGTCGAGGGTCGGGGTGTTGTGGTCCTCGGTGGCGATGGTGAGGTCGAGGCGCCGCACCGGGCGGCCGTTGGCGCGCAGGCCGTCGAACGCCTGCGGGCTGGTCACCTCGTGCAGCAGGTGCAGATCGATGAAGAGGAGGTCGGGCTCGCCCTCGGCGCGCCTGACGACATGGTCGTCCCAGACCTTCTCCGCGAGTGTCCTACCCATCGCTTTCCCTCCGGCCGGCGTCGTCGCCGGCCCAACTAGAGACCGGGTGTACCGCCGGGCCCCCGGGACCGGACGGTGGCTGCGGCCGTTGTGCGGACCGCCAGTACAGGTTCGCAAGTTCCGGAGAAAATTGAACTTGCGTTTCACAGAGTGAGACGCGAGTATCGTTTCATGGACAACTCTAGCGGCGTCGGCGTTCTCGACAAGGCGGCTCTCGTCTTGAGCGCCCTGGAGTCCGGTCCGGCCACCCTCGCGGGGTTGGTCGCGGCCACCGGACTCGCACGACCCACGGCACACCGTCTCGCCGTGGCACTGGAACACCACCGCATGGTGGCGAGGGACATGCAGGGCCGGTTCATCCTCGGCCCGCGGCTGGCGGAGCTCGCCGCCGCGGCCGGCGAGGACCGCCTGCTGGCCACGGCCGGCCCCGTGCTCACGCATCTGCGCGATGTGACGGGCGAGAGCGCGCAGCTCTACCGCCGTCAGGGCGACATGCGGATCTGCGTGGCGGCGGCCGAGCGGCTGTCCGGACTGCGGGACACGGTTCCGGTGGGCTCCACGCTCACCATGAAGGCCGGGTCCTCCGCGCAGATCCTGATGGCCTGGGAGGAGCCGGAGCGGCTGCACCGGGGCCTTCAGGGCGCGCGCTTCACGGCGACGGCCCTGTCCGGCGTACGGCGCCGGGGCTGGGCCCAGTCGATCGGCGAGCGCGAGCCGGGCGTGGCCTCGGTCTCGGCGCCGGTGCGCGGGCCGTCCAACCGCGTGGTCGCCGCCGTCTCGGTCTCCGGACCGATCGAGCGCCTGACCCGGCACCCCGGCCGGATGCACGCCCAGGCGGTCATCGACGCCGCGGCGCGCCTCTCGGAGGCCCTGCGCCGCAACGGCTGACGCCCCTCACTTCTGCCTCCACGGCCCACCGCTTCAACGCCGCAGCGGTGGGCCGTAGGTGTGTCCGGACCTGTACGGGACGACGAGGGGGCCTGCCACTCGGCAGGCCCCCTCGTCGCCTGATCCCCTCAGCTCGCCTTTTCCGCCTTCGCTCCCGGCGAGCGGTGCGCGAACCGGTCCGCCGCGTACCGGCCGCGCTTCTCCAGCGGCAGCACCCCCGTGGCAGCCGCCAGGCCGACGGGCGGCATATCGGCGTAGATGGCCTCGTACGAGCCCTCGGGCACGATGTACGCCTCGTGCCAGATCCCGACGTGGCCGCGCACCTTCCCGGCCCGGTCCTTGCGGTTGACGACCGCCCACGCCCGGTGGTGGAACATCTCGGGCGACGCGGCGTACGCGTACAGCTTCTCCTTGGACTCCCAGTACTGGACGACGTAGTACGTGCGCGGCGAGCCCGTCAGCAGCACCCGGCCGAGCAGGCCCCGGCCGGGGTTCTTCGCCAGTTCGCCGAGCATGCGGAACATCGACAGCATCACCGGCAGCCACTGGTGCACCGCCCAGAAGTGGTTGACGCGCATCCCGATCAGCAGGACCACCACGTCTCCCTCGGCGGCTGCGGTCGTCTTGCCCATCACGGGCTTGCGGAACATGTCGGCCCCCTCATTGGATACCGGCACTATCCAAGTGCTGGTGATTGGATAGTGGCGCTACCCAAGGAAAGGTGTCAAGGGATGCGACTGTCGGAGTTGAGCGAGCAGAGCGGTGTGCCCGCCGCGACGATCAAGTACTACCTGCGGGAAGGGCTGTTGGCGCCCGGCCGCCGCGTCACCGCGACCACGTCCGACTACGACGAGGGGCATCTGCGCCGACTGCGCCTGATCCGCGCGATGATCCAGGTCGGCCGCCTCCCCGTGGCGACGATCAAGGAAGTGCTGGGGCATGTCGACGACGACTCGCTGGGCCGCACGATCCGGCTGGGAGCGGCCCTTTGGGCACTGCCCCAGTCGCCCGAGCCGGACGAGGACGACGAGAGCGTGCGGGCCGCGCAGCACGAGGTGGAGCAGGTCCTGAGCACCCTGGGCTGGACGAACGCCGAGGCCCTGAGCACCATCTCGCCCGCCCACCGCTCGCTGGTGCTCGCGGTGGCCGCGCTCAGGCGGCTCGGCTACACGTGGGACGCCGAACTGCTCCTGCCGTACGCGGAGTTGATGCACCAGGCGGCCATCCGCGATCTGGACTACGTGGAGACCCAGCCGACGGAGCGGGAGCGGATCGAGACGGCGGTGGCGGCGACGATCCTGGTCGAGCCCGTACTGAAGGCGCTGCACCGGCTGGCACAGGAGGAGGAGTCGGCACGGCGGTACGGCTTCGAGTGACGGCGCCCGTGCGCCTTCCCGCCCCCGGGAAGGCGCACGGTCCCGGGAACGGCGAAGGCCCCCCACCGAAGTGGAGGGCCTCGCTTCGTAAGTACCCCCGACCGGATTCGAACCGGCGCTACCGCCTTGAGAGGGCGGCGTGCTAGGCCGCTACACAACGGGGGCTCACGTTCGGATCTTCGTGAAGAAGATCCTTGGATCTTGTGGATCCAGCTGGGCTACCAGGACTCGAACCTAGAATGACGGTACCAGAAACCGTAGTGTTGCCAATTACACCATAGCCCATGGTGGTTTAGACCAGTACCCCCGACCGGATTCGAACCGGCGCTACCGCCTTGAGAGGGCGGCGTGCTAGGCCGCTACACAACGGGGGCCCTAGCGATCCTGCATGAGGGGCAGCGGGTGCGACCCGGACTGCCTCCCTGGGAAGGATCTGTACCCCCGACCGGATTCGAACCGGCGCTACTGCCTTGAGAGGGCAGCGTGCTAGGCCGCTACACAACGGGGGCTTTGCGGATCTGGAATCCGCGGTACAGATAAGCTCTGCGAGCTGGCCTACCAGGACTCGAACCTAGACTAACGGAACCAGAAACCGTCGTGCTGCCAATTACACCATAGGCCACCAAACCTCAACCCCCGTTGGGGGTCTAGCTCGGCTTGCGCTTTCGGTTCCGGGCTTTTCTTCCCGTTCCCCTCGGCGCAGGAAGAACATTACCCGAAGGTGTCCGGCGCTCCAAAACGGGTATCGCCGCGCAACAGGCCGGGCAGCTCGTTCAGGCCGGTGATCCGCACGAGTTCGGGCCTGCCGCCCACTCCCCGGCGGTCCAGCCAGATCCCGAGCAGCCCCGCGTCGGCCGCCCCGCGCGCGTCGATGTCCGGCTGGTCGCCGACGTACGCGACCTCGTCGGGCGCCAGCTTCAGCGCCTCGCAGGCCGCGTGGAAGGCGCCCGCCTCGGGCTTGGAGATCCCCAGCTCGGCCGCGCACACGACGGCCTCGAACCGGTCGCGCACACCGAGCACGCTGAGCTTGCGCTCCTGGTGGTACTGCGAGGAGTTGGAGAGCACCGCGTGCCGGTAGGCGCCGGCGAGCAGGTCGAGGGCGGGCACGGCGTCCGGGAAGAGCGACCAGGCGGCCTCGTAGTGCACGACGTGCCGCTCGATCCAGGCGTCCGCCGCGACGTCGTCCAGCTCCGTCCGCAGAAAGGAGCGCACCCGGTCGCGCCGCTGCCCCGCCCAGTCGGTCTCCCCCGCCGCGAACCGCGCCCAGTGGTACGCGGTGACCTCGTCCCAGCCGCTCAGCGCCTCCTCGACGGACGCGTACCCCTCGGGCAGCCCCTCGGCCCCGAGATGCGCCCGCATCCCGTCCCGCGCGGCCGTCGCGTAGTCGAAGATCGTGTCATCGATGTCCCAGAGGACGGCTCGGGTGGCCATGATCCGACGGTACTCCCGGTCCCGCTTCCGGCTGGGGGTTCGGGGGTTATCCCCCGAAGAACGCAGCGTCGATGTCCCAGAGGACGGCTCGGGTGGCCATGATCCGACGGTACTCCGCACGGCGGGGGCGGGTGCGGGCATTCGCATATGCCCGAGGGGCGGCAGCCGGGTCGGCCGCCGCCCCTCGGGGACGTGAAGTGGAATCGGTTACGCGGACAGCTTGGCCAGCGCCGCGTCGATCCTCGTCAGTGTCTTCTCCTTGCCCAGGATCTCCAGGGACTCGAAGAGCGGGAGGCCCACCGTGCGGCCGGTGACGGCGACGCGGACCGGGGCCTGGGCCTTGCCGAGCTTGAGGCCGTGCGCCTCACCGGCGGCCAGGACGGCCTCCTTGAGGGACTCCGGGGAGGACCAGTCGGCGCTCTCCAGCTTCTCGCGGGCCGTGCGCAGCAGCGCGTCCGAGCCCTCCTTCATCGCCTTGGCCCACGACGCCTCGTCCTCGACCGGCTCCTTCAGGAAGAGGAAGTCGACGTTGGCCGTGATGTCGGACAGGACCGTCACCCGGGTCTGGGCGTGCGGCGCGATGGCCTCCCAGGCGGCGCGGTCGAAGTCCTCGGGCGCCCAGTTGGCGTGCGGGGCACTCAGCCAGGGCTCGCAGGCGGCCGTGAACGCCTTCACGTCGAGCATGCGGATGTGGTCGCCGTTGATCGACTCGGCCTTCTTCAGGTCGAAGCGGGCCGGGTTGGCGTTGACGTCCGCGACGTCGAACTTCGCGATCATGTCGGAGATCGAGAAGACGTCCTGGTCGGCCGAGAAGGACCAGCCGAGCAGCGAGAGGTAGTTGAGCAGGCCCTCCGGGAGGAAGCCGCGCTCCCGGTAGATGTTGAGGGAGGCCTGCGGGTCGCGCTTGGAGAGCTTCTTGTTGCCCTCGCCCATGACGTACGGGAGGTGGCCGAAGGCCGGGGTCCCCTTGGCCACGCCGAGCTCGATCAGCGCCTTGTAGAGGGCGATCTGGCGGGGGGTGGAGGAGAGCAGGTCCTCGCCGCGCAGGACGTGGGTGATCTCCATCAGCGCGTCGTCGACCGGGTTCACCAGCGTGTACAGCGGGGCGCCGTTGGCCCGGACGATGCCGTAGTCCGGCACGTTGTCCGGGGTGAAGGTGAGCTCGCCGCGCACCAGGTCCGTGAAGGTGATCGGCTCGTCGGGCATCCGGAAGCGCACGATCGCCGTGCGGCCCTCCGCCTCGTACGCGCTCTTCTGCGCCTCGCTCAGCTCGCGGCAGTGGCCGTCGTAGCCGGACGGCCGCCCGGCGGCGCGGGCCGCGTCGCGGCGCGCGTCGAGCTCCTCGGTGGTGCAGTAGCAGTGGTACGCGTAACCGCCCGCGAGCAGCTTCTCGGCGACGTCCTTGTAGATGTCCATCCGCTGCGACTGGCGGTAGGGCGCGTGCGGGCCGCCGATCTCGGGGCCCTCGTCCCAGTCGAGGCCCAGCCAGCGCAGCGAGTCGAGCAGCTGGTTGTACGACTCCTCGGAGTCGCGCGCCGCGTCGGTGTCCTCGATGCGGAAGACCATGGTGCCCTGGTTGTGCCGCGCGAACGCCCAGTTGAACAGGGCTGTGCGGACCAGACCGACGTGCGGGTTGCCGGTCGGGGAGGGACAGAAACGTACGCGGATATTCGCGTTAGCCACGCTTGATCACCTTGTTGGTGAGAGTGCCGATGCCTTCGATGGTGACGGCGACCTCGTCGCCGACGGTGAGGGGGCCGACCCCGGCGGGGGTGCCGGTGAGGATGACGTCGCCCGGGAGCAGCGTCATCGCCTCGGTGATGTGGACGACCAGGTCCTCGATGGAGCGGATCATGTCGCTCGTACGGCCCAGCTGACGCTGTTCGCCGTTGACCGTCGCCTGGATCGTGAGATCCGCCGGGTCGAGGTCGGTCTCCACCCAGGGGCCGAGCGGGCACGAGGTGTCGAAGCCCTTGGCCCGGGCCCACTGCTTCTCGCGCTGCTGCACGTCGCGCGCGGTGACGTCGTTGGCGCAGGTGTAGCCGAAGATGACGTCCTTGACGCGCTCGCGCGGGACCTCGCGGCACATCCGGCCGATCACGACGGCCAGCTCGGCCTCGTGGTGCAGCTCGTTGGAGAAGGAGGGGTACTCGATCGCGTCGCCGGAGCCGATCACCGAGGTGGTGGGCTTGAAGAAGGCGACGGGGACGTCCGGGACCTCGTTGCCGAGCTCCTTGGCGTGCTCCGCGTAGTTGCGGCCGATGGCCACGACCTTGTTGGGGAGCACCGGCGGCAGCAGCCGGACCTTGCTCAGCGGCACCTTCGTACCGGAGAGCTCGAAGTCGGCGTACGGGATGCCCTTGATGATGTCGAGGACAAGCCCCTGCGGGGTGTCCTCGACCGCGCCGAAGGCGACATTGCCGTCGATGGAGAACCTGGCGATGCGCACGGGATGCTGTCGCCCCTCACTTGGTCGCTGGCTGGAGACTGACGCTCCAGGCTAACGCGGGTGAGGGGGGCGACCGTCATCGTCCAGGCGCGTCACGCGCCGGCGACGGGGGCGTCCATCAGGATGGTGCGGCGCGGGTTGGCCGTCTGGGTGGGCAGGTCGACGGAGTGCTCGGGCAGGACCTCCGCCTGCATCTCCTCGGCGTCCGAAAGGTGCGCCAGGGTGGTGCGGCGGGGGTTGGCTATGTTGCGCATCATCATCGTGGTCTTCATCTGCCGTTCGAACCCTGTCGGTTGCGGGCGCGCGGCGGCGCCGGTTGTCGGATTGGCCATCCCTGTAAAGCGTCAGGCTAAACATTCGAATTCCCGGCAAAGGGCTGTAGAGCCGACGATCATCGTGTGAGTTTGCTCACGAGTTGGTGAACAATCCGGGCATTACGCCCCGTCAATTCAGGCCACCGAAACGGACATTGCACCACTGAACCTTCCATTCCGCTCTTGATCATGGCGACTGGGTCACTCCCCCCACCTAAACGACTCGTCCGTAAACGTCCGAATCATCCGTAGCCACTTTCTACGGCTTGTTACCCGCCCGTCACCATGTGTCACCTAGGTCACAGCCCGGTACGCGGGCCTTGTTGGAGATCCGGCACTGTGCTGGAATTCCGGCACCGCCGCGGGTCACTGACCGGCGCGCAGGGGCGCAACGCAGCGCCGAGTGGCGGCGGGGAGGGGGAGACCAACAAGCGCCGGTCACTCACGACCAACACATGGGGCGCACACTTGCCCCACGACGCCGACACCGTCCCTTCCGTTCAGAGCGGGGGACGCCTGGTCCAGAGGTTGCGACGCTAGTGCAGGGACGTTTCAAGAGGGATGGCAGCGCTGCGGCGGAGCAGGAGCCGCACGGCGGGACTGGCCCCACATCAGTCAGTTCCTCGCCCCAGCACGCCCAGAACCCCCGGGCCCCCCAGAACCCGTCGGCTCCGTCGCCGGGCGGCGACGAGGTCTCCGGCCCGGCCGGTCCCCCCGGTCGCCCGGGCAAGCCGGGCGGCAAGAAGGGCGGCGGCAAGAAGGGCGCCAAGGGCGGCAACGCCGAGTCGAGCGGAACCAAGTCCGCCGGCGCCGAGAAGCCCGCGGCCGCGCCCCAGGTGAAGCCCGTGGTGGACACCGGCTCCCGAATAGCCCTGCGCAACTGGCGCATCTCCACCCGACTGGTCGCGCTGCTGACCCTGCCCGTGGTCGCCGCGACCACCCTCGGCGGGCTGCGCATCAACCAGTCGATGAACGACATGAAGCAGCTCGACCACATGCAGCTGCTCACCGACATGACCAAGCAGGCCACCGAGCTGGCCGCCGCGCTCCAGGAGGAGCGCGACAAGTCGGCGGGCCCGCTGGCCACCGGCACCGGCTCGGACATGGTCTCCACGGCGCGGTCCACCACCGACCGGGTCAAGCAGTCGTTCATGACCGCGACCCAGGACGTCGACAACCCGGACAACGACGACGCGCTCGAATCGATCCGGCAAAACGTCACGGCGATCGCGATCCAGCTCCAGGACCTCGACAACATCCGCCGCAGCGCCTACCAGGGCAACGTCTCGGACTCCCAGACCGTCGAGAGCTACAGCCGTCTCATCCGGGGTCTGCTCAGCCTCTCCCAGGACATGGCGCAGGCCACCTCCAACCCGGAGATGATCAAGCGGACCCGTGCCCTGGCCGCGTTCTCCTCCGCCAAGGAGTACGCCTCGATCCAGCGCGCGATCATCGCCGCGTCGCTCCCCGCGACCAAGGACAAGACCGGCACGCTCTCCGAGCCCGACCGCCTCTACGCCAAGTCCGCCCAGGACGGCGAGCGCCAGCAGCTGCAGTCGTTCGCCACGGTGTACAACGGCAACGGCGGCAAGGCCGAGGAGCTGACGGCGCCGCTCGACAAGGGCAACTCGGAGATCACCGCGGCGAACGCGTACTCCCAGCGCGTCCTCAAGGGCGGTCTGGCCACGGAGACCAAGCGCTCGTACCTCGACTGGTACGACCAGGACTCCAACAAGATCAACCAGATGAAGACGATCGAGCAGACCCTGCTCGGCGAGATGGAGCAGAAGGCCCGCGAGCTGCGCGACCAGTCGCAGCGGGACGCGATCCTCAACGGTGCCCTGATCCTGATCGTCCTCGGCGTCTCGCTGGTCGGCGCGTTCGTCGTGGCCCGGTCCATGATCCGCTCGCTGCGGCGCCTGCAGGACACCGCCACCCGGGTCGCCCAGGACCGTCTGCCCGAGCTCGTCAAGCAGCTCTCCGAGTCGGACCCGCAGGACGTCGACACCTCCGTGGAGTCGGTCGGCGTGCACTCCCGGGACGAGATCGGCCAGGTGGCCGCGGCCTTCGACGACGTGCACCGCGAGGCCGTACGACTCGCCGCCGAGCAGGCCCTGCTGCGAGGCAACGTCAACGCGATGTTCACCAACCTCTCGCGCCGCTCCCAGGGCCTCATCCAGCGTCAGCTCTCGCTCATCTCCGAACTGGAGTCCCGCGAGGCCGACCCGGACCAGCTCTCCTCGCTCTTCAAGCTCGACCACCTCGCGACCCGTATGCGCCGGAACGGCGAAAACCTCCTCGTCCTCGCCGGTGAGGAGCCGGGCCGACGCTGGACCCGCCCGGTCCCGCTGGTCGACGTGCTCCGCGCCGCCGCCTCCGAGGTGGAGCAGTACGAGCGCATCGAACTGGCCGCCGTGCCCGCGACCGACGTCGCCGGGCGCGTGGTCAACGACCTCGTGCACCTGCTCGCCGAGCTGCTTGAGAACGCCACCTCGTTCTCCTCGCCGCAGACCAAGGTCCGCGTCACCGGTCACGCGCTGCCCGACGGCCGCGTCCTGGTCGAGATCCACGACACCGGCATCGGCCTCTCCCCCGAGGACCTGGCCGCGATCAACGAGCGGCTCGCGTCGCCGCCCACCGTGGACGTCTCGGTCTCGCGCCGCATGGGTCTGTTCGTGGTCGGCCGCCTGTCCCTGCGACACGGCATCCGCATCCAGCTGCGCCCGTCCGACTCCGGTGGTACGACCGCGCTCGTCATGCTGCCCGTCGATGTCGCCCAGGGCGGCAAGAAGGCCCCGGGCAAGCCCGGCGGCCCCCAGTCGCAGGCCCCGGCGGGCCCCGGCGCCGGCCGTCCCGGCGTCACCCCGGGCCCCGGCGCCCGGGCCGGTCTCGCGGCCGCGCTCGGCAGCGGCCCGGCCGGTGGTCCGGGTGCGCCCGGCGGCCGGCTCGGCGCGGGCGCCCCGCGCGGCCAGGTGGCCGGTGGCGCGGGTCCGCGTGCCGCGCTGCCCCCGCGCGACGGCGGCCAGCAGCCGCCCCGCCAGGGCCAGAACCAGGGCGGCTTCGGCCAGGGCGGCGCCTTCGGCACCGGCACCCCGGCCCAGCAGCCGCCCGCGCCGCGCCGCGGCGACCGCCCGCTGAGCCCGCAGCCCGGCGCCCCGCGCGCCGAGCTGCCCGGCGGCAACCCGCAGCAGCAGCGCCCGCAGGCGGCGAGCTGGGGCAACGACCAGCCGTCCCTCGACGTGCCGCGCGGCCACGAGGAGCACACCGGCCAGTACCCGGTGCCGCAGCTGGACGACCGCCAGGGCCCCGGCTCCACCGCCGAGTTCGCCCGCCCCGACTTCGACGGGCCGCCGCCCGGCCAGGGCAGCGCGCCCCAGCCGCCGCAGGCGGGCGGTCAGTTCGTCCGCGGCGACGTGTTCGGCACGCCCCAGGGCAACCAGGACCCCGCACAGACCGGCCAGTTCGCGAGCCCCACCTCGTACAACGGCCAGAACGCGGGACCCGGCAGCGGCCAGAACACCGGTCAGCACACCGGCCAGTTCGCCCGGCCGCCGATGGACGACCGCCAGGGTCCCGGCGCGACCTCCGAGTTCGCCCGGCCCGACTTCGACGCGCCGCGTCCGCCCGTCCCGCAGCAGCCGCAGCAGCCGCAGTACCAGGCTCCGCAGCAGCCCCGGCAGAACCAGGCGCCGCGTCCGGCCGTCGGGAACCTGCCGGAGCGGTCGCAGCCCGAGGCCCTGCCGCCGGCGTCCAACGCCGGTGACGGCCGTACACCGCTGTACGACACGCTGGAGACCAACTGGTTCAACCAGCAGAACGGCCAGCAGCAGGACGGCCAGGGCCGACCGGGCCAGGGCGGTCCGCAGCAGGGTCAGGGTGCTCCGCAGCAGGGTGCGCGTCCCGCACAGCGCCCGGTCGCGCCGCAGCCCGAGCGCCGTCCGGCGCCCGGGTCCCGCGACGCCGGTACGGGCGGCAACGGCTCGTGGCGCCCCTCGCCCAACGACGAACTCGTCCGCCAGGCCGAGCGGGCCCGCAAGCCCGCCGCCGGCGGTGTCACCACTTCCGGTCTGCCCAAGCGGGTCCCGCGCGCCAATCTGGTCGCGGGCACCGCACAGGAACAGCAGAACCAGGCAGGCCCCCAGGTCTCGCGTGCGCCCGACGATGTGCGCGGTCGCCTGACCAATCTCCGCCGGGGTATCCAGCAGGGGCGGCAGGCCGGCAACGGCCCGTCGACCGGCAGTTTCTCGATGGACCCCACTCACCAGCAGGAGCGTTAGTTGAGTCAGATGAGCCAGGCGGCGCAGAATCTGAACTGGTTGATCACCAACTTCGTGGACAACACCCCCGGGGTGTCCCACACGGTGGTGGTCTCCGCCGACGGCCTGCTGCTGGCCATGTCCGAGGGTTTCCCGCGGGACCGGGCCGACCAGCTCGCGGCCGTGGCGTCCGGTCTCACCTCGCTGACCGCGGGTGCGTCCCGGATCTTCGAGGGCGGCACCGTCGCCCAGACCGTGGTCGAGATGGAGCGCGGTTTCCTCTTCCTGATGTCCGTCTCCGACGGCTCGTCGCTGGCCGTACTCGCCCACCCCGAGTGCGACATCGGCCTGGTCGGTTACGAGATGGCTCTCCTGGTCGACCGCGCGGGCTCCGTCCTCACCCCGGACCTGCGCGCGGAACTCCAGGGAAGCCTGCTCCACTGAGGCCCCCCACTCAGTCAGAAACCACCGTCCGGCCGCACCCCGCCCCCCACCGGCCACATCAGACGGCTCGAAGACACTCGCTGTCCCTGCTGTCCCGCCCGGAGGATCCATGACCCCGCCACCCGCCTCACACGATTCGTACGGCGCTCTGCACGACGCGCACTACGACAGTGATGGCGACCAGCCGCTGGTCCGCCCGTACGCCATGACGGGCGGCCGCACCCGGCCGCGCTACCAGCTCGCCATCGAGGCGCTGGTCAGCACGACCGCGGACCCCGCGCACCTGGCCACGCTGCTGCCCGAGCACCAGCGGATCTGCCACCTGTGCCGTGAGGTCAAGTCGGTGGCGGAGGTCTCGGCGCTGCTGCAGATGCCGCTCGGCGTCGCCCGGATTCTTGTCGCCGACCTGGCGGAGGCCGGCATGGTGGCGATCCACCAGCCGGGCAATGGAGAGGCCGGCGGCACGCCGGATGTGACGCTGCTCGAAAGGGTGCTCAGTGGACTTCGCAAGCTCTAGCGGCGGTGCCGCCCGCTCCACCACTTCCGCGAAGATCGTGGTGGCGGGCGGCTTCGGCGTGGGCAAGACCACGTTCGTCGGCGCGGTCTCGGAGATCAACCCCCTGCGTACCGAAGCCGTGATGACGAGCGCGAGCGCCGGGATCGACGACCTGACGCACACCGGGGACAAGACGACGACGACCGTCGCCATGGACTTCGGCCGCATCACCCTGGACCAGGACCTGATCCTGTACCTGTTCGGTACGCCCGGTCAGGACCGCTTCTGGTTCATGTGGGACGACCTGGTGCGCGGCGCGATCGGCGCCGTGGTCCTGGTGGACACCCGCCGCCTGGCCGACTGCTTCCCGGCGGTCGACTACTTCGAGAACAGCGGCCTGCCGTTCGTCATCGCCCTCAACGGCTTCGACGGCCACCAGCCGTACACGCCGGACGAGGTGCGCGAGGCGCTGCAGATCGGTTCGGACTCCCCGATCATCACCACCGACGCCCGCCACCGCGGCGATGCGAAGAGTGCGCTGATCACGCTGGTGGAGCACGCACTGATGGCACGACTCAAGTAGGCGGGGGCATACGGCAGTTGTCGTAGAGGAACGGGGGCGGACTGTGTCCTTTGACACGATCCGCCCCTGTGTTCATAACGTTTCGACAGAGAATTCGCACGTCACGGCCACCATGCGCGTTCACATGGTGTCACTGCGCTCACATTGGCCCCGCCTTTTGACGGGGCTCGCTCTTTATGCCCGTTTTATCTGAGGCGTGTGCCACTCGGAACCGCAGATTCCAGCTGTTTGGAACCGACCCGCCCGGCGTGCTGGAATTCGACGAACTCCCGAGTAGTACGGCTCAGAACATTTAAAGGCACACCGCGAGAGGTGCCGCGCCGAGAGGTTGTTGGTCGAGTGAGGCGAAGCACGACGAGCTCCGCGACGCAGCAGGCGCGGGGCAACTTCACCCCGCCGCAGCGCAATGCGCCGACGCCGGACGAGCTGCCGCCCCCCTCCGGGGGCAAGGCCGGGGGCAAGTCCGCCGGTCCCGACGCCGGCAGCCAGAGCAAGTTCTCGCCGCGCAACTGGCGGGTGGCCACCCGTCTGAACGCCATCCTCCTCATCCCCGTCCTCGTCGGCCTCGTCATGGGCGGCTTCGAGGTCAAGGGATCCATCGACACCTGGACCCAGGCCAAGGACGCCGAGAAGACGGCGCTCATCGTGCGCGCCGCCTCGGAGTACGGCCAGGCCCTGCTCAACGAGCGTGACCTCACCGCTCAGCCCCTGCTGCAGAACAAGCGCGACAGCGACGTCATCAGCAAGGCGTACGCGACCTCCGACGCGGCCCGCGCCAAGTTCGACGACGTCGTCAAGGGCATGCCGGACACCCCGAGCCTCCAGCGCCGCCTGGCCAAGGTCCGCGAGGCCGAGAAGAACCTCGACATGCTCCGCAAGACGGCCTTCACCAAGGGCGTCGAGGCGAAGAACCCGGTGCTCACCGAGGAGGGCTACACGGCCGTCCCGCACTACCTGAGCACCTTCTCCAACGAGCTGGGCCTGGGCACCGGCAACATCACCAGCTACGGCCGCATGGTGTACGCCGTCGACCTCGCCAAGGCCGCGGAGTCGCTGCAGCGCTCGATCGGCATGCACCTGCTCGTCCGCCCCAGCGAGGACCAGCAGACCTTCCAGCTGCAGGTCAAGGCGTTCAACTCGTACAACTACCTGGAGTTCATCGCCCTCGGCGAGTTCGACGCCGGTGGTACGGACGCCGACAGCGCGCACCTCAAGCAGGTGATGGCCGCCAAGGCCGCGCAGGCCGCCAAGGACTTCCCCGGGGCGACCCAGCAGCCCGAGAACGGCGCGCACATCGGTGCCGCGCCGGTCCGCGACGGCTCGGTCTACAACGGCATGGCCGCCGCGATCGGTGAGGGCCAGAGCGTCAAGAAGCTCAAGGCCCAGAACATCACCCCCGAGGCGTGGATGTCCGCCTCCACCGCCAAGTTCGACGGCTACACCGAGATCGAGACCGACCTGGTGGACCGGGCCGTGACCGAGGCCGGCCAGATCGCCGACGACGCCAAGACCTCCGCCTACATCAACGGCGCGATCGTCGTCGTCTCGCTGCTCGCCGCGTTCATCCTGGCCGGCATGGTGGCCCGCCAGATGAGCCGCTCGATGCGCCGACTGCGCTCGGCCGCCTTCGAGGTCGCCGAGACCCGCCTGCCGATGCTCGTCGACCAGCTCTCGCGCACCGAGCCCGGCCGGGTCGACACCCGGGTCGAGCCGATACCGATCACCTCCACGGACGAGATCGGCGAGGTCGCCCGCGCCTTCGACCAGGTCCACCGCGAGGCCGTCCGGCTCGCCGCCGAGCAGGCGCTGCTGCGAGGCAACGTCAACGCGATCTTCACCAACCTGTCGCGCCGCAACCAGTCCCTGATCGAGGGCCAGCTGACCCTCATCACCGACCTGGAGAACAACGAGGCCGACCCGGACCAGCTCGAAAGCCTCTTCAAGCTGGACCACCTCGCGACCCGTATGCGCCGCAACGGCGAGAACCTCCTGGTCCTCGCCGGCGAGGAGCCGGGCCGCCGCTGGAACCAGCCGGTCCCGCTGGTCGACGTGCTGCGCGCCGCCTCCTCCGAGGTGGAGTCGTACGAGCGCATCGAGCTGACCGGTGTGCCGGAGAGCGAGATCCACGGCCAGGCCGTGACCGACCTCGTGCACCTGCTCGCCGAGCTCCTGGAGAACGCCACGACGTTCTCCTCCCCGCAGACCAAGGTTCGCGTGACCGCCACCCGGCTCCCGGACGGTCGCGTCATGATCGAGATCCACGACAAGGGCATCGGCCTGACCGCCGAGGACTTCGCGGACATCAACCACAAGCTGGCCAACCCGCCGACCGTGGACGCGGCCGTCTCGCAGCGCATGGGCCTGTTCGTGGTCGGCCGGCTCTCCGACCGCCACGGCATCCGGGTCCAGCTGCGCCCCTCCGGCGAGCAGGCGGGCACCACCTCGCTGGTCATGCTCCCGGACGCGATCACCCACGGTGGCGGTGGCCAGCCGCTGCCCGGCGACGACTTCACGGTCTCGCAGATCATCCCGGAGCAGCAGAGCTTCGAGGCCCCGGCCCCGGCCATGCGCACCGCCGCCGAGCTCGGCTTCGACGACTCCCGTTACGAGACGGGCGAGCAGGGCGAGGCCCTTCAGCTCGACCCGGTCAACCGCTCGCTGATGCGCGAGGAGCGCCGCGCGGCCCTGGAGGCCCAGGCGCACGGCGGCGACCGCCCGCTCTTCCGTGACGAGGTCGACGGCCGGCAGCAGCCCCAGAGCTACGACGAGCAGTACGAGCACCAGGCCTACGAGGGCCAGGGCGACACCGCCCAGTTCGAGGCGTACAACGCCCAGCAGGGCGGCTACGACGGCCAGTTCGACGGCTCGCAGGGCCAGTACGACGGCTCGCAGCAGTACGCGCAGGACTACTCCGACTCCTACCAGCAGGAGTCGTACGGCCGGCGGAACGGCCAGGGCGACGGCTACGCCGAGCAGGGCTACGCGGACGCCGCCTACCAGGCGCCGACGGCCGACGGGCAGCACTACGACGGCGGTTTCGGCAACCGGTCCCAGCACGACGACTGGCCGGGCAGCTCCTCCTACCAGGAGAGCGAGACCGGCTCCTACCAGGCGCCGTACGCCTCCGAGTACCAGCAGGGCGGCCCGGAAGCGGAATCCGCACCGGACGCTCCCGCGAACGGCCACGAGCGCGTAGGCTTCGACCGGCCGGGCCCCGCCCCGGCCTCCGCCCACGAGCTGACCGGCGCCGGTCTGCCCAGGCGCGGCAGCCAGCAGCCGCAGCAGCAGCGCTGGCAGGCCGACGCTCAGGAGCCGCAGCGGCAGTCCGAGCAGCAGCGGCCCGAGCAGCGCCAGCGGCCCGTCGACGGCAGTGGTCCCGCGACCCGTGACGGCTCCCGAAGCGGAACCGTCGCCGAGTCCGGCGCCGCCACCGACGACGCCGCCGCGACCACCGCCGACGAGCCGACCGGCGACTGGCGTTCGACCAACGACGAGCGCTGGACGCGCGCCGAGAAGCTGCGTGAGCCGAAGGCCGGCGGGGTCACCCCCTCCGGTCTCCCCCGGCGGGTGCCCAAGGCCAACCTGGTCGAGGGCGCGGCCGAGCAGACCCCGCAGGGCGGCCCACAGGTCTCCCGCGCTCCGGAGGACGTACGCGGCAGGTTGAGCAACCTGCGCCGCGGCGTCCAGCAGGGCCGCAGCGCGGGGTCGGACACCAGTAACACCTACAACCAGGAGCGTTAGTGTGAGCCCGATGAGCCAGGCGGCGCAGAATCTGAACTGGTTGATCACCAACTTCGTGGACAACACCCCCGGGGTGTCCCACACCGTGGTGGTCTCCGCCGACGGACTCCTGCTGGCGATGTCCGAAGGCTTCCCCCGGGACCGGGCCGATCAGCTGGCGGCCGTGGCCTCCGGTCTGACGTCCCTCACCGCGGGTGCCTCCCGGATCTTCGAGGGCGGCGCCGTCAACCAGACGGTGGTGGAGATGGAGCGCGGCTTCCTCTTCATCATGTCCATCTCGGACGGGTCCTCGCTCGCCGTACTCGCCCACCCCGAGGCCGACATCGGTCTGGTGGGCTATGAGATGGCTCTCCTCGTGGACCGTGCGGGCACGGTCCTCACCCCCGACCTGCGGGCGGAACTCCAGGGCAGCCTTCTCAATTAATTGTGAAATTCCGGTTCTCAACCGGCAGACAGGCAGTGCGTTTCTCGCCACCGCGCCATAAGGTGCGGTGGCGCGGTCCCAATGAAATGGGCGACCGGCAGTCGGAGGAGGAAACGTGACAACACCCCCAGGCGGACACCCATACAACGGTGGTCAGCAGTCTCCGGGTGAGCACGGGCACAACCGGTTCAACTTTCCCTCCGCGCCCAGCAGACACGGCCAGGGTCAGCAGCCTTACCAGCAGCCGCACCGGCAGCCCAGCCCTTACGACCAGCCGCCGCAGCCCCGCATCGAGCCGGTGGCGCCCAGGCAGGTCCCCAAGCCTTCACCGGCGGGCGGCACGCACAACCCCCTTGTGCGTCCGTACGCCATGACCGGCGGCCGCACCCGGCCGCGCTACCAGCTCGCCATCGAGGCGCTGGTGCACACCACGGCGGAACCGTCGCGGCTGCAAGGGCAGTTGCCCGAGCACCAGCGGATCTGCCATCTGTGCCGTGAGATCAAGTCGGTCGCCGAGATCTCGGCACTCCTTTCCATTCCCCTCGGCGTCGCCCGAATCCTCGTCGCCGACCTGGCCGAGGCCGGACTTGTCGCCATCCACCAGCCCGGCGGCGACGAGTCCGCCGGCGGCCAGCCAGATGTGACACTGCTCGAAAGGGTGCTCAGTGGACTTCGCAAGCTCTAGCGGCGGTGCTGCCCGCTCCACTACTTCCGCGAAGATCGTGGTGGCGGGCGGCTTCGGCGTGGGCAAGACCACGTTCGTCGGCGCGGTCTCGGAGATCAACCCCCTGCGTACCGAAGCCGTCATGACGTCCGCCTCGGCGGGCATCGACGACCTCACGCACACGGGCGACAAGACGACCACCACGGTCGCGATGGACTTCGGCCGCATCACGCTCGACCAGGACCTGATCCTGTACCTCTTCGGTACCCCCGGTCAGGACCGCTTCTGGTTCATGTGGGACGACCTGGTACGCGGCGCCATCGGCGCCGTCGTGCTCGTCGACACCCGCCGCCTCGCCGACTGCTTCCCGGCGGTCGACTACTTCGAGAACAGCGGCCTGCCGTTCGTCATCGCCCTCAACGGCTTCGACGGCCACCAGCCGTACACCCCCGACGAAGTCCGCGAGGCCCTCCAGATCGGCCCGGACACCCCGATCATCACCACCGACGCCCGCCACCGCGCGGACGCGAAGAGCGCGCTGATCACCCTGGTCGAGCATGCGCTGATGGCACGCCTGCGGTAGCTCCGCGCTGCCCCGCGACACGAAAAGGCCCCGGCCGCTCCGAGAGGAGCGGCCGGGGCCTTCGTTCAAGCGGCTTGTGCTCAGCCCTGCCAGGAGTGCGGGGCTCGGAAGCCCGGGGTGCGCTCCAGGCGGCGCCAGCCGGCCGTGTCGCGGCCCCGGGAGGGGGCCGTGGCGGACTGGGCGGCGGCGCGGGCGAGCAGGACGGCCGTGATGGCCGCCAGCTCCTCCGGGTCCGCGTCGCCCTTCTCCACCCGCAGGACGGACGCGGAAGGGACGGAAGTCGGGGTGTTCACTCGGGGCTCCTCGTTACTGAGGCGGGTTGCCGTGCTTGCGGGACGGCAGGTCGGCGTGCTTGGTGCGCAGCATCGCGAGGGAGGCGATGAGCACCTCGCGGGTCTCGGCGGGGTCGATGACGTCGTCGACCAGGCCCCGCTCGGCCGCGTAGTACGGGTGCATCAGCTCGGCCTTGTACTCCTTGACCATGCGCACGCGCATCGCCTCGGGGTCCTCGGCCTCCGCGATCTGCTTGCGGAAGATCACGTTGGCGGCGCCTTCGGCACCCATGACCGCGATCTCGTTGGTCGGCCAGGCGTAGGTGAGGTCGGCGCCGATGGACTGGGAGTCCATGACGATGTACGCCCCGCCGTAGGCCTTGCGCAGGATCAGCGAGATCCGGGGCACGGTCGCGTTGCAGTACGCGTACAGCAGCTTGGCGCCGTGCCGGATGATTCCACCGTGCTCCTGGTCGACGCCGGGCAGGAACCCGGGTACGTCCAAAAGGGTGACGATCGGAATGTTGAAAGCATCGCACATCTGGACGAAACGGGCAGCCTTTTCCGACGCCTCGATGTCCAGGACGCCCGCCAGCGTCTGCGGCTGGTTGGCCACGATGCCGACGACCTGGCCGTCGAGCCGGGCCAGCGCGCAGATGATGTTGCGGGCCCAGCGCTCGTGGATCTCCAGGTAGTCGCCGTCGTCGACGAGCTCCTCGATCACCTTGTGCATGTCGTACGGCCGGTTGCCGTCGGCGGGCACCAGGTCGAGCAGCACGTCGCCGCGCCGGTCGGCCGGGTCCTCGGCGGGGTGCGAGGGCGGGTTCTCGCGGTTGTTGGACGGCAGCATCGACAGGAGGTAGCGCACCTCCTGGAGGCAGCTCTCCTCGTCGTCGTACGCGAAGTGCGCCACACCGGAGGTCTCGGCGTGCACGTCCGCGCCGCCCAGGCCGTTCTGCGAGATCTCCTCGCCCGTCACCGCGCGGACCACGTCCGGGCCGGTGATGAACATCTGCGAGGTCTCGCGGACCATGAACACGAAGTCGGTCAGCGCCGGCGAGTACGCCGCGCCGCCCGCGCACGGGCCGAGCATCACGGAGATCTGCGGGATGACACCGGAGGCGCGCGTGTTGCGCTGGAAGATGCCGCCGTAACCGGCGAGCGCCGAGACGCCCTCCTGGATCCGGGCGCCCGCGCCGTCGTTCAGCGAGACCAGCGGCGCACCGGCCGAGATGGCCATGTCCATGATCTTGTGGATCTTGGTCGCGTGGGCCTCGCCGAGCGCGCCGCCGAAGATGCGGAAGTCATGGGCGTAGACGAAGACCGTACGGCCCTCGACCGTGCCCCAGCCGGTGATGACACCGTCCGTGTACGGCTTCTTGGCCTCCAGGCCGAACCCGGTGGCGCGGTGCCGCCGCAGCTGCTCGACCTCCTTGAACGAACCCGGATCGAGCAGCAGCTCTATGCGCTCGCGCGCGGTCAGCTTGCCCTTGGCGTGCTGCGCCTCGGTGGCGCGCTCACTCGGCCCGCGCCGGGCCTGCTCGCGCAGGGCCAGCAGCTCGGCCACGCGGCCACGCGCGTCACTCGGCTCACCCGGGGTTTCGTCCACAACGGTCATGCATCGACCCTACGAAGTCGACCAAGAATTTCCCGCCGTCGACTTCACACAGTCTCCGGACCTTTTTCCTGGTAGCCCTGAACAGAACAATCCCGCGATGCAGGCGAAGTGCCAGCTCAGGACGGTCCGGCTTTGTGGGGGTCCCACAACACGGTCAGGTGAGACCCACGTCACACCGGTGGCTCGCACCAGCCGTGCCGGGCGTGATCCGCAGCCGCAGCACCGCTCCGGTGCCCAGCACCTCGACCGAGGGATCGGCGCTGGTCACCCGTCGTACGGGATGGTGCCAGGCGACCTCGAAGGGCTGACCGGTGCGCGGCGGCTCGCTCACCACCAGCGTGGCGCTCGCCCCCTTGCTCCGTACGAGCACACTCGCCGGTGCGGTGACCGCGAGCGGGCCCGCGCTCCCCGCCTGCCAGAAGTTCGCGCCGACGAGCCCCAGCGAGGGCACCGAGACGGCCTGGCGGGCGGCCGTGTTGGCGAGCACCGACACCCATGCCCGGTCCGCCGCGCGCGCCGACACCGTGGCCGGTGAGGCGTCCGGCATCAGCTGGTAATGGTACGAGGCGCCCACCGGGTCGACGCCGTGGTCCAGCCACAGCGTCTGGTAGGTCCGGGTCCGGCGCTCGGTCGAGCTGGTGGTGTTGATGTCGCTCCACGCGCCGGTCCGGTCCTCGCGCAGGGTGCGCAGCGCGCCCGTGCCGCCGGGGAAGACCCAGCCGCCGTGCCCGGCGAGGTGTGCCCAGCGCGGGCGGGGTCCGGCGTCCAGGGTGAAGGCGTTCGTGCCGCCCTCGCCCAGGTTGCGGTTGTCGACGACCGTCTCGACCGGGACGCCGTCGGCGGCGGTGATGCCCGCCCCGAGGCAGACGACCGTACCGGCCGTGCAGAACCAGGACTTGCGGGCCTCAAGGGTCGAGCCGAGCCCCTTCACGTGCTGGCCCACCGCCGCGAACTCGCCGTCGCTCGCGCCGCCCACCCAGCTCACGGCGGGCTTGGCCGCGCCCCACTCGCCGCCCGCCTTGTCGGCGAGGCGTTTGGTGGAGACGGTCGTCCCCGGCAGCCGGTACGGGTCGACGGTCGGCCAGAACCAGTCGGTGTACTGGTCGTTGCCCTGCTCGCCGGGCCACCAGTAGAGCATTCCGGCGCCGGTGTGCCAGCCGCGCGGGTTCTCGCCGTTGCCGCACTCGTAGTACGAGATCCGCTCGGAGGCCATGGCGATGTTCGCGGTCCAGCCGGGGCGGCGGTGGACGGCCCGGTCCATCGCGGTGAACAGGGTGTGCCCGACCGGCTCGGGCGCGGCCGCCACCGCGGAGTCGGCGACCGCCTGGAGCCGGGCGAGGTCGGCCACGCCGAACTGGCGCGCGGCGAGGTCGGGATGGGTGGGGTCCCGCTCGGCCCAGCCCTTGATCAGCCCGTACCAGCGGGTCCGCTCGGCCTCAAAGGCGCCGCCCGCGAGCAGCGCGATGGCGGCCATCAGGCCCTGACCGTGGAAGTGGTCGCCGCGCATCACGTGCAGATCGTCGCCCAGCAGATAACCCCGGCTCACCGCACGCCCGTTGACGCTGTCCATCACCAGGCCGTTGTGGATCAGCGGCGCGTACGCGTGCTCCACGCTGTCCAGGATGATCTGCCGGTTGGGGTCGGTCACCGCCCAGCTCGACCCGGCGAGCAGCGTGAAGAGCCGCCCGAGCCCGTCGAGCATGACCTGTCCGTACGTACCGGAGTAGGCGATCGAGGTGTGCTGGACGAACGATCCGTCGGCGTACAGGCCGTCGCCCTTGGTGACGTACGGGAAGACCGGCGACAGGGCGTCCCGGGCGAGCGCGAGCTTGGCGGGGGCGCGTCCGACGGCGCCGCGCACCGCGACCGAGCGGCACAGGTCGACGCGGTTGGCGCCGGTGGAGGTGCCCGAGTAGACGGCGAGCGCGGAGTCGGGCACGAAGTGGTCGACGGCCGCGCAGGCCGCCTGGATCCGGTCCTCGGTGAGCTCGTCGTGGAGCGCGTTGACGAGGTCCATGAGGAGTCTGGGGCTGCCGATCTGCCACTCCCACCAGTTGCCGTAGCGGGTGGTGGCCGGGTTGTAGACCGTCGCCGAGACATGGTCGAGGCCGGTGACGACGTCGGCGAACAGGGACGCGTCGCCGGTGAGGCCGGTGCCGGGCTGGAGATACGCCTGGGTCATGGTCCACAGCCGTGCGTAGCTCTGGGTGATCCCGGCGGGCGGGTCGAACGGGGCGTCGGGCCACAGGGAGTCGGCCGCCGGGGCCATCGAGGCGCGGAAGGTGCGGGCGAGGTCGCCGCTCTCCCTCAGCCGCGACGCGTACGGCTCGGCGCCCGCGTCGAACCCGGTCCCCAGCGAGAGGTCCCGCCAGCGGCGGCGCAGCACCGCGTACTCGTCGTCGGCGGCGGCGCGGGCTCCCGGTGCCGCGCCGAGAAGGAGAGCGCTTGCTCCGGTGGCGGCGAGGAAGGTGCGACGGGACCACCGGGGCAGTGCGGGCGACTCGGACACAGGGGCTCCCGGGGAGTTGGTGTGGACCGCTGCCCGCTGGTGTAGCACGGTGCGCCCGAGGCGTTCAATGCCCCGGACGCACCTTACAGAAAGCGCTTGTTGTCATGTCCTGGCCGTCGGCCGGGGTCAGCGGCGTACGGTCCAGGTCACCGTGTCGGCGAGCGTGGCGGCGATCCGAGGATCGCGCACCGAGGCCGTCGGGTCGGAGACCGTCGCCGACAGCTTGTGCGCCTTGTGGTCCCACGGGTTCAGTACGGCCTGGGCGGCCTTCAGTGAGGTGCGGCCCTCGAACCAGCGCAGCTCCTTGCCGTCCAGGTACCAGCGCACCCGCAGCTGCTTCGCGTTCGCGCCCACCAGGCGGGGCACGGTGACCCTGGCGCTGTCGTGGGCCCGCAGCGGGCGGTCGGTGCGCACGGCCGCCGTCGCGATCGACGCGTGCCGGTAGAACCCGGCGATCATCGCCTCGCGCCCGGGCAGATTGAAGGGCTTGCCCAGGACGCGCATGATCGAGCTGTCGGTGGGGCGGCTGAGGCCGGTGACGTAGTAGCCGCCGCCCTCGTACACCCCGACCGTGCCGCCGTCCGGGGACGTCTCGCCCAGCCAGCGGTACCACTTGGTCTTCTGCGCGGCCATCTGGTCCGCGCTCAGCACCGAGATGTTGGGCTGGGCGGCCTCGGGACCCGAGTAGTGCTCGTAGCCGGGCGTGCCCGGGTAGAAGTACTCGTCGGCGAGCTTGCCGAGCGAGTGCCCGGTCTCATGGATGGCGACCTGGCCGGACTTGGCGTTCCCGGCCGACGCGGTGGAGATCCCCTCGTAACCCAGCTTCTTGCTGGGCTCGTTGTAGCCCGCGCCGCCGTACTTGGCGCTGTTGGCGAGGACGATGACGAGGTCGGCCTGCGGCGCCTTCGCCACATACGAGTCGACCTTGTCCTGGTCGAGGCAGAGCAGCCGCTCCACCCCGTCGCACCAGAAGTAGGAGCCGAGCGCGGTGTTCTTCACATCGCCCTGGGCCGGGTCGCCGGAGACACCGGACTGGGCGGAGACGGCGTCCACCGTCCATACGTTGAAGAGGTTCTGGTACGTGGTGTACGGCTCGACGCCGGTCAGCTCGCCCCACTTCTCCTTGGCGTCGGCGTGGAACTGCGCGAGCTGGTCGGCGGTGTAGCCGTCGCCGACGATGACGATGTCGAGGCGGTCGGCGGTGGAGCCGTTGTCGACGATCTTGGTGACCTGGCCGTCGGCCGCGGCCGCGCGGCCGGTGAGCGCGGGCGCGGGGCGCCCGTGGCTCTGCCCGGTGACCGGGACGAGCGTATGGCCGGAGCCGGCCTCGCCGCCGGTCTCCGGGCCGGGTATCTCGACCTGGACCCGCGGCCGGGGCGCCGGCCGGTTCGGGTCGGCGGCGGCAGCGGTGCCGGGCCCGGATATGAGCGCGGCCGCGACGGCGGCGGTGAGCGCGGTCGCCGCTATGGTTCTGCGCAGCGACGGACGCATGGCTGAGCGCACGAAGTCCTCCCCCAGTGACGGAAGTTAAGCCGGAAATTAAGCGGTCGGTTAAATCAATTGATCGGCGTGCTTAAGTTAGGGGGCGCACGAGGTGGGCGCAATGCCCTGGGACCAGGGAGACACGATGGACGAACCTGCGGTGATCGGCCGCCGGGTGCAGCGGCTGCGGGCCGAACGGGGCCTGACCCAGCGGCAGCTGGCCGAGCCCGCCTACACCCCGGCCTATGTGTCGACCCTGGAGTCCGGCAAGGTCAGGCCGTCCGAGGCGGCCCTTCGCCATCTCGCCGAACGGCTCGGCACCAGCTACGAGGAGCTGGCCACCGGCCGCCCCGCACACCTCGCCACCGAGCTGCGGCTCGCCCTCACCGACGCCCAGCGCCTGCTCGCCACCGGCGAGGCGGACGAGGCCGCCGTGCGCTACCGCCAGCTGCTCACCGAGGCCGAACTGCACGAGCTGGCCCCGGAACAGGCCGAGGCACTGCTGGGTCTGGGCGAATGCGCCCTGGAGTGCGGCGAACTCGCCGACGCCATCCGCCACTTCGAGGCCGCCGAGCGCCAGCAGTCGGGCGAGCCGCTGCCGCGCCGGACCCGCGCGATCCGGGGCCGGGCGATCGCCCACGTCCTGGCGGGCGAGCTCCGCTACGCCTGCTATCTGCTGGAGTCCACCATCGACGAGCTGGGCACCTCGGGCCTGGACGACCCGGAGTCGCTGGTACTGCTCTACTCGGCGATCATCGGCCCGTATCTGGACATGGGCGCGCAGGCCCGCGCCGCGCACGCCGCCGAGCTGGCGCTCGCGCTCGCCCCGCAGGTCTCGGATCCGGCCCTGGTCGCCGGGATGCACCGCCAGGTGGCCCGCACGTTCCTCGCCGAGGGCCGCACGGCCGACGCCGACGCCTCGCTGGCCAAGGCCCAGTCCGTCTACCGCCAGCTGCGGCTGCGTACGGATCTGGCGCACTGCCACTGGATGCGCGGCTATGTGTACGCGCAGGACGGTGAACTGGCGGCCGCCGAGCGGGAGTTGCGTACCGCGCGGGACATGCTCGCGGCGAAGCGGGCCGCGCTCTTCACCTGCCAGGTGGAGGTCGAGCTGGCCGACGTACTGCGGCGCCTGGGCCGCCATACGGAGGCGGCGGCGCTGCTCGGCCCGCTGGTGGAGGCGGCGCCGGAGCTGGGCGACCGGCACGGCGCGGTGCACGCGGGCGGCGCGCACCGGCTGCTCGGTCTGATCCGCGAGGAGCACGGCGATCTGGAGTCGGCCGAGGAGCACTATGTGACGGCGCTCGGCCTCCTGGAGCGCAGCGGCGCCAGCGGCGACCTCGCGGACCTGTGCCGACTGCTGGGCGATCTGCTGCGCCGCACCGGCCGGGCGGAGGCGGCCATGGACGCCTACCGCACGGGCCTGGGCCACCGCGCGGCCCCGGGCACCACGACCCTGGGCCCGGCCCCGGCGGCGCCGCGCCTGCGGCCGTAGTCGTACCGGGCGCACATCCGCAGACGTACGAAAAGTACGCGGGGACACACCGAAAGTAGTTGTTGAAACTTGAACGGAATGGGTCTAGGGTCGTTCTTGTTGAAAGTTAAACCGCTGGGCATCCGGCCGCAGCGCGTCCCCAAAGGAGAACGTCATGGCTCTCTTCGGCCGCAAGAACACCGCCGTCGCCACCGCCGTCGCCGAGGTCGACCCCGCCCTGGCCGCGCTGACCGGCACCTACACCATCGACCCGGCCCACTCCCGGATCGGGTTCACCGTCCGGCACGCCATGGTCACCAATGTGCGCGGCGCGTTCGCCGGCTTCGAGGGCACCCTGGAGCTGAACGGCGCCGACCCGGCCGCCTCCTCCGCCGTGCTCGACGTCCAGGTCGCCACCGTCGACACCGGCATCGCCGACCGTGACAACCACCTGCGCAGCGGCGACTTCTTCGACGCCGAGCAGTTCCCGCTGATGACCTTCCGCTCCACCGAGGCCCAGCAGCTCGGCGGCGACAGCTACCGGATCATCGGCGACCTGACCATCAAGGACGTCACCCGCCCGCTCGCCATCGACCTGGAGTTCAACGGCTCGGCCGTCGACCCCTACGGCAACCAGCGCGTCGGCTTCGAGGGCAGCGCCGACATCCTGCGCTCCGACTGGGGCCTGACCTGGAACGCGGCCCTGGAGACCGGCGGCGTCGTGGTCAGCGACAAGGTGAAGCTGACCTTCGACATCTCCGCCATCAAGTCCGCGTGAGCCGGGCGGCGGCCCGCGCGAGGAAGGCCGCCGTCCCCTCGTCCACCGGCAGGAACGCCTCACCGCGAACCCGAGGTGCGCGTCGTCCACGTCCCGCACCGGGGCGAGCTCCGGCGCGTCCGGCGAGGTCTGCGGACAGACCTGTCGAGGCGCTACCAGTCCCCGCCGCCGAAGCCCCCGCCGTCGCCACCGCCACCGCCGCCGTCGCCCCAGCCGCCGCCGAAGTCGGAGGGGTTGAAGTCCGCGCCGGAGACGTCGCCGCCGTCGAAGCTCTGGCCCGCGAAGTCGGCGCCGCCGTAGTCGGCCGCGTACGCCGGGGTCGAGAGCATCGAGCCGAGCATGGTGCCCATCAGCAGGCCGGGCAGGATGCCGCCGCCGAAGTAGCCGCCGGCCCAGGGGCCGTACGCGGGCCCGGCGTCGTAGTAGGGGCGGCGGCCCTGGTCCGTGTCGACCTGGCGGACCAGCGGGTCCTGGCCGTCGCGCAGCCGGGTCGCGTCCGCGAGGCACACCGGCACCTCGCGCGCCGCCCCGCCCACCGGAGCCCAGGCGGCGTCCTCGACGGACGGCCCGTGGCGCGGGTCGAAGAAGCAGGGCGCGCGCCGCTCGGGCAGCGGCCTGTGCTCGCGGCGGGCGGCGAGCGTGGCGAGCGAGAACCGCCCGTCCTCCAGGGCCTGGGTCACCCCGCGCACATCGCCGGGGTGCCGGGCCGCCGCCATCAGGGTCTTGGAGGTCTCGTACGAGTCGAGGGCGCGCTCGTAGTCGGCGCGCATGGCGTCGTCGGCGCCCGCCTCGGCCGGGTGGAAGTCGAGCCGGTCCAGCTCCTCGCCGAACGCGGTGATGTCCTCGTCGACGACCACCTGGAGGCGCTGGAGCGCGGCCCGCTCCTCCTCGGCCTTCCTGCGGCGGCTGCGCCGCACCAGCGCGTACGCCCCGGCGCCGCCCGCGACGACGACCGCGCCGGTGGCGATCAGGGCGGTGGACGACACCCCGCCGTTCGCGCCGGAGCCGCCGCCCCAGGAGGCCGGGGCGCGGCCGCGCATGGTGGGGAGCGCCTGGTCGACGAAGGCGTTGAGCTGCGTGGCGGCGTCGGCGGCGGTGCCGGGCGCCCGTACCGCGCTCTTCAGGTTGTCGACCGCCTGCGATGACATCACCTTGCGGTCGGCGCCCGCGTTGAACGCGTCGCCGAGGCGGACCGCGTACAGACCGGTGACCCCGGTGTCGGTGCGCAGGTTCCGCAGCAGCGTGTCCTTGGGGAACGCGGAGGACGCGGGGAGCACGGCGACGAACAGCGGCTTGTCGGCGTCCTTGATCTTCTTGGTGAGCGCGTCGGCCTGGGCGGCCGAGAGCTGTCCGGCGGCGCCGGGGTCGACGTACACCGGCGCCTTCTTGAGCGCGGCGGCGACCTCGGCCACACCGGACGCGGCCGGAGCGGCGGGCGCCGCCACGGCCAGGGGGGCGGCACCGGCCAGTACGGCCAGCGCGGCGGCGGAGAATGCGTACAGAACCCGGGACCTCATGGCTCCGACGCTACCGGAGTCCCCCACGAAACGGACAAAACCTCCCGGGGCTGCGCCCCCGGGCCCCGAGTTCGTCTGCGGACCGGTGGGGGCTGGTCGCGCAGTTCCCCGCGCCCCTGAAAGATCTCGGGCCGAGCCCCCACCCGCAGCCGCACCCCAAAAAAGATCTCGGGCTCCCGGCCCCCTACTCCGCCGGCACCACCCCGGCCCGCAGCAGGCCGTAGGTGTACGCGTCCTCAAGGGCGCCCCAGGACGCGCCGATGATGTTGGTGGCGACGCCGACCGTGGACCACTCGCCGGAGCCGTCCGTCGTGGTGATCAGGACGCGGGTGGTGGAGTCGGTGCCGTGGCGCCCCTCCAGGATGCGGACCTTGTAGTCGACCAGTTCCAGCTTGGCGAGCTGCGGATAGATCCGCTCCAGGCCCACCCGCAGCGCCCGGTCCAGCGCGTTGACCGGGCCGTTTCCCTCCGCCACCGCCACGATCCGCTCGCCCTTGGCCCACAGCTTCACGGTGGCCTCGTTGGCGTGGGTGCCGTCGGGGCGGTCCTCGACGATGGCCCGCCAGGACTCGACCCGGAAGTACTTGCGGGCCCGGCCCTCCGCCTCGGCGCGCAGCAGCAGCTCGAAGGAGGCGTCGGCGGCCTCGTACGTGTAGCCCTTGAGCTCGCGCTCCTTGACGCGGGCGACCACCCGGGCGACCAGCTCGCGGTCGCCGCCGAGGTCGACGCCGAGCTCCTTGCCCTTGAGCTCGATGGAGGCGCGGCCCGCCATGTCGGAGACCAGCATCCGGATCCGGTTGCCCACCAGGCCCGGGTCGATGTGCTGGTAGAGGTCCGGGTCGACCTTGATCGCGGAGGCGTGCAGCCCGGCCTTGTGCGCGAACGCGGAGACGCCGACGTACGGCTGGTGGGTGGCGGGGGTGAGGTTGACGACCTCGGCGATCGCGTGCGAGATCCGGGTCATCTCGGCGAGCGCGCCCTCGGGCAGCACCTTCTTGCCGTACTTCAGCTCCAGGGCGGCCACGACCGGGAAGAGGTTGGCGTTGCCGACCCGCTCGCCGTAGCCGTTGGCGGTGCACTGGACGTGGGTGGCGCCCGCGTCGACGGCCGCGAGGGTGTTGGCGACGGCGCAGCCGGTGTCGTCCTGGGCGTGGATGCCGAGCCGGGCGCCGGTGTCGGCGAGGACGGTGGCGACCACGGCCTGGATCTGGGCGGGGAGCATGCCGCCGTTGGTGTCGCAGAGGATGACGACGTCGGCCCCGGCCTCGCTCGCGGCCCTCACGACCGACTTGGCGTACTCGGGGTTGGCCCGGTAGCCGTCGAAGAAGTGCTCGCAGTCGACGAAGACCCGGCGGCCCTGCTCGCGCAGATGGGAGACCGTGTCCCGGACCATCGCCAGGTTCTCGTCCAGCGTGGTGCGCAGGGCGAGCTCGACATGGCGGTCATGGGACTTGGCGACCAGCGTGATCACCGGAGCGCCGGACGCGAGCAACGCCTTGACCTGCGGGTCGGTGGCCGCGGTGCCGCCCGGGCGGCGGGTGGCGCCGAACGCGACCAGCTGGGCGTTCCTGAAGCTGATCTCCTGCTTGGCGCGGGCGAAGAACTCGGTGTCGCGGGGGTTGGCGCCCGGCCAGCCGCCCTCGATGAAACCGACCCCGAAGTCGTCCAGGTGCCGTGCGATCGTGAGCTTGTCCGCGACAGTGAGGTTGATGCCCTCACGCTGGGCGCCGTCGCGCAGCGTCGTGTCGAAGACGTGGAAGCTGTCGTCGACGCGATGGCTCTCTTCGGCTGCCTCGTTGGTCGTCATGCTCGGTGACTCCTGTCGGGTGAGTGGCTCCGGATTCGTCTGGCTCCACTTGCCCCCATCATCGCGTGCGGCTCGCGTCCGGCCGTGGTGGGCCGGGAAACGAAAAGACCCCTCGCGGGTGCGAAGGGTCTGCGCGCGGGTCTGGGGCACGATGTCCGCTGCCGCGGGGGTTTGCCGCGAATTCAGCGGTCACTGCGGACCGGCGCGCTGCTGTCCATAATCATCATGAAAGCGAGCACGGTCCGCAGTCTGCCATACGCCGCACGGCGGATGGGCGCCGGTCTCAGGATGCGGGCACCCCGTCCGCCTCTGTGGGAACGGGGGCCGCGGGGGCGGGCGCCGTGACCCGGTTCAGATCGATGTCCCGCGTCTCGCGCATCGTCAGGTACACCACCAGACTCACCGCCGCGCAGCCCGCCACGTACCAGTAGAAGCCGGACTCGATGCCGCCCTTCTTGAACCACAGGGCCACGTACTCGGCCGTGCCGCCGAACAGGGCGTTGGCGACCGCGTACGGCAGGGCGACGCCGAGCGCGCGGATGCCGGTCGGGAAGAGCTCCGCCTTCACGCACGCGTTGATGGAGGTGTAGCCCGTCACCACCACCAGGGCGAGCAGTGCCAGGCCGAAGGCGGGCCAGAACGTGCCCGCGTGCTTGAGCATCGTCATGATCGGAACGGTCAGGAACGTCGAGCCGACCGCGAAGGTGATCAGCAGCGGACGGCGGCCGATCCGGTCCGAGAGCATCCCGGCGAGCGGCTGCAGACACATGAAGACGAACAGCGCGCAGAAGCTGACCAGGGAGGCGGTCTGCTTCTCCATGCCCGCGCTCTTGGACAGGAACTTCGTCAGATACGTGGTGTACGTGTAGTACGCGACCGTGCCGCCCATCGTCAGCGCGACCACCAGGAACGCCTCCCGGCGGTGGCGCCACAGCGCCTTCAGGGTGCCCCGGTCGTCGTCGCGGGCCGCGCCCGACTCCGCGTACACCTCGGTCTCCAGCATCGAGCGGCGCAGATAGAAGACGATCGCGGCGCCAAGCGCGCCCACGATGAACGGGATGCGCCAGCCCCAGCTGTGCAGCGCGTGCTCGGACATCGTGCGCTGCATGACGATCTGGAGGCCGAGGCCGACCAGCTGGCCCGCGGTCATCGACACGTACTGGAAGCTGGAGGCGAAGCCGCGCCGCTCGGGGGCGGACGCCTCGGTGAGGTAGGTCGCGCTGGCCGCGTACTCACCGCCCACCGACAGGCCCTGCAGCAGCCGGGCGACGAGCAGGACCGCCACTCCCCCGTATCCGGCCACCCCGTACGTCGGCGCCACCGCGATCAGGATCGCGGAGGCCGACATCAGCGTGACGGTCAGGGTGAGCGCCGCCTTGCGGCCGCGCCGGTCGCCGATCCGGCCGAGGAACCAGCCGCCCACCGGCCGCATGAAGAAGCCGACCGCGAAGATTCCCATGGTGTTCATGAGGTTCGCGGTCTCGTTCCCCTTGGGGAAGAACGCGTCCGCGAAGTACACCGCGAAGGTCGCGTACACGAACCAGTCGAACCACTCGACCATGTTCCCGGCCGAGCCGACCCAGATCTTCTTCCACTGCTCTCGTCCCATGGACGATCACGTTGGCCCAGGTCGGACGGGCCGACAAGGGTGGTGGACGCAACGATAAGGCGTACTTGCGTACGTTGTGTTCAGCGGCCGGTCACCGGGGCCGCCAGCGACTCGTCCACGAACTCCCGCACGTGGTCGAGTACTTGGGCCCGTCCGGTGCCGGGCAGGCCGACCGCCACATGGACGCTGAAGCCGTCGAGCAGCGCGCGCAGCCGGGCCGCGAAGCGGTCCGCGTCGACCGGCCGGAACTCGCCGTGCGAGACGCCCTCGGCGATCAGCGCCACCAGGTCGCGGTGCCAGGCGCCCTCGATGGCGGCCTGGCGGGCGCGGGCCTGGCCGTCGGCGTTCTGCGAGCGGTTCCAGACTTCGAGCCACAGGATCCAGTGCGGATCGCGCGGCCCGTCCGGGACGTACAGGTCGACGTAACCGTCCAGGCGCTCACGGACCGTGCCCGGCCGCGACAGCAGCGCCCGGCGCTCGCCGCCGAGCTGCCCCTCGCTCCACTCCAGGGTCTGCAGCAGCAGCTCGTCCTTGCTGTGGAAGTAGTAGAGGAGATGGCCGCTGGACATGCCGACCTCACGGCCGAGCCCGGCCATGGTCAGGCCGTCCAGACCGCGCTCGGCGATCGTGGCCATGGCGGCGGCCAGCACTTCCTCGCGCGGCGGCGCGTTCCTGCGCGCGCGGGCCGGACCGGCCATTGCCTGCTCCTCCTGGATCACACCCTGGGCTGCTGCTGGGTGATGCAGTGGATACCACCGCCCCCCGCGAAGATCGTACGTGCGTCCACGAGGGTCACGGTCCGCTCCGGGAACAGCCGGCGGAAGATCCCGGCCGCCTGCTCGTCCCTCGGGTCCTCGAAGCCGCACAGCACGACGCCGCCGTTGCAGAGGTAGTGGTTGATATACGAGTAGTCGACCCAGCCCTCGTCGTCGGCGACCACGGTCGGGGCGGGGATCTCCACGACTTCGAGGCTGCGGCCCCGGGCGTCGGTCTGGGACCGCAGCAGCGCCACGTTCTCCTTGCACACCTCGTGGTCGGGGTGGGCCGGGTCGGGCTGGGTGTGCGCGACGACCACTCCGGGGCGGGCGAACGCGGCCACGATGTCGACGTGGCCCAGCGTGCCGTAGCCGTGCGGGGGGTAGTCGGCGGTCAGGCCGCGCGGCAGCCAGATCGCCTTGCGGGTGCCGAGCATCGCGTGGATCTCCGCCTCGACCTCCTCGCGCGTCCAGTGCGGATTGCGCTCCGGGCCGAGCTGCACGGTCTCGGTGAGCAGCACCGTGCCCTCGCCGTCGACATGTATCGCGCCGCCCTCGTTGACCAGCCGCGAGGTGTACGTACGCGCCCCGGCGAGGTCCGAGACATGTGCGCCGATCTTGGCGTCGTGCTCCCAGCGCGCCCAGTCCTGGGCGCCCCAGCCGTTGAACGTCCAGTCCACGGCGGCCAGTTCCGAGCCGTTGGTCAAGAACGTGGGGCCGATGTCGCGCATCCAGGCGTCGTCGAGCTCGCGCTCCACCAGGTCGATGTCCGGGCCGAGCAGCGCCGCCGCCCCGGCCGACTGACCGGGGCCGCAGACGACGGTGACCGGCTCGAAACGGCGTACGGCCCGGGCGACGGCGGCCCAGGCCGCGCGCGATTCGGCGAGCTCCGCCTCGTTCGGGAAGGTCACGTTGGGGCCCGGCCAGGCCATCCAGGTCCGCTCGTGCGGGGTCCACTCGGCGGGCATCCGAAAGCCGTCGGCGGCAGCGGTCATCACAGGGTTCCTTACAGGAAGTAGAGGCGGTTGAGGGAGACCGAGTCGGCGGGCTCGGAGCGCAGCGGGTCGCCGTCGAGGGTGACCAGACCGGTGCGGCCGTCCACGTCCACCGCTCCGGTACGGGAGTTGAGGAGCAGGTCGGCCGGGCCGATGCCGCGCGTGCCGCGCACCGCGACCCGGCGCCGGCGGGTCGGCATCAGGTCGCCGCCCCGGTCGAGGGCGGCGCGGGCCACGAACGCGACGGAGAGCTCGGCGGGGGTGGCGCCGTGGGCGCCGAACAGCGGGCCGAGCAGCAGCGGTTCGCAGGTCTCGGTGGCCCCGTTCGGGTCGCCCGTGACCCCCCAGGCGGGGAATCCCGACTTCAGCACCATCTGCGGCTTGGCGCCGAAGAAGGCGGGCCGCCACAGCACGATGTCGGCCAGCTTGCCGACCTCGATGGAGCCGATCTCGTGCGAAAGGCCGTGCGCGATCGCGGGGTTGATGGTCAGCTTGGCGATGTAGCGCAGCACGCGCGCGTTGTCGTCGCCCTCGCCGTCGCCCTCCAGGGGGCCGAACTCGGCCTTCATCTTCCCGGCCATGGCGAAGGTGCGGCGCACGGTCTCGCCCGCGCGGCCCATGCCCTGGGCGTCGGACGAGGTGATGCCGATCGCGCCCAGGTCGTGCAGCACGTCCTCGGCGCCCATCGTCCCGGCCCGGATCCGGTCGCGCGCCATGGCGGCGTCGCCGGGCAGATCGGGCTTGAGGCCGTGTACGGAGACGATCATCCCGTAGTGCTCGGCGACCGCGTCACGGCCGAACGGCAGGGTCGGGTTGGTGGACGAGCCGATCACGTTCGGCACGCCCGCCATCTTCAGCACGTTCGGCACATGGCCGCCGCCGCACCCCTCGATGTGGAAGGCGTGGATGGTGCGCCCGTCGAGGACCCTGAGCGTGTCCTCCACCGACAGGCACTCGTTCAGGCCGTCGCTGTGCAGGGCGACCTGGACGTCGTGCTCCTCGGCGACGCGCAGGGCCGTGTCCAGGGCGCGGGTGTGCGCGCCCATGTCCTCGTGCACCTTGAACCCGCAGGCGCCGCCCTCGGCCAGCGCCTCCACCAGCGGCGCCGGGTCCGACGACGAACCCCGGCCCAGGAAGCCGATGTTGACCGGCCAGGCGTCGAAGGCGGCGAAGGCGTTGCGCAGCGCCCAGGGCGAGTTGACGCCCACGCCCCAGACCGGCCCGAACTCCTGGCCGATGAGCGTGGTGACGCCCGAGGAGAGCGAGGCCTCCATGATGCGCGGCGAGAGCAGATGGACATGGGTGTCGACGGCTCCGGCGGTGGCGATGAGCCCTTCGCCGGAGACGATGCTGGTCCCGGTGCCGACGACGACGTCCACGCCGTCGAGCGTGTCCGGGTTCCCGGCCCGCCCGATCGCGTGGATGCGGCCCTCGCGGATCCCGATGGAGACCTTGCGGATGCCGAGGACGGCGTCGATGATGACCACATTGCTGATCACGACGTCACAGGTCTCGCGGACGGCCGCGGCCTTCAGATGCAGCCCGTCGCGGGCGGTCTTGCCGAACCCGGCGAGGAATTCGTCGCCGGACTGCTGGGCGTCGGACTCGACCCGGACGGTGAGACCCGAGTCGCCGAGCCGGATGCGATCGCCCGCGCGGGGTCCGAAGACGGCCGCGTACTCCTGCGGGTCGATGTGGCGGCTGCCGGGCGCGCAGTGGTCGCTGTGACTGCTGGGCCTGCTCACGCGGGTCCTCCTTCGGGATGCGTGCCCTCGCCCACGCCGAGGTAGCCGCAGGCGGCGGCCCGGCGCAGGGCCTCTTCCCTGGCGCCGGGCGCGTCCAGCGGCCCGTCGACCAGTCCGGCGAAGCCGACGGCGATCCGGGCGCCGCCGATCGGGACGAGCCCGACCTCGCCCTCGCCGCCCGGGTCGAACCGGACCGAGGACCCGGCCGGTACGCACAGCCGCATCCCGTAGGCGGCGGCGCGGTCGAAGTCGAGGCGCGGATTGGCCTCGAAGAAGTGGAAGTGCGAGGTGACGCTGACCGGGACGGACGCGGTGTTGCGCACGGTCAGCCGGACGGCGGGCTCGGGGTCCGGACTCTGCGGCCCCGGCAGTACGGCGCCGGGCGCGTCCTCGCCGAGCGGCCGCGCGTCCCGGATCGGGGCCGGGACCACGGCGAGCCGCGAGCCGTCGTCGAAGACGGCCTCGACATGCACCTCGGTGACCACGTCGGCGACGCCCGGCAGGACGTCGTCGGGGCCGAGGACGGTCCGGGCCGCCGCGATCGCGTCGGCGAGCCGCTGCCCGTCGCGGGCCGCCTCGCAGACGGTGTCCGCGATCAGCGCGGTCGCCTCGGGGACGTTCAGCCGCAGCCCGCGCGCCCGGCGGGCCCGGGCGAGCTCGGCGGCGCCGAAGAGCAGCAGCCGGTCACGTTCTGTAGGGGTAAGTCGCACGCACCACACCTCCGATTAGAACACCACTCTAACCGCTGAAATAACGATGACAAGGGGTTGACGGGCTGACCGAACATGGCCGACATTAAACGCCACTCAAACAACCGGAACGTCGAAATCAGGCCAGCGAGCGACAAGGCCGTCGAGCGTCAGGGGCAGTGCATGCAGATCGAACAGCGCGGAGTCGACACGATCCCGGAGGGGGAACGCACGATGGGGTCTCCCCTGCTCCTTAAGAGCTTGGGGAACGCCCGGGCGATCTGGTGTCGATCCTGCTCGGCTCCAACCTCTGCCTCGGCGTGATCGTCTTCGGCTGGCTGCCGGTCTCCTTCGGCCTCGGCTGGTGGGCGTCGGTGAGCGCGGTGGTCGCGGGCACGCTGGTCGGCACCCTGCTGACGGCCCCGCTGGCGCTGGTGTCCCTGCGCACGGCGACGAACCTGTCGACGTCGTCGGGCGCGCAGTTCGGCGTACGGGGCCGCCTGGTCGGCTCGGTGGTCGGCCTGCTCCTGTCGCTCGGCTACACCGCGCTCACGGTCTGGATCGGCGGCGACGCGATGACGGGCGTGCTCCACCGCCTCTTCGGCCTGCCCACGGGCGGACTCGCGTACGGGATCGTGTACGCGGTGCTGGCGGCGGCGACGGTGATCGGCGCGGTGTACGGGTACCGGGTGCTGCTGCGCCTCTCCCGGGTCCTGGCGGTGGGCATGACCGCGCTCCTCGTGCTGGGCGTGGCGGCGTACGCCCCCCACTTCACTTCCGCCGCCCTGCCCGACGCGGGCGGCTACCTGCTCGGCTCGTTCTGGCCGACGTGGCTGCTGGCGCTGGTCGCGGCGGGTCTGAGCGGCCCCATCGCCTTCATCACGCTGCTGGGCGACTACACGAGATACATCTCCCCCACCCGCCATTCCCCGCGCCGCGTGCTGCACGCGACGTGGCTGGGCCTGGTGGCCGGACTCCTGGTGCCGCAGCTGTTCGGCACGTTCACGGCGTACGCGGCACGGGCGGCGGCGGACTACGCGGGTCCGCTGGTCGCGGCGGCGCCCGGCTGGTACCTGGTGCCGCTGCTGCTCGCCGCGTCGGCGGGGTCGGTGGGCAACGCGGGTCTGATGCTCTACTCCATGGGCCTCGACCTGGACGCGATCCTGCCGCGCGCGTCGCGTACGCAGGCGACGTTCGCGGTGGCGGGGGTGGCGACGGTGTGTGTCTTCGCGGGCCACGGGGCGGGTGGAACTGGCGGGCCGTGGGGGCGTGGGCGCTGGGGGCGGCGGCGGGTCTGTCGGCGGTGTCGCTCCCGGGCTACGAGGGCCCGCTGCTGCGGCTCACCGGCGGGGTGGATGTCAGCTTCGTGCTGTCGGGGGTGGTGGGGGGTGCGGCGTACGCGGCCGTGACCCGGCGGAGCCTCCCCCACCCCGCCCCTTCCCTCAACCCTCCGGGGGTGGAGGTGGGTTGAGGCCACGTTTCACCTGCGGCCCGGTGGGGGCTGGTCGCGCAGCTCCCCGCGCCCCTAAGAGCGCCGCTGCGCGGCAACCCCCTGGGCGCCCCGCAGGGGCGCTTTCAGGGGCGCGGGGAACTGCGCGAGCAACCCAGCACGGTCGTCAGACGAACGCTCCAGAGCGGGGTGCAGAGGCCGCAGGCCCCGCCCGGGGTCCGGGGGCGCAGCCCCCGGGAAACCCACCCCCACCCACCCCCGGAGGGTTCAGGCGAAGGGGCGGGGTGGGGCAAACCCCCTAGCCCAGCGGGTGCATCCAGCCGTGGGTGTCCTCCGTGCGGCCCATCTGGAGGTCCAGGAGCGCGCGGCGCAGGCGCATCGTGACCTCGCCCGGCTCGCCGTCGCCCTGCGTCCAGTTCGCCCGGGCCGACTTCACCGACCCGACCGGCGTGATCACCGCGGCCGTACCGCAGGCGAACACCTCGGTCAGCGTCCCCGCCTCGTTGTCCCGCTTCCAGTCCTCCGTGGAGATCCGGCCCTCCTCGGCCGTGTAGCCGAGGTCACGGGCGATCTTCAACAGGGAGTCGCGCGTGATGCCCGGCAGCAGCGAGCCGGTCAGCGCCGGGGTGACGATGCGGTCCCCGTACACGAAGTACAGGTTCATCCCGCCCATCTCCTCGATCCACCGGTGCTCCACCGCGTCCAGCCACACCACCTGGTCGCAGCCGTGCTCGGCCGCCTCGGCCTGGGCGACGAGGGACGCCGCGTAGTTGCCGCCGGTCTTGGCCGCACCCGTACCGCCCTTGACGGCCCGCACGTACTCCTCGGAGAGCCAGACCGAGACGGGCTTCACGCCGCCCGGGAAGTACGCCCCGGCGGGCGAGGCGATCACGATGAACAGGTACTCGTTGGCCGGCCGCACCCCGAGCCCGACCTCGCTCGCGATCATGAACGGCCGCAGGTACAGCGACGCCTCGCCGGTCGACGGCGGCACCCACGCCTTGTCCTGCTGGATCAGCGCGTCACAGGCGCCGATGAACAGCTCGTCCGGCAGCTCGGGCATCGCCATACGGCGCGCCGAGGCGCGGAAGCGCGCCGCGTTGGCCTCGGGGCGGAAGGTCGCCACCGTGCCGTCGGGCTGGCGGTAGGCCTTCAGGCCCTCGAAGATCGTCTGCGCGTAGTGCAGCGTCATGTTCGCCGGGTCCATCGACAGCGGCGCGTACGGGACAAGCTCCGCGTCGTGCCAGCCGCGTCCCTCGGTCCACTTGACCGTCACCATGTGATCGGTGAAGTGGCGGCCGAATCCGGGGCCGGCCAGGATCGCGTCACGCTCCGCGTCCGACAGCGGGTTCGCGGAGGGCTTGAGCTCGATCGTGGGCGTCGTCATGGTTGCGTGTCCTTCACCGGTTGTGTGGGTCGGACCGCGCTCACGCGTCCCTACTGCTTGGACGTCCGAGCTTTCCGCATGCCGCGGTCCCACGTTCGATTATCGCTCGTGCGGGACCATGACAGAAGTGGTGTGATTGCGGCCCGGGATTGATGGTGGCACCCCGGGGCCGTACAGGAAAAGCCGCCGGGTCCTCGTGCGACCCGGCGGCTTTCGTCTCGAAGAGCGCTCGGGTCAGCCCGATACGCGTACGGCGAGCGCGTCGCCGATCTCGTCCGTGGTGCGGGCGGAGCCGTCCCGGGCGGCCAGATCGGCCTGGACGGCGTCCTCGATCCGGGCCGCCTCGGCCTGGTAGCCGAGGTGGCGCAGGAGCAGGGCGACCGAGAGGACCGTGGCGGTCGGGTCGGCCTTGCCCTGGCCCGCGATGTCCGGCGCCGAGCCGTGCACGGGCTCGAACATCGAGGGGAACGCGCCGGTCGGGTTGATGTTGCCGGACGCGGCCAGGCCGATGCCGCCGGTCACGGCCGCGGCGAGGTCGGTCAGGATGTCACCGAAGAGGTTGTCGGTGACGATCACGTCGAAGCGCTCGGGCTGGGTGACGAAGAAGATCGTCGCGGCGTCGACGTGCAGATAGTCGGTGGTGACGTCCGGGTACTCCTCGGCCACCGTGTCGAAGATGTTCTTCCACAGGTGCCCGGCGAAGACGAGGACGTTGTTCTTGTGGACCAGCGTCAGCTTCTTGCGCGGCCGCGCCTGGGCCCGCGCGAACGCGTCCCGCACCACCCGCTCCACGCCGTACGCGGTGTTGACGCTGACCTCGGTCGCGACCTCGGCCGGCGTACCGGTGCGCAGCGAGCCGCCGTTGCCCGTGTACGGGCCCTCGGTGCCCTCGCGGACGACCACGAAGTCGATGTCGGGACGACCGGCCAGCGGGGTCGCGGTGTTCGGGAACAGCTTCGACGGGCGCAGGTTGATGAAGTGGTCGAAGGCGAAGCGCAGCTTCAGGAGCAGCCCGCGCTCCAGGACGCCGGACGGCACGCTCGGGTCGCCGATCGCGCCGAGCAGGATCGCGTCATGGGTCTTCAGCGCTTCGAGCTCCGCGTCCGGCAGGGTCTCGCCGGTGCGGTGCCAGCGCCGGGCGCCGAGGTCGTACTCCTTGGTCTCCAGCTTCACGTCCGCCGGAAGGACCGCGTTGAGGACCTTGAGGCCCTGCGCCACGACTTCCTGGCCGATGCCGTCACCGGGGATCACTGCGAGATCGATGCTGCGAGACATGCAAGCACCGTACTCCGCGTCCCATGCATTGACATGTCGAGTCCATCATGCGGACAGCCGCCGGTCCCCCGGACGGTGGAGCCGGTCAGGACCGGGTGGCGCGCGCTGTGGTGCGCGTGAGCCCCGCCCTGGTTCCTCCGGGTGGCCGCCGAATGGCTGGAAGGCGTGATGTGCGGGGAGATTCCGGGGAGTTGCATGGGGAGCCGTAACGTCCCGTTCACCCACTCGTGAGATTCGCGTCGCCTGAGAAGAGGAAGTTTCCGGCCATGGACATCCCTCGTTTCGGTGTACCCGAGAAGCTCGCCGGCCGCATGACCATGGCCGAGCAGCACGAGTACCTGCGCACGCGTCTGACCAGACGCGGAGTACTGCGCACTTCCGTGGCCACCGCGGCGGTCGCCGGTGCCGGGGTGGGCACCGGGCTGGCCTCGGCGTCGACGGCGTACGCCGCGCCCACCGTGCTGACCGCGCGCAACTCGGCGCCGCACGTGGACGGTTCGCTGGTCGCGCCGTTCGGCCGCCACCTCCAGTACGGCGCGGACCCCAAGACCCAGATGACGGTCTCCTGGCAGGTCCCGTTCGCGGTGCGCCGTCCGTACCTGCGGATCGGCCTCAAGCCGTGGTCGCTCAGCCACCGCATCGCCGCCGAGGTGCGCCACCTCACC
This sequence comes from Streptomyces sp. NPDC048696, assembly GCF_043198895.1. Taxonomy (NCBI): domain Bacteria; kingdom Bacillati; phylum Actinomycetota; class Actinomycetes; order Kitasatosporales; family Streptomycetaceae; genus Streptomyces; species Streptomyces sp. NPDC048696. The sequence goes on along the minus strand of NZ_JBICVJ010000007.1, from coordinate 264,809 downwards.
ACGCCCGCGCTCAACGGCGGGAAGATCGCGGCGGCCGAGCAGTACTACGTGCACGCGGGCCTGGAGCGGCTGCGGCCCGGCACCACGTACTACTACGGCGTCGGCCACGACGGCTTCGACCCGGCGGACCCGCGCAACCTGGGCACGCTCGGCACCTTCACCACCGCGCCCGAGCGCGCCGAGTCGTTCACCTTCACGGCCTTCGGCGACCAGGGCGTCAGCTACCACGCCCTCGGCAACGACCAGCTGATCCTCGGTCAGAACCCGTCGTTCCATCTGCACGCGGGCGACATCTGCTACGCCGACCCGTCGGGCTCGGGCACCTCGGGCGACACCTACGACGCCCGCACCTGGGACCAGTTCCTGGCCCAGACGGAGTCGGTCGCCAAGACCGTGCCGTGGATGGTGACCACCGGCAACCACGACATGGAGGCCTGGTACTCGCCGGACGGCTACGGCGGCCAGAACGCCCGCTGGTCGCTGCCGCACAACGGCCCGGACCCGGTGAACCTGCCCGGCGTCTACTCGTTCGTGCACGGCAACGTGGGCGTCGTGGCCCTGGACGCCAACGACATCTCGTACGAGATCCCCGCCAACTACGGGATCAGCGGCGGCAAGCAGACCCAGTGGCTGGACCGGCGTCTGGCCGAGCTGCGGGCGGACCGGAACGTCGACTTCATCGTGGCGTTCTTCCACCACTGCGCCTTCTCGACCACCAACTCGCACGCCTCCGAGGGCGGGGTGCGCGAGGCGTGGGTGCCGCTCTTCGAGAAGCACCAGGTCGACCTGGTCATCAACGGCCACAACCACGTCTACGAGCGCACCGACGCCATCAAGGCGAACGCGGTCGGCCGCAAGGTCCCGATCGGCGAGCGCACCGACCCGACGCGCGACGGCATCGTCTACGTCACGGCCGGCGGCGCGGGCCGCTCGCTCTACGACTTCCCGGCCCCGGACAGCTACGAGGGCCACGTCAAGGACCAGGAGAGCGTGCCGACGTACCACTGGGTCAAGGGCGGCGCGAAGGCGAAGGAGACCGTGGAGTGGTCGCGGGTGCGCTACACCGGCTACTCGTTCCTCGCGGTCCAGGTGGACGCGGGCAGGCACCCCCGCATGACGGTCTCGGCCCTGGCCGAGTCGGGCGCCCGCATCGACCACTTCGAGATCAGGCGCGGTAGGTAAGGGGGAGCACTGACGTCCCCGCGCGCCTACATCTTCAGGGGCGCGGGGAACTGCGCGACCAGCCCAAGACGGCCCGCACCCGAAAACGTACCTACTGGCCGCGCACGTGCCCCGTCGCACCCCCGTTGTCCCGACGGTCGAGCGCGCGCTGAAGCGCGGCCGCGGCGTTCTTGCGGTCGGCATCGCTCGTACGGGCGACATGGCGGACACGGCGGACGGTCATCGTCTCGGGCATGAGGGATCGACTCCTTGAGATCACGGGGATATCAGGGCGCCGGAAGGGGCGGGGAGCGCTGCCACAGGGGTTGCCTGCCAGGGGGCACGGCGCTCGCGACCGCCATTCGCTGGATCTAGCGAGACGTTCGGCTTCTACAAAGCTAAGGGAGGACCCCGCTCCTGTCTCCACAATTACTCGGACTTCCTACTATCCGAGACGGCGACTTCACCGCCGCAGCGCGCGCAGCTCCCGGATCAGGGCGCGTACGGCGACCGTGGAGGCGAGCTCGGGCGTGGTCACATAGCCGACGTCCCGCGTCGGGCGCTCCGGACCGAGATCAGTGATCTCGACCGTGTGCTCCGCTCCGACCAGCGACAACTCCGGCATGATCGCCATACCGAAACCACTGCTCACCATCGAGAGCACCGCTCCGTCGTCCTCCGCCCGCACCGTCGCCGCCGGGATCCACTCCTGCCCGGCCCACCACTCACGGGTGTACGAGGTGCAGTTCTCGGTCCAGTCCACCAGCGGCAGCGAGCGCGGCGCCGGATGCCCGGCCGGGTGGACCAGCGCGTACCCCTCCTTCAGCAGGACGCCGCCGACCAGCCCCGACGGCACCGGCGAGGTCGTCCCGACCGTCGCGATGCCCAGATCCGCCCGCCCCGCCGCGACCTCCCCAGCCGTCCCCGGCCCCACTTCCCGTACGAGGTGGACCTCGGGCACGATGCCGGGGTGGCGGGCGGTGAGGCGTTCCAGGGCGGGCGGCAGCAGATGCAGCGCGGCGCTACGGAAGGCGGCGATCCGCAGCGGTCCGGACGCGGTGTCGTCGGCCGGGTCCGGCGCCGCCCCGCGCGCCTCCGCCCCCAGCGCGTCGAGCAGCCGCAGCACCCGGCGGGCATGGGCGGCGGCCCTCTCCCCCGCAGGTGTCGGGGCCGCCCCGCCGCGGCCCCGCTCGAAGAGCACCGCGCCGATCTTGGCCTCGCTGGAACGCACCGAGTGCGATACCGCCGACTGGGTCATACCGAGCCGCCCGGCGGCCCCGGAGAAGCTGCGCTCCTCCTCGACCGCGACGAGCACGCGCAGTTCACGCGGGGCGAGATCGTTCGACATGGGGCTCCCACCTGGACGTATGAACGGAATTGATGGATCGGCGCGTTCCATCGACGCAACCCCCTGCCCACCGCGCGCATTCCTTCCTACCGTCCTCATCCATGACGACGACCTCGATCACCGTGCACCAGACCGCCCGCCCCACGGGCCTGCCCACCCCCGCCGACTTCGCCTTCGTCGAGGCCCCGGTTCCCGACCCGGCGCCCGGCACGGCGCTGGTGGAGAACCTCTACCTGTCCGTGGACCCGTACCACCGCGAGGTCATGGACGTCGGCCCGCTGTTCCGGCCGCTGGAGGGCCGCGCGCTCGGCCGTGTCGTCGCCTCCCGCGACCCGGGGCTGCGCGAGGGCGACCTGGTCTTCCATCGCCAGGGCTGGCGCACCCACGCCCTGGTCACCCTCGGCACGGACGGCACGCGCACGATCCAGCCGTACGAGGGCGTCCCGCTCTCCGCGCATCTGGGCATCCTCGGCGGCACCGGCCTCACCGCGTACGTGGCGCTCACCCGCACGCTCCAACTGCGGCCCGGACAGGACCTGTTCGTCTCGGCCGCGGCGGGCGGCGTGGGCACGGCGGCGGGCCGCATCGCGCGGCTGCTCGGCGCGGGGCGGATCGTGGGCAGCGCGGGCTCGGCCGCGAAGGTCGGCTTCCTGACCGAAGCGGTCGGCTACGACGCCGCGTTCGACTACCACGACGGGCCGGTGGGCGAGCAGCTGGCGAAGGCGGCGCCGGACGGCATCGACGCGTATCTGGACAACGTGGGCGGCGACCACCTGGAGGGCGCGATCTCGGCGCTGCGCGCTCATGGCCGGATCGCCTGGGTCGGCGCGGTCGCGCAGTACAACAACCCCGCCGCACCGCCCGCCGCGCCCCGCAACCTCTACTCCGTGGTGGCGAAGAGCCTGCGCCTGGAGGGCGTCCTCGTACGCGACCACCGGGACGCGCAGGGCGAGTTGGAGGAGTTCCTGGTGCCGCATCTGCGGTCCGGGCGCATGGCCTCGGACGAGACGGTCGTCGACGGGATGGAGCGGACGGTGGAGGGGTTCATCGGCATGCTGCGGGGCGGCAACACGGGCAAGATGCTGATCCGCGTCTGCGACTGAGCGCTCCGCGGGGGCGGGTTGTTCGTCTGCGGACCGTGCGTGGCTTGTCGCTCCCCCAAGTTCTCGACTCCGCTCGAACAGGGGGGACCCCCATCGCGGCGGAGCCGCACATGTCACAGCCCCGCGCCCCTTCAGGGGAGCTCTGCACCACCACCTAGGTTGCATTCCTATCTAGCTGGTGGTGGAATACAGGCATGGCCGCAGACCGCAGATCCAGCTGGCTCAAGGGCGTCCTCGACCTCCTCGTCCTCACCTGTCTGACTGAGGGCGAGAGCTACGGCTACGAGATCTCCAAGGCCCTGGCCGCCGCCGGGCTCGGGGAGATCAAGGGCGGAACGCTCTACCCCGTACTGAACCGGCTCGAAGAGGCCGGGCTCGCCGTCGGGGAGTTCCGCGCCGCCGAGCGCGGGCCGGGCCGCCGGTACTACCGGCTGACCGAGGACGGACACCGGGCGCTCGCCGAACAGGGCGCGTCCTGGCTGGAGTTCCACACCGCCGTGAAGACCATGCTGACCAGCGCGACATCAGGGGGAACCACATGACCGGGACGGACGGCGCCGCGAGGCCCGACTACTTCATCGAGCTCGCCGCCGGGCTGCTGGCCCGGGGCATGAGCGAGCAGCAGGCGACGACCACCGTCGCCGAGCTCACCGGCTATCTCGCGGAGAGCGGATCGACGGACGCGTACGAGGAGTTCGGCGATCCCCAGGACTTCGCGGCCCGGCTCACCGGGGGCTCGGCGGCCGAGGAGCCGGCCGCCGAGGCGGAGACCTGGAAGTGGGCCGCCGACATCTACACCGACCGCAAGCACCTCAACCACTACGGCGACCAGGGCTGGGAGGTCGAGGGCCTGGACCGGCTCGGCCGGTTCGTGTGCCGCCGCGACCCGTCGGCGGCGATGCGCTGGGAGTACCGGCGCGAGGCCGCCAACAACGCGAGAGAGCGCGAGTCGCTCACGGCGGCGCTCGCCCCGGACGGCTGGGAGCCGTGCGCGCAGTGGATGTTCTTCATGTACTTCAAGCGCCCCAAGGCCGCGAGCGCCGGTCCCGCCGCCGAGCTCGACGAGCTGGTGGCGCCGCCCGCCAAGCAGCTCTTCCTCAGCGGCACCTACCGGGGCAAGCTGAAGCAGATGGCCGCGGGCGCGGTGGTCTCGGGCACGGTGACCTTCGCGGCGATCCACTACGCGGGCGACGGCATCCTCCCGGTCGTGTTCGTCTCGGCGGTGCTCTCGGGCGTGATCGGGACGTTGTTCGGCCTGCGCAGGATCAAGCGCGAGGTCGCGGCGGGTGTCGAGGACGCGTAGCCGCCCCGCCATACCGCCCGTTGACCCAGTGTTCACCCATCCCTTCCGGTAGAGGTATGGCTTCACACCTTTGGCGGGTCCACCCTTCTGCTCGATGTGCCGCTGGGGCACTAGCAGGCCAAGAGGGCGGGCGGTTCGGGAATGACACCGATCAGTCGTAGAGGGTTCGTGGCGCTCGGCGCGGGCGTGGCGGCGGGCGCCGTACTGCCGGTGGGGACGGCCGAGGCGGCCGGGGGCACGGCGGTCACCGGCACGGCGGTCACCACAGCGGCCGCCGCCTCGGCGACCGGCACGGTCCAGGACGTCAGGCACGTGGTGATCCTCATGCAGGAGAACCGAAGCTTCGACCACTACTTCGGCCGCCTCAAGGGCGTACGCGGCTTCGGCGACCGCAGCGGGATCCTGATCTCGGGCGGGCAGCCGGTGTTCAACCAGCCCAACGGGCTGAGCCGGCAGTACCCGTGGAAGCTCAGCTCCACCCCGGCCTCCGGCGGCGCCGACGGCGAGACGCTCGCCCAGTGCAGCGGCGATCTCCCGCACAGCTGGACCTCGCAGCACTCGGCCTGGAACAAGGGCCGGATGGACAACTGGGTGCTGGGCGTCGGCAACGTCCGCTCGCTCGGCTACCTGGACCGCGACGACATCCCGTTCCACTACGCGCTCGCCGACAACTACACCGTCTGCGACGCCTACTTCAGCTCCGCGCTCAGCGCCACCGGCCCCAACCGTACGTTCCTGTGGAGCGGCAAGGTCGACGCGGCCAGCAAGGACGGCGGCGACGAGTCGGGGCTGACCTGGGAGACGTACGCGGAGGCACTGCAGCGGGCCGGGGTCAGCTGGAAGGTGTACCAGAACGCCAACGACAACTACGGCGACAACGGTCTGGCGTACTTCAAGAAGTTCACCGACGCCCCGGCCGGCGACCCGCTGCACGACCGGGGCATGTCCTCGGTCCCGGCCGCCACCGGCTCGACCCCCGACGACATCGCCGCCGCCATCAAGGCGGACGCGCTCGCGGGGACCCTCCCGCAGGTCTCCTGGGTGGTCGCCAACCAGGCGTTCTCCGAGCACCCCTACGCCCCGCCCGGCGACGGCGCGCACTTCGTGGACCTGGTCTACCGGGCGCTCGCGGCCAGCCCCGAGGTGTTCGACTCGACCGTCCTGTTCCTCAACTACGACGAGAACGACGGCTTCTTCGACCACGTCCCGCCGCCGTCGCCGCCCTCGGGCGCGGCCGGGGAGTTCGTCGGCGGCGTCCCCGTCGGCCTGGGCTTCCGGGTCCCGATGCTGGTCATGTCGCCGTGGACGCGCGGGGGCTGGGTGTCGTCCGAGGTCTTCGACCACACCTCGGTGCTGCGCTTCCTGGAGACCTGGACCGCCGCCCTCGGCACCCCCGCCACCTGCCCGAACATCAGCCCCTGGCGCCGCACGGTGACCGGCGACCTGACCGGCGTCTTCGACTTCACCAACCCGGTGTACGGCGTCCCGTCCGGGCTGCCCGCCACCAAGGCGCTCGGGGTGAACTGCGGCCCGCTGCCCAACCCGGCGCCGCAGAACAACGCGCTGCCCGTGCAGGAGAGCGGCACCCGCCCGGCCCGCGCGCTGCCGTACCAGCCGAACGGCAACCTCGACCGCTTCGAGTACGGGGCGGCGGGCAAGATCCTGGCCTGGTTCTCGATGGCCAACCAGGGCGACCCGGCGACGTCGGCCGCCCACTTCTCGCTGCACCCCAACGCGTACCGCGACACCACGCCGTGGCAGTACACGGTCGACGCGGGCGGCACGGCCAGCGACTTCTTCAACATCGGCCTCGCCTTCGGCAGTGGCAAGTACGACTTCACCATGACCGGCCCCAACCGCTTCCAGCGCCGCTTCACCGGCGACGCGACGGCGCCGGGCAAGGCGGTCGAGGTGGCGGCCCGGTACGGCGTGGAGAGCGGCACCGGGCGCATCGCCATCTGGTTCAAGATGACCAACACGTCGTCGTCGCCGGTGACCTTCACGATCAGGCCCGACAACTACCGTACGGACGGCCCCTGGACGTACCAGGTCGCGGCGGGCTCCTCGACCGAGGACTACTTCAACGCGGTGGCGTACCAGAACGGCTGGTACGACCTCACCGTCACGGTGGACGTCGACTCGACCTGGTCGCGGCGCTACACCGGCCACATCGAGACCGGCGACGCCTCGGTCAGCGGCTGACCGTCAGGTCCTGGAGGCCCACCACCCGCAGCAGTTCGAGCCGCTGGTGGGCCTCCGTGCCGGGCCGCGCCGAGTGCACCACCAGGTACTGGCCGTGCTCGGAGCTGAGCAGCACCTCGCAGTCGAGCTCCAGCAGACCGACGACGGGGTGGACGAACCGCTTCACCTTGGAGCGCCGCACCGCCACCTCGTGCTCGCCCCACAGCGCCGCGAACTCCTCGCTCGCCGCCCTCAGTTCGGCCACCAGCGCGGCCGGTCCCGGGTCGTCCGGGCGGGCCGCGAGCACCGCGCGCAGCTGGCCCACGTGGTTGCGGGCGTGCTCGGCCTGGTCCTCGGGCGGGAAGAGCCGGCGCACCGAGGGCTCGGTGAAGTAGCCCCGGATGATGTTCCGGCCGGGCATGGCCTCGCCGACCAGGGCGGCCGCGAGCGCGTTCTGGGCCAGCACCTCGCCCCAGTCGCTCATCACCTGCGCGGGCGCGTCGTGCAGCCGGTCGAGGATCAGCATCAGACCGGGGCGCACATGGACCGAGCCGTGCCGCTCGCGCGGCGGCTCCTCGTCGGCGAGGTGGAAGAGGTGATCGCGCCCGTCCTGGGTCAGCCTCAGCGCCCGCGCCAGCGCGGTCAGCATCTGCCGGGACGGGCGCGAGCCGCGGGCCTGCTCAAGCCGGGTGTAGCAGTCGACCGACATCCCGGTGAGCTGGGCGACCTCTTCCCTGCGCAGCCCCGCCGTGCGCCGGCGGGGCCCGGCCGCCAGGCCCACGTCCGAAGGTTCCAGACGGGCCCGGCAGTGCCGCAGGAAATCCGCGAGTTCTTCTCTGTCCACGCCCTCAGCATGACGGTCGGTCCCCGCAGGTATCCAGGGAGTGTCGCTCCCTGGATGCGTACACCCCTCCCGCCACGGGCCACCTCGCGCCAGCCTTGAGCCAGGCAACCGAGAGGAGTGGACGATGCGGATTCTGGTGACGGGCGCGACGGGCCAGGTCGGGCGGCGGTATGTGCCGAGGCTGCTGCAGCGGTCCGACGTGGTGCGCGTGCTGGTGCGCGACGAAGCCCGTGGCCACGCGCTCGGCGCCCATGAGGTGGCGGTCGGCGACGTACGGGACGCGGAGTCGGTGCGCAAGGCGCTGGCCGGGGTCGACGCGGTGGTCAACCTCGCGGTCGCCTACCGCGATGTGCCGGAGGCGGAGAACCGGGCGGTCAACGGCGACGCGGCGATCGCGCTCGGCCGGGCCGCGCTCGACGCCGGGGTGAGCCGCTTCGTCCAGGTGTCGTCCAACCTCGTGTACGGGCTCGGGCGCGGCCGTCCGCTGACCGAGGACGACGAGCCGGTGCCCGGCGGCCCGCTGTGGGGCCCGTACGCGCAGTCCAAGGGGGCGGCCGAGGCCGGGCTGCTCGCGCTCCACCGCGAGCACGGCCTCGACGTGCGCATCGGCGCGCTCGCCTTCGTCTACGGCGAGGGCGACCCGCATCTGGCGCAGTCGGTGCACTGGGCGTCCCAGTGGGCCGGGCACCAGCGGCTGCCGATGGTGCACCACGCCGACGTGGCCCAGGGCCTGACGCGGCTGCTGTACGCGCCGGGGGTCGCGGGCCGCAAGTACAACATCGCGGACGACAGCCCGGTGACGGCGGTCGAACTGCTCCAGCTCAACGGGGTGGAGGTGCCGCCGCAGCTGGCCGAGCGCACCGACCCGGACCCGTTCTACACGATCGTGTCGACCCTGCGGATCCGGGACGAGCTGGGATTTCGCCCGCTGTACCCGTCGGTGTGGACGGCACGGGACGCGGGGGTCCTGTAACACCGTCCTGTAACGCCGTTACAGGACGGTGAGATGCGCGGGGCGGCGGTCCGGGACGGGGGTCCGGACCGCCGCCCCGCGCACCGCTGTCACAGCACGTCGCCGTCGCGCCAGTCGAAGATCAGCGGCAGCGCGGGGTCGGGCAGCGGGCGGCCCGCCGCCGGGCGCACGAACGTGCTGCCCTCCTCCTCGGCGAGCCGCACCACCCCGTCCGGGCTCAGCACCTCGATCCGCCCCTCCCAGAGCTGCCAGCCGCGCGCCCGGTAGAGCCCCGCCCCGTCGTCGGACGCCGAGAGCGCGCCGAACTCGTACGCCTCGTCGATCACATGCTCAAGGGCGGCCATGACCCGCCCGCCGAGCCCCTGCCGGCGCCGGTCCGCGCGCACGGCGACGGCCTCGACATAGCCGATGCGGTACGAGCGGCCGCCGTGCAGCACCCGGCGCATGATGACGCTGCCGTGCGCCGCGAGCCCGGACTCGTCGTCGAGGAAGGAGTGGACACCGCCGAGACCGTGGTCCCAGTCCTCGTCGCTGAAGTCGCCCTCGAAGGCCGCGTCGAGCAGCGCGCGGATCCTCGGCAGGCCGTCCGGGCCGAGCTGCGAGGTGTGGGCGGTGTGCTGTGACTCAGTCATGCGCCCACTCTCGCAGGCCGTTTCGCGTTCCACCCCGCCGTACGGCGTGCCCGGACCCGGTGACCGTTTCGCGATCTACCGCGCCCGGCGGCCGTGCCGCAGACTCGGTGGCATGTCACCGTCGACAGAGCAGCGGTGGACGCCCACCCACGGCGATCCCTACCGCCCCGTTCCCTACCGGCCCGACCGGATGCCCGCCGCCGAATCCCTGGCGCGGGCGGCCGAGCTGCGCGACACGATGGACCGGCGCCGGACCGTACGGCAGTTCTCCCCCGACCCGGTCCCCGAGCAGGTGATCCGGGACGCCATCGCGTGCGCCGCGACCGCGCCCTCCGGCGCCCACCAGCAACCGTGGACCTTCGTACTCGTCCGCGACCGCGAGGTGCGGCGGCACATCCGCGAGGCCGCCGAGCACGAGGAGCGCCGCTCCTACGACGGCCGGCTCGGCGAGGAGTGGCTGGCCGCGCTGCGCCCGCTGGGCACGGACGCGGTGAAGGCGCACCTCACCGACGCCCCGGCCCTGATCGTCGTCTTCCAGCAGCGGTACTGGCTGGCCGAGGACGGCACCAAGCACAAGCACTACTACGTGGACGAGTCGGTGGGGATGGCGGTCGGCCTGCTCCTGTCGGCGCTGCACCAGTGCGGCCTCGCCGCGCTGATCCACACCCCCAGCCCGATGCGGTTCCTGTCCGAGGTGCTCGGCCGTCCCACCAACGAGAAGGCGTTCGCGGTGATCCCGGTCGGCTATCCGGCGGACGACTGCCAAGTCCCGGACCTGGTCCGCAAATCGCTCGACCAGGTGCTGATCGAAATCTGAGACTAACCCCTAAAACTCCATTGACAGGTTAGGTGTGTTCGCGATTGGCTGTGCCCACCGCGCGACGATCGGTCGCGCCGGCACGAGGGGGCACAGATGGACGCGGCGCAGATCCACTACCGGAGCGTGACCGTCGACGGTCAGGAGATCTTCTACCGGGAGGCGGGCGCGCCCGACGCGCCCGCGATCCTGCTGCTGCACGGCTTCCCCACCAGCTCCCACATGTTCCGGGACCTGATCCCCCTGCTGGCCGACCGCTACCGCGTGATCGCCCCCGACCACCTCGGCTTCGGCTACTCCTCGGCGCCGTCGGCGAAGGAGTTCTCGTACACCTTCGCCGACCTGGCCGATCTGACGGACCGGTTCACCGAGCGGGTCGGGCTCACCCGGTACGCGCTGTACATCCAGGACTACGGCGCCCCCATCGGGCTGCGGCTCGCCCTCAAGCACCCCGAGCGGGTCACCGCGATCGTCACGCAGAACGGCAACGCCTACACCGAGGGCCTGGGCGAGGCGTGGGCCGCGCCGCTCGCGCTGATCGCGGAGCGCACCCCCGAGACCGAGGCGCCGGTCCGCGAGATCCGCTCGCTCGACGGCATCAAGTGGCAGTATCTGCACGGACTTGTGGACCCGTCGCTGGTGAGCCCGGACGCGTACCACCACGACGCGGCGCTGATGGCCCGCGACGGCCAGGCCGAGATCCAGCTGGACCTGATCGCCGACTACGGCTCCAACTTCGACCTCTACCCGGCGTTCCAGGAGTACTTCCGCACCAGCCAGGTCCCCCTCCTCGCCACCTGGGGCGCGCACGACGAGATCTTCGTCCCGGCCGGCGCCCTCGCCTTCCAGCGCGACCTGCCCGAGGCGGAGGTCCACCTCCTGCCCACCGGCCACTTCGCCCTGGAGACGCACGCGCGCCGGATCGGCGCCCTGATCGGCGACTTCCTGGCCCGCAAGGTCTGAGAACGGCGGCACACATGGAAACCGCCCCCGTCCTCGGTTGGGGGACCAAGGACGGGGGCGGGGTTTCAGGAAGTGACTATGCGTCAGCCCATGTGCGGGTACGTGTAGTCGGTCGGAGGCACCAGGGTCTCCTTGATGGCGCGGGTCAGCGTCCAGCGCATCAGGTTCTGCGGCGCGCCCGCCTTGTCGTTGGTGCCGGACGCGCGGCCGCCGCCGAAGGGCTGCTGGCCGACGACGGCGCCGGTCGACTTGTCGTTGATGTAGAAGTTGCCCGCGGCGTAGCGCAGCTTGTCCATCGTGTACGCGGCCGCGGCGCGGTCGCCCGAGATGACCGAGCCGGTGAGCGCGTAGTCCGAGACCGACTCCATCTGGGTCAGCATCTCGTCGTACTTCTCGTCGTCGTAGACGTGGATCGCCAGGATCGGGCCGAAGTACTCGGTCGTGAAGACCTCGTTGGCCGGGTCCGAGCACTCGATGACGGTCGGGCGGACGAAGTAGCCGACCGAGTCGTCGTAGGTGCCGCCCGCGACGATCGTGCAGGAGGCGTCGGCCTTCGCACGGTCGATGGCCGCCTTGTTCTTGGCGAACGAGCGCTCGTCGATGACGGCGCCGATGAAGTTCGACAGGTCGGTGACGTCACCCATGGTGATGCCGTCGACCTCGGCCGCGAACTCCTCCTTGAAGCCGTCGTTCCAGATCGAGGCCGGGACGTACGCACGCGAGGACGCCGAGCACTTCTGGCCCTGGAACTCGAAGGAGCCACGGGTCAGCGCGGTCTTCAGGACAGCGCGGTCGGCGCTCGGGTGCGCGACGACGAAGTCCTTGCCGCCGGTCTCGCCGACCAGGCGCGGGTAGGTGCGGTACTTCTCGATGTTCGTGCCGACGGTCTTCCACAGGTGCTGGAAGGTCTTGGTCGAACCCGTGAAGTGGATGCCCGCGAGGTCGCGGTGGTTCAGCGCGACCTCGGAGACCGCCAGGCCGTCACCGGTGACGAGGTTGATGACGCCCTTGGGCAGGCCCGCCTCCTCCAGGAGCCGCATCAGCAGCACGGCGGCGTGGGTCTGCGTCGGGGACGGCTTCCACACGACCACGTTGCCCATCAGGGCCGGGGCGGTGGGCAGGTTGCCCGCGATGGCCGTGAAGTTGAACGGCGTGATCGCGTAGACGAAACCTTCCAGCGGACGGTGGTCCATACGGTTCCACACGCCCGGGGAGTTCGCCGGGGGCTGCTCGGCGAGCAGCTGGCGGGCGTAGTGGACGTTGAAGCGCCAGAAGTCGACGAGCTCGCACGGGGTGTCGATCTCGGCCTGCTGGGCGGTCTTCGACTGGCCCAGCATGGTCGAGGCGGCCAGCGTCTCGCGCCACGGGCCGGCCAGCAGCTCGGCGGCGCGCAGGATGATCGCGGCGCGGTCGTCGAAGGACATCGCGCGCCACGCCGGGGCGGCGGCCAGCGCCGCGTCGATCGCGTCCTGGGCGTCCTGGGTCGTCGCGTTGGCGTACGTACCGATGACGGCCTTGTGGTTGTGCGGCTGCACGACGTCGAAGCGCTCGCCGCCGCCCATCCGGCGCTCGCCGTTGATGGTCATCGGCAGCTCGATGGGGTTCTCGGCCAGCTCCTTGAGCTTGGCTTCGAGGCGCGCGCGCTCCGGGGAACCGGGGGCGTAGCCGTGCACCGGCTCGTTGACGGGAGCGGGGACCTGGGTTACAGCGTCCATGAGTCTCTGAACTCCTTTGTGAGGGGTGGGCTCAGCCCTTGGTGAGGATGGAGCGGGCGAAGAAGAGCAGGTTGGCGGGCTTCTCCGCGAGGCGGCGCATGAAGTAGCCGTACCAGTCGGTGCCGTACGCCGTGTAGACGCGCATCCGGTGGCCCTCGGCCGCGAGCCGGACGTGCTCGTCGCTGCGGATGCCGTACAGCATCTGGAACTCGTACTCGTCCAGTTTGCGCCCGGCGCGCCGCGCGAGCTCCTGGGTGATGGCTATCAGGCGCGGGTCGTGCGACCCGATCATCGGGTAGCCGTCGCCCTCCATCAGGATCTTCAGGATGCGGACGTACGCCTTGTCGATCTCGGCCTTGTCCTGGTACGCGACGGAGGCGGGCTCCTTGTAGGCGCCCTTCACGATCCGGACCCGGCTGCCGGCGGCCGACAGGCGGCGCGCGTCGTCCTCAGTGCGGAAGAGGTACGCCTGGATGACACAGCCGGTCTGCGGGAAGTCCTTCCGCAGCTCCTCGTGGATGGCGAACATCGAGTCGAGGGTGGTGTGGTCCTCGGCGTCCAGGGTGACCGTGGTGCCGATCGCGGCGGCGGCCTCGACGACCGGGCGGACGTTGGCGAGGGCCAGCTCGTGGCCGCCTTCCAGCGCTTGGCCGAACATGGAGAGCTTCACGGACATCTCGGCGCGGGCGCCCAAGTCCAGGTCCTTGAGGCGGCCGATGAGCTCCAGGTAGGCGTCCCGGGCGGCGTACGACTGCTCGACCGTGGTGATGTCCTCGCCCACCACGTCCAGGGTGACCTCCAGGCCCTTGCCGGCGGCGTCCTTGACGATCGGCACCACCTGGTCGACCGTCTCACCGGCGATGAACCGGTCGACGACCTGCTTGGTGCCGGGGGCGGCCGAGATGAAACGGCGCATCTTGTCGCTGCGCGACGCGGCAAGGATCACGGGACCCAGCACGGGGCACCTCCATGGAAAGGGGTAGCAGGAGGCCGAAACCCGACTATTGGGGAACGGCACGGAGAACCACCGTGAAACCTAGGGACCGTTTCGATCCTCTGCCATCGACACCTGTCACGCATCCGTGCCCCGCATCTCAGACAGATGTCTGAAGGCAGCGCCGATGTGCGCGAGAATGTCTGACGTGAAGGGCGACTACCAGGACCTGGTCGATGAGATCTCGGCGCTGCTCGGCACCCCCGCGACCCTGGAGGACCGGGACTTCAAGCTGATCGCCTTCGGCGCGCACGACTCCGACGACGACAGCGCCATGGACCCCGTGCGCACCCGCTCGATCCTGACCCGCCGCTCCACCCCGGCGGTCCGCGCCTGGTTCGAGGGGTTCGGCATCACCCGCGCCACCGGCCCGGTGCGCATCCCGGCCGCCCCCGAGGCGGGCGTCTTCCGCGACCGCGTCTGTCTGCCGGTGCGCCACCGGGGCATCGTGCTCGGTTACGTATGGCTGCTCGACGCCGACCCGGGCCCGGCCGAGGACCGGCTCGCGGCCGCGATGGAGGTGGCGGCCCGGATCGGCGGTCTGCTCGCGGACGAGGCCCAAGCGGGCACCGATCTCTCCCGGGAGTTCCGCGCGGTCCTGACGGCGGGCCGGGGCTGGCAGCGCGACATGGCGATGGCGGCCCTGCGCGCGGCGCTCGGCCCGGACGCGGACGGCCTGCACGCGGTGGTCTGCGCGACCCCCTGGCCGGGCGAGGCCCCGTCGGTGCGCACGGTGGCGGGCACGGCGGCGCTGTGCGTGGTGCCGTGGGGAACGTACGGGGAGGAGCGGAGCGCTCCCGACGAGGACACGGGCGCCGCCGCCCCGCAGGCGCTGGCCGCGCTCGTCCGGCTCCGGTCCGCCGACGCGCTCGCGCCCGCGCTGTCCGCCGCCGAGCGGCTGCGCGCCTCGGGCGGGCCGGGCGCGGCCGCCGGGATCGCCGTACCCCGCCGGGGGCTCGCCGAACTGCCCGCCTCCTGGCACGAGGCGAGAGCCGCGGCCCGGGCGGCCCGCGCCGAGGCACGGCTGGGGCCGGTGGCGCAGTGGAGCGGCATCGGCCCGTACCGGCTGCTGACCGCGCTCCCCGACACCGCACCCCACGACCGGGCGGTGCGGGCGCTGCTCTCCCCCGCCCACACCGAACTGGCCCGCACCGCCGAGGTGTTCCTCGACTGCGCGGGCCAGGCGGGCCGTACGGCGGCGGCGCTCGGCATCCACCGCCAGACCCTCTACTACCGGCTCTCCCGGGTCGAGCAGCTCACCGGGCTCGACCTCGACGACGGGGAGGACCGGCTGCTGCTCCATATGGCGCTGAAGGCGTCACGCCTGTGAGGTCTGCTCCGCGCTGCCGCCGCTGTCCGCCTTGCGGGCGCCCTCGATGAGCAGGCGCATCCCCTCGGTCAGCTTCTCGGCGTCGGTGGCCGTGTCCGGGTCGAAGGCCCACTGGATCATCAGGCCGTTGAGCAGCGCCTGGTAGAGCCCGCCGAGCGAGGAGACGACGGGGTCGTCCCGCTCGGGCTCCGCGCCGCCCTGGAACATCGGGATCAGCCCCGAGCGCCCCTCGATCGACGCCTTCGCCAGGTGCTCGCGGACCCCGGGCATCCGGTCGGCCTGGGTGACCACCTCCAGGCTGAGCAGCCAGATCGGGCGGGCCGTGTCCATCGTCTCGATGACGTTCGCCCACACCTGCTGGAACCGCTCCAGCGAGCCGGGCGCGCCGCTCGGCTCCTCGCCGGGCGGGCCGTCGAAGTCCTCGCCGATTCTCTCGATCATCTCCAGGTACGCCTGCGCGAGCAGGGCGTCCTTGGAGCCGTAGTGGTAGCCGATCGAGGCCAGGTTGGTCCCGGACTCCTTCACGATGTCGCGCGCGGTGGTGCGCACGAAGCCCTTCTCCAGCAGGCAGCGCTTCGCGCCTTCCAGCAGATCCTCACGGTGTCCCATGCGGGGAGCGTACTCGGCCCGTAGACGAATGTCTAAGACAAGCGTCTACGAGCCGAGTACGCAGCTGCTCAGACCAGGTTCACCGAGCGCGCGGAGACCGCGCCGATCTCCTCGGCCACCTCGGTGAGGACCGGCTGCGGCACGGTGTCGTCGACCGTGAGGACGGCCAGCGCCTCCCCGCCCTCCGACGCGCGGGCGACCTGCATGCCCGCGATGTTCAGGCCCGCCTCGCCGAGGATGCGGCCGACCGTGCCGACGACGCCGGGACGGTCGTCGTAGCGCAGCACGACCATGTGGTCGGCGAGCGCCAGGTCCACGTCGTACTCGCCGATGGCCACGATCTTCTGGAGGTGCTTGGGGCCGGCCAGAGTGCCGGAGACCGACACCTCGTCGCCGCCCGAGAGCGTGCCGCGCACGGTGACCACGTTGCGGTGGTCCGGGGACTCGCTGCTGGTGGTCAGCCGGACCTCCACGCCGCGCTCCTGCGCGAACAGCGGGGCGTTGACGTACGACACCGTCTCGTCGACCACGTCCTCGAACACGCCCTTGAGCGCGCTGAGTTCGAGCACCTTCACGTCGTGCTGGGTGATCTCGCCGTACACCTCGACGTCGAGACGGACCGCGACCTCGCCCGCGAGCGCGGTGAAGATCCGGCCCAGGCGCTCGGCGAGCGGCAGACCGGGCTTGACGTCCTCGGCGATGACGCCGCCCTGGACGTTCACCGCGTCCGGCACCAGCTCACCGGCGAGCGCCAGGCGCACCGAGCGGGCGACCGCGATGCCCGCCTTCTCCTGGGCCTCGTCGGTGGAGGCGCCCAGGTGCGGGGTGCACACGACCTGGTCGAGCTCGAAGAGCGGGGAGTCCGTGCAGGGCTCCTTGGCGTACACGTCCAGGCCCGCGCCCGCGACGCGGCCCTCCTTGAGCGCCGAGTACAGCGCGGCCTCGTCGACGATGCCGCCGCGCGCCGCGTTCACGATCCGCACGTGCGGCTGCACCTTGTGCAGCGCCTCGTCGCCGATCAGGCCCAGCGTCTCGGGGGTCTTGGGCAGGTGCACGGTGATGAAGTCGGCGACCTCCAGGAGCTCGTCCAGGGTCAGCAGCTTCACGCCCATCTGCGCGGCCCGCGCGGGCTGTACGTAGGGGTCGTACGCCACGATCTTCATGCCGAAGGCCGACATGCGCTGCGCGACCAGGACGCCGATCCGGCCGAGGCCGACCACGCCGAGGGTCTTCTCGCTCAGCTCGACGCCGGTGTACTTGTTCCGCTTCCACTCGCCGTTCTTCAGCGCGGTGTTGGCCTGCGGGATGTTGCGCGCGGTGGCCACGAGCAGACCGCAGGCGAGCTCGGCGGCGGTGACGATGTTGGAGGTCGGCGCGTTCACGACCATCACGCCGGCCTTGGTGGCGGCGGAGACGTCGACGTTGTCGAGACCGACGCCCGCGCGGGCGACGACCTTCAGCTTCTTGGCGGCGGCGACCGCCTCGGCGTCGACCTTGGTCGCCGAGCGGATCAGGATGGCGTCCACGTCCGCGATGGCGGGCAGCAGTTCGGCGCGGTCCGCGCCGTTGCAGTGCCGGATCTCGAAGTCCGGACCAAGGGCGTCGACGGTGGCGGGCGACAGCTCTTCAGCGATGAGTACGACAGGTTTCGAGCTCACGTGAGTCCTCACAAGTCCAATGCTGCGGACTGCCGTCCCGACGGCCGCAGGCGGTGGAGGGTGCTAGCCGCGTGGAAGACGCACGACGCTGTGGGCCTGACGCGTAGGTATTGAGCAGCAGTGTAGTGGTGCTCTGGGCGGTCTTTTCCAGCCGATGGGGGTCCCCCCTGGTCATGAAGACCTTGGGGGAGGAATGTCACCCGTCCGGGGGTGGACGGGATGGACAAGGGGCCGCGGCGCGGTGCCGCGGCCCCTCGCGAAGGCTTACGCCTCCTCGTCGTTCACCCAGCTCATGAGCTTGCGCAGCTCCTTGCCGGTGGTCTCCAGGAGGTGGTTCTCGTCCTGGGTCTTGTACTCGTTGTACTTCTTCAGGCCGCCGTGGTACTCGTCCATCCAGTTCTTGGCGAAGGTGCCGTCCTGGATCTCGGTGAGGACCTTCTTCATCTCGGCCTTGGTGTCGGCGGTGATGATGCGGGGGCCGGTCACGTAGTCGCCCCACTCGGCGGTCTCGGAGACCGACCAGCGCATCTTCTCCAGGCCGCCCTCGTACATGAGGTCCACGATGAGCTTCAGCTCGTGCAGGCACTCGAAGTACGCGATCTCCGGCTGGTAGCCCGCCTCGACCAGGGTCTCGAAGCCCGCCTTGACGAGCGCCGAGGTGCCACCGCAGAGCACGGCCTGCTCGCCGAAGAGGTCGGTCTCGGTCTCCTCGGTGAAGGTCGTCTTGATGACGCCGGCCCGGGTGCCGCCGATGCCCTTGGCGTACGAGAGCGCGAGCGCGAAGCCGTTGCCGGTCGCGTCCTGCTCGACGGCCGCGATGCACGGAACGCCGCGGCCCTCCTCGTACTGACGGCGGACCAGGTGGCCCGGGCCCTTGGGGGCGACCATGCAGACGTCGACGCCCTCGGGGGCCTTGATGAAGCCGAAGCGGATGTTGAGGCCGTGACCGAAGAAGAGCGCGTCGCCGTTCTTCAGGTTGTCCTTGATGGACTCCTCGTAGACCTGGGCCTGGATCGGGTCCGGGACCAGGATCATGATGACGTCGGCCTCGGCGGCGGCCTCGGCGGGCGTCACCACGCGCAGGCCCTGCTCCTCGGCCTTGGCCTTGGACTTGGAGCCCTCGTGCAGACCGACGCGGACGTCGACACCCGAGTCACGGAGCGACAGCGCGTGGGCGTGGCCCTGGCTGCCGTAACCGATCACCGCGACCTTGCGGCCCTGGATGATGGACAGGTCGGCGTCGTCGTCGTAGAACAGCTCGGCCACTGGGATATCTCCTTGGTGTGCTGGTGTTGCGTCCCACCGTACGGCGGGGATGCGTCGGGACGTTTCAAGTCTCGCGATGCGAACACCGCGAGGGGGCGGGATCAGGCCGTACGGTCCAGGGCCCGCAGGCTGCGGTCGGTGATCGAGCGCGAGCCGCGCCCTATGGCGATCGTGCCGGACTGGACGAGCTCCTTGATGCCGAACTGCTCCAGCATCTTGAGCATCGCCTCCAGCTTGTCCGCGCCGCCGGTGGCCTCGATGGTGACGGCCTCCGGCGAGACGTCGACGGTCTTGGCGCGGAACAGCTGGACGATCTCGACGATCTGGGAGCGCGTTTCGTTGTCGGCCCGCACCTTCACCAGAACGAGCTCGCGCTGGATCGCAGCGCTGGGCTCAAGTTCGACGATCTTCAGGACGTTGACCAGCTTGTTGAGCTGTTTCGTCACCTGCTCCAGGGGCAGGTCCTCGACATTGACCACGATGGTGATGCGCGAGATGTCGGGGTGTTCGGTGACACCGACGGCGAGCGAGTCGATGTTGAAACCGCGGCGGGAGAAGAGCGCGGCGATCCGGGCGAGGATGCCGGGGGTGTTCTCGACCAGGACGGAGAGCGTGTGCTTGGTGGACATGGTGTCGGTCTCTCTCTGCTCTCTCAGTCGTCTTCGTTGTCGCCGAAGTCGGGGCGGACGCCGCGCGCGGCCATGACCTCGTCGTTGGAGGTGCCGGCGGCCACCATCGGCCAGACCTGGGCGTCCTCGTGGACGATGAAGTCGATGACGACCGGGCGGTCGTTGATCGAGTTGGCCTCTTCGATGGCCTTGTCCAGGTCCTCGGGGCGCTCGCAGCGGATCGCGTAGCAGCCCATGGCCTCCGACAGCTTCACGAAGTCGGGGACGCGGGTGCCCTTGCGGGGTGCGGTGGACGCGCCGACCTGGGAGCCGATGGTGTCGTGGCCCGTGTCGTCGGCGTGCAGGACGGTGCTGGAGTAGCGCTCGTTGTAGAACAGCGTCTGCCACTGGCGCACCATCCCGAGGGCGCCGTTGTTGATGATGGCGACCTTGATCGGGATGTTGTTGAGCGCACAGGTGGTGAGCTCCTGGTTGGTCATCTGGAAGCAGCCGTCGCCGTCGATCGCCCAGACGGTGCGGTCCGGCATACCGGCCTTGGCGCCCATGGCGGCCGGGACGGCGTAGCCCATGGTTCCGGCGCCGCCGGAGTTCAGCCAGGTGGCCGGGAGCTCGTAGTTGATGAAGTGGGCGGCCCACATCTGGTGCTGGCCGACGCCGGCCGCGTAGATGGTGTCGGCCGGGGCGAGCTCGCCGATGCGCTGGATGACCTGCTGCGGCGAGAGGCTGCCGTCGTCGGGCTGGTCGTAGCCGAGCGGGTAGGTCTCGCGCCACCGGTTCAGGTCGTTCCACCAGGCGGTGTAGTCGCCGGTGTGGCCCTCGGTGTGCTCGGCCTGCACTGCCTGGACCAGGTCGGCGATGACCTCGCGCGCGTCGCCCACGATCGGGACGTCGACCTCGCGGTTCTTGCCGATCTCGGCCGGGTCGATGTCCGCGTGGACGACCTTCGCGTACGGGGCGAAGCTGTCCAGCTTGCCGGTGACGCGGTCGTCGAAGCGGGTGCCGAGCGCGATGAGCAGGTCCGACTTCTGCAGTGCGGTGACGGCGGTGACCGCACCGTGCATGCCGGGCATTCCCACGTGCAGCGGGTGGCTGTCGGGGAAGGCGCCGAGCGCCATCAGGGTGGTGGTGACGGGCGCTCCGGTGAGCTCCGCGAGAACCTTCAGCTCGGCCGTGGCACCGGCCTTGAGGACGCCGCCGCCGACGTACAGGACCGGGCGCTTGGCCGCCACGATCAGCTTGGCGGCCTCGCGGATCTGCTTGGCGTGCGGCTTGGTGACCGGCCGGTAGCCCGGCAGGTCGGTGTGCGGCGGCCAGGAGAAGGTGGTGCGCGCCTGGAGGGCGTCCTTGGCGATGTCGACCAGGACCGGGCCCGGGCGGCCGGTGGAGGCGATGTGGAACGCCTCGGCGATGGTGCGCGGGATGTCCTCGGCCTTGGTGACCAGGAAGTTGTGCTTGGTGATGGGCATCGTGATGCCGACGATGTCCGCCTCCTGGAAGGCGTCCGTGCCGATCGCCTTGGAGGAGACCTGGCCGGTGATCGCGACCAGCGGCACCGAGTCCATGTGGGCGTCGGCGATCGGCGTGACCAGGTTGGTGGCGCCCGGGCCGCTGGTCGCCATGCAGACGCCGACCTTGCCGGTGGCCTGCGCGTAACCGGTGGCCGCGTGGCCCGCGCCCTGCTCGTGGCGGACCAGGACGTGACGGACCCGGGTGGAGTCCATCATCGGGTCGTACGCCGGGAGGATCGCGCCTCCCGGAATGCCGAAGACGGTCTCGGCCCCGACTTCCTCAAGAGAGCGGATGAGGGACTGCGCGCCCGTGACGTGCTCGACGGGGGCGGCGTGGTGTCCGCCGTTACGGGCCCGCGGCTGCGGATGGTGGGCCCCGGAGGCCTGCTCGGTCATCGGCATTCTCTTCTCGAAGCTGAGGGTTTTTGCGGGGGTTTGGTCGAGATCGCTCTGCTGCTCCGGGGGCACCGGTGCAACAAAAAACCCCTCGTGCCGTGAGGCAAGCGAGGGGAGCGCGTCGGGTGTGGTCCGCTGGGCCCGCGACGGGGCCCGGCTTCAGCCGACGCGCTTTCCAAGTACGAGAATTCGGGTGCGCATGGCATTGACCCTCCCTCCGGCGCCCCGGACGTGTCAAGTGGGTGGGACGGGTGTCTCACTATTTGAGTGATTGACCCGGACGGAGGGCACCTTCCGGCCGCTGAGCACGGGCAACGCGGCCCCGCCCGGCACCGGGAAAGTACCGTGCACCAGGGCCCGCCGCAGCCGGAACTCGTCGAGAGGACCGGAAAACGCCATGCCCTGCCCATGGGTGCACCCCATGGCCCGCAGCGCGAGCACCTGCTCCGGCACGTCCACCCCGTCGGCCACGGACTGCATCCCCAGGTCGCAGGCGATCCGCAGCAGCCCGCTGGTGATCTTGTGCAGCCGGGCGGACTCGACCACGCCCTCGACCAGCCCCCTGTCCAGTTTCAGTACGTCGATGGGGAGCCGGCGCAGGGCGTTGATCGCCGCGTAGCCGCTGCCGAAGCCGTCCAGGGCGATCCGCACACCGAGGCGGCGCAGGCTCACCAGGCGCCGCTCCAGGTCGTCGAAGGAGATCCTGGGGTCGCTGTCGGCCAGCTCGATGACCAGGGCGCCGGACGGCAGTCCGTGCCGGGCCAGCAGGGCCTCCACGGACCCCAGCGGCATCGACTTGTCGAGCAGCCGGCGGGCCGGCAGGCGGACCGCCACCGGGGCCTCGTGCCCGGCCCTGCACCGCTCGGCGGCCTGCGCCACGGCCTCTTCGAGCAGCCAGCGGCCCAGCTCGGCGGTGCGCTCGCTGTCGTCGGCGACCCGCAGGAACTCGGCCGGGGTGAACAGGATCCCCTGGGCCGATCTCCAGCGCGCCTGCGCGGCCACCGCGGCCACCCGCCCGGTGGCGAGGTTGACCACCGGCTGGTGCAGCAGCGCGAACTCGCCGTCGTGCAGCGCGGTGCGCAGCCGGGCCGCGACCTCCGACTTCCGTACGACCTCGGCCTGCATCTGCGGCGCGTACATCTCGACCCGGTTCTTGCCGCCCGACTTGGCCCGGTACATCGCGAGGTCGGCGTTGCGCATGAGCTCGCGGGCGGTGATGTCGCGCTCGGCGAAGGCGACCCCGATGGAGGCCGCGACCCGCACCTCGTTCCCGTCGATCTGGTACGGCTGCGAGAGCGTGAGGCGGAGCCGGTCGGCGATCTCGTACACCTGGCGCTGGCGGGCCGCGCGGTCGCGGCCGCCGTCGCCGAGGATCAGGGCGGCGAACTCGTCGCCCCCCAGGCGCGCCGCCGTGTCCCCGGCTCTGACCGATTCCTGCAGGCGGCGGGCCGCCTGGATCAGCAGCTCGTCGCCGGCCTGGTGGCCGATGGTGTCGTTGACCTGCTTGAAGCCGTCGAGGTCGATGAAGAGCACGGCGGTGCCGGGGTCACCGGCGCGCCGGCCGGTCAGCGCCTGGCGGGTGCGCTCGGTGAACAGCGCCCGGTTGGGCAGGTCGGTGAGCGGGTCGTGCTCCGCGTTGTGCTGCAACTGGGCCTGCAGGCGCACCCGTTCGGTGACGTCCCGGCTGTTGAGGATCAGCCCGCCCTGGTGCCGGTTGATGGTGGACTCGACGTTCAGCCACTCCCCCGTACCGGACTTGAAGCGGCACTCGATCCGGGTGGTCGGCTCCTCCAGCGGCGGCGTGGCCAGAAATCGCCGCACCTCGTGCACGACTCTGCCCAGGTCCTCCGGGTGGATGATCGAGGCCAGCTCCGAGCCGACCAGGTCCTCCGCGTCCCGTCCGTAGACGCCCGCGGCGGCCGGGCTGACGTAGCGCAGTATTCCGGTGGGGGCGGCGATCATGATGACGTCGCTCGATCCCTGCACCAGGGAGCGGAAGTGGTTCTCCTTCTGGGCCAGTTCATGGGTGAGCGCGATGTTGTCGAGGAGCATGATGCCCTGGCGCACGACGAGCGCGAGCACCACCGTGCACCCGGTGAAGACCACCACCCGGTCGACCCGGCGGCCCTCGATGACGTTGTAGAGGATCCCCAGCGTGCAGACGGCCGCCGCCAGGTACGGCGTGAGCGCCCCCAGCGAGCCCGCGATGGGCCGGGTGGTGGCGGGCGCGACCGGGCGGCGCTGCGGGGGCGGTACGGCCCGGCCCGTCGAGGCGAGCCGGCGGGCGCCCCAGGGCGCGTAGGCGAGCAGCAGCGACCCGGCGAACCAGCCCGCGTCCAGGAGCTGCCCGGAGCGGTAGGTGTCGCGCAGCAGCGGCGAGGTGAACAGCGCGTCGCACAGCACGGTCAGGGCGAGCGAGGCGATCGCGGTGTTGATCGCCGACCGGTTGGCCGACGAGCGCCGGAAGTGCAGCGCGAGCACCATGCTCACCAGCACGATGTCGAGCAGCGGATACGCCAGCGACAGCGCGGCCCCGGCGACGCTCGCGCCCTCCGTGTGCGCGGTGTGTTCGAGGGCCAGGCTCCAGGAGAGCGTCAGCAGCGAGCCGCCGATCAGCCAGGAGTCGAGGGCCAGGCACACCCAGCCGGCCCGGGTGACCGGACGCTTGGCGAGCACCAGCAGGCCGACGATCGCGGGTGGCGCGAAGAGCAGGAAGAACAGATCGGCCAGGGAGGGCGAGGGCACGGTCGGGTAGTGGAGCACCACCTCGTACCACCCCCAGACTCCGTTGCCGCTCGCCGCCATGGCGGAGGAGAAGGAGAACAGCAGCCAGGCCGGCCGCAAACGGCTCTCCCCTTCCCCGCCGCCTCCGCGCGCGTAGAGGAAACAGGAGGCCGAGGCCATCAGCGCCGCCGCACTGAGGCCGAAGTCCCCCATGAACAGGGCGACTCCATGTGATCCCCAGCCGAGCGCCGCCCCGGTCGCATACCCCGCGCAGACCACGGCGAGGACCAGCTGGGAAACGAGCCCCGATCCGCCGTCGGACAGCTCGGGGACCGGCGGGCGGGCGAGCACCGCGCCCGGGGCGCTCACCGGGTCCCTCCGGACCCGGTCGCGCTGTGGCGGCGGGACGCCGCGAGGCCCGCGCCTCGGTCCGGTGGATGAGCCCGCGTGCCTCGGGGACGGGCCTGCGGCGCCGGCGGGCGGGCGGTCCGGGCCGGGGGCCGGGTCCGCGCCGCCGTCCGGGTCCGTCCCCGGCAGTGGAGCCGGGGCCGCGCATGAGCCCGGGGCAGTCCGGCACGCGCGCCTCGGGGTAGCCGTCGGCGGCTCCGCCGCGTCGGATCGTTCGTCCATTGGCCGTGCATCGCCCGTCGCCCCCCTCGCTGTGACATTGCTCCCCCGCGCCGTCAGTCGCGCGGCGCAGCCCCCGGTCGGGACGATACACCAGTCTCGTCACTCAGGGACATAGTTCCTCTACGCTCCGTGACCACCAGGGCAGTTGTGGATACGGATCGCACCCGGGCCGACGCGGAGCGTGGTCAACCCGGGGCGGGCCGGGGCGGATCGGCTCCCAGGACGCCGTCGGCGCCTGGCCCGGATCCCGCGTCAGGACGTCGTCAGGACCACGTTGTCGAGCGGCTGTCCGGCCGCGAACCGGGTGAGCTGACGGACCACCAGACGCTTGGCGCGCGGCATGAACGCCGAGGTGGATCCGCCGACATGAGGGCTGATCAGCACATGCGGCGCATGCCACAGCGGGTGTCCGGCGGGCAGCGGCTCCGGGTCGGTGACATCGAGGGCGGCCCGCAGCCGTCCGCTCTCCAGCTCGGCGAGCAGCGCCCCCGTGTCGACGACCGGGCCGCGGGCCACGTTCACCAGCAGCGCCCCGTCCTTCATCGAGCTCAGGAAGGCGGCTCCGGCCAGCCCTTTCGTCTGCTCCGTCAGCGGTGTGGACAGGATGACGACGTCGGCATGCGGTAGCAGTTCCGGCAGTTCGGTGAGGGGATGCACGGGGCCGCGCGCGGTCGCGCGCCAGGAGCGCGCGACGCGCGCCACTCGCGCGCACTCAAAGGGTGCGAGCCGGTCCTCGATGGCCGCGCCGATCGATCCGTACCCCACGATCAGCACCGACTTGTCGGCCAGCGCCGGATAGAAGCCGGAGCGCCACTCCTCCTTCTCCTGGCCCGCGACGAACGACGGGATGCCGCGCAGCGAGGCCAGGATCAGGGCCAGCGTGAGCTCGGCGGTGGACGCCTCGTGCACTCCGCGCGCGTTGCACAGCAGCACCCCCGGGGCCAGTGCGCCCAGGCCCGGCTCCATCTGGTCGATCCCGGCCGACAGCGTCTGTACGACCCGGACCCCGGTCATCGCGGCGAGCGGGCGTACGGCGATGTCCACTCCCTTCATGTACGGGACGACGTAGTACACGCAGTCGGCCGGGTCGGCCGGGTACTCGGGCCCGCCGTCCCAGAACCGGTAGGCGAAGGCGTCGGGGAGGCCCGGGATCTCCTCGGGCGGGACGGGGAGCCACACGTCTGCAGTCATGGTCGGAGGCTATGTCAGGGGATGCGGTGGCCAGAGGTTACTTTGGGGTGCGGCTTGAGGAGGGGTACGGGGAGTTGGAGCGCAGGACTATCGGTGCGGCGGCCCTGGAGGTGGGCGCGATCGGCCTCGGCTGTATGCCCATGAGCTGGGGTTACACCAGTTCGCAGCAGCACGGCGAGCGCTCGCTGCGCACCGTGCACGCCGCGCTCGACGCCGGGTCCAGCCTGCTCGACACGGCGGACATGTACGGGCCGTTCAAGAACGAGCTCCTGGTGGGCCGGGCCATCAAGGAGCGCCGGGCCGACGCCTTCGTCTCCACCAAGGTCGGGCTGCTCGTCGGCGGCGACGCGCATGTGGTGGCCAACGGGCGCCCCGGCTATGTGAAGCGGGCCTGCGACGCCTCGCTGCGGCGGCTGCGCACCGACGTCATCGACCTCTACCAGCTGCACCGCGCCGACCCCGAGGTACCCGTCGAGGAGACCTGGGGCGCGATGGCGGAGCTGGTGACGGCGGGCAAGGTGCGGGCGCTCGGGGTGAGCGCGATGGGCGCCCGGGCCGCCCGCAGGTCCGGCACCCTTTACGAAGTGACGATCCGTCAACTGGAGCGTATGCAGCAGGTGTTCCCGGTCAGCGCCGTGCAGGCGGAGCTGTCGGTGTGGTCGCGGGAGGCACTGGACGCGCTGCTGCCGTGGTGCGCCGCGCGGGGTGTCGGCTTCCTGGCCGCGATGCCGCTGGGCAACGGCTTCCTGACGGGCACGCTCACCCCGGGCCAGGGCTTCGAGCCGGACGACGTACGCGCCCGCCACCCCCGTTTCACCGCCGAGATGATGGCCGCCAACCAGCCCGTGGTGGCGGGGCTGCGCCGGGTCGCGGCGCGGCACGGGGACACGGTGACCCCGGCCCAGGTCGCCCTCGCCTGGCTGCTCGGCCGGGGCCCGCACGTGGTGCCGGTACCGGGCACCAAGCGCGAGGAGTGGGCCCGCGAGAACGCGGCGGCGGCCCGGCTCGCCCTGACCCCGCAGGACGAGGCGGAGATCGGCCGGCTCCCGGCGGCACGGGGTTCGTGGGACTGAGGTGCGGGACGCGCGGCCGCAACCCCTGGCGGCGAGGTCGGCACCCGTACGGTAGAGAGCTGATGCCCGCGTGCCCGAAAGGAAGCGAACCGTGCAACGTCCCGCTCTGAGAGCCCTGTTGGCCGCTGCCGCGCTGGTGCTCGCGGCCGGGTGTTCGTCCGGGACCTCGCCGCGCCCGCAGGGCGGCCCCACGACCGCCGGGCCCGGCTCCTCGGCCCCGGCCTCCACCGCTCAACTCCCGCCCAGGAAGGGCTCGGTGAAGGTCGTCCGGACGCTCGCCGAGGGTCTGAAGTCGCCGTGGGGCGTGGCGCCGCTGCCGGACGGCGGCCTGCTGGTCGCCTCGCGCGACGACGGCACCGTCACCCGGATCGACGCGGGCGGGAAGAAGACGCTGCTCGGCACCGTCACGGGCGTCAAACCCGGCGGCGAGGGCGGCCTGCTGGGCCTCGCGCTCTCCCCCTCGTACGCCTCGGACCACCTCGTGTACGCGTACTTCACCACCGAGTCCGACAACCGCGTCGCCCGGATGCTCTACGACGACAAGCGCCCGGCGGGCCAGCAGCTGGGCGCGCCGGACACCGTGCTGCGGGGCATCCCCAAGGGCACCATCCACAACGGCGGCCGGATCGCGTTCGGGCCGGACAAGATGCTCTACGTGGGGACCGGCGAGACCGGCGAGCGCGGGCTCGCCCAGGACAGGAAGTCGCTGGGCGGCAAGATCCTGCGCATGACCCCGGACGGGCAGCCGGTGCACGGCAACCCGGAGGCGGACTCGGTGGTGTACTCCTACGGCCACCGCAATGTGCAGGGTCTGGCCTGGGACGACGCGGGCCGGCTGTGGGCCTCGGAGTTCGGCCAGGACACCTGGGACGAGCTGAATCTGATCGGGCCGGGCGAGAACGACGGCTGGCCGCTGGTCGAGGGCAAGGGCAACAGGCCGGGGTTCGTGGACCCGGTGGAGCAGTGGCGCACGGCGGACGCCTCGCCGAGCGGGATCGCGTACGCGGCGGGCAGCATCTGGATGGCGGCGCTGCGCGGCGAACGGCTGTGGCGCATCCCGCTCGACGGCGCCAAGCCGCTCGCGGAGCCCGAGGCGTTCTTGACATCTCAGTACGGCAGGCTGCGCACGGTGATCGCGACCGGGCCGCACACCCTGCTCCTGGTCACCAGCGCGACCGACGGCCGGGGCACCCCGCACCCCGGCGACGACCGCATCCTGGAGCTCGACGTGACGTGACGGGGGCGGGGCCGACCGGGCCGGATCAGGCCGCGCTCGGTGCGAACAGGTTGAGCCGGTGCGCCAGCGCGGCCGCCTCCCCCCGGCCCGAAACCCCCAGCTTGGCGAGGATGTTGGAGACGTGCACGCTGGCCGTCTTCGGCGAGATGTACAGCGCCTCCGCTATCTGACGGTTGCTGTGACCGACGGCGACAAGACGCAGCACGTCCTGTTCGCGGCTGGTGAGCCCGAGCGCTTCGGCCGGGTCGACCGGCTCGTCCGCCACCGTGCTCTCCTCCTCGGCCAGCGCCAGCCGCGCCCGGCGGGCCAGCAGTTCCAGCTCCTCCACCAGCGGCCGGGCCCCCAGGCGCACGGCGACCGCGTACGACTGGCGCAGCAGGGTGCCCGCCGTCGCGCGGTCACCGCCCTCGGCGAGCAGCGCGGCGGCCCAGCGGTGGCAGACCTGGGCGAGCTGGTGCGGCAGCTCCAGCGGCCGCAGCGCGATGGCCGCCGCCTCCCAGCGGGCCGCGTCGTCGCGCCCGTCGGCCCGCGCGAGCTCCGCCTCGACGCAGAGCGCGTACGCCATGGCCAGCGGGCCGGGCGTGGTCATCTCCTTGGCCGCGTCCCAGATGAGGGCGAGCGAGGCGGCCCGGCCCTCCTCGGCGGCGGGCAGCCCGCGCAGATCGGCCTCCACACAGGCGGCGGTCAGCAGCAGCGGCCAGCCGTAGCGCTGGGTGCCGGGCGGGAATCCGGCCTCGACGGTACGGGCGAACTCGGCCCGGGCGTCCGCGAACCGGCCCTGCCCGGCCGCGAGCTCCACTGCGACGCGGGCCATCGGGATGGAGTGCTGGGGCATCGGGTCGTACGGGCCGAAGTAGCCGACGGCCTCGGTCAGACACTGTGCGGCGAGCTCGGACTCGCCCCGCAGCACGGCCAGTTGGGCGCGGATCAGCGCGGCCGTGCCCTTGGGCTTGCCGCTGACGCTGGAGCGCTGGACGTGCTCGGCGCGGGCACCGGCCGCCTCCCAGTCGCCCAGGGCCAGCAGTGCGAAGGCCTCGTTCCCCGCCGCCCACGCCTCGCTGTCGAGCAGCCCGTACCGCCGGGAGACCCGCAGCCCCTCGGCGGCGCTCTCCACGGCTTCCCGGAAGCGGCCCAGGGACTCCAGGCTGGAGGAGAGGTTGACGTAGCCGCGGCCCGCCTCGCCGACGAGGCCGAGGCGCAGCGAGCGCTCGGTCACCTCGCGCATCATGGCGATGCCGTCCTCGACGTCACCGGCGTCGACCATCAGGCCGCCGAGCGTGAGCCGGGCGTTGAGCTCGAT
The DNA here is from genome assembly GCF_043198895.1 of Streptomyces sp. NPDC048696. Lineage (NCBI taxonomy): Bacteria > Bacillati > Actinomycetota > Actinomycetes > Kitasatosporales > Streptomycetaceae > Streptomyces > Streptomyces sp. NPDC048696. The sequence goes on along the minus strand of NZ_JBICVJ010000007.1, from coordinate 235,224 downwards.
CTCCTCGGCATCGACCAACCTGGCGTACTCCACGGCCCGTTCGGCGGCGGCCAGCGACTCGGAGCCGGGCCGGTGCAGCATGCCCCAGCCGGCGGCGGTGGCCAGGACCGCCGCGTGCACGGCGGACGGCGGCAGCCCGCGCACCAGCTCCTGGGCGGTGGCGATCTCGTCCCAGCCGTCACCGCGGCCCAGGTTCTGCACCAGCTTGGACACCTCGGTCCAGAACCAGGCGGCCCGCAGCGGGTCGCACGGCACCTGGTCGCAGGGCGCGTTCTGGTCCTCCGCGTCGATCAGCCGCAGCGCGCGCTTGGCGATCTTCAGGGCGCGCTCGCGCTCGCCGCACAGCCGTGCCGCGACGCTCGCCTCGGCGAGCAGGTCGAGATAGCGCAGGGGTGTGCTGTCGGGGTCGCAGCCGCAGGCCGGGTAGGCACCCGCGTAGTCCAACGGCCGCAGCCCGGCGCGGACTTCGGCCGGGACCGAGTCCCACAGCTCCATGCCGCGCTCCAGCAGGCTCAGCTGCTCCGCGTACGCGTGCCGCTTGCGGGCCTCGGCGGCGGCGGTCAGCACCATGGGCAGTGCCTTGGCGGCGTCGTGCGCGGAGTACCAGTAGCTGGCGAGCCGGGTGGCGCGCTCGTCGGCGCGGACCAGGGAGGCGTCGGCCTCCAGGGCCTCGGCGTAACGGCGGTTGAGGCGGGAGCGCTCGCCGGGCAGCAGATCGTCGCTGACGGCCTCGCGGACCAGGGAGTGCCGGAACCGGTAGCCGTCGCCGTCCGGCGCGGGCAGCAGGATGTTGGCGCCGACGGCGGCCCGCAGCGCCTCGATGAGGTCGTCCTCGGCGAGCTTGCACACGGCGACGAGCAGCGGATGCTCGACCGTGGAGCCGCCCTCGGCGAGGATGCGGATGACGAGCTGGGCGTTCTCGGGCAGCGCCTCGACCCGTACGAGCAGCAGATCGCGCAGGGACTCGCTCATGCCGCCGGGGGTGCAGCCCGACTCGTGGCAGACGCTCAGCTCCTCCACGAAGAAGGCGTTGCCGTCGGAGCGCTCGAATATCTCGTCCACCAGCCACTGTTCGGGCTCGGCGGCGAGGATCCCGGTGAGCTGGCGGCGGACCTCGCCCCGGTTGAACCGGGACAGCTCGATACGGCGCACCGTGCGCAGCCGGTCCAGCTCGGCGAGCAGCGGGCGCAGCGGGTGGCGGCGGTGGATGTCGTCCGCGCGGTAGGTGGCGACGACGACGAGCCGGCCGCGCCGCAGGGTGCGGAAGAGGTAGGCGAGCAGATGCCGGGTCGAGGTGTCCGCCCAGTGCAGGTCCTCCAGGACGAGCACGACCGTACGCTCGGCGGCGATCCGCTCCAGGAGCCGTACGGTCAGTTCGAACAGGCGGGCCGTGCCGTCCTGGGCGCTCTCCCGGCTGGCCTCGCCGAGCTCCGGCAGCAGCCGGGCCAGCTCCTCCTCCTGGCCCTCGGCGGCCGCGGCGAGCTCGTCGGGCAGACGGCGGCGCAGGGTGCGCAGGGCGGTGGAGAAGGGGGCGAACGGCAGTCCGTCGGCGCCGATCTCGACACAGCCGCCGACCGCGACGACGGCCCCCGCCGCGCACGCGGCCGAGGTGAACTCCTCGACGAGCCGGGTCTTGCCGACCCCGGCCTCACCGCCGACGAGCAACGCCTGGGGCTCGCCCGCGTGGGCGCGGGCGAGCGCTTCGTTCAAGGCGGTCAGTTCACCGGCGCGGCCGACGAACACGGGGCTGAAAGACCTGGTCTCCACGCCGGTGAGCATCGCACAGCACTCCGCTCCGGCGGCACCCCTGATCGGGATCACGGTCATCTCGGGGTGCTCAGGCGGCGCGTGCGAAGAGGTCGCGCAGGTCCCGCAGGTGGCTCACCCGCCCGTCCGCGGTGCGGTCGGCCGTACGGCGACGGGCCCGGCGGGCCTCGCCGACGAGGCGCTGGGCGGCGGCCTCGCGCAGCAGTTCGTCGCGGTTCACCTTGTGCAGCTCGTACTCGAACATTTTCTGCTCCCTGGTGCCCCGTCGTCCGGGGCTTCTTTGTTGTTCCACCGCTCTTTGCGATGTCTCAACTCTCGCTTCCCAGGGGGTGTCGCCACATCGGGAGAGTGCCGCATCTGTGGGGCGGCGGGGCCTTAGAACGAGGGCGTACCGGGGTGCGCGTGCCCTAGGCACCCGGCGGGTGCCTTAGAGGATGGCAGAGTGGCCGCAACCACCCACTCAGGGAGTCGAGATGACCCAGCCGTCGCAGCCGTCCCCGTCCCCGCACCTTCCCTACGGCACCCCCGAGGCGCCGCGCATCGCGGTCCGGGGCGAGGCCGTCCTCGACGTCGACCCGGAGATCGCCCGGCTCGGCGTGACGGTGATCGCGCGCGGCACCGACCGCCGCAGCGCCCTTGAGGACCTCACCCGCCGCAACGCGGCCGTCCTGGACCTGGTGAAGTCGTACGGGGACGCGGTGGAGCAGTTGGAGACGGGCTCGTTCTCGGTCAGCCCGGAGCTCGGCCGGCACGGCCGGGGCGAGCGGGTCCGCGCGTACCAGGGGCAGGTGCGGCTGACCGCCGAGCTCGGCGACTTCACCGCGCTCGGCGAACTCGCCTCGCGCCTTGCCGCCCTGGAGCTGACCCGCGTCGACGGCCCCTGGTGGGGCCTGCGCCCCGCCTCCCCCGCGTACGCGAAGGCGCGCCGCCGGGCCGTCGAGCAGGCCGTGGAGCGCGCCCGCGAGTACGCGGCCGCGCTCGGCAGCGATCTGGTGGCCCTGCTGGAACTCGCCGACGAGGGCGCCGAGGACGCGCGGCCCTATCCGGCGCCCGCGCCGGGGATGCTGCGGACGGCGTACGGCTCCGGCGCGCCGGAGCCGCAGGGCGCCCTGGAGCTCGATCTCGAACCCCAGCGCCAGACCGTGCGCGCCGCCGTGCTCGCCCGCTTCACGATGGCGCCGCCGGCGCTGTGAGCGCTACCCCTTGGTGGTGGGCGTGGCGGGCAGCGCGGCGAACAGGTCGAAGTACATCCCGACGGAGATCAGCAGCCCGATCGCGCCGAGGACGACCCCGCCCAGCGCGACCGCCCGCACCCACACGGGCTGCTCGTGGGCACGGGGGGCGCCGAACGCCGGGCGGGCCAGCACGAACGCGCCGACCAGCAGCGCGAGCAGCGCGAAGCCGCCGTTCACGGCGGCGGTGGTGTGCCAGGAGTTGCCGTAGATCTCCTTGATCTGCGCGGCCGCGGAGCCGCCCTGGGCGGTCTTGATCTGCCCGACCAGGGTCTCCCGCTCGGAGAGCACCTTGCCCATCCAGGTCCCGCTGAGCGCGACGGCCCCGAGGGCGGCGGACACGATGGCGGCGGCCCCGGCACCGATACCGGTACGGACATCACCCCCGGGCGGCGTCACGTCGTCGCCGTACGAGTCCTCGTGCTCTTCGTTCTCGTCGATCTCCACGTCGACGTCGGTCTCGTTGTCGGTCTTGGTGTCGGAGGGGGTGGCATTCATGCGCCCGACGCTAGGTGCCGATTCTGAGAGTCCTCTTAACAGGCGGCGCGCTGTTGGCGAGCCGCCCGCCACTCGGGGGCGAGCACCGACCAGATCTCCGTGTCCTGCCGCTCGCCCCGGTGGGGATGGTTGTCCCGCAGCACCCCGTCCCGCACCATGCCCAGCCGCTTCGCCACATTGATGCTCGGCGTGTTGCCGGACGCCACGCGCCACTCCACGCGGTGGATCCCGCGCTGCTCCACGGCCCAGTCGATCAGTACCCGGACCGCCCGTGTGACCAGTCCGCGCCCGGCCGCGGCCTCCTCCAGCCAGCACCCCGCCTCGGCCGTGCCGAGCTTCGCGTCGAAGGTGCGGAACAGGACGCCGCCGACCAGCGTGCCGTCGGACCAGATGCCGTACAGCCGCCCCTGGTCCGCCGCGGTCTTGTCCGCGTACGCCTGGAGGAAGGCGCGCGAGGAGTCGAGGTCGCGGCACACCTCGGCCAGCGAGATGAACCGCCCGATGAACTCGCGCCCCCGGTCCATGTGGGCCAGGTACTCCTCGGCGTGGTGCGGCTCCAGCGGCCGCAGCTCGCCACCGTCGTCACCCAGCGATATCGCGAACATCCCGTCCCTCACGTCCCTTTGAAAACAACGTTCTACGAGCCCACGAGCTCGTCCACCGGCTCGTCCACCGGCTCGCCCGTGCGCTGCACAGAGATCGTCGCACGGCGGCACTCGGGCGGTTCGATGCTGATCCTGGGCAGCCGCCGGTCCAGCCACCCGGGCAGCCACCAGTTCGCGCCGCCGAGCATGTGCATCAGGGCCGGTACGAGCAGGGTGCGCAGGACGAACGCGTCGAGGGCGACGGCCGCCGCCAGCCCGATGCCGAACATCGCGATCACCCGTTCCCCGCTGAGGACGAACGCGAGGAAGACCGAAATCATGATCACGGCCGCGGAGTTGATCACGCGGCTGGTCTCGGCGAGGCCGACCCGGACCGCCCGCCGGTTGTCCCCGGTCTCCAGCCACTCCTCGTACATGCGGCTGACCAGGAACACCTGGTAGTCCATGGAGAGCCCGAAGAGCACCGAGACCATGATCACCGGCAGGAAGGGCTCGATCGGGCCGGAGCGGCCCAGGCCCAGGAGTTCGCTCCCCCAGCCCCACTGGAAGACCGCGACGACGATGCCGAACGCGGACGCCACCGCCGCCACGTTCATCGCGGCCGCCTTCAGCGGGATGCCGATCGAGCGGAAGGCGAGCAGCAGCAGGACGCAGCCGAGGGTGATCACCACGCCGATGAAGAGCGGCAGTTTGCCGATGATCACGCCCGCGAAGTCGTCGTAGCTCGCGGTGACACCGCCGACGTGCACATCGAGCGAGGTGCCCTTCTCGGCGGCCGGAAGCACCTCGTGGCGCAGCCGGTCGACGAGCGCGCTGGTCTGCTGGGACTGCGGCGCCGAGTCGGGCACCACGGTGAGGACGGCGACCTCGCCGCTGCCGTTGTACGTCACCGGCCCGACCGAGGCGACGCCCGAGGTGTGCCGCAGCAGCTTCGGCAGCTGCTCCATCGCGATCCGGTCGTCGGCGCCGTCCAGCTTCGCGGCCAGCGTCAGCGGCCCGTTGACGCCGGGCCCGAAGCCGTCGGCGAGCAGGTCGTAGGCGACCCGGGTGGTCGACTTGGCGGGGTTGTTGCCCTGGTCGGAGGTGCCGAGGTGGAGCGAGAGGGTGGGCAGCGCGAGCGCCAGCATCACCACGGCGGCGAGGCCGCCCAGGAGTTTGGGGTGCCGCTCGACGAACGCCGACCAGCGCGCCGCGAACCCGGTGGGCAGCTCCGGTTCGGGCCCGTGCTCGCGCAGCCTGCGCCGTTCGCGGCGGCTGAGCGCCCGCGTCCCGATGAGCGAGAGCAGCGCGGGCAGCAGCGTCACGGACGCGGCGACGGTGAGGACGACGGTCAGCGAGGCCGCGACGGCGACGCCGTTGAGGAAGCCCAGCCGCAGGATGAGCATGCCGAGCAGCGCGATGCAGACCGTCGCACCCGCGAACACCACGGCCCGCCCGGTCGTCGCCACCGCCCGGGTCGCGGCCTCGTCGACGGTGAGGCCCTGGCGCAGTCCGCGCCGGTGCCGGGTGACGATGAACAGCGCGTAGTCGATGCCGACGCCGAGCCCGATCAGGAGGCCGAGCATGGGCGCGAAGTCGGCGACGGACATCGCGTGGCCGAGCAGCCCTATCCCCGCGTACGCGGTGCCGACCGAGATCACGGCGGTGACGATGGGCAGGGTGCTTGCGGCGAGCGAGCCGAAGGCGAGGAAGAGGACGACGGCCGCGACGACCACGCCGACGATCTCGCTGAGATGCGCGGAGGTGGTCTCGGTGAGGGCCGCGGCGCTGCCGCCGACCGCGACGTCGAGGCCGGGCGCCGAGGCGGCCCGCGCGGTGTCGACGAACGCCTGGGCCTGTGCCTTGGGGAGCGTGTCGGCGGTCCGGTCGAAGGTGACCGTGGCGTAGGCGGTGTGCCCGTCCCGGCTGATCTGCGCGCCGCCGTCCCGTCCGTACGGGCCGCTCACCTGGGCCACGCCGGGCAGCTTGGCCACCTTGTCGAGCGCCTTGGTCATGCGCTGCTGGACGTCGGGGGCGCGCACGGGGCCGCTGTCGGTGTGCCAGACGACGGTGTCGGTGTCGCCGCCCCGGCCGCCGTGGAACCCGGCGTCGAGGAGGGCGGTGGCGCGGCCGGACTCGGTCCCGGGGACTTCGTAGTCGTTGGAGTACGCGGAGCCCGCGGCGGCGGAGGCGGCGGTCGCGCCGCCGAACGCGAGGAGCCAGAGCAGGACGGCGACGAGGCGGTGCCTGATGCACCACCGTGCGATGGCTGCCAACGAATGTGCTCCCTGGATGGTTCGTGGATCTTTGCCCGGGAACAGCCGGTACGGGAGCAGACGATACGATTGAACAGCCCACAAAGAACGCATGACCTACGCGCTGCCACTCTGACAGCGAATAGTGATCGTTTGCCCGTTTCGTGGGCTTACTCACAGGGAAGCGCGCACAAGGGCCTCACGGGCCCCACCCGTCGCCTACGGGACGTACGAGCGGCTCACTTGCGACGCGTGCAGGTGACCAGCAGATCCTCGGAACCGTCGCCCCGGAACGCCAGGGTCAGCGCACCCTTCTTGTACCCGGCCTCGACGGCCGAGCCGACCCGCGACCAGCCGCCCGTCAGCGTCAGCAGCTCGGAGAACGAGCCGGACACCTTCTCCGGCATGCTCGACACCGTGAACGCCTCCTGCTCCTCGGCCTCCGCGTCGCCGGTGGGCAAGTCCGCGCTCACCGAGAGGACCGCGCCGTCGAGCATCCACTGTCCGGACAGTCCACCCCATTGAGTGACGGACCAGTGGCCGTCGGGGGTGACGGTCAGGACGCCCTCGTGGTCCCGGTTCGAGCGGTAGACCCAGTCGCCCTTCACGAACGCCTTCAGCGCCTGCTTGCGGGGGCCCTCCACGGCGCCCGCGCCTGTGCAGGCGGACACGGCGGCCGACACCGTCCCCAGCGCCAGATACCGCAGCGCCGTACGCCGCCCGAGCATTCTCACCGCTTCTCGCCCGTCCACGCTCGGCACCCTATAGACGATTCCGGACAGGGTCACCCGACAGGAAGGTTTAGTTCCGCGTCATGTTGACGCGGGGCGCGAGGTCTCAGGGCGCCAGCGCCCGCGCCATCCGCAGCGCCCCCTCGCGCACCCGCTCCGCCCCCAACTCGGCCAGTACGGCGGTGACATGCTCGGCCCCCAGCGGAGCCAGCAGCGCGTGCGCCGTGTACGCCGGATCCGGGGTGCCGGCCAGCAGGATCGACAGGTGCTGGTGCCAGAAGCGGTAGGCGCCGATGCGGTAGCGCGCGCCCGGGGAGGCGTTCTCGGACATCCGGCTGAGCTCCAGGTGGTCGAGGAGGTAGTCCACGTACGCCCCGACGAAGGCGACCAGGCGCTCCCCGGCCGGCGCGCCCGGGCCCAGCGGTGGCGGGCCGGAGATGATCGCCTCCTGGAGCTCCTTCTCGCGCGCGTCGAGCAGCGCGGTCGCGAGCCCCGCCTTGTCGCCGAAGCGGCGGAAGAGCGTGCCCTTGCCGACGCCCGCGGCCGCCGCGATCTGGTCCATCGAGACCGCCGTCACTCCGTGTTCGGCGAAGAGCCGCGCCGCCGCGTCGAGCACGGCCGCGCGGTTGCGGGCCGCGTCGGCGCGCTCCTTGGGCGGCCGGGTGCGCAGCAGCTCAAGCGGGATAGCGAAAACGGACTGCGGTCCGGTACTGTCGTTCATCACAAGCGGACTATAGTCCGGAACCCTGGAGGGTGTCCCATGACCGCGCTCATTTCCCGTGACGAACTCAAGAAGGCGATCGACGCCGGCACGGTGACCGTCGTCGACGCGCTCGGCGGCGAGTACTACGCGAAGCAGCATCTGCCCGGCGCGATCGCGCTGGTCCGGGCGGACGTCGACGCGCACGCGCCGGCCCTGCTGCCCGACCGCGACGCCGCGATCGTCACCTACTGCTCCAACCCCGCCTGCCCCAACAGCGGCCAGGTCGCCGACCGGCTCACCGCGCTCGGCTACACCGACGTCCGCAAGTACAAGGAGGGCATAGAGGACTGGACGGAGGCGGGCCTGCCCACCGAGTCCGCCTGATCCCCTGGGCATGACCGCATACGAGTCGGCCCCGCCGCATCAGCTGATGCGGCGGGGCCGACTCGTACACGTACTGCGTACGTAGGGAAAGCTGCGGGGATCAGCCCTCGCTGACGCCCAGCTTCTCCAGGATGAGCTCCTTGACGCGGGCCGCGTCCGCCTGGCCGCGCGTGGTCTTCATGACCGCGCCCACCAGTGCGCCGACGGCCTGCACCTTGCCGCCGCGGATCTTGTCCGCGATGGCCGCGTTGCCCGCGATGGCCTCGTCCACGGCAGCGCCCAGCGCGCCCTCGTCCGAGACGACCTTGAGGCCGCGCTTGTCGACGACCGCGTCCGGGTCGCCCTCGCCCGCGAGGACACCCTCGATGACCTGGCGCGCCAGCTTGTCGTTGAGGTCGCCGGAGGCCACCAGGGCCGCGACCCGGGCGACCTGCGCCGGGGTGACGGGCAGCTCGTCCAGGGCGACGCCCTGCTCGTTGGCGTTACGGGCCAGCTCGCCCATCCACCACTTGCGCGCGGCGGCGGAGTCCGCGCCCGCCTCGATCGTGGCGACGATCGGGTCGACCGCGCCCGCGTTGAGGATCGACTGCATGTCGTGCTCGGAGACGCCCCACTCCTCGCGCAGCCGGTTGCGGCGCACGCGCGGCAGCTCGGGCAGCCCCTTGCGCAGCTCCTCGACCCACTCGCGGGCCGGGGCGACGGGGACGAGGTCGGGCTCCGGGAAGTACCGGTAGTCCTCGGCGTTGTCCTTGATGCGGCCCGAGGTGGTGGAGCCGTCCTCCTCGTGGAAGTGACGGGTCTCCTGGATGATCGTCCCGCCGGAGCTCAGCACCGCGGCGTGGCGCTGGATCTCGAAGCGGGCCGCGCGCTCGACCGAGCGCAGCGAGTTGACGTTCTTCGTCTCGCTGCGGGTGCCGAACTCCTTCGTCCCGTTCGGGCGCAGCGACAGGTTCACGTCGCAGCGCATCTGGCCCTTGTCCATCCGGGCCTCGGAGACGTCGAGCGCCTTGATGAGCTCGCGCAGCTCGGCGACGTACGCCTTGGCGACCTCGGGGGCCCGCTCGCCCGCGCCCTCGATCGGCTTGGTGACGATCTCGATGAGCGGGATGCCGGCCCGGTTGTAGTCCAGGAGGGAGTGCGAGGCGCCGTGGATACGGCCCGTCGCGCCGCCGACGTGCGTCGACTTGCCGGTGTCCTCCTCCATGTGGGCGCGCTCGATCTCCACGCGGAAGATCTCGCCGTCCTCCAGCTGGACGTCCAGATAGCCGTTGAAGGCGATCGGCTCGTCGTACTGCGAGGTCTGGAAGTTCTTCGGCATGTCCGGATAGAAGTAGTTCTTCCGGGCGAAGCGGCACCACTCGGCGATCTCGCAGTTCAGCGCGAGGCCGATCTTGACGGCCGACTCGACGCCGATCGCGTTGACGACCGGGAGCGAGCCGGGCAGGCCGAGGCAGGTGGGGCAGGTCTGCGAGTTGGGCTCGGCGCCCAGCTCGGTGGAGCAGCCGCAGAACATCTTGGTCTTCGTGCCGAGCTCGACATGGACCTCAAGGCCCATGACGGGGTCGTACGACGCGAGGGCGTCCTCGTACGAGACCAGATCAGTGACAGTCACGGTGAAGCTTTCCCTCTCTAGCCCAGCAGGACGTCGTCGTCGCCCAGGCGCTTCAGCTCGCGGTAGAGCAGAGCGATGCCGGTGGCGATGGCGGCGGCGGAGACGACAGCGTCGAGCAGCTTCAGCGTGTCGTGCTCGGTGCGGGCCTTCTTGGCCTGCTTGATCACGCTGATGGCGCCGAACGCGGTGGTGCCGATGGACAGGTACGTACCGGTCTTGGACTTCTTGAAGCCCTTGGCCTTGGTCAGTGCGCTCACAGCGACGGTGCCTCCTCCAGCAGCGGGTGACCCCACTTTTCCACGAAGGCGGCCTCGACGGCCGCGCCCACCTTGTACAGGCGGTCGTCCTTCATGGCGGGGGCGATGATCTGCAGCCCGACCGGCAGCCCGTCCTCCGGCGCGAGGCCGCAGGGCAGCGACATGGCGGCGTTGCCGGCCATGTTGGTCGGGATGGTGCACAGGTCCGCGAGGTACATCGCCATCGGGTCGTCGGCGCGCTCGCCGATCGGGAAGGCGGTGGTCGGCGTGGTCGGCGAGACGATCACGTCGACCTGCTCGAAGGCCTTCTCGAAGTCGCGCGTGATGAGCGTGCGGACCTTCTGGGCGCTGCCGTAGTACGCGTCGTAGTAGCCGGAGCTCAGCGCGTACGTACCGAGGATGACGCGGCGCTTGACCTCGTCGCCGAAGCCCGCCTCGCGGGTGAGCGCAGTGACCTCCTCGGCCGACTTCGTGCCGTCGTCGCCGACCCGCAGGCCGTAGCGCATGGCGTCGAAGCGGGCCAGGTTCGAGGAGCACTCGGAGGGCGCGATCAGGTAGTACGCGGAGAGCGCCAGGTCGAAGGAGGGGCAGTCCAGCTCGACGATCTCGGCGCCGAGCGACTTCAGCAGCTCGACCGACTCGTTGAAGCGCTGGACGACACCGGCCTGGTAGCCCTCGCCCGCGAACTGCTTGACGACACCGACGCGCATCCCGGCGACGGAGCCGTTCCGCGCGGCCTCGACGACCGGCGGGACCGACGCGTCGATGGACGTCGAGTCGAGCGGGTCGTGCCCGGCGATGACCTCGTGCAGCAGCGCCGCGTCCAGGACCGTACGGGCGCAGGGCCCGCCCTGGTCGAGGGAGGAGGAGAACGCGACCATGCCGAAGCGGGAGACCGCGCCGTAGGTCGGCTTGACGCCGACGGTGCCGGTGACGGCGGCGGGCTGGCGGATCGAGCCGCCGGTGTCCGTGCCGATCGCGAGCGGCGCCTCGTAGGACGCGAGGGCGGCGGAGGAGCCGCCGCCGGAGCCGCCGGGGATCCGGGTGAGGTCCCACGGGTTGCCGGTCGGCCCGTACGCGCTGTTCTCCGTCGAGGACCCCATGGCGAACTCGTCCATGTTGGTCTTGCCGAGGATGACGACGTCGGCGGCCTTCAGACGCTTGGTGAGCGTGGCGTCGTACGGCGGGATCCAGCCTTCGAGGATCTTCGAGCCGACCGTGGTCGGGATGCCCTCGGTGGTGAAGATGTCCTTCAGGGCGAGCGGGACGCCCGCGAGGGGGCCCAGCTTCTCGCCGGCTGCCCGCTTCGCGTCCACGGCGCGGGCCTGCGCGAGCGCGCCCTCGCGGTCGACGTGCAGGAAGGCGTGCACCTTCTCGTCGACGGCCTCGATCCGGGCCAGGTGGGCCTCGGTGACCTCGACGGCCGTGAGCTCGCCGGAGGCGATCTTCGCGGCGATCTCGGCGGCGGTGAGCTTGATGATGTTGCTGTCCGTCATGGTGATTAGTCCTCCCCCAGGATCTGCGGCACCTTGAAACGCTGCTGCTCCTGGGCCGGGGCGCCGGAGAGCGCCTGCGCGGGGGTGAGCGACGGACGGACCTCGTCCGCGCGCATGACGTTGGTCAGCGGCAGCGGGTGGGAGGTCGGGGGTACGTCTTGGTCGGCGACCTCGGAGACGCGGGCGACCGCGCCAAGAATGTCGTCGAGCTGTCCGGCGAAGTGGTCCAGCTCTTCGCTCTTCAGCTCCAGACGTGCCAGCCGGGCGAGGTGGGCGACCTCCTCGCGCGTAATGCCAGGCATGCAGCGATCCTCTGGGGTGAGTGTGTGTGGTTTGGGGCCAATCCTATGGGGCGGGGTGGCCACCGCACGAAACGGTTTCGCCTGGGGCCCCGGATCGCGGCCCCAGGGGCCCCGTCTCAGCGGGCCGAGGGTCGGCACGCCCCTCGCGCGCGGGCGCGCGAGGTCGGCGCCGCGGTGGCCCGGCTCGGCCCGACATCCGCCCCGGCATCCGTCCCGGAACTGCCGTGACTTCCGGGGCCGTTACGGCGTTACGGTGACGTCGGACGCGCCCGGCCCGGGCGGACGGGCGCGCCGGTCACTGGACCCGGGTGCCCGACGGCTCCTCGGCAGCGGCCGCGGCGGACCTGGCGGCCGCCTCCAGGTCGGCGGGGCGCTGCCAGCCGCGCGAGCCACGGGCGAGCAGCCATGCCGTGGTCTCGGCGGGCGGCATCGCGGCGGCGACCAGCCACCCCTGGACGGCGTCGCAGCCCAGGTCCCGCAGGCGCTCCCAGGTCTCGTCGTCCTCCACGCCCTCGGCGACGACGAGGAGACCGAGGGAGTGGGCGAGGTCGAGGGTGCAGCGGACGATCTCGGCGTCCTCGTTGTCCACGGCGAGGCGGGCCACGAAGGAGCGGTCGATCTTGAGCTCGCTGACCGGCAGCCGACGCAGATGGACCAGCGACGAGTACCCCGTACCGAAGTCGTCCAGGGACATCTTCACGCCGTGGCCGGTGAGCCCGGCCAGGGTGTCGGCGGCCCGCTGCGGGTCCTCAAGAAGGACGTGCTCGGTTATCTCCAGCTGGAGCGAACCGGCCGGGACGCCGTGCCGGGCCAGCCGCGCCGCGACCGCCCCCGCGAAGCCCGGGGTGTGGACATCGCGCGGCGACACGTTCACGGCGACCGGGACGGTGAGGCCCTGCGCCCGCCAGCGGGCGACCTGGGCGAGCGCCGTCTCCAGGACGTACTCCGTCAGATGCGGCATCAGCCCGGACGACTCGGCGATCGCGATGAACTCGTCGGGAGGCACCCGCCCGCGCTCCGGGTGCACCCAGCGCACCAGGGCTTCGAGCCCGGCCACCTGGCCGTCGAAGCGGACCTTCGGCTGGTAGTGGAGCTCCACGTCGCCCGCGTCGAGCGCGCGCCGCAGATCGCCCAACAGGCCGAGCCGGTCGGGGGTGTTGGAGTCCCGCTTCGACTCGTACACCTCCACCCCGGTACGGTCCCGCTTCGCCTGGTACATCGCCACATCCGCCCGGCGCAGCAGCCCTTCCGCGTCGAGCGCGTGCTCGGGGTAGACGGCGACGCCCGCGCTGGCCTCAAGGACCAGGGTGAGGCCGTCGAGGTCGAGTGGCGAGGAGAGCTCGGCGACCAGGCCTCGGGCTATACGCATGGTGCTGGTCGCGGAGTCGGCCACCGGCAGCAGTACGGCGAACTCGTCGCCGCCGAGCCGGGCCGCCTCCGCGCCGCGCGGGAGGGCGAGCCGCAGCCGGTCGGCGATCTGGAGCAGCAGCCGGTCGCCCGCGAGGTGGCCGAGGGTGTCGTTGACCGAGCGGAAGCGGTCCATGTCGATGAGGACGAGCGCGGCGCGGGCGCCGTGGTCCTCGGCCTCCTCCAGGGCCGCCCAGGTCCGCTCCAGCAGCCACTGTCGGTTGGGCAGGCCGGTGAGCGGGTCGCGCAGCTGCTCCTCGGCGCGGGCCCGGGCGATCCAGAGCGTGGAGTCGAGCGCGATCAGCGGCACCGCGAAGAGCGGCAGCAGGACCGGCATCGCCATCGCGACGACGCAGATCAGCGGGGCGATACCGAGCAGCGCCACCGCCACCAGGCCCTGGCGCAGCAGGGCCGTCCGGGCGACCGTGGGCAGCCCGCCGCCCCGGGGCGCCAGCGCGTACCACAGCAGTATCCGGGTGACCACCAGATACGTGCCGGCGGCGAGCACCACCACGGGCACCGAGGCGATGCTCCAGTCGGTGGGCCACCAGGGGGCGCCGACGGTCGGGGTGTGGCCGAACGCGGCGAGCACCAGCGCGGCCGCGCCGATTCCCAGGACGTCCACCGAGCCGTGCAGCAGGCCCTGGCGCCAGCGGTGCCGGCGCGCCGCGCCGACCAGCGCCACCACCGCGAGCGAGACGAGCCCGGCGGGCACCCAGCCGTACAGGAGCAGTACGGCCAGGGTGAGGGCGGCGCCGGAGCCGGTGCCGCCCCACCAGCGGTCGCGGCCGAGCGCGACGAGGTGGCCCACGATGATCCCGGTCAGGACGGCCAGCGCCCAGCCCGTGGTGGAGCCGGGGAACAGGGCGTCACCCGCGTGCAGGACGCGGTAGAACCCGGCGGCCAGGGCGACGGCGGCGGTCGAGAGGATGCCGGCGGTCAGCCTGGAGGAGAATCCCGCGAACCCGCGCAGCCGTGCGGCCGGGGCGGCGCTCTCGGTCGGTTTCATTCCCGTCCCTCTCACAGCCGGCGGTGCCGATGCCACGCGATGGCCCCGTTGTCATGGCACCACGACTGGGACCCTTCCCCCAGCTCGCGGTGAGCGGAGGCACCCCGTTTCAGCCGTGCACGACCGGCGCACATCCCAACAGTAGGCCGCACAGGGCTCTGACGGGCAGCGGTCTACAGGTCTTGCCCGAATGCGGCCTGGCCACCCTGATCCGTCTGGTATGCGCTGAACGGGTGACCGAAGGCGCCCCGAAGGGAGCCCTCCCCTCCTCTTATTCCCCCTCCTGCGACGTCGGCACAGCTGCGGCGAGGGCGGCTTCCGGACCCTGTTCCAGCAGGACAGCGAAGCCGTCCTCGTCGAGAACCGGAACTTTCAGCTGCATCGCCTTGTCGTACTTGGAACCAGGGTTGTCCCCGACGACAACGAACGATGTCTTCTTGGAAACGGAACCGGTCACCTTCGCTCCACGGCTCTGCAGCGCTTCTTTCGCGCCATCTCTGGTGTGCCGCTCCAGCGTTCCCGTGACGACCACCGTGAGACCTTCCAGCGGACGCGGCCCCTCGTCCTCACCTGCGCCTTCGTCCTCCATCCGGACGCCGGCCGCCTTCCACTTGCGCAGGATCTCGCGGTGCCAGTCCTCGGCGAACCACTCCTTGAGCGACTTCGCCACGATGTCTCCGACACCGTCGACCGCGGTCAGCTCCTCCTCCGTGGCCTGTTCGATGCGGTCGATGGAGCGGAACTCGCGGGCCAGCGCCTCGGCGGCGACCGGGCCGACATGACGGATCGACAGACCGGTGAGGAACCGGGCCAGCGGGCGCTCCTTGGCGGCGGCGATGTTCTCCAGCATCGAGACCGCGTTCTTGCGCGGCTCGCCGTTCATATTGGCGAAGACCAGGGCGATCTTCTCCTCGCCGGTCTTCGGATCGCGCTTGGGCAGCCCGCTGTCCTGGTCCAGGACGTACGCCTTGATGGGCAGCAGCTGTTCCATCGTGAGGTCGAAGAGGTCGCCCTCGTCGAGCAGCGGCGGCGGTGGGGGTGCCCCCTGTTCGAGCGAAGCCGAGAACTCGGGGGACGGCTCCAGCGGCTTGGTGAGGGCCGCGGCGGCGACATAGCCGAAGTTCTCGATGTCCAGGCTCTTGCGGCCCGCCAGATAGAACAGCCGCTCGCGCAACTGGGCGGGGCACGACCGCGCGTTGGGGCAGCGCAGGTCGATGTCGCCCTCCTTCATGGGCCGCAGCGCGGTGCCGCACTCGGGGCACTCGGCGGGCATCACGAACTCCCGCTCGGTGCCGTCCCGCAGATCCGCGACGGGCCCCAGGATCTCCGGGATCACGTCACCGGCCTTGCGCAGCACCACCGTGTCGCCGATGAGGACGCCCTTGGCCTTCACCACCTCCTGGTTGTGCAGGGTGGCGAACTCGACCTCGGAGCCCGCCACGGTGACCGGCTCCACCTGGGCGTACGGCGTGACGCGGCCGGTGCGGCCGACGCCGACCCGGATGTTGAGCAGCTTGCTGTTGACCTCCTCCGGCGCGTACTTCCAGGCGATCGCCCAGCGCGGGGCGCGCGCGGTGGAGCCGAGGCGGCCCTGGAGCGGGATCTCGTCGAGCTTGACGACGACGCCGTCGATCTCGTGCTCCACCGAGTGCCGGTTCTCCCCGAAGTACCCGATGAACTCGCGTACTTCGTCGAGCGAGGAGACCACCTTGTTGTGCTGGGCGGTGGGCAGGCCCCACTCGCGCAGCAGCTCGTACGCGTGCGAGAGGCAGTCGATGGTGAAGCCGTCGCGCGCGCCGATGCCGTGCACCACCATGTGGAGCGGGCGGGTGGCGGTGACCTTGGGGTCCTTCTGGCGCAGCGAACCGGCCGCGGCGTTGCGCGGGTTGGCGAACGGCTTGTCGCCCGCCTCCACCAGACGCGCGTTCAGCCCCTCGAACGCCTCCATCGGGAAGTAGACCTCGCCGCGGATCTCGACGAGGTCCGGGACGCGGTCGCCCTTGAGGCGGTCGGGGATGTCGGCGATGGTGCGGACGTTGGGCGTGATGTCCTCGCCGGTGCGGCCGTCGCCCCGGGTGGCGGCGCGGGTCAGCCGCCCGTGCTCGTACGTCAGGTTGACCGCGAGCCCGTCGACCTTCAGCTCGCACAGGTAGTGGAACTCGGCGGTGCCGACGTCCTTGGCGACGCGCTCGGCCCAGGCGGCCAGCTCCTCGTCGTCGAACGCGTTGTCCAGCGACAGCATCCGCTCGCGGTGCTCGACCGAGGCGAAGTCCGTCTCGTACGCCCCGGCGACCTTCTGGGTCGGTGAGTCCGGCGTGCGCAGCTCCGGGTACTCCTCCTCCAGTGCCTCCAGCGAGCGCAACAGCTTGTCGAAGTCGCCGTCGCTGATGACCGGTTGGTCCTTCACGTAGTACCGGAAGCGGTGCTCCTCGACCTGCTCGGCGAGGAGCGCGTGCTTCTCCCGTGCGTCCGCGGGCACCACTGCGTTCTGTTCGCCAGCCACTGTCATGTCCTCCCGTTTCCCGTCTTCCCCGTCACTCAGGGTTGTCCGCGAGCGATCTCGCCGCCTTGACGCAGTGGGCGAGGGCCGCGCGGGCGTACGCCGGCGAAGCACCCGCGAGCCCGCACGACGGGGTGATCACCACGGACTCGGCGAGAGTCCCCGGATGCAGCCCCAGCCTGCGCCACAACGTCCTGACACCCATGACGCTACCGGCAGGGTCTGACAATGGGCCGTCCACGCCGCCGACCACTCCGGCGAGCAGCTTGGTGCCGCTCTCCACCGCCTCGCCGATCGCGTCCTCGTCACGCTCGGTGAGCAGGGAGAAATCGAACGAGACACCGGCGACTCCGGCACGGCGCAGCAGGGCGAACGGCACGTCGGGCGCGCAGGAGTGGACGACGACCGGGCCGTCGTGCACCGCGAGGACATCGCGCAGCGCACCCTCGACGACCTGGCGGTCGACGGCCCGGTGGGTCCGGTAGCCGCTGGCGGTCCTGATCTGCCCGCGCAGCACGGCGGTCAGCGACGGCTCGTCGAGCTGGAGCACGACCTTGGCGCCGGGCACCCGGCGGCGCACGTCCGCGAGATGGCCGCGCAGGCCCTCGGCGAGCGAACCGGCCAGGTCGCGGCAGGCGCCGGGGTCCCCGAGGGCCGCCTCGCCGCCGCGCAGTTCCAGGGCCGCGGCGAGCGTCCACGGCCCGACCGCCTGGACCTTCAGCGGGCCCTCGTAGCCCTGGGTGAACTCCTCCAGGGCGTCCAGGTCCTCGCCGAGCCAGGAGACGGCCCGCTTGGTGTCCCGGCCGGGCCGGTCGCCCAGCCGCCAGCCGCTGGGCTCCACGCGCGCGTACATCTCGACGAGCAGCCCGGTGGTGCGCCCGATCATGTCGGCGCCGGGGCCGCGCGCGGGCAGCTCCGCCAGGAACGGGAAGTCACCGGCCGACCCGCCGGACCCGATGAAGGACCCGGTGACCGTCTTGGCGGCCTCGCGCGCGTCGCCGCCGGGCATGGACCCGACGCCGGTCGCGGCGCCCCAGGGGAAGTCGGTGGCCGCGTCGCTCATCGGCCCGGCCGTACGGTCAGGTCGTTGACCTCCGCGTCGCGCGGCAGGTCGATGGCCATGACGACGGTCGTCGCGACCGACTCGGGGTCGATGAACCGGGCCGGGACGTACTCCTTGCCCTCCTGCGAGTGCACCTTCGCCTGCATCGGGCTGGCGGTGCGGCCCGGGTAGACGGAGGTGACGCGGACGCCGTTGGGGTGCTCCTCCTGGCGCAGCGAGTCGGCGAGCGCCTTCAGGCCGTGCTTGGACGCGGCGTAGGCGCCCCACTCGGCGTGCGCGTTGAGCCCGGCGCCGGAGTTCACGAACACCACATGACCCTGGGAGGCCCGCAGTTGGGGCAGCACATGGCGGGTGATCTCGGCGGGCGCGATCAGGTTGACGTTGAGCTGCTGGTGCCAGGTCTTGGGGCGCAGTTCGCCGATGGGCCCGAGGTCGACGACTCCCGCGATGTGCAGGAGCGAGTCGAGGCGGTCGGGCAGCGCCTGGTGCGAGAAGGCCCAGGAGAGCCGGTCCGGCTCGGCGAGGTCGCCGACCAGGGTGCGGGCGCCGGGGAAGCGCCCCGCGAGTTCCTTGGCGCGCCCGGCGTCGCGTGCGAGGAGGAGGAGCTCGTCGCCGCGCGCGTGCAGCCGCCGCGCCACCGCCGCGCCGATGCCGGAGCCTGCCCCGGTGATCAGGTGTGTAGCCATACCCGTAATGCTCGCACTACTGGACGCCCGTGCCCGCGGCGGACGCCGCTGATGTCACAGCCTCCAGGTAGGCGAGCGCGCCGACGCCGTCCTCCGCGAAGAAGACCAGGTCAGTGAGGGGAACGGGCAGGAACCCCTCCTCGTCCATGCGGCGGAACTGCTGCTTGAGCCCGTCGTAGAAGCCCGCCGTGTTCAGCAGGACGACCGGCTTGGTGGTCCTGCCGTGCTTCTTCAGCTCCAGGATCTCGGTCGCCTCGTCGAGCGTGCCGGTGCCACCGACCATGATCACGACGGCGTCGGCCTTCTCCAGGAGCAGCGCCTTGCGCTCGGCGAGGTCCTTGGCGATCACCATCTCGTCGGCGTCCGCCCGGGCGGTGGCGGCCAGGAAGTCGACGGAGACCCCGACGAGCCGCCCGCCCGCCTGCCGCACCCCGTCGGCGACGACCTTCATCAGCCCGCTCTCCGAGCCGCCCCACACCAGCGTGTGACCGCCCTTGCCGAGCAGTTCGGCGAACTCACGGGCCGGGCCGGTGTAGCGGTCGTCGAGGTCGGCGGCGGAGAGGAAGACGCAGATGTTCATGGCTCAACAGTACGACGGGACACCTCGCCACTCGAACGGGTGAACAGTGCCCCGAACGGTGAACGGGGGAACAAGCGGCGGGCGACCGGCCGTTGAGCGGGCATGACGACGATTTACACGATTCTCGCCGAGCCCACGAACGCCGCCGCGCCCCCGCCGGGTTCGCCGCCGCCCTACGACCCGGAACACCTCGTCACGGCCGAGGCCGCCGAGGAGGGCGCGCTCCGCGTCCGCGTGCTGCGGGACGGACAGGTGCTCGCCGAGAGCACCCGCCCGCTGCTGGTGCGCGAGGACGGCCTGCCGGTCCGCTATTACCTGCCGCCCGAGGACGTCCGACTGGATCTGCTGACCCCGTCCGACACGCGAACCACGTGCCCGTACAAGGGAGTTGCCTCGTACTGGTCGCTGCCGGACGCGCCCGACATAGCCTGGGCGTATCACGAGCCGCTGGCGGCCGTGACGCTGATAAAGGACCACCTGTGCTTCATGGGGACGGAGTCCGAGAGCACGGCCACCGGGAGCTGATCACCCGCGACCGACGCGGGCCCGGGCGGGCTGGCCGTGCTGGCTGGCCGGCGCGGGCCCGGGTGGCTGCCTGGCCGGCCGCGCGAGCCGGCCAGGCAGCCGGGCTAGGCCAGCGCGGCCGTGGCCCGGGCCGTCGTCGCGATCGTCGCCGAGCCGACCACGCGCGTGCCGTCGTACAGCACGATCGCCTGGCCGGGCGCCACGCCGCGGACCGGCTCGGTGAAGCTCACCCGCAGCTCGTCGCCGACGAGTTCGGCCGTGACCTCACTCTCGCCGCCGTGGGCGCGCAGCTGGGCGGTGTACGTGCCGGGGCCCACCGGGGCGTCGCCGCACCAGCGGGGCTTGATCGCGGTGAGTCCGGTGACGTCCAGGGCCTCCACCGGGCCGACGGTGACCGTGTTGTTCACCGGGGAGATGTCCAGGACGTAGCGGGGCTTGCCGTCGGCGGCGGGGTGGCCGATGCGCAGACCCTTGCGCTGACCGATGGTGAAGCCGAACGCGCCCTCGTGGGTGCCCAGCTTCGCGCCGGACTCGTCCACGATGTCGCCCTCCGCCTTGCCGAGGCGGTCGGCCAGGAAGCCCTGGGTGTCGCCGTCGGCGATAAAGCAGATGTCGTGGCTGTCGGGCTTCTTGGCGACGGCCAGGCCCCGGCGCTCGGCCTCGGCTCGGATCTCGTCCTTGGTGGTGAGGGTGTCGCCGAGCGGGAACATGGCGTGCGCGAGCTGCTTCTCGTCGAGGACGCCGAGCACATACGACTGGTCCTTGGCCATGTCGCTGGCGCGGTGCAGTTCGCGGCCGCCGTTCTCGTTGAGGACGACCGTGGCGTAGTGGCCGGTGCAGACCGCGTCGAAGCCGAGGGCGAGCGCCTTGTCCAGCAGCGCGGCGAACTTGATCTTCTCGTTGCAGCGCAGACACGGATTGGGGGTGCGGCCGGCCTCGTACTCCGCGATGAAGTCCTCGACGACGTCCTCGCGGAAGCGTTCCGCCAGGTCCCAGACGTAGAACGGGATGCCGATGACGTCGGCGGCGCGGCGGGCGTCGCGCGAGTCCTCGATGGTGCAGCAGCCGCGCGCGCCGGTGCGGAAGGACTGCGGATTCGCGGACAGGGCGAGGTGGACGCCGGTGACGTCGTGGCCCGCCTCGGCGGCGCGGGCGGCGGCGACGGCCGAGTCGACACCGCCGGACATGGCGGCGAGCACGCGGAGGGGGCGCGGGGATGTCTTCGTCATAGCACCCACCAGGGTACGTGGGCCGCGCGGGTGGTGGCTCGCGAGTATCCCGGCGCGGGGGTGCGGACCGCGCCGCACCCCGTGCGGCGTCAGCTCAGGCCCGCCGTCCGGGCCCGTTCCACCGCCGGGCCGATCGCCGTCGCGACCGCGTCGATGTCCGCCCGCGTCGAGGTGTGGCCGAGGGAGAAGCGGAGGGTGCCTCGGGCGAGGTCGGGCGGGGTGCCGGTGGCCAGCAGGACGTGGCTGGGCTGGGCCACGCCGGCCGTGCAGGCGGAGCCGGTGGAACATTCGATGCCCTGGGCGTCCAGGAGGAGCAGAAGGGAGTCGCCCTCGCAGCCGGGGAAGGTGAAGTGGGCGTTGGCGGGGAGGCGGCCGCCGGGGGCCGGGTCGCCGCCGAGGATCGCGTCCGGGACCGCCGTGCGGACCGCGTCGACCAGGGCGTCGCGCAGGCCGCCGACCTCGCGGGCGAAGTCGGCGCGGCGCTCGGCGGCCAGCCGCCCCGCCACGGCGAACGCGGCGATCGCCGGGACGTCGAGCGTGCCGGAGCGGACATGGCGCTCCTGGCCGCCGCCGTGCAGCACGGGGACGGGGGTGTACTCACGGCCGAGGAGCAGGGCGCCGATGCCGTACGGGCCGCCGATCTTGTGGCCCGACACGGTCATGGCCGCGAGGCCGGACGCCGCGAAGTCCACGTCGAGCTGGCCGACCGCCTGGACCGCGTCCGCGTGCAGCGGGATGTCGAACTCCCGGGCCACATCGGCGAGTTCGCGTACCGGCTGGACCGTGCCGATCTCGTTGTTGGCCCACATGACGGTGGCCAGGGCCACGTCGGAGGGGTCGCGCTCGATCGCCTCGCGCAGCGCCGCCGGGTGCACCCGTCCGTACGAGTCCACCGGCAGGTACTCGACGGTGGCGCCCTCGTGCCCGGCGAGCCAGTCGACCGCGTCGAGTACGGCGTGGTGCTCGACGGGGCTGGCCAGGACGCGGACCCGGCGCGGGTCGGCGTCGCGGCGGGCCCAGTACAGGCCCTTGACGGCGAGGTTGTCGGCCTCGGTGCCGCCGGCCGTGAAGACGACCTCGCTGGGGCGCGCGCCGAGTGCCTCGGCGAGTTCCTCGCGGGCCTCCTCGGCGCTGCGGCGGGCCCGGCGTCCGGCGGCGTGCAGCGAGGACGCGTTGCCGGTGACGGCCAACTGGGCGGTCATCGCCCGGACCGCCTCGGGGAGCATGGGCGTGGTCGCGGCGTGGTCGAGGTAAGCCATGGTGGGCCCGATTCTACGAGCCACCCGGAGCGCACCCCGGCCCCGAGCCCCCTGGAAGGGCTCCCGAGAGGATCCCCAGGCACTCCCCAGGCACCTCCCAGGCACTCCCTAAGCGCTCCCGAGGGCCTCCCAGCTCACGGGCTCTCAGCCGCCGAGCCCCCAGGAGACGGTTCCGTCGGCCATGACCAGACCCGCGAGCACCGCGAGATCGGCGACGCCGAGGGCCAGGCCGAGCCAGGCGCGGCCGCGCCGTGCGGTGCCGTAGCGCAGGGCGAGTCCGGCCAGCACGATGGCCATCGGGCCGAGCACGATGTTCATGACGAGCAGCCCGAGCAGACCGAGGACGAAGGCGGCGACGGCCATACCGTCGGCGTCCTTGTCGCGGGCGCGGCGGCGGTTCAGGACGAGTTCCATGGTCAGGCCCTCCGGTGCGAGGCGAGGCGTTCACGTACGGCGAAGACGAGCAGCCAGAGGCCGATGGCGCCGGCGGCGACCAGGGTGACCGGGAGCGGAAGGTGCGCCGCTGAGCCCAGCACGACCCCCAGCAGGAGGAGGGCTGCGACGAGGAAAAGCATGACGTGCCTCTCAAGTCGATTTCAGAGTACGACTGTTCACTGACTCCTCAGTCTAGCCTTTTCAAATTGGGCGAACAGCTGTTTACTGAGTGGTATGAGCCACACTCTCGGGATCCGGCAGGCCCAGAAGCAGAAGACCCGTCAGGCGCTCCTGGACGCGGCGCTCGGGCTGCTGGAGCACCAGAGCCTCAGCAGCCTGGGGTTGCGCGAGGTGACCCGGGCCGTGGGGGTCGCCCCCGCCGCGTTCTACCGGCACTTCAAGGACACCGCCGACCTCGGCGTCGCCCTCGTCGAGGAGGCGCTGGGCAGTCTGCACGAGACGATCCGGGCGGCGATCGTGACGACCGGGGGGAGCGAGGAGCGCATCGACCGGGCCGTGGATCTGATCGCCGCGCATGTACGCGCGCACCCGGCGCATGTCCGCTTCATCGCGCGGGAGCGGCACGGCGGGGTCGCGCCGGTACGGGAGGCCATCGGCGTCCAGCTGCGCCGGTTCGCCGATGAGGTCGCGGCGGCGCTGGGGGCGGATCCGGAGTCGGTGGGGTGGAGTGCGGAGGATCTGCGGATGCTGGCGGGTGTGTACGTGGATCACATGGTGGTGACCGCGTCCACGATCCTTGAGGCCGGAGCCTCGTGCGACAGCGAGGTCGCGGCTCGCCGGGCCGAGGAGGCGGTGATCGCCACCGCGCGGCGGCAGTTGCGGTTGGTGACGCTGGGGCGTCGGCACTGGCTGGATTGAGCACGCTGGTCGGCTGCGGGTCCATTGTGGCTGGTCGCGCAGTTCCCCGCGCCCCTGAGGGGGCCCGAAGGGCCCATCTGAGGGGCGCGGGGAACTGCGCGACCAGCCACACACGGTCCGCAGCCGAAAACCACGCCCCCCGGAGGGCTACCGCTGCGCCCGCGCCAGTTGGCGGGACTGGGCGACCAGCCGGTCCGCGGTGTCCCAGACTTCCGCGTCCTCCTCCAGGAAGCCGCCCGCCAGGTTGCGGGTGGTGA
Organism: Streptomyces sp. NPDC048696; assembly: GCF_043198895.1. Taxonomy (NCBI): domain Bacteria; kingdom Bacillati; phylum Actinomycetota; class Actinomycetes; order Kitasatosporales; family Streptomycetaceae; genus Streptomyces; species Streptomyces sp. NPDC048696. Next base: position 211,574 of record NZ_JBICVJ010000007.1, on the reverse strand, counting down.
TGGAGACACGCAGGGGTCCGGGCGCCGGGCGGCAGCGGATGTGGGCGGTGAGTTCGACCGTCGGGGTCCAGCCGGTCAGGCCCATCTCGAACGCGGTGGGCGGCAGTGCGTCGACCGCGAGCAGCAACGAGTACGGGTCGGCGTCACGCCCGTCGGCCAGGCCGAACCAGCCGCGCATCTCCCCCTTGCCGGAGGGCGCGCCGACCGCCCAGCCGAGCGTCGTCGGGTCGAGCTTCAGCATCAGGCGGTCGGTGATCGCCGAGCTGCCGGGGATCGGCGCCGGGCCGTCGGCCGGGCCGAGGCAGTGTTCGAGCGGCGGGATCGCGGGCGGCTTGGCGGTGGTGCGCACGTCGTCGGGGAGCGCGTCCAGGTCGCCGTAGGAGGCGAGGACGCGGATCCGCTCGACCTCGGCGCCGTTCTCGTCGAACTGGAAGAGCGACGCCTGGCCGGTGGAGAGCGTGCGGCCGGTGCGTACGCGCTGGGTGCGCACGACGGCCGGGCCGGGGGCGGACGGCGTGAGGTAGTGCGCCGTCACGCTGAACGGGTCCGGGTGCGGGAGCGCCTGGCCGAGTGTGCGGCCGAGCAGTGCGAGCAGGTAGCCGCCGTTGACGGCCTGGATGATCGTCCAGCCGGCGGAGAGGTGGGCGTCGTAGACGCCTTCTTCGTCTTCACGCGGGATGACTGCGGTGTCCCGGTCGAACTCGCTGTCCCCGATCGTTGCCTGTGCCATGCGGCGTACGGTACACGGTTACGTTACTGAGCGGTAGCTTTTCTTTCGAGGTCACCGCGAGGCCCATGCGGGGCCCGTCGCGAGGCCCATCCGGGGCCCGTCGCGAGGCCACCCGGAGCCCTCCGCCCTACCCCTCCTCCGCCGCCGCGCTCCTGCGGTTCCACGCCCTCGGCGCCCGCCAGTGGTAGCGCATCGCCGCGAGCCGCAGCGAGAACGCGGTGACGATGGCGACGCCGCTGGTCGCCGCGTTCAGGGCGTCGAAGCGGATGCACAGCGCCACGATCGTGGCGCCCACGATCGCCGGGACCGCGTACAGATCGCGGTCCCAGCGCAGCAGCGAGGGAACCTCGTTGGCCAGGATGTCGCGCAGGACGCCGCCGCCGACCGCCGTCGCGAGACCCAGCGTCGCGGACGAGGTGAGCCCGAGCCCGTAGTCGTACGCCTTGGTCGTACCCGTGACACAGAACAGGCCCAGGCCCGCCGCGTCGAAGACGTTGACCGCGTTCTGGGTGCGCTCGACCTCCGGGTGAAGGAAGAAGACCAGGGCGGCGGCGAACAGCGGGGTGAGGAAGTAGCCGAGATCGCTGAACGCGGCAGGCGGCACCGCGCCGATGATCAGGTCGCGGAACAGCCCTCCGCCCAGCGCGGTGACCTCGGCCAGTACCGCGATGCCGAACACGTCGAAGTTCTTGCGTACGGCGAGCAGCGCGCCGGAGATCGCGAAGACGAAGATCCCGACGAGGTCGAGGGCATGCTGGACGGAGGGGGTGAACAGTTCGTGGAGCACCCGATATTTTTACCCCGACACGTGTTCCCCGCTCGCACACATCGGGTGCTCCCGCTCTCCTACCAGGCCGGCTTGCCGGTCGTGTAGATCCACTTCTGGAACAGGTCGCCGAGCCGCTGCCCCGAGATCTTCTCGGCCAGCTTCACGAACTGGGCCGTGTTCGCGTTGCCGTACCGGTGCAGTGTGGTCCACGCGGGCAGCAGCTTGAAGAACGCGTCGTCGCCGATGCGCTCGCGCAGCACCTGGAGGGTCAGCGCGCCGCGCCGGTAGACGGCCGAGTCGAACATCGTGTCGCGCTGCGGGTCCGCGACCTCCCGCTGCCAGAACGCGTCCGTGGCCGGCACCCGGTTGTAGTAGGCGCGGGCCAGGTCATGGGCGGTCCCCCGCCCCTTGTGCTCCTCCCACAGCCACTGCGCGTAGCTCGCGAAGCCCTCGTTGAGCCAGATGTCCTTCCACTGGGCCACCGAGACGGAATCGCCGAACCACTGGTGGGCGAGCTCATGGACGATGGTCGTCTCGTTGCGCACCGCCGAGTACGCCGGCTTGGACTGGACCTCCAGGGAGAAGCCCGCCTGCGGCATGTCGTCGACGATCGCGCCGGTCTCCTCGAAGGGGTACGGGCCGAAGAGCTTGGACCAGTAATCGGTCGCCTCGGCCGTCACCGCGTACACATCGACCTTGTTCTGCCCCTTGAGCACCGGGTCGATGGCCACATAGATCGGCGTCCCGGCAGGTGTCCTGCCGGTCCGCACATCGAACTTGCCGATGGTCGCGGTCGCCAGATACGTCGCCATCGGCTTGCTCTCGCGCCAGTGGAAGTACGAGCGGCCGCCCTTGTCGTACGAGGAGACGAGCTTGCCGTTGGAGACGCCGGTCAGGCCCTTGGGCGCGTCGATACGGATGTCGTACGTGGCCTTGTCGGCGGGGTGGTCGCTGGAGGGGAACCAGGTGGAGGCGGCGTTGGGCTCGCAGGCGACGAACACACCGTCCTTGGTCTTCATCCAGCCGTAGTCGGAGCCGAAGACGATGGGGCCGTTGAGCGGCATCGGCACCCCGCCGTAGACGACGGTGACCTCGAACTCATGGCCCTTGCGCAGCTTATGACGGGGCGTGATGACGATCTCGTCGCCGTCGCGCGTGAAGTCGGCAGGTCTGCCGTCCACCCGTATCGCGTCCACGGTGAGCTTCTGCAGATCGAGGTCGAAGCTGGTCAGTGTCTGGGTGGCGCGGGCCGTGAGGGTCGTACGCCCGTCGAGCCGCCCGGAGTCGGGGTGGTAGCTGACGCCGAGGTCGTAGTGGAGGGCGTCGAAGCCGCCGTTGCCGAGGTTGGGGAAGTACGGGTCGCCGATGCCGGGGGCGCCGGGCGAGCCGCCACCCGGTGCGGCGGCGATGGTGAAGGCCGATGCCGCCGCGGTGGCGAGGGCGAGCAGTCTGGAGGTGCGACGGGCCGAACGGGAGAGTGCCATGAGTCTGCCCTTCGAACGCGTTTCCGTTGATACGGACACGCAGACTCTGCACTCTCCCGTTTCGACATGAACATGACTTTGCCGAACTGTCATGCCTTACTTGTCGGTTGACTCCTGAGCGGCGGAGTCCGGTCCGGTTTCGGCCACCGGCTCGGCGGTACCAGCCGCCTCCGACTCGGCGTCGGCAACGGCTTCCGTCTCGGCGTCGGCAACGGCTTCCGTCTCGGCGTCGGCGGCCGCTGCCGCCTCGGTCTCCGCCACCTCAGCGGGAGCCGCCTCGGCAGAAGCCGCGTCAGCGGGAGCCTCGTCCTTGGCCGTCGACACCAGCTGCGCCGAATCCCGCGCCGACGCCAGCACCGTCTCGCCCGGGGCCTGGTCCGGTGCGTTCTCCGGGTGGTGGCAGGCCACCTGGTGGCCGGTCTTCAGCGCGATCAGCGGCGGCTCCTGCGTCTTGCAGACCTCCGTCGCCTTCCAGCACCGGGTGTGGAAGCGGCAGCCGCTGGGCGGCGAGATCGGCGAGGGGACATCCCCCTTGAGCAGGATCCGCTCGCTCTTGAGGCCCTTGCGCTTGGGGTCCGGCACCGGCACGGCCGAGAGCAGCGCCTTGGTGTACGGGTGCATGGGCGCCGAGTACAGCGACTTGCGGTCGGCGAGCTCCACGATCTTGCCGAGGTACATCACCGCGATCCGGTCCGAGACGTGCCGGATCACCGACAGGTCGTGGGCGATGATCACGTACGTGAGGCCCAGCTCGCTCTGGAGGTCGTCCAGGAGGTTGACCACCTGCGCCTGGATCGACACGTCGAGCGCGGAGACCGGCTCGTCCGCCACGACCAGCTTCGGGTTGAGCGCGAGCGCGCGGGCGATGCCGATGCGCTGGCGCTGGCCGCCGGAGAACTCGTGCGGATAGCGGTTGTAGTGCTCGGGGTTGAGGCCCACCAGCTCCATCAGCCGCTGGACCTCCTTCTTCACCCCGCCCTCGGGCGTGACGCCCTGGAGCCGGAACGGGGTGGAGACGATCCCGCCGATGGTGTGGCGCGGGTTGAGCGAGCCGTACGGGTCCTGGAAGATCATCTGCATGTCGCGGCGGAGCGGACGCATCTGCCCGGCCGACATGTGCGTGATGTCGTTGCCCTGGAACTCGACCTTGCCGCCGGTCGGTTCGAGCAGCCGCGTCACCAGCCGGCCCATCGTCGACTTGCCGCAGCCGGACTCACCGACGACGCCCAGGGTCTCGCCCGGCAGCACGTCGAACGAGATGCCGTCGACCGCCTTGACCGCGCCGCTCTGCCGCCCGAACAGCCCCTTCTTGATGGGGAAGTGCTTGACGAGCCCTTCCACCTTGAGAAGCGGCTCGGGCGAGGCGGCCGACTGCGCCGGGATCGCCTTGTCGGTGACCTTGGTGCCCTCAGTGCCCTCAGTGCCCTCGGCGGGCTTGCTCTCGCTCACAGCTTCGGCGCAATCTCTTCGGTCCAGATACGGGTCCGCTCCTCCTGCGACATATGGCAGGCCGAGAAGTGCCCCTCGGTGTCGTCCCACTGCTTGAGCTCGGGACGCACGGTGCGCGTGACGTCGTCCTTGGGGATGTCCGCGTACGGGCAGCGCGGGTTGAAGGCGCAGCCGGACGGCACGTTGATCAGGGACGGCGGGGAGCCCTTGACCGGGATCAGCCGGTCCGTCTCCTCCCGGTCGATGCGCGGCATGGAGCCCAACAGGCCCCAGGTGTAGGGGTGCTGGGGCTCGTAGAAGACCTGTTCGGCGGGTCCCCGCTCGATGCACCGGCCGCCGTACATGACCAGGAGGTGGTCCGCCATCTCGGCGACGACGCCCAGGTCGTGCGTGATCATGATGACGGCGGAGCCGAACTCCTTCTGCAGATCCCGGATCAGGTCCAGGATCTGCGCCTGGACGGTGACGTCCAGGGCGGTGGTCGGCTCGTCCGCGATCAGGAGCTCGGGGTTGTTGACCAGCGCCATCGCGATCATCGCGCGCTGGCGCATACCGCCGGAGAACTCGTGCGGGTAGGAGTCCACGCGCTTGCCGGGCTCGGGGATGCCGACCCGGTCGAGCATCTCGATGGCGCGGGTGCGGGCGACCTTCTTGGTGACCTCGTTGTGGACCCGGTAGGCCTCCACGATCTGCGCGCCGACCGAGTAGTACGGGTGCATCGCGGAGAGCGGGTCCTGGAAGATCATCGCCATCTTCCGGCCGCGCAGCCGCCGCACGTGGTCGGCGTCGGCGCCGATCAGCTCCTCGCCGTCCAGCCAGACCTCGCCGGAGATCTTGGCGTTGGTGCTGCGGTGCAGCCCCATCACGCCGAGCGAGGTCACCGACTTGCCGGAGCCGGACTCGCCCACGATGCCGAGGGTCTGGCCGGGCTTGATGTCGAAGCTGACCCCGTCGACGGACTTGACCAGGCCGTCGTCGGTGTCGAAGTGGATGCGCAGGTCCCGTACGGACAGGAACGCGTCACCCGCGTCGGCGGGACGCTCGGCCACGGGCTCGCCCACGGCGGCGCCGGTCTTGTTCAGGTCGCTCACGAGAGCCTCACCCTGGGGTCGATCGCGGCGTACACCAGGTCCACCAGCAGATTGCAGAGAACGATGAAGAAGGCGGCGACCAGGGTCACTCCCATGACGACCGGGAGGTCGTTGTTCCGGACGCCGTCGACCGCGTAGAAGCCGAGGCCCTGGAAGGAGAAGACCTGCTCGGTGATGACGGCGCCGCCGATCAGCAGGCCGAAGTCCATGCCGAAGATGGTGACGATCGGGGTGAGCGCGGCGCGCAGGCCGTGCTTGCCGATGACGGTCCGCTCCCGCAGGCCCTTGGCGCGGGCGGTGCGGATGTAGTCCTCCCCCATGGTCTCCAGCATTCCGGCCCGGGTGAGCCGGGCGTAGAGCGCGGAGTAGAGGAAGGCGAGGCTGCACCAGGGGATCAGCAGGTTCCATGCCCAGTCGGCCGGATTGTCCGTGAACGGTACGTAGTTCACGCCGGACCAGATCGGCCATTGGACCGTGAACAGCCCCAGGAAGAGCATTCCGGTGAAGAAGATCGGGAGGGAGACGCCGGCCAGGGCGACGCCCATGAAGAACCGGTCCAGGAGTGATCCGCGCTTGAGGGCGGAGACCACACCCACGCCCACACCGGAGACCAGCCAGATGACGGCCGCACCGATGGCGAGCGAGAAGGTGACCGGGATACGCGCGGTCAGCTGCGGCCAGACCTCGACGTGGTTCTTGAACGAGTAGCCGAAGCAGGGGGCGTTGCAGACCGAGGCGTCGGGACCGAACTTGTAGGTCGCGCCGACGAAGATCTGCTTGATGAAGTGCCAGTACTGGGTGTAGAGCGGTTGATCGAACCCGAGGTTCTTCTTCACCGCTGCGATCGCACTGGCATTGGCGTCCTTGCCCACGTACTGGGCGGCCAGCTGGTCCATCGTCTGGCCGGCGAGCCGGGGCACCAGGAAGTAAATCGCGAAGGTGACCGCGCTGACGATCAGCAGCAGGAGCACCGCGCCGAAAACGCGTCGGATGATGTACGCAGCCACAGCTGTCCGGCAACCGGTGCCCGCCCGGCCGGGGGTCTCCCGACCCGGCGGGCACCGGTGCCTTCACCTGCCTTTCAAAAGAACTCGGGTGTTCAGCCGCTTACTTACTTGGAGGAACCCATCAGCAGGTAGTCGTACATACCGAGGTACGCCTGGGTGACGGTGACGTTGGTGGCCGACGTCGGGCGGAACAGCAGGTTCTTGCGGTAGATCAGCGGAACGGCGGAGGCGTTCTCGGCGACCATCTTGTCGATGTCGCCCCAGGCCTTCTCACGGGCGGTCTTGTCCGTGTTGGCGATGGCGTCGTTCAGCGCCTTGTTGATCGCCGGGTCGTTCAGCTCCTGGACGTTGTTGCCACCGGACGGCTTGATGGCCGCACCGTTGACGACCTGGTCCAGGAAGCCGAAGCCGGTCGGCCAGTCGGCACCCCACGCGGTCATGATCATGCCGAGCTTGTGGTCGTGCACGTACTGCGGGTTGCCGGCGAAGTTCTGGAAGTACTTGCCCGCGGGGAAGGACTTGATGTCCATGTTGATGCCGATCTTCTTCAGCGACGCCTGAACAGCGGTCGCCATCGACATCTCGGACGGGCGGTCCGAGCGAGCGGTCAGGCTGGTCGTGAAGCCGTTCGGCTGACCGCACTGCTTGAGCTCGTCCTTGGCCTTGGCCTCGTCGCCCTTGTCACCGGGGGTCTCGTACAGGTTGAACTTGCTGTACCCGTTGACGGTCGGCGGCAGCAGCGTGGTGGCGACGTCACCCTTGGGCGCGCCACCGGCCGCGGCCTGGATCGACGCCTTGTCGATGCCCCACTGGACGGCCTTGCGGCAGTGGATGTTGTCGAACGGCGCGACGTTCACGTTCAGACCGATGTACGAGGTCGCGCCGGCGTACGAACCGTCCGTCTGCGACTTGTACTTGGCGCTCTGGAGCACCTTCGGCTGGGTCTGCGGGGAGACACCGGTACCGGCCGCGTCGACCGTCAGGTTGTCGGCGAGCAGGTCGTTGTCGACCGTGACCGCGTTGACCTTGAACCGGATGTTGATCTTGTCCGGCAGGGCCGGGCGGATCGGGTCGGTCTTCGGGTCCCACTGCGGGTTGCGGACGAGGGTCGCGCTCTTGCCCTCCTCGTACGACTCGAACTTGTACGGGCCGGAGGAGACGATGTGCTGGACGTACGCCGCGCCCTTGTCCTTCGACTGCGGCACGGGGGCCGTCTGCGAGAAGGTCGCGAGGTAGTCGAAGTCCGCGAAGGCGTCCTTCAGCTTGAAGACGATGGTGGTGTCGTCCGGGGTCTCGATCGACGCGATGCCGTTCGGGTTCTTGTCCTTGTACGGACCCTGGTACTTGTCGCCACCCTCCAGGTGGGACTTGAAGTAGGTCGGGCCGTTGGACAGCGCCTCGGGGGCGAAGTTCGAGCGCTCGACGGCGTACTTGACGTCCTTCGAGGTGATCGGCGTGCCGTCCTCGAACTTCAGACCCTTCTTCAGGGTGTACGTCCAGGTCTTCGCGTCGGGGCTGGCCTTGCCGAGCGACTCCGCGAGGTCCGGGACCACGGTCAGGCCGTCCTTGCCGGCGGCCGGCTTGAACGAGGTGAGGGTGCGGCCGTACAGCCGGGAGAAGTTCTGCACCCAGCCGTAGTACGTGTTGCCCGGGTCCAGGGAGTCCGGCACGTCCGACATCGCGTAGGTGGCCGTGCCCCCCTTCTTGTCGGACTTGTTGACGATGGAGCTCAGGGCGGCGTCGGTGACGCTCTTCTTCCCGTCGCCCTTGTCGCTCTTGGAGTCGTTGCACGCGGACAGACCAAGGGTCAGCGCCACGGCAGTGGCGATCACAAGGGTCGCTTTTCTTGACTTCACCGGAGGAATGCCCCCTCTATGGATGGTTGCGGCGGACATGAGCATGTGACTGTGCCGCGTGCTTACTTGCTGCGCGGGTCGAGGGCGTCTCGCAGCCCGTCGCCCAGCAGGTTGAACGCCAGGACCGTGATGAAGATCGCCAGGCCCGGCACGATCATGTACTGCGGGTCCGCCTCGTAGAGGTCGGTCGCGGTGGAGAGCATTCCGCCCCAGCTGGCCTGCGGCGGCGAGATGCCGACGCCGAGGAAGCTGAGTCCGGCCTCGAACAGGATGTTCGTGGGGATCAGGAGCGTGGCGTAGACCAGGATCGGGGCGATCAGGTTCGGCAGCAGCTCCCGGATCAGGATGAACGGACCGCGGGCGCCGAGGCTCCTGGCGGCCTCGACGAACTCGCGTTCACGCAGGCTGAGCGTCTGGGCCCGGACGATACGTCCCATGTACGGCCAGCTGAAGAAGCCGATCACGAAGATCAGCACGCTGATCCTCAGTGGCAGCCCGCTCATTCCGAACGCCCCGTCCTGCAGGGACGCGGAGATGGAGATGGCGAAGAGCAGGAGCGGGAACGCCAGGAAGACGTCCATCGCGCGGCTGATCAGGGAGTCCGCCCAGCCGCCGTAGAAGCCTGCCGTGACACCCATGATCACGCCGATGACGACCGAGAGCAGCGTGGCGCCGCCCGCGACGAGCAGCGACACCCAGGATCCCTCGATGATCCGAGAGAGGATGTCGCGTCCGTACTGCGGGTCGACACCCAGCGGGTGCTCCCAACTCATGCCGCCCCAGGCGCCCTTGGGCGCCAGGAGGGCCGGGTCGATCAGCTCCTGGTGGAACTCGTTCGGGTCGAGCCCGAACGCCCACTGGATGGGCTTGGAGAGAACGGCCAGCAGGATGAGCAGGACGACGACCACCCCACCCGCGACGGCCAGTTTGTCGCGCTTGAAGCGCGTCCAGGCGATCTGTCCGAGTGAACGGCCTTCGATCTGGCTCTGCTTGGCCCCCGTGAGTACTGCCTCCGGCGGCACCTCGGCAGCCGATCCGGTGGTCTCTAGCGGTGCGGTCACAGTGCCTCTGACCCCTCCCGGCCGGCGGTGGCCGGCCCGTACCAGCCGCTGTGGCGGCTTGTTCCATCAGGTGGTGCGGTGATGCTGCGACGGGCCAACCGGCCCTCTGTTAGCCGGGAGTCTTCAACGCGTTTGCGATCACCCGCCAGACCTGGCGGGGAATGGTTGCCTAAACGTGATGCGGTCAAACGGTTTCCGTTATCCGAACGCCGTGATCGTCTGAGCGGACCAGTCGGTCACTAAGCGACCAGAACGGTCATGTCACCCAACTCCCTTGAAGACGAGCGTAATTGAGTGCAATGCCGGAGCAAGGGGGGCCATCGCCTCGGATAGAAAGGCGGATGAGGGAATTGTCCGGCGCTTTTGAAGGAGGCGCGGGGACGCGAGAAATGAAGAGGGGTGGTGCGGGAGAGAGAGGAGTGACATCCGCGGGCGCGTGGGGCGGTTACCGCCAGTAGGCGCGAGGGCGGGTGCGTCGGTGGACGCGCGAGACGGACGCGTGCGTACGCGAGGTGGGTACGTCAGCAGGCGGGCGCGTACGTCAGTAGGCGCGCGGGGCGGCCGGCGGGTAGCCGTATCCGCCGGTGGGAGCCGCCGGGGCGGCGTGCGCCTCGCGGTCGTAGAACGGGCGCGAGTGGGCGCGCAGCCACATCCCGACCGGGTCGTACTCGTCCGACATCGCGACCGTGGAGACCGGCAGCCCGTCCGGCACGGCGGCCACGGACTGCTGCATCATGGCGCGCACCGCGTCCACGGACTGCCGCCCGGTGTCGTAGAGATCGAGACCGATGGCCAGATAGGGCGCACCGATCGCGGGCTGCACCCAGGCCCGCCGCAGCGAGCGCACGGCCGGGGTGTGGTGCGCGTTCTGCGCGAGCAGGGCGTAGAACTGCGGGATGTCCACGACCGGTTCGGACATGCGCAGCGGGCCCGCGGGCATCCGGTCGAGCCCGGTGGCGATCCGGCGCAGATCCGGCCAGGGGATGCCGACGCCGCCGCCGGGGGCGTGCGGATTCAGCCAGATCCCGTACCGGTCGGGGTAGAGAGCGCGCGCGATGTCGCGGCCGGTGACCACCTCGTGCTCCCGGTTCCAGCCGCTGGCGGCGAGCTCCTGGGCGGAGGTCACACAGGGCGCGTACGCGATCCCGTCGACCTCCATGTTCCCGTACTGGGCGTCGGGGGCGCCGGCCCGGCCGTGCCAGAGCAGCATCCAGAGCCGGCCGGCGGACGGGTCGGCGAGGGCGTGCAGCAGCGCCTCGTACGCGTCGTAGCGTCCGGGGGCCACCTGGCGCAGCATGTGCTCGACCTGCCCGGCCGCCGCGGTGCCTGACGCACTCACCCTGGGTCCCGCCCCTCTTCGGTCCCCCGCGCCGCCGGTACACAGGCGTGCCGCCGTGGGGGTCTACGGATTATGAAACCAGCTTATGCGGGACTACTGGGCCGTGGCCCGGGTGTAGAAGGGGCGCACCCGGTCCCGCATCCAGTCGCCGACCGGGTCCTGGGCCACGTCGAGCAGGACCAGGTTCACCGGCCAGCCCACCGGGACCCGGCCCAGCGCCCGGCCCAGCGCCTCCATGGGGGCGCCTCGGCCCGCCCCGTCCCAGGTGGAGAACTCGACGCCGATGAACAGGACCGGCTCGTCGCCCTCGATGGAGGCGAGCGCGCGGCGGGCGGTGCGCACCACCCCGGTCGCCTCGAACTCACCGGCGGCGGCGGCCAGGAAGTCGACCGGCTCCTCCTGCCAGTCCGGCTCGAAGAGCCGCACCCGGCCGCCGGTGGCGGGGCCGTCCAGCGCGGTGCGCCCGGTGCGGCACAGCTCGGCGACGGCGGGCGGCGGCAGGGGCACCCCGACCGCGCCCTCCGGGTTCACCGCGATGCCCAGCTGCGGGGGCAGCCCGCGGGCGAACTCCACGGCGGGCGCGATCGCGAACGACATATGGGGACCGACGCACTGGAGGAACTGCTGCTCGGAGCTGTAGACCGGGACATAGGCGGCGCCGTCGATCTCCATCGTGGGGAGGTCGAGGTCGCGGCTGTCCTGGCTGCCGCCGTTGGGGAGCGGGACCCAGACCGGGTTGCGCCCCAGGACCTCTATCAGCCTCGGGCCCGCCGCGGGGTTGCCCAGGGCCGCCGCCAGGGCCTCCTCCAGCTCGTTGCCCGGCCAGCCGCCACCACCGTGGGGGTGCGGGACCGCGTGCCGCGGGAAATCCATGTGCCGTTGTCCTTCGTCTGCGAGCCGTCTGTGGCTGGTCGCGCCCCCGAGCTCTCAAGGAGCAGGGGGGACCCCCAACGCGGCAGAGCCGCAAATGTCACAGCCCCGCGCCCCTCAAGATGGGGGTACGGGTCCCCCGTATGGAAACCTTAGCGTTGGCCGGGGCTCGCCCCGAAAGCGATCCGGGTCACCGTCTGCGCCGCCTGCCGGTCGAGCAGCACCGCCGACGCCACCCCGCGCGGCAGGCGCCCCGCCGCCACCTCGTCTATCAGGCGCGGCACCGCCCTGCGGTGGCGGGCGAAGGCGTACGCGGAGACCTTGCGGCCACGGGAGCGCTGGCCCTCAAGGGCGAGCTCCGGCGGGACGTCGAGCAGCACCAGATGGAGCGCGCGGCCGCCGCGCGCCGCGCCCCGGGCCAGCGACCACCGCACCCACGCGTGCGTGCCGCAGTCGTGGACGACCAGGCTCGCGCCCGTGCGCAGCGCCCAGTGCGTCCGCAGGAAGTGGGCGACCCGTACGACCGGGCGGTACAGCACGTACGGCACCGGGCCCATCCGGGCCTCCCAGGCCCGGCGGGTGTCCTGGGAGTCGATGCCGAGGCCCGCGGCGGCCCGGCGCAGCAGTGTCGTCTTGCCGCTGCCGGGCAGCCCGGAGACCACCACCACGTCCCCGGCCGCGAACGACAGCGTGTGCGGGGTCCGCCCGCCGCGCCCGCGCAGATCCGAGACCACCGGCATCCGCGCGGGCACGGCCGAGCGCTCCGCCGAGCGCTGCGCCGAGCACTGGGCCGCGTACCCCTGCGCCGCCGCCTGCCTGTGCACCTTCATCGAGCCTCCCCCCGCGGGGTCGTACGGACCCTGCCCACGCAGTGTAAAGAACCGGTAATGCGACGCAGGCGATTTGCCGGTCGGGGGATGCGTGCAATGATGTGCGCGCCAACTGCATACCGGCCGCTTGAATCCGCGCGGGAGAGTCCCCAGATGTGTTGCGCTGGGGCGCCGAAGGAGCAAGTCCCTCCCTTGAATCTCTCAGGCCCCGTACCGCGTGGATGAGGCAGATCTGAAAAGCGGGCCGCACGTCCACGGACGGGGCGGTCCCACCCAAGGTGCAAGCCGGGTCTCCCGGCGAACCTCTCAGGTTCCGATGACAGATGGGGAGGATCGTCCTCGCCGTCATGCCCTGGGAGCCACACCCTCATGAGCAACCCCCGTCTCACCGCCCTCGACACGCTGCACCGTTCGCTGGGCGCGACCATGACCGACTTCGCGGGCTGGGACATGCCGCTGCGGTACGGCAGCGAGCGCGACGAGCACACCGCCGTACGCACCAAGGCCGGTCTCTTCGACCTCTCCCACATGGGCGAGATCACCGTCACCGGCCCCGAGGCCGTCAAGGCCCTGGACTACGCGCTGGTCGGCAACATGGGCACCATCGGCGTCGGCCGCGCCCGCTACACGATGATCTGCCAGGAGGACGGCGGCATCGTGGACGACCTGATCGTCTACCGCCTCGGCGAGCACGAGTACATGGTCGTGGCCAACGCGGGCAACGCCCAGGTCGTCCTGGACGCGGTCACCGAGCGCGCGGCCGGGTTCGACGCCGAGGTGCGCGACGACCGCGACAACTACGCGCTGATCGCCGTGCAGGGCCCCGAGTCCCCCGGCATCCTGAAGGCCGTCACCGACGCCGACCTGGACGGTCTGAAGTACTACGCGGGCCTGCCCGGCACCGTCGCCGGTGTCCCGGCGCTGATCGCCCGTACGGGGTACACCGGTGAGGACGGCTTCGAGCTCTTCGTGGCCCCGGCCGACGCCGAGAAGCTGTGGCAGGCGCTGACCGAGGCGGGCAAGGACGCGGGCCTGGTGCCGTGCGGCCTGTCCTGCCGCGACACGCTGCGCCTTGAGGCGGGCATGCCGCTGTACGGGCACGAGCTGACCACCTCGCTGACCCCGTTCGACGCGGGGCTCGGCCGGGTCGTGAAGTTCGAGAAGGAGGGCGACTTCGTGGGGCGCGCGGCCCTGGAGGCGGCCGCCGAGCGCGCCGCCGCCAAGGCGCCGCGCAAGCTGGTCGGCCTGGTCGCCGAGGGCCGCCGGGTGCCGCGCGCCGGGTTCTCCGTTGTTGCCGTGGGCGGAGCCGACGTCCAGGTGATCGGCGAGGTCACCTCCGGCGCCCCCTCGCCCACGCTGGGCAAGCCGATCGCCATGGCGTACGTGGACGCCGCGCACGCCGAACCGGGCACCTCCGGTGTCGGCGTCGACATTCGCGGTACGCATGAGCCGTACGAGGTCGTGGCGCTGCCGTTCTACAAGCGCCAGAAGTGACCCCTCGCACACGCCCCGCACGACTTCCTTGTTCACCACCACTCCCCCTCGTACAGGAGAATTCAGGTCATGAGCAACCCCCAGCAGCTGCGCTACAGCAAGGAGCACGAGTGGCTGTCGGGCGCCGAGGACGGCGTCTCGACGGTCGGCATCACGGAGCACGCGGCCAACGCGCTCGGTGACGTGGTGTTCGTCCAGCTCCCGGAGGTCGGTGACACGGTGACCGCGGGCGAGACCTGCGGCGAGCTGGAGTCGACCAAGTCGGTCAGCGACCTGTACTCCCCCGTGACGGGCGAGGTCGTCGCGGCCAACCAGGACGTCGTGGACGACCCCTCGCTGGTCAACTCGGCCCCGTTCGAGGGCGGTTGGCTGTTCAAGGTGCGCGTCGCGGAGGAGCCGGGCGACCTGCTCTCCGCCGACGAGTACACCGACTTCGCCAGCTGACCCACCACCTCCAGGGATCTTCCGATGTCGCTTCTGAACACTCCCCTTCATGAGCTGGACCCGGACGTCGCCGCCGCCGTCGACGCCGAGCTCCACCGTCAGCAGTCCACCCTCGAAATGATCGCCTCGGAGAACTTCGCTCCGGTCGCGGTCATGGAGGCCCAGGGCACGGTCCTCACCAACAAGTACGCCGAGGGCTACCCCGGACGCCGCTACTACGGTGGCTGCGAGCACGTGGACGTGACCGAGCAGATCGCTATCGACCGGGTCAAGGACCTGTTCGGCGCGGAGTACGCCAACGTCCAGCCGCACTCCGGCGCCTCCGCCAACCAGGCCGCCCTGTTCGCGATCGCCCAGCCCGGCGACACGATCCTCGGCCTGGACCTGGCGCACGGCGGCCACCTCACCCACGGCATGCGGCTGAACTTCTCCGGCAAGCAGTTCAACGTGGTCCCGTACCACGTGGACGAGGCCGGTCTGGTCGACATGGCCGAGGTCGAGCGCCTGGCCAAGGAGCACCGCCCCAAGGTGATCATCGCGGGCTGGTCCGCGTACCCGCGCCAGCTGGACTTCGCCGAGTTCCGCCGCATCGCGGACGAGGTCGAGGCCCTGCTGTGGGTCGACATGGCGCACTTCGCCGGTCTGGTCGCCGCCGGGCTGCACCCCAACCCGGTGCCGTTCGCGGACGTGGTCACCTCCACCACGCACAAGACCCTCGGCGGCCCGCGCGGCGGCATCATCCTGGCCCGGAACAAGGACTTCGCGAAGAAGCTGAACTCCGCGGTCTTCCCCGGCTTCCAGGGCGGCCCGCTGGAGCACGTGATCGCGGCCAAGGCGGTGTCCTTCAAGGTCGCGGCCTCGGAGGAGTTCAAGGAGCGCCAGCAGCGCACCCTGGACGGCGCCCGCATCCTGGCCGAGCGCCTGGTCCAGGACGACGTCACCGCGCACGGTGTCTCGGTCCTGTCCGGCGGCACGGACGTGCACCTGGTCCTGGTGGACCTGCGCAACTCCGAGCTCGACGGCCAGCAGGCCGAGGACCGCCTCCACGAGGTCGGCATCACGGTCAACCGGAACGCCATCCCGAACGACCCGCGGCCCCCGATGGTCACCTCGGGCCTGCGGATCGGCACCCCGGCCCTGGCCACCCGCGGTTTCGGCGCGGACGACTTCCGTGAGGTCGCCGACATCATCGCCGAGACCCTGAAGCCGGACTTCGACAAGGACGCTCTCGCAGCCCGGGTCTCCGCCCTGGCCGCGAAGCACCCGCTGTACCCCGGCCTGAAGTAGTTTCGTACCCTTTTATTCGTACGAACCTTCGGGGCACCGCGCACACTGGACAGTGAGTGCGGTGCCCCGAACCCTTGCACCGCCCGTTCCACCTGCTCGCTCTGCACCGCCCCGGCAGACAACGGCGTCTACCTCATCAAGGAGTCCTCCCGTGGCCATCTCGGTCTTCGACCTGTTCTCGATCGGCATCGGCCCGTCCAGCTCCCACACGGTCGGCCCGATGCGCGCCGCCCGGATGTTCGCGCGCCGCCTGAAGAACGAGGGCCTGCTGGCCCACACCGCCTCGATACGGGCCGAGCTGTACGGCTCGCTCGGCGCCACCGGCCACGGCCACGGCACCCCCAAGGCGGTCCTGCTGGGCCTGGAGGGCAACTCGCCGCGCACGGTCGACGTGGAGAGCGCCGACGAGCAGGTCGAGCGGATCAAGGCGGACGGGCGGATCAACCTGCTCGGCGCCCACGAGATCCCCTTCGACTTCGACGAGGACCTGATCCTGCACCGCCGCAAGGCGCTGCCGTACCACGCCAACGGGATGACGGTCTTCGCGTACGACAGCGAGGGCGCGCTGGTCCTGGAGAAGACGTACTACTCGGTGGGCGGCGGCTTCGTCGTCGACGAGGACGCCGTGGCGGGCGAGAACCCGATCATGCCCGACGACACCGTGCTGAAGTACCCCTTCCGCACCGGTGACGAGCTGCTGCGCCTGGCGAAGGAGACCGGCCTGTCGATCTCCGCGATGATGCTGGAGAACGAGAAGGCCTGGCGCACCGAGGACGAGATCCGCACCGGGCTCCTGGAGATCTGGCGCGTGATGCAGGCGTGCGTCTCGCGCGGCATGTCCCGCGAGGGCATCCTGCCGGGCGGCCTGAAGGTCCGCCGCCGCGCCGCCACCACCGCCCGCCAGCTGCGCGCCGAGGGCAACCCGGACGCGCACGCGATGGAGTGGGCGACGCTGTACGCGATGGCCGTGAACGAGGAGAACGCGGCGGGCGGCCGCGTGGTCACCGCGCCCACCAACGGCGCCGCGGGCATCATCCCGGCCGTGCTGCACTACTACATGAACTTCGTGCCCGGCGCCGACGACGAGGGCGTGGTGCGCTTCCTGCTCTCGGCCGGCGCCATCGGCATGCTCTTCAAGGAGAACGCCTCGATCTCCGGCGCCGAGGTCGGCTGCCAGGGCGAGGTCGGCTCCGCCTGCTCGATGGCCGCGGGCGCGCTGGCCGAGGTCCTGGGCGGCACCCCCGAGCAGGTCGAGAACGCCGCCGAGATCGGCATGGAGCACAACCTCGGCCTGACCTGCGACCCCGTCGGTGGTCTGGTCCAGATCCCGTGCATCGAGCGCAACGGCATGGCGGCCGTGAAGGCCGTGACCGCCGCGAAGATGGCGATGCGCGGCGACGGCAGCCACAAGGTCTCCCTGGACAAGGTCATCAAGACCATGAAGGAGACCGGCGCGGACATGTCGGTGAAGTACAAGGAGACCGCGCGCGGCGGCCTCGCGGTCAACATCATCGAGTGCTGAGACATCCACGGATCACCTGCTGATGGCTTGCTGATCCGTGGGGACCCGGCGGGCGTGCCCTTTGGGGAGCACGCCCGCCGGCCGTATTGCGTGGTTACGCGGTTGCGCGGTTACGCCTTGAAGTCGGCCGTGCGCTCCGGCGAGGCCGCCGCCAGCGCCTTGGTGACCTCCTCGACGCCGCCCCGCAGCCCGTAGACCGGGGTGTTCGGCTGCTGGCGCCAGGACTCGTCGATGCCGCCCGCGTCCACCGTGTCGAAGCCCAGCTCGTCGATGAGGTCGCGGATCAGCCGCTTGGCGGCCTCGTCGTCGCCCGCCACCGGCAGCGCGATACGGCCGGGGTCGCCCTGGGGCAGCGCCTTGTCGATGATGTCCTCGGCATACGTGCCGTTGAACGCCTTCACGACCGCGTGGCCGATCTGGCGCTCGGTCCAGCGGCTCTCGGTCACCCCCGACTCGATCTCGGCGATCAGGCCGTCGCGCTGCTGGGGGTAGTAGTTGCCGGTGTCGAGCACAGCCACGTCCTCGGCGGCGCCGTCCAGGAACCCGGCGGGCAGGTCGGGGACGCTCTTGACCGGGATGGTGACGACGACGAGCCGGGCGCCCTTGGCGACCTCGGTGACCTCGGCGGGCGTGGCCCCGGTCTCCTCGGCGAGCGCGGTCAGGGTGTGCGGGCCGCGCGAGTTGGCGATGGACACGTCGTGCCCGAGCGCGGTGAGACGGCGGGTCAGATTGCCGCCGATGTTGCCCGCGCCGATGATGCCGATCTTCATGAAACTGGCCTTCCCCGTGTCGTTGCGTTGGCGTGCGAGATCCACAACTCGGGTGGCCACGAGGAAATTCCGGGCGGGCGGCACGTATCGAGCGGGCCGCCCGCCCGAGGCGGGGTCACTTGTTCAGGGACGCCCAGAACTCCTCGAAGGAGAGCTTGCCGTCGCCGTTGGCGTCCTTGGCCGCGATGATCGCCTTGGCCACGGTCTCGGTGACGTGGTAGTCGCCCAGCTGCGCCATGACCTGCTTGTACTCGGCCGCGGTGATCTCACCGTCGCCGTTGACGTCGAGCTTCGCGAACGCCTTGCGGGCCTCTTCGATGTCCGCCACTGGGTCCACCCCTATCTTGGTGCGTTTTTGACGGGGGTCAGACTAACGGGCTCCGGACCCGCCCGGTGCGGCGGCCGGTCGACGGACACCCTTGGTCGTCGCCCCGCCCGCAAACATCGCCCACGGTGTTTCGAGGGGACGAATTCTCGCCAAAAGACCGGGACCCCCTTCCCTACGCTCCGCACCCGGGCGATAACTTCGTGCTGTCGCCGCCACACCGGGAGCACAGGGCTCCCAGGGACTCGCGGCGCTGGGGCGATTCAGGAGTGACTGCCACCACTGAAGCAACCACCACGTTCACCTTCCAGCCATTCACCCGCAGCTGCCGGTTCATCTGGGACGAGGGTGACCACGTCCTCATCGGGGTGAGCCCGGGCAACAGCTACTTCAGCGCGGACCGCATCGCCGAGCTCGTCCGCTGGGCCTCCGCCCGCTTCGACCGGGTCGATCTCGTCTACGCCGACCGCCATGTGGCCAGGATGTTCGCCGCGTTCGGCTACGACGAGGAGCACGCCGAGCGGCGGGCGTCGAAGGAGCTCAAGGCGGTCCGCAGGCGCATCGTGCGCGGCGTCGAGGAGGCGGCCCGGCCGGGTCAGCCGGTCGGCGTGCACGCGCTCTCGGAGTTCGCCGGGAACCAGGTGTACGACCTGCTGCACCGCCGGGTGAGGCACTTCCTCGCCACCGACCGCGAATTCCGCACCGGCTGCGAGGAGATGGCCACCGCCTTCCTCGCCGGAAAGGCGGACGGGGCCTCGGCGAGCCCGGAGCAGCTGTCCGCCTGCCTCGACTACATCGCCGCCGAACTCCCCTTCTTCCTCGACACCCCGGGCATTCTCGGCGTCCCCTCCTCGGTGTCCTGCTACCACGCGCTGATCCCGCTCACCGAACTCCTCTACGCCAAGGGCGGCGGGCTGCGCGCCTCCCGCAACCAGGCGTACGCGGTCGTGCGCCCGCACCCCGTCCCCGCGGAAGGAGTCGCGGCATGAGCGGCATCAGCGCCACGAGCGGCACGGGCGGCATCGGCACCCGGCGGCTGCTCGACTTCCCGCTCGCCCGGCGCGGCGACGTGCTCCCCGAGGAGTGCGCCGCGCTGCGCGCGAAGGAGCCGGTGGCTCGGGTGCGCACCATGACCGGCGACACCGCCTGGCTGGTGAGCAGTTACGCGCTGGCCAAACGCGTCCTGGAGGACGACCGGTTCAGCCTCAAGGACACCGCCGCCCCCGACGCGCCGCGCCAGTACGCCCTGACGATTCCGCCGGAAGTCGTCAACAACATGGGCAACATCAACAGCGCGGGGCTGCGCGGCGCCGTGATGAAGGCGCTCAACCCGCGCACCGACGGCCTGCGCGAGTGGCTGCGGGAGCGGGCCGACGAGTTCATCGACGCACTGCTCGCCGAGGGGCCTCCGGCGGACTTCCGGGCGGGGTTCGCCGACCCCTTCTCGGCGGCGCTGCACTGCAAGGTCATCGGGGTGCCGTTCGCGGACTGGCGGCGGCTGATGTCGGGCCTGGACATCGCGTTCATGACCAGCCCGCACTCCTTCGAGGGGTCGCGCCTGAACTGGTACAAGGACCTCGGGTACATGGTCGACCGGCTGAACGCGCCGCCGGACCAGCGCGCGGGCCTGCTCGCCCGGCTCGCCGATCTGCGCACGGAGGAGGAGTCCGCGCATCTGACCGACGAGATGCTGGCCACGGTCGCGGTCTCGCTCTTCGGCGCGGGCGCCGTCTCGACGTCCGCGTTCCTGGTCCTGGCGGTGCTCGCGCTGCTCCAGCGCCCCGAGCTCATCGCGTATCTGCGCGAGCACCCCGACCGGATCGGCCGGGCCGTCGACGAGCTGCTGCGCTGGAACCTGTCCATCGGCGACGGCCTGCCGAGGCTGGCGACCCAGGACGCCCAGGTGGGCGACGTCCTGGTGCGCAAGGGCGAGTTGGTGCTCGTCCTGGTCGAGGGGGCCAACTTCGACCCGGAGGTCTTCGCCGACCCCGACCGGCTCGACCTGGACCGCGAGCACAACCCGCACCTCTCCTTCGGCGCGGGCCGCCACTTCTGCCCGGCGACGGGCCTGGGCCGCGCGCACGCGGAGATCGCGCTCACCGCCCTGGTCGAACGGCTGCCGGGACTGCGGCTCGCGGTGCCGCCCGGGCAACTGGTGTGGCGCACCGGCTTCATCAAGCGCCTGCCGGAACGGCTGCCCGTCCTCTGGTGACCTCCAGGGGCGGCGGAGGACATGCGGCTGCCCCCGGGCGATCCCCGGGGGCAGCCGCAGGCGCGAAGGCGCCCCGCCTCAGCGGAAGATGCCGGTGTGGCCCAGTGAGTAGCGGCCCGGCTGCGGGTAGACCGCCAGGCCGTGCGGGCCGGAGCCGACCGGGATCCGGGCGAGCTCCTTGCCGGTGGTGGTGTCGATCGCGTACACCTCACCGTCGTAACGGCCCGACAGCCACAGGACCTTGCCGTCCGCCGAGACACCCCCCATGTCGGGGCTGCCGCCGTCCGGCAGATGCCATTTCTTGGTGAGCTTGTTCTGGGCGAAGTCGAAGATGGAGATGGAGCCCTCGCCGCGGTTGGAGATGTACATCTCCTTGGAGTCGCGGCTGATGTAGAGGCCGTGGCAGCCCTTGCCGGTGGGCAGCAGCGTCGGCGTGCTGAACCGGTCGCCGTCCAGGACCCACATCCCGTGCGCCATCATGTCGGCGACGTAAAACGTTTTGCCGTCCGGGGACATCTTGACGTCCTGCGGCATCGCCCCGTCGAACGGCAGCTTCTGGTGGGCGACGACCTCCATCTTCTCGGTGTCGACCTTGAGCAGTTCGCCGGAGAACTCGCAGGAGACGATGAAGTACCGCCCGTCCATGGAGAAGTCCGCGTGGTTGACGCCCGCGCAGTGGACCGGGACGGTCTTGACCCGCTTCATGGTGACCGGGTCGCGGAACGCCAGCTCGCGGTCCATCGAGGCCATCACGACCGCGTACTTGCCGTTGGGCGTGAAGTAGAGGTTGTACGGGTCGGAGACCTGGACCGTGCGGCCGGCCTTGCCGGTCGCCGGGTCGATGGCGGTGAGGCTGTCCCCGAGGTCGTTGTTGACCCACAGCGTCTTCATGTCCCAGGACGGGACCACGTGCTGGGGCTGGTGGCCGACCCGGATGGTCTCGATGACCTTGTACGTCTTGGGGTCGATCACCGAGACCGTGTTGGAGTTGGTGTTCGGCACGTAGACGCGGTCCAGGAAGTTCTTCACAGCGGGCTGGAGGGCGTTCGGCCGGTCGGCGGCGTAGGCGTCCTTGGGGTCCAGGACGGGCGGCATCCCGGGCAGGCCCTGCACGGCGGCCTTCTTCGGCACGGGCGGCGCGACGGCCTTGGTGCCCAGAGCCTCGTCCCCGCCCTTGTCCCCGGACGAGCAGCCGGCTAGCGCGGCGAGCAGGAGGCCGGCGAGCAGCGCGGCGGTCCTCTTGGTGGCGGTCAGCATCAGGTCAGCAACTCCGTGGTGGTCACCGCGCGCAGATGGCGGCGGTCGAGGTCGGCGAGGAGGGCCGGCAGCGCGGCGACCGTGTCCGCGTAGCCGAAGTGCAGACTCACCACGGATCCGTTGCGGATCCGCCCGGTGACGTTGCGCGTCACGGCCGAGGCGCCGGGCGAGGTGAAGTCGAGCGAGTCGACGTCGTACGACAGGACGTGCGGGTACCCCGCCCGCCGGGCCAGTCTCAGCACGAGCGGCGTCGCGTACTGGGTACGGGACGGCCGGAACCAGGTCCCGACGGAACCGGTGAGCCGGCGCAGCCGGTCGGCGCACCCGGTGATCTCGGCGTACGCCTCCTGCTCCGGCAGGGCCGAGATGTCGATGTGGCGCTGGGTGTGGTTGCCGAGGTCATGGCCGCCGTCGAGGATGCGCCGGGCCATCTCGGGGTGTTCGTCGAGCCAGCTGCCGACGGCGAGGACCGTGACATGGGCGCCGCCGCGCTCGGCCTCGGCGAGGACGGCGTTGGCGATCTTGGGGTCGCCCTGGCCGTGGAAGGTGAGCGCGACCATCGGGCGGTCCCGGGGCCCGTGGTCGATCTGGCCGGGCTGACCGGGGTACGAGCGGGGCGCGGGCGCGGCGCGGGTGGTACCGGGCCGGGCGGAGGCGCGGGACGCGGCGGGCGTGGGCGAGCGGGACGCCGGGGCCGCGCCGCCCCTGTCGTCCGAGCAGCCGGCCGCGAGAGCCCCCGCGACGGCCGCCCCCGCCCCGGCTCGCAGTGCGCTGCGGCGGTCGACCCCACGGGGAAATGGATTCAGCACATGGACATTTAAGTGCGGCAGGGGGCGGAACGTAATGATTGATCCGATTGAGGACCTTTGCGGGTCGCCCCGGACACGCCATGATCGAGTTCTTCCGGATCGATGAAATACCCATCGAGTTCGATATCTATTCATCATTTGGAAGGTCCGTGCTCTAGCTCACCTACGATTCACAGCTAAACTGTGATGGTTCGTGGAAGTTTGTCCGAGTAAGGACTTTTGGCGTGAAGGCCCCCCGTCTGCCATAGTCGGAGACACGACCCCTCATTGACCCGAGCTCGGTCGTCTTCAGTCGCCGTGGATCACACCCCTTCCGATCCGCGGCGGCGCTCCGCAGAAGCCCCCGCAGCCACGCCACACCCCGGCACGCACGGGGGCTTCGGCGCATCCGGAGCACGCCACGCCGACCCGGCCCGGCGGCCCGATTCGGCGGCCGGCTCAGCGGTCGGCGACCCGCATCTCGAACCATGTCGTCTTGCCCCGGGGCAGCAGATCGACGCCCCAGCGGTCGGAGAGCTTGTCGACGAGGAAGAGCCCCCGGCCGCTGGTGTCCATCTCGTGGACCGGCATCAGACAGGGCAGCCCGCGCGAGGGGTCGCGCACCTCGATCCTGATCCAGCCCCGGCGGCGCAGCATCCGCAGCCCGAAGGCGCGGGCACCGGTGTGCCGCACGGCGTTGCCGACCAGTTCGGAGACGAGCAGGATCGCCTGCTCGGCGAGCGCCGGGGACAGGCCCCACTGGCGCAGTATCACGCACTGCGTGAGCCGTCTCGCGGTGGCGGCCGACTCGGGGCGGGACGGCAGCCGCACCTCTTCTTCCGTCGGGTTTCCGAACAACTCCAGTGCCTGGAGCGCCCGTTCGTCCTCGACGGCCGGCGTCCACCGAGCCGCGGTCGCGCTGCCGCGCTGCCGCGGTTGTTCCACACCCTCCAGCCCCGCCATGGCTCCATCATGGCCGCCCGAAGAGGTCCACGGGGCCGTTCCTCGGGAAAACGGCCCCCGGAACCCGAGGTTCCGCAGGGCTGGTTCAGCATATGCCGGGGGCGTTCGACTTCGCGCAGACCACCCCCGGCCTGCGATGACACCGCGCGCTCGAATGATCACCAAGCGTTCGGAAGCGGTCGTACTTAAGGTTTCTTTAAGGCCAGGCTAATCCACCCGCAGGGTGGACGGCCGTTGTCCGCGAGGCCGTCCACCGCACCGCGGCCGCACGCCCGCCGCCCGGTCAACCGTCCGTCGCTCAGAGGAACTTGGCCTTGCCCGGGCCCTCCTCGACGAAGCTGCGCATCCCGCGCTCGCGGTCCTCGGTCGCGAACAGGCCCGCGAACCAGTTCCGTTCGATGGCGAGCCCGGTCTCGATGTCCGCCTCCAGACCCGCGTCCACGCACTCCTTGGCCGCGCGCAGCGCCAGCGCGGGGCCCTGGGCGAGCTTCGCCGCCCACGCGTGCGCCTCCTCGTACACCTTGTCCGCCGCCACCACGCGGTCGACGAGGCCGAGCGCCAGGGCCTCGTCGGCCTTGACCATCCGGCCGGTGAAGATGAGGTCCTTGGCCTTGGAGGGGCCGATCAGGCGGGACAGGCGCTGGGTGCCGCCCGCGCCCGGGATCAGACCGAGCAGGATCTCCGGCTGGCCGAGCTTGGCGTTGTCGGCGGCGATCCGGATGTCGGCGCAGAGCGCGAGCTCGCAGCCGCCGCCCAGCGCGTAGCCGGTGACCGCCGCGACGACCGGCTTGGGGATGCGGGCGACGGCGGTGAAGGAGTCCTGCAGGGCTCGGGACCGTACGACCATCGCCGTGTGGTCCATCGCCTGCATCTCCTTGATGTCCGCGCCGGCCGCGAACACCTTCTCGCCTCCGTAGAGGACGACCGCGCGCACGTCCTCGCGGCGGGTCGCCTCCTCGGCGAGCTCGCGCAGCCGGTCCTGCACGGCGATGTCCAGGGCGTTCATCGGGGGGCGGTCCAGGCGGATGGTGCCTACGCCTTCGGAGACTTCGAGGGTCACAGTCATGGCAGCAGGTTAATCGGCGTTAACCACTACGGACCCGGTGCTGTGCGTCACAGCGACCGGGTCCGTCGTCGGGCCGGGGCGCGCCGGGCGCGCCTGCCGGATGCTTGTTCCTGTTACTTCTTCGTCCAGTCCGCCCAGGACAGGTTCCAGCCGTTGAGGCCGTTGTCGGGCTGGATCTGCTTGTCCTTGGAGTTCTTGACGATGACCACGTCACCGATCAGCGAGTGGTTGTAGAACCAGGCCGCCGGGGTCGAGGGGTTGCCCGCGCCGCGGTCGTCCTCCAGGCCGACACAGCCGTGGCTGGTGTTGGTCGAGCCGAACACCGACGGGTCGCCCCAGTAGTTGCCGTGGATGAAGGTGCCCGAGCTGGACAGGCGCATCGCGTGCGGCACGTCCTTGATGTCGTACTCGCCGCCGAAGCCCACGGTGGCGCCGTTCATCCGGGTGATCTCGTACTTCTCGCTGATGACCATCTGACCGTTGTACGTGGTCGTCGAGGGCGCGCCCGCGCTGATCGGGATGGTCTTGAGGACCTTGCCGTCGTTCACGATCGTCATCGTGTGGGCCTTGGCGTCGACCGTGGAGACCTGCGAGCGGCCGACGGTGAACTTCACCGTACGGGTCTGCTTGCCGTAGACGCCGGGGCGGCCCTCGACGCCGTCGAGGTTGAACTTGACGGTCACCTTGGTGCCCGCCGCCCAGTACTTCTCGGGGCGGAAGTCGAGGCGGTCGTTGCCGAACCAGTGGCCCTCGACCGGGACGGCCGGGTCGGCCGTCACCTTGATGGCCTTCTGGACGGCTTCCGGGTTGGTGATGCCCCGGCTGAAGTTGATGGAGACCGGCATCCCGACGCCGACGGTGTCGCCGTCCTCCGGGGTGTACTGGCCGACGAAGGTGTCCTTGGGGACCAGCGTGGTGAAGGTGGTGTCCTTGGCGGACTCGCGGCCCTTGTCGTCCTTGGCGACCGCGTGGACCTTGTACTTGGTGGCCGAGGCGAGGTTCAGGTCCGGTGTCCAGGAACCGCCGTCGGCGGATATCTTTCCGGCCACCGCGTTGCCCTTGGTGTCGGCGACCGCGACGGCGGTGAGCTTGCCCTGCGCCGCGGATATCTTCAGCGCCCCGCTGGTCTGCACGTCGTCGGCGCCGTCCTTGGGCGCGATCGTCACGACGGCGGCCGAGGCCTTGGTGTCCTCGGCCGCCTTTCCGGCGCCGACCTTGCCCTTGCCGTCGCCGCCACCCGAGTCGTCGCCGCCACCGCACGCGGTGACCAGCAGAAGCAGCGCCCCCAGCAGCAGAGCCAGCAGGCCCGGCGTACCACGCCGATGTCCCGCCGCTCTGTCCGGAGCCCCCGAAATTGGCTGCCCGTTCACGACAGTTCTCTCCCCTCGCACGGCCTGCTTCACGCCACGGCCCGCACTGACAATCACCCCCGCGCACGTCCTCGCGCGCGCACGGTTGCCTAGGTAATCACACCGGACGCACGCTCAAGGCCACGCGAATGTCACTGTTCAGTCCCAATGGTCCCGTGCGTTCGCTGTGGCGACATCCGGACGTCACCGGAACCTGTACAAGCCGTACCGCGGGGCGAGAGGGGGTCAGAGGGCCGAGCCCGCCCTCCACTTCGCCCAGTCGAGGTTCCAGCCACCGAGCCCGTTGTCGGCGGCGACCGTACGGTCGCGGGAGTTGACGACCTCCACCACGTCCCCGACGAGCGTGCGGTCGAAGAACCAGCCGGCCGGGGTGTCCGGGCTGCCGCCCTTCACATCGCGCAGCCCGACGCAGCCGTGGCTGGTGTTGGAGCTGCCGAACGTGCCGGAGGTGGCCCAGTAGTTGCCGTGCAGGAAGGTCCCGGAGGCGGTGAGCCGGATGGCGTGCGGGACGTCCGGAATGTCGTACTCGCCGCCGAAGCCGACGGTCCGGCTGTTCATCCGGGTCACGTCGAACATCTCCATCGCGACCATCTTGCCGTTGTACGTGGTGTTCTTGGGCGAGCCCGCCGAGATCGGGATCGTACTGATCAGGTCGCCGCCCCGGCGTACCTCCATGGTGTGCGCCTCGGCGTCCACCAGGGACTCCTGGTCCCGGCCGATGGTGAAGCCGACCTTCTTCTCCTGGATGCCGTAGACCCCCGGCGCCCCCGGCACGTCGCGCAGCTTCATGTCCACGGTGACCTTGGTGCCGGGCTTCCAGTACTCCTTGGGCCGGAAGTCCAGGCGCTCCTTGCCGAACCAGTGGCCGACCACCGCGACCGGCGGCCGCGAGGTGATCCTGATGGCGCGCTCGACGGCCGCCCGGTTCTGGATCGCCTGGTTGAAGCTGAAGGAGACGATCATGCCGACGCCGACGGTCGAGCGGTTCTCGGGCTTGAAGTAGCCGATGAACCGGTGCTCGGGCACCAGCGTGGTGAAGCTGGTGTGCCGGGCCTGGCGGTGGCCTTGGCCGTCGAGCGCCACCGCGTCCACCGTGTATTTGGCGGCCAGTTCGAGCCGCCCCGCCGCCTCCTGGCTCGGCGACCAGGAGAGCCCGTCGTCGGCGATCGTGCCGGGCACCTCCTCGGGCTGGGCGTCCTCCGCCTTCATGACCCTGACCCGCTCCAGGCGCCCGCCCGGCACCCGCACCTCGATCCTCCCGTCCGCCTTGACGCCCTTGGCGCCGTCCTCGGGGGTCACCAGGATCGCCTCCCGGGGCGACCGCGCCTTGCCCGCGACCACGTCGCCGACCTTGCCGACGACGTGGCCGCCGACGTCGCCGATGTCGAGGCGGTCGCCGCTGCACCCGCTCAGCCCGGCCACCAGTGCGACCGCCAGCACCACCCATGTAGGAGCGCCCGCGCCGGTCGCTCCTGCCCGCTTCAGTACGAATCTCACGCCCGCTCAACGACCGCGCCCCGCCCAGGGAAACGTGAGTACGAGCCGGGTAACGGGAAGAAAACGTGCAAGGACACGCGTGGGGAGCACGGCCGGGACGCCGCGCTCCGTCCAGGCGCCGAGCCGCGGGAGGCCGAGGGGTGTCGAGCGCAGCCGAGCAGGAGGCAGAGCGGGGGGTGGGGCGGCCGGTTCCGGAGGGGGACCGCCGCCATGGGCTCAACGGGCACCGGGGCCATCGGGGCGAGCCGGGGGCGCTGCGCCCACCGGTCTGGCCGGGCGCGCCGACCCCGCTGGGGGCCCGGTTCCGGGTCGGACCCGACGGGGTGGCGGGCACCAACTTCGCGCTGTGGGCGGGCGGGGCGGAGTCGGTCGAGCTGTGTCTGTTCGACGCGGCGGGCGCCGAGCGGCGCCTGGCGCTGGCCGAACTCACCCATGAGATCTGGCACGGCTTCGTGCCCGGCATCCGGCCGGGCCAGCGCTACGGCTACCGGGTGCACGGCCGCTGGGACCCGTGGACCGGCGCGCGCTGGAACCCGGCGAAGCTGCTTCTCGACCCGTACGCGCGGGCGGTGGACGGGGACTTCGCGCTGCCGCCGCAGGTGTACGGGCATGTGCGGGACTGGACCCAGCAGCATGTCGCGGACACCGTGCGCGACGACCGCGACTCGGCCCCGTACGTCCCCAAGGGCGTCGTCGTGCACGATGACGACGACTGGGCGGACGACCGCCGCCCCAAGACGCCCTGGGCGGACTCGGTCATCTACGAGCTGCACGTGCGCGGCTTCACCAAGCTGCACCCGGACATCCCCGAGGAGCTGCGCGGCACCTACGCGGGCCTGGCGCACCCGGCCGCGCTCGACCATCTCGTACGGCTGGGGGTGACGGCGGTCGAGCTGCTGCCGGTGCACCAGTTCGCCCACGAGGACCATCTGCTGCGGCGGGGACTGCGCAACTACTGGGGCTACAACTCGATCGGCTACTTCGCGCCGCACGCCGCGTACTCGGCGTCCGGCACGGCCGGGCAGCAGGTCGGCGAGTTCAAGCGGATGGTGCGGGCGCTGCACACGGCGGGCATCGAGGTCATCCTCGACGTGGTCTACAACCACACGGCGGAGGCGGGCGAGCTGGGCCCGACCCTGTCGCTGCGCGGCATCGACAACCGGGGCTACTACCGCCTCCAGTCGGACGGGCGCCGGTACGCCGACTACACGGGCTGCGGCAACACCCTGCACGTGGTGCAGCCGCAGGTGCTGCGGCTGATCACGGACTCGCTGCGGTACTGGGTCACCGAGATGGGCGTGGACGGCTTCCGCTTCGACCTGGCGGCGGCGCTGGCCCGCTCGATGCACGACGTGGACATGCTCTCCCCGTTCCTGGCGGTGATCGCGCAGGACCCGGTGCTGCGCCGGGTCAAGCTGATCGCGGAGCCGTGGGACGTGGGGCGCGGCGGCTACCAGGTCGGCTCGTTCCCCCCGCTGTGGACCGAGTGGAACGACCGCTACCGGGACGCGGTACGGGACTTCTGGCGCGGCGCGCTGCCGGACGTGCGCGATCTGGGCTACCGCCTGTCGGGATCGAGCGACCTGTACGCGTGGGGCGGCCGGCGCCCGTACGCCTCCATCAACTTCATCACCGCCCACGACGGCTTCACGCTGCGCGACCTGGTCTCGTACGAGCGCAAGCACAACGAGGCGAACGGCGAGGGCAACCGGGACGGCACGGACGACAACCGGTCCTGGAACTGCGGGGTGGAGGGTGAGACGGACGACCCGAGGGTCAACGCGCTGCGCCGCCGCCAGCTGCGCAATCTGCTGACGACCCTGCTCGTCTCGACCGGGGTGCCGATGCTGGTCGCCGGGGACGAGATGGGGCGCACCCAGGGCGGCAACAACAACGCGTACTGCCAGGACGGCGAGGTGGGGTGGGTCGACTGGTCCCTGCTCGATCAGCCCGGCCCGCGCGGGCTGCTCGATCTGGCGCGCCGCCTGGTCGGGCTGCGCCACCGCCACCCGGTGCTGCGCCGCCGCGCGTTCTTCTCCGGCCGGGCCCAGGGGGCGGACGGGCTGCGGGACCTGGCGTGGTTCACGGCGCGGGGCGAGGAGATGACCGAGCGGGACTGGTACGGGCAGACGGCAACGCTCGGCCTCTATCTCTCCGGCCGCGACATCCCTGGCCGGGACGCCCGGGGCGCGCCGATCACGGACGACAGCTTCCTGATCGTCCTGCACGCGGGACCCCGCCCGGCCCGCTTCGTGGTCCCGGGGGCGCCGTGGGCCGAGGCGTACGAGGTGCTGGTGGACACGGCCCTTGAGCCGCAGTCCGACGCGCCCGCGCGCACCCATCGGGGCGGGGAGGGGGTGACGGTGGGGGCGCGGTCGGTCCTTGTGCTGCGGGTGACGGCGTAGCGCGAAAGCGAAGGAGGTGTCAGCCGGGTCAGCCGGGTCAGCCGGGTCAGCCGAGGATCTTGCGGTCGTAGCCGACCGCCACCGCCGCCGCGCGGTCCTTGACGTCCAACTTGCCGTAGATGTGTGTCAGATGGGTCTTCACCGTCGCCTCGCTGATGAACAGCACCCGGGCGATCTCGCGGTTCGAGGTGCCCTTCGCCACCAGCGCCAGCACCTCCCGCTCGCGGGCCGAGAGCGACTCGTCGGGGCGGGCCGGGGTGCGCACCCGGGAGACGAGCCGGGAGGCGACCGCCGGGGAGAGCACCGTGCGGCCCTCGGCGGCCGCGCGCACCGCCGTGAACAGCTCGTCGCGCGGCGCGTCCTTGAGCAGATAGCCCGTCGCGCCCGCCTCGATCGCGGGGAGCGTGTCCGAGTCCGTGTCGTACGTGGTGAGGACCAGCACCTTGGAGCGCAGGCCGCGCCGGGTGAGCTCGGCGATCGCCGCCACTCCCCCGCCACCGGGCATCCGCAGGTCCATCAGGACCACGTCCGGGTCGAGGCGGGCGGCGAGTTCCACCCCCTCGACGCCGTCGGACGCCTCACCCAGGACCTCGAAGCCGTCGGCGAGGGCGAACATGCCGCGCAGACCGTCCCGTACCACGGGATGGTCGTCGCAGATCAGAAGCGTGATGGTGGAGCTTTCGTCAGCCATGGCGGACCAACGGTACGCGGGCCGAGACCGCCGTGCCATGTCCGGGCTCGGCCTCGACGGCCACCGAGCCGGCGATCCGCTCGGCGCGGGCCCGCATCCCGTCCAGGCCGAAGCCGCCGGTGCCGGAGCGCGGCGCCACGTTCAGCGGGTCGAACCCCCGCCCGTCGTCGCGGACATCGACGGAGACCTCGTCGCCCATGTACGAGAGGGTCACGCCGACCCGGCCGGCGCCCGAGTGCCGCCCCGCGTTGGACAGCGCCTCCTGCGCGATCCTGAGCAGCGTCGCCTCGATCTCGTCGTGCAGCGGCTCGGCGGTGCCGGTGACCGTGAACTCGGCGCGTACGCCGTGCCGCTCGCCCCACTCGGCGACCGTCTTCTTCAGCGCCTCGGGCAGCGCGTCGTGCTCCAGGGCGGCCGGGCCGAGGTTCTGCACCGAGCGGCGGGCCTCGCCGAGGCTGGCGCGGGCCAGCGACTGGGCGCTGGCCAGGTGGGTACGGACCACCGCCGGATCCTGGCTGCTCGTCACCACCTGGAGCTGGGCGATGATGCCCGTCAGTCCCTGGGCGATCGTGTCGTGGATCTCGGCGGCGAGCCGGCGCCGCTCGTCGGCCACGCCCGCCTCGCGGGCCTGGACCAGGAGCTGGGCGTGCAGCGCCGCGTTCTCGTCGAGCGCCTGCTGCAACGCCGCGTTGGTGCGTTCGAGTTCGACGATGGTGGCGGCGCGTTCCCTGGAGCGCTGCTCCTCCTGGAAGGCGAAGTGGGTACCGATGAACAGCAGCGCGTTGTTGGCGACCAGGAGTCCGGCGAACACCGCCCACTGGGTCGTGCCGCGGATCGGCATGCCGCCGGACTGCGAGCCCGCCACCATGATGGAGGTGGCGAACAGGCCGAGCCGCTGCCGGCGCGTTCCGGGGATCACCTCGTCCGTGTCGAAGTAGCCGGTGACCGCGTAGAACGCGAAGAACGGGTTCAGCCAGGTGAGGGCGAAGGCGATCGCCCAGCGCAGGGCGTAGTAGACGGTCCCTCGGCGGGACGGGGTACGGCGGCCCCGGCGGGGCCCGTGCCACACCTGGAGCGACACCGCGGCGACGATCAGCCCTCCGGCCTCGCACCACGGGGCGAGGCCCCCCGTCAGGTCGCTTGTCGTGACCGCGAGGAGGGTGCCCACGGCGAGCAGCCCGTAGGGACCCCAGGTGTGGAACTGGTCCTGCCATCGTTCGATCTGCCGGTCTGCCGCGTTCATGCCACCAGTCTGCACAGTCCCTCGCCTACTCCCAGCGGAACCAGCGGGTCGCGGCGCCCGTCAGCACCGCCGTCCACAGGGCGAGCACGCCGAGGTAGCGCCAGTCGGGCCAGTCGCCCGCCCCGGCCTCGGTCAGCGCCTGGGCGGCGGCGCCGAACGGCAGCGACTCGACGATCCGGGCCAGCACATCGGGCATCGAGCGGACCGGCAGCCACAGTCCGGCGCTGAACATCATCGGGAAGAACATCGCGGCACCGGCCGAGTTGGCGGCCTTCGCGGTCCGGCAGAGGGCGCTGACCAGCGCGCCGAGCGAGAGGGCCGCGACGATGGAGAGCGCCAACGCCAGGACGTATCCGCCCGGTTGGCCGGGCAGCGGTACGTCGAAGGCGAGGCGGCCGACGGTGAGCGCGAGCAGCGCCGAGACGAGCGCGGCTGCGCCGTGCAGCCCCATCTGAGCGGAGAGCAGCGCGCCGGGCCGTACCGGCGTGGTCGACATCCGGCGCAGGATGCCGCGCTCGCGGTATCCGGTGAGCACCGGCGGCATCGCCTGGAGCCCGGCCATCACCATCGCGAGCAGCACGCTCACCGGGACGTACACATCGATCGGCCGCAGCCGCCCGAGCGAGGCGGCCGGCTCACGGAAGTACGGGATGCAGCCGAGCACGGTGAGGAGCAGGGTCGGGAACGCCATGATCCAGAAGAGGGCGCCGGGTTCACGGCGGAAGAGCCGCAGTTCGGCGCGGAGTACGGCACGGGTGGCGGAGGGGGTGCGGACGGCGGGGGCGGTCGCGGTGGCGGCAGACATGGCTCAACGGGCCTTTCCGTGGGGGGCGTCGGCGCCTTCGACAGCGCTCTCGGTGAGGTCGAGGAAGGCGTCGTCCAGCGTCGCCTCGGTGACGCGGAGCTGGTGGGCGGTGATGTGGAGGCGGGCGAGCAGGGTGAGGACGGCGTTGACCGTGTCGTCGCCGCCGTGCACGCTCCAGCGGCCGCCGCCGTGCTCGACCGAGGACACCCCCGGCAGCCCGCGCAGTCGGTCGGCGTCGAGCGGGGCGGACGGGATGAAGGAGACGACCGTCGAGCCGGGCGCCCGTCGGATCAGGCCGGACGGGGTGTCCAGGGCGACGACCCGGCCCTTGTCGATGACCGCGATCCGGTCGCAGAGGCGCTCGGCCTCCTCCATGAAGTGGGTGACGAGCAGGACCGTGACCCCGCCGCGCCGCACGTCCTCGATGAGCTCCCAGGTGTCGCGCCGGGCGCGCGGGTCCAGGCCGGTGGTCAGCTCGTCGAGGACCACCACCCGGGGGTTGCCGATGAGCGCGAGCGCGATGGACAGGCGCTGCTTGCGGCCACCGGAGAGCTTGCCGAAGCGGGTCCCCAAGTGCCCGGTGAGGCCGAGGCGTTCGGCGAGCGGGCGCCAGTCGGCCGGGCTCGGGTGGAACGCGGCGTACAGCTCAAGCGCCTCGCGGACGGTGAGCTTGGGCTGGAGCTCGCTCTCCTGGAGCTGGGCGCCGAGGACGCGGGTGACCTCGGCGTGGTCGGCAACGGGGTCGTATCCGGCGACCCGGACCGTACCGGCGTCCGGGACGCGCAGTCCCTCGACGCACTCGACGGTGGTGGTCTTGCCGGCGCCGTTGGGGCCGAGGACGCCGAAGATCTCGCCTTCCTCGACCGCGAGGCTCACCCCGTCGACGGCCTTGGTGCGGCCGTACGCCTTGTGGAGTGCACTGACTTCGATGATGGGCATGCGTCGAGAATCGCCCGGGGCGGGGGTCGCCCACATCGCCCAACGCGCTCGACCGCCCATCAACCGATCGGTTGATGGGCCACTACGACCGCGGATACGACCTCGGCCGCGCCCCCGCATGCGACCTTGGTCCTCGGTCGAAAAGCCAGTGGGAGTTGTCAGTGCCGAAGTTTAGGCTCGGTGATTGATGCCAGATATACATGCACCCACCAAGAACCAGTCGTCCGTACGTACGCTGCTGAGGCTGTGGCCGTATGTACGCCCGATCCGAACCCGCCTGTTCAGCGCGGCATTTGTCGCGGTGATCGCCTCCTGCCTCGGGCTGGTGATCCCGCTCGTACTGAAGTGGATCGTCGACGGCCCGGTGGGCGACGGCGACCCCGGCGGGGTGTGGCTGGGCGCGTTCGTCCTGCTGCTGCTCGGGCTCGCGGAGGCGCTGCTCTTCGGGCTGCGGCGGTGGCTGGTGGCGCGGCCGCTGGCGGGGGTCGAGGCGGCGATGCGGGCGGATCTGTACCGACATGTGCAACGGCTGCCGGTGGCGTTCCACGACCGGTGGCCGTCGGGCCAGCTGCTGTCGCGCGGCACGACGGATCTGAGCCTGGTCCGGATGTTCCTGGCGTTCCCGCTGACGTTCCTGCTGGTCAACAGTGTGACGATCGTGGCGGGCTTTGTGATCCTGCTGTCGCAGGAGTGGAGTCTCGGGCTGGTCCTGATCATCCCGGTGCTGCCGCTGATGATCCTGTGCTCGCTCTTCGAGACGCGCTACTCGCTGGCGGCGCGCAAGGCCCAGGACCAGGTGGGCGATCTGACGACGGTGGTCGAGGAGAGCGTGCTCGGCATCCGCATCATCAAGGGCTTCGGCCGCCACCGCAGCCAGGCGCGCGCCTTCGCCGACCACGCGCGCGGGCTGCGCGGCACCGAGCTGCACAAGGCCCGGCTGCTCGCTGCCCTGTGGGGCCTGATCACCACGATCCCCGAACTGGCCATCGGGGCGGCGCTGGTGCTGGGCACGGTACGGGTCGCGGACGGCGATCTGTCGGCCGGGACGCTGGTGGCGTTCCTGTCCACCGCGCTGGCCCTGCGCTGGCCGGTCGACTCCATCGGGTTCCTGCTCGCGATGAGCCAGGAGGCGGCGACGGCGACAGAGCGGTTCTTCGAGGCGATGGACGAGCGGGAGGAGGAGGCCGCCTTCGCCGGTGGCCCCCGCGTTCCCGCGCCGCGCCGGGACGGCGCACCGGCCGTCGGCGACGGGCTGCGCTTCGAAGGGGTCAGCTTCCGCTACCCGGACGCACCCGACGACACCACCCCCGTACTCGACGGCGTCGATCTGCACATCCGCTCCGGCGAGACCATGGCCATCGTCGGCGGGACCGGGTCCGGCAAGACGACCCTGACCGCGCTCGTGCCGAGGCTGTACGACGCGACCGGCGGGCGCATCACCCTCGACGGCGTCGACATCGCCACGCTGCCGCGCGAGCGGGTGCGCGAACTCGTGGCCGTGGCCTTCGAGGAGCCCACGCTGTTCTCCGCCGCCGTGGGCGAGAACGTCCTCATGGGCGGCGGCGGGCCCGAGGACCTGGACCGCGCGCTCGACGTCGCCCAGGCCGCCTTCGTACGCGAGCTCCCGCACGGCGTCGACACCCAGGTCGGCGAGCAGGGGCTCAGCCTCTCCGGCGGCCAGCGCCAACGGCTCGCGCTGGCGCGGGCGGTGGTGGGGCGGCCCCGGTTCCTCGTCCTCGACGACCCGCTCTCGGCGCTCGACGTGCACACCGAGGCGAAGGTGGAGGCGGCCCTGCGCGACGTACTGCGCGACACGACCGCGCTGGTGGTGGCGCACCGCCCGTCGACGGTGATGCTCGCCGACCGGGTCGCACTGCTCTCCGGCGGCCGCGTCACCGCCGTGGGCACACATCAGGAACTACTGCGTGGCAACGCCGAGTACGCCTGGCTGATGTCGGGCGCGGGCGACGAGGGGGACAACCGATGACGACGGCAGCGGGCGCGGAACACCGGACGGACCCGGAGGAACCGGCGGGGTCCGATGCGACGGGCGACGTTCCGTCGGCGAAGGCCGCCGTGGACGCGCCCGCCGCGTCGGGCCGCGAGGACGCGGTCGGCGACGCGTCCGGTGACGGCTCGTCCGCCGCCGGGGACCCGTTCGACCGGGACGAGTTGCCCTCGCCCGTGGGGGCGACGCGGGCGCTGCTGCGGGATCTGCTGCGGCCGATGCGCGGCCGTGTCCGGCTCACCGTCCTGCTCATCCTCCTCCAACAGGCCGCCGTGCAGGCCGGACCGCTGCTGGTGGCGTACGCGATCGACCGGGGCGTGCCCGCCTTCCGGGCGCACGACCACGGGCCGCTGATCGCCGTCGCCGTGGGCTACCTGGTGTGCGCGGTGGGCTCGGGCCTGCTCCAGTACGCGTTCATCGCCGTGTCCAGCCGGGTCGGCCAGGACGTACTGCTCGATCTGCGCGGCCGGATCTTCCGGCACGCGCAGGCGCTGAGCGTCGACTTCCACGAGCGCTACACCTCGGGCCGCCTCATCTCCCGCTCCACCTCCGACGTGGAGTCGCTGCGCGAACTCCTCAACGAGGGGCTTCAGGAGCTCATCGGCGTGGTGCTCTCGTCCGTCTACATCTGCGCGATGCTGCTCTGGCTCGACTGGGGCATCGGCGCGGTCGCGGTGGCCTCGTACGCGCCGCTGCATCTGCTGATCCGGCGCTACCGGCGCCGGGCGTCACGCGCGTTCGACGCCCGCTCGACGGCGATCGCCGCCGTGATCGTGAAGTTCGCGGAGACCCTGAACGGCATCCGCCCCGTCCAGGCGTTCCGCCGCGAGCGGGCCAACGACGCGGAGTTCCAGCGGCTCAACCGCACCCATGAGCGCGCCAACGGCGACGCGATCCTCGAAATGGCCCAGTACGTGGTCGGCTCCCGTCTGGTGGCCAACACCGCCGTCGCCGCGATGGTGCTGTGGGGCGCCTACCGGGTCGCGGACGGCACGCTCGCGCTCGGCGTGCTGGCGGCGGCCGTGCTGTACATGCGGCGGCTGTACGACCCGATCGACCGGCTGGGGATGTTCCTCAACTCGTACGAGTCGGCGGCCGCGTCGCTGGGGAAGATCGCCGGGCTGCTCGCCCAGACGCCGACGGTGCCGGAGCCGGAGCACCCCCGGCCGCTGCCGCAGCGGCGCACCGAACTGCCGGGCCGCACGGTCGAGTTCGAGGGCGTGGGCTTCTCGTACCGTACGGGCGGCGAGGTGCTGCCCCGCTTCGACCTGACGATCCCGGCCGGGCAGACGGTCGCGGTGGTCGGCTCGACGGGCGCGGGCAAGTCGACGCTGGCGAAGCTGCTGGCCCGCTTCTACGACCCGACGGCGGGCCGCGTCCTGCTGGACGGCGAGGACCTGCGCGACCTCGCCGGTACGGATCTGCGCCGCGGGGTGGTCATGGTCACCCAGGAGGCGTTCCTCTTCTCCGGCACGGTCGCCGACAACATCGCCATCGGCCGCCCGGACGCGACCCGCGAGGAGATCGAGCGGGCCGCGAAGGCGATCGGCGCGCACGACTTCATCACGCGGCTGCCGGACGGGTACGACACGGACGTACGCAAGCGGGGCGGCCGCATCTCGGCGGGGCAGCGGCAACTGGTCGCGTTCGCGCGCGCGTTGCTCGCGGACCCGGCGGTCCTGATCCTCGACGAGGCGACGTCGTCGCTGGACATCCCCGGGGAGCGGGCGGTGCAGCGGGCGATGCACACGGTCCTGCACGGCCGCACGGCCGTGGTGATCGCCCATCGTCTGTCGACGGTGGAGATCGCGGACCGGGTGCTGGTGATGGAACACGGCCGGGTGGTGGAGGACGGCACCCCCTCGGACCTGATCACCGGAACGGGCCGCTTCGCCGACCTCCACCGGGCGTGGCGGGAGAGCCTGGTGTGACGGTCGGGGACGCGGGTCACATCGGGCCGACTGCACCCCGCGCGCCTTGGCTCCCGCGTGCGGTGGTACGCCTGCGGCCCGGTGGGGGCTGACGCCCGTCTTCCCCCCACCCCACCCCTTCCCTAAAGCCTCCGGCGGTGGTCGTTTCGACTGCGGGCCGCCGTGGGCTGATCGCGCAGTTCCCCGCGCCCCTTGGCTTCCGCGTGCGGTGGTACGCCTGCGGCCCGGTGGGGGCTGACGCCCGTCTTCCCCCACCCCACCCCTTCCCGAAAGCCTCCGGCGGTGGTCGTTGCGTCTGCGGGCCGGTGGGGGCTGGTCGCGCAGTTCCCCGCGCCCCTGAAGGAGGGCCCGGAGGGCCCATCTAAGGGGCGCGGGGCTGTGACATTGTGCGGCTCCGCCGCGTGGGCGCGAGCAACCCAGCACGATCCGCAGCCGAATCACCGCACCGCGGAGCGCAGGGGCGGCAGCCCCGCGTACCCACCCACCCAGCGAGGTGCAGCGGGCGCAGCCCCGCGTACCCACCCACCAGCAGGGGCGCGCCCCGCTGCCCACCCACCCCGCGCCCCGGCCTGGGTCCGGGGCGCAGCCCCGTAGCGGGGTGCAGGGGCCGCAGGCCCCGCAGGGGGTCCGGGGGCCCCGCCCCCGGGAACACCACCTCCGCCCCCACCCACCCCCGGAGGGTCTAGGTGAAGGGGTGGGGTGGGGCATCGTCCGGCAGGCGGACAACTCCGCGGGCAAGTGCGGAGTCGGATTAGGGCCATTGTGGCGGGCGGCCCAGAGCACCGCCGCCACCCCGTTCGCACAGGTCGGCCACGGTGCTTATCCGGACACTCCCGTCGATCCGGTCGCCTCCGACACCCCGGTTGCGTCCTGGTGTTGACCCGTGAAACGTCCGCTTAACGAACGCCGTCTTTCGTACAACGGACGAATTCCAGCCAAGTTCTTGACGCGCTCCTGACAGGAGTTCTCAACAACTGGCACTCTCTCCCCAATCCCGTACCGCCGAGTACGACCCGGCACCACGGATCGAGGCACCACCAGGCACCACCGCATCACGCACCACCACGCACCAACTGCTCCGCATGCCCCGCCCGGACGGCCCACCCAGCCGCCCGGTACCCCCCTCGCAGAAGGAGTTCGCGTGAGATCCACGCACCGTCGTCGTGCCACCGCCACCGCCGCCCTGCTCTCCGCAGCCGCCATGCTCTCCGTCGGGTTCCAGGCAGGCAGCGCCAGCGCACGGCCCGACGACTCCGCGGCCACCAACGCCCTCAAGGCGCAGGCGGTCCGCAACCCGGGCGCGCTGCCCACCAAGCTCTCGCCCTCGCAGCGCGCCGAGCTGATACGCCAGGCCGGCGACAAGTCGGCGCAGACCGCCAAGCAGCTCGGTCTCGGCGCGCAGGAGAAGCTCGTCGTCCGTGATGTCATCAAGGACCAGAACGGCACGACGCACACCCGCTACGAGCGCACCTACGCCGGACTCCCCGTCCTCGGCGGCGACCTGGTCGTCGACGCGTCCGCCGCCGGGCGGACCCAGGGCGTGATCAAGGCGAACCGCGCCGAGCTGAAGAACATCGCCACCACCGCCAAGCAGGGCCCCGCCACCGCCCAGAAGCAGGCCCTCGCGGCCGCCGCGAGCAAGGGCGCGAAGAAGCCCACCGCCGACCGCGCCCCGCGCAAGGTGGTCTGGATGGCCCACGGCACGCCGACCCTCGCGTACGAGACGGTCGTCGGCGGTGTGCAGGACGACGGCACGCCGAACCAGCTGCACGTCATCACGGACGCGGCGACCGGCGCCAAGCTCTACCAGTACCAGGGCATCGAGACCGGCATCGGCAACACCCACTACAGCGGTCAGGTCACCCTGGGCACCTCGCAGTCCGGGTCCAGCTTCACGCTGAACGACACCGCCCGCGGCGGCCACAAGACGTACAACCTGAACCACGGCTCGTCCGGCACCGGTTCGCTGTTCACGCAGAACAACGACACCTGGGGCGACGGCACCAACTCCAACGCCGCCACGGCGGGCGCCGACGCCGCCTACGGCGCCGGGGTCACCTGGGACTTCTACAAGAACGTCTTCGGCCGCAGCGGCATCCGCGGCGACGGCGTCGCCGCGTACTCGCGCGTCCACTACGGCAACGCGTACGTCAACGCGTTCTGGGACGACAGCTGCTTCTGCATGACGTACGGCGACGGCTCGGGCGACAACGACCCGCTGACCTCGCTGGACGTGGCCGGCCACGAGATGACGCACGGCGTCACCGCCGCCACCGCGGGCCTCAACTACGCGGACGAGTCCGGCGGTCTGAACGAGGCGACCTCGGACATCATGGGCACGTCGGTCGAGTTCTACGCCAACAACCCCAGCGCGCCGGGCAACTACCTCATCGGCGAGCAGATCAACATCAACGGCAACGGCACCCCGCTGCGCTACATGGACAAGCCGAGCAAGGACGGCGGCTCCGCGGACAGCTGGTACTCCGGCGTCGGCAACCTGGACGTCCACTACTCCTCGGGCCCGGCCAACCACTGGTTCTACCTGGCCTCCGAGGGCAGCGGCGCCAAGACCATCAACGGCTTCAGCTACGACTCGCCGACCTCCGACGGCCTGCCCGTCACCGGCATCGGCCGCGAGAAGGCCCAGCTGATCTGGTACAAGGCGCTCACCACCAAGTTCAACTCCTCCACCGACTACGCGGGCGCGCGTGACGGCACGATCGCCGCGGCGACCGAGCTGTACGGCGCGGGCAGCGCCGAGGTCAACAACATCACCGACGCGTGGGCGGCCATCAACGTCGGCGCCCGCCACGACGGCGGCCAGCCGCCGAGCGGCGGCAACGTCTTCGACAACAGCACCAAGGTCAACATCCCGGACTACCCGGGTGCGGCCGTGACCTCGTCGGTCAACGTCACCGGCATCACGGGTAACGCGCCCAGCGCCCTCAAGGTCGGCGTGAAGATCACCCACACGTACATCGGCGACCTCCAGATCGACCTGGTGGCCCCGAACGGGACGAGCTACCGCCTGAAGAACTCCTCCGGCGACTCCACGCAGAACCTGGACACCACGTACACGGTCAACGCCTCG
This sequence comes from Streptomyces sp. NPDC048696, assembly GCF_043198895.1. NCBI lineage: Bacteria > Bacillati > Actinomycetota > Actinomycetes > Kitasatosporales > Streptomycetaceae > Streptomyces > Streptomyces sp. NPDC048696. The sequence continues at coordinate 170,980 of NZ_JBICVJ010000007.1, read as the reverse complement.
GCGGTGGCCGCGAACGGGACCTGGAAGCTGAAGGTCCAGGACAAGGCGCGGCAGGACGTCGGTTACATCACCGACTTCAAGCTCACGTTCTGAGCCTCGGAGCTCACCTTTCGGTCAGGCGGCTGACCGGGACGTGATGAAGGTGCCCGGACCCCGCGAGGGTCCGGGCACCGCCATGTTCACCGGGTGCGACGGGACTTCAGCGCATCAGCACCCCCGCGCCCTCCCCCGTGGTCTCCGTGGGCAGCGCGACCAGGCCGAGGTCGGCTCCGCTGGCCAGCAGGCGGTGGGCCGGCAGGACCCGGACCGTGTAGCCGTACGCGCCGGTCCGGTCCAGGGCGAGCGGGCCCTCGTACACCCAGCGGCCCTCCAGGTCGGGGCCGCCCGCGGGCTTCAGCGCGACCGTCCGGGCCTCCCCGATCGTGTCGGCGGCGTCCACCCGGCCCGAGACCGCCTGCACCTCGACGTCGTCCGGCTGCAACCCGCCGAGCCGCACGCACACCCGCAGCGACAGCGTGGAGCCGAGCTCGGCGTTGCCGTTGAGGGCGGTGGCGGCCAGCGCCTCCACATGGTCGACGCCGACCTGCGGCCAGGCCGCCCGCACCCGCGCCTTCCAGCTCGCCAGCTCCCGGGCCGTGTCGTGCTCAAGGGAGCGGTGGGCGCGGGCGGCGGGGGCGTAGAGCCGCTCCACATATTCCCGCACCATCCGCCCCGCCAGCACCTTCGGGCCCAGCGCCGCCAGGGTCTCGCGGACCATCTCGATCCAGCGGCCGGGCAGTCCGTCCGCGCCCCGGTCGTAGAAGCGCGGCGCGACCCGGTCCTCGATCAGGTCGTAGAGCGCGGTCGCCTCCAGCTGGTCCCGGCGGTCCTCGTCGGTGGCCGCGCCGTCGGCGGTGGGGATCGCCCAGCCGAAGTCCGGCTCGAACCACTCGTCCCACCAGCCGTCCAGGACCGACAGGTTGAGGCACCCGTTGAGCGCGGCCTTCATCCCGCTGGTCCCGCACGCCTCAAGCGGCCGCAGCGGATTGTTGAGCCAGACGTCGCAGCCGGGGTAGAGCCGCTTGGCCATCGCCATGCCGTAGTCGGGCAGGAAGACGATCCGGTGGCGCACCCGGGGATCGTCCGCGAACCGCACCAGCTCCTGGACCAGCCGCTTGCCGCTGTCGTCGGCGGGGTGCGCCTTGCCCGCCACCACGATCTGCACCGGCCGGGTCGGATGCAGCAGCAGCTCCATCAGCCGGTCGCGGTCGCGCAGCATCAGGGTGAGGCGCTTGTACGAGGGGACGCGGCGGGCGAAGCCGATGGTCAGGACGGACGGGTCGAGCACGCCGTCCACCCAGCCCAGTTCCGCCGTCCCGGCGCCGCGCCCGCGCCACGACGCGTACAGCCGCTCGCGCACTTCGAGCACCAGCTGCTCGCGGAGCTCCCGCCGCAGCTCCCAGATCTCCGCGTCCGGGATGGCGGCGACCGCGTCCCAGCGGGGCGTACCGCCGACGCTCAGCGCGTCCTCGACCCGCCCGGCCCCGACCTGGCGGGCGCCGAGCCGGAACACCTCGGGCGCCACCCAGGTCGGCGCGTGCACCCCGTTGGTGACCGAGGCGATCGGCACCTCGGCGGGGTCGAACCCCGGCCACAGACCGGCGAACATCTCCCGGCTCACCGCGCCGTGCAGGGTGGAGACGCCGTTGGCGCGCTGGGCGAGCCGCAGCCCCATCACGGCCATGTTGAAGAGGTTCGGCTCGCCGCCGGGGTAGGTCTCCATGCCCAGCTGGAGGATCTTCGCGACGTCGACGCCCTCCAGTTCGCCGTCGTCGCCGAGGTGGCGGGCGACCAGCTCGCGGTCGAACCGGTCGATCCCGGCCGGGACCGGGGTGTGCGTGGTGAAGACGGTCCCGGCCCGCACGGACTCCAGGGCGGCGTCGAACTCCAGCCCCTCACCGGCGAGTTCACGGATCCGCTCCAGGCCCAGGAACCCGGCGTGGCCCTCGTTGGTGTGGAAGACCTCGGGCTCGGGGTGGCCGCTGATCCGGCAGTACGCGCGCACCGCCCGCACCCCGCCGATGCCGAGCAGCATCTCCTGGAGGAGGCGGTGCTCGCTGCCGCCGCCGTACAGCCGGTCGGTGACGTTCCGCTCGCCCGGGCCGTTCTCCTCCACGTCCGAGTCGAGCATCAGCAGCGGGACGCGGCCGACGCGCGCGATCCAGACCACGGCGTGCAGCGAGCGCCCGCCGGGCAGCCGCAGACAGATCCGGGCGGGCTCGCCGTCGCTCTCGCGCAGCAGTGCCAGCGGCAGTTCGTTGGGGTCGAGGACGGGATAGTGCTCCTGCTGCCAGCCGTCGCGCGAGAGCGACTGGCGGAAGTAGCCGTGTCTGTACAGGAGTCCGACCCCGACGAGCGGTACGCCGAGGTCGGAGGCGGATTTGAGATGGTCGCCGGCGAGGATGCCGAGCCCGCCCGAGTACTGCGGCAGCGCCGCCGTGATACCGAACTCCGGCGAGAAGTAGGCGACCGCGCGGGGCAGCCCCTCGGGCTGTTCCTGGTACCACCGCCGCCCGCCCAGATAGTCGGCCAGGTCGTCGGCGCAGGCGGTCAGGGCGCGCAGGAAGCGGCGGTCCTCGGCCAGCGCGGCGAGCCGGTCGGCGGAGACCGCCCCGAGCAGCCGCACGGGGTCCTCCTGGGCCGCCCGCCACCCCTCGGGGTCGACGGATTCGAACAGTTCGCGGGTCTCGGTATGCCAGGACCAGCGCAGATTGCGGGCCAGTCCGCTCAGCGGCCGCAGGGGCTCGGGGAGGACGGGACGTACGGTGAATCGACGGATTGCCTTCACGTGTTCCACCTTCGCAGGGGATGTACGCAACTGGGTGCACGTACCGCTCAGTTCGTCGGTCCTTCACCCCCGACGGTAGTGGGCCCCGGCGCCGCACAACCACGGCGCACGGAAGCGGGCGCCCCCCGAGTGCGCCCTTGTGGGCTCTCCCGTCCGGGCGGCAGGCTGCCAATCGGGCCGTCCGGCGTACGCGGAGGGGGTTCCGAGCCCGGCGGATCGGCTCCGCCGGGCGCGCGCCGGACCGAGGAGGGGAAGAGACGCCATGGGACGGACACACACCGGGCGCCTGCGCGCGGCCGGGGCGCTGACCACACTGGTCACGGCGGCGGCGCTGTCCTGCGCGCTGCCCGCGCACGCCGCACCGCCCCCGCCGCCCGAGGGGCGCGTGCTCGGCGCGGCCGCGCCGGGCGCGGTCGGCGGCAGCTACATCGTCACGCTCAAGGGCTCCTCCGGCGCGTCCACCGGGGCGGGCCGCGCCATCGCCGCGAAGTACGGCGCGCACATCAGCCGTACGTACGCCACCGCCCTGAACGGGTACGCGGTCCGGGTCGACGCCGAGGGGGCCGGGCAGCTCGCGGCCGATCCGGCCGTGGCGTCGGTGGTCCAGGACACGGCGGTCTCGCTCGACGACGGCGAGGGCGGCGGCTGGAGCGGGGGCGGGGGCGGCGGGAACAGCCAGTTCGGCGGGGTCGCGGACCGGACCGCCCCGCCCGATCCGGCATCCCAGACCCAACCCCGAGCCCAGGCCCAGGACCAGGCCCCGGCCTGGCCCCCCGGCCAGGGCGCGGGCGTCACCGCGTACGTCATCGACACCGGCGTCCGCACCACGCACCGCGAGTTCGGCGGCCGGGCGAGCAGCGGCTGGGACTTCGTCGACGACGACGCGGACGCCGAGGACGGCAGCGGGCACGGCACCCACGTCGCGGCGACCCTCGCGGGCGCGACCTACGGTGTGGCGAAGCGGGCCGACGTGGTCGCGGTGCGTGTCCTGGACGACCACGGCGTCGGCACCACAGCCCAGGTCATCGCCGGTATCGACTGGGTGGCCCGCAACGCCCGCCGCCCGGCCGTCGCCAATCTGAGCCTGGGCGGCGCCGCCAACCCGGAGCTCGACCAGGCCGTACGGAACGCGATCGCGGCCGGGGTGACGTTCACGGTCGCCGCCGGGAACGAGGGGGCCCCGGCCGCGCGGTTCTCGCCGGCCCGGGTCCCGGAGGCGGTCACGGTCGGGGCGAGCGACCGCGACGGCGCCCGGGCGGCCTTCTCGAACTGGGGTGCGGCACTCGACCTGTTCGCGCCGGGCGTGTCGGTCACCTCGGCGTGGAACACGGACGACACCGCGACCAGGACCCTGACCGGCACCTCGATGGCGGCCCCGTACGCGGCGGGCGCGGCGGCGCTCTACCTCGGCGGCCACCCGTCGGCCGCCCCGGCCGAGGTGAGCGACGCGCTGGTGGCCCGCTCGGCCACCGGGCGGATCGGCAACGCGGGCCCCGGATCCCCCGACCGGCTGCTCCAGGTGACCGGCCAGGACTGAACTCCGTGTGCCCGTCAGCACTGAACTCCCCTGATGCCCAAGGAACTTGTGGGTAGGCAAATTCTGGGGCGGTTCCGCCGAAATCCGGGGCCGTTTCGTTGCCTGAACCGTTACGCCCAGGTAGTTAACAAACCACCGGAATGCGCACTCGGACCCTGTGGAAGGCTCATCCGGTACGACGCCGTCTGAGACACCCGTCACCCGCCACCCGAGTGAACGCGGACAGGAGCGGCCATGCCCGCAGCCCGTCAACCGTCAGCGGAGCTAAAAAGAACAGACCCCGCCACGCCCCGCACACCCCAGCCACCAGGTGAGACCGTGAATCTGCCGATCGGCCGTATCCCCGTCCTGGACGTCCGCCCCGCCGTCGACTGCGGCAAGAGGCCCGCGAAGGCGGTGGTCCACGAGACGTTCCTGGTCACCGCCACCGTCTTCCGCGAGGGCCATGACGCGGTCGCCGCCAACGTCGTGCTGCGCGACCCGCGCGGGCGGCCGGGGCCCTGGACGCCGATGCGCGAGCTCGCCCCCGGCACCGACCGCTGGGGCGCCGAGGTCACCCCGGACGCCGAGGGCCGCTGGTCGTACACGGTCGAGGCGTGGAGCGACCCGGTCGCCACCTGGCGCCACCACGCCCGCATCAAGGTCCCGGCGGGCCTGGACACCGAACTGGTGCTCGCCGAGGGCGCCGAGCTGTACGAGCGGGCCGCGCCCGGGGTGCCGAAGGACGCGGGGCGCGAGGCGGTGCTGGCCGCGGCGGACGCGCTGCGCGACACCTCCCGCCCGGCCGCCGCCCGGCTCGCCGCGGCCCTGACCCCGGCGGCCGACGAGGCGCTGGCCCGCCATCCGCTGCGCGAACTGGTCAGCGCCTGCGAGCCGTTGCCGCTGCTCGTCGAGCGCGAGCGGGCGCTCTTCGGCTCCTGGTACGAGCTGTTCCCGCGCTCCGAGGGCGCGGTGGTCGAAGCGGGCAGGCCGCCGGTGAGCGGCACGCTGCGGACCGCCGCCGAACGGCTTCCCGCGGTCGCCGCGATGGGCTTCGACGTGGTCTATCTGCCGCCCGTGCACCCCATCGGCACCACCTTCCGCAAGGGCCGCGACAACAGTCTGACGGCGGCGCCCGGTGACGTGGGCGTGCCCTGGGCGATCGGCTCCCCGGACGGCGGCCACGACGCGATCCACCCGGATCTGGGCACCCTCGACGACTTCGACGACTTCGTGGCGACGGCCCGCGATCTGCGCATGGAGGTCGCCCTCGACTTCGCGCTCCAGTGCTCGCCGGACCACCCCTGGGTGGACAAGCACCCCGAGTGGTTCCACCACCGGGTGGACGGCACCATCGCGTACGCCGAGAACCCGCCCAAGAAGTACCAGGACATCTACCCGCTCGCCTTCGACCGGGACATGCCGGGCCTGGTCGCCGAGACCGTGCGGCTGCTGCGGTTCTGGATGGACCACGGCGTACGGATCTTCCGCGTCGACAATCCGCACACCAAGCCGGTGGTCTTCTGGGAACAGGTGCTGGCCGAGGTCAACGGCACCGACCCCGACGTCGTCTTCCTGGCCGAGGCCTTCACCCGGCCCGCGATGATGCACACCCTCGCCAAGATCGGCTTCCAGCAGTCGTACACGTACTTCACCTGGCGCAACTCCAAGCAGGAGCTCACGGACTACCTCACCGAGCTCTCCGGCGAGAGCGCCGCGTACATGCGGCCCAACTTCTTCGTGAACACCCCCGACATCCTGCACGCCTACCTCCAGCACGGCGGCCGCCCCGCGTTCGAGGTGCGGGCGGTGCTCGCCGCCACCCTGTCGCCCAGCTGGGGCGTGTACGCGGGGTACGAGCTGTGCGAGAACACCGCGCTGCGCGAGGGCAGCGAGGAGTACCTGCACTCCGAGAAGTACGAGCTGCGGCCCCGCGACTGGGCGGCGGCCGAGCGCGCGGGGCGCTCCCTGGCCCCGCTGATCACCGCGCTCAACCGCATCCGCCGGCACCACCCGGCGCTGCGCCGGCTGCGCACGGTCCGCTTCCACCCCACCGACAACGACGCGGTCATCGCGTACAGCAAGCGCTCGGGGGCCGACACCGTCCTGGTGGTCGCCAACCTCGACCCCCACCACACCCAGGAGGCCACGGTCTCGTTGGACATGCCGGAACTCGGCCTCCAATGGCACGAGACCGTCCCGGTGCGCGACGAGCTCACCGGTGAGACCTACCACTGGGGCAGGGCCAACTACGTGCGCCTAGAGCCGGGCCGTGCGCCCGCGCACATCCTGGTCCTGCGACCGTCCCCGCCGATCGGAGGGTCACCCACACCATGATCGTCAATGAGCCCGTCCACGACACCTTCGAGGACACCCCCGCCAAGGACCGCGATCCCGAGTGGTTCAAGCGAGCGGTGTTCTACGAGGTGCTCGTCCGGTCCTTCCAGGACAGCAACGGCGACGGCGTCGGGGATCTCAAGGGCATCACCGCCAAACTGGACTACCTGCAGTGGCTGGGGGTGGACTGCCTCTGGCTGCCGCCCTTCTTCAAGTCCCCGCTGCGGGACGGCGGTTACGACGTCTCGGACTACACCGCGGTACTGCCCGAGTTCGGCGACCTCGCCGACTTCGTGGAGTTCGTGGACGCCGCCCACCAGCGCGGCATGCGCGTGATCATCGACTTCGTCATGAACCACACCAGCGACCAGCACCCGTGGTTCCAGGAGTCGCGCAAGGACCCCGAGGGCCCGTACGGCGACTACTACGTCTGGGCCGACAACGACAAGCAGTTCCAGGACGCCCGGATCATCTTCGTCGACACCGAGACCTCCAACTGGACCTTCGACCCCGTCCGCAAGAAGTACTACTGGCACCGCTTCTTCTCCCACCAGCCGGACCTCAACTACGAGAACCCGGCCGTCCAGGACGAGATCCTGGCCGCCCTGCGGTTCTGGCTGGACCTGGGCATCGACGGCTTCCGCCTGGACGCCGTCCCGTACCTCTACCAGGAGGAGGGCACCAACTGCGAGAACCTGCCCGCGACCCACGACTTCCTCAAGCGGGTCCGGGCCGAGATCGACGCGAGCTACCCGGACACGGTGCTGCTCGCCGAGGCCAACCAGTGGCCGGAGGACGTCGTCGACTACTTCGGCGACTACTCGGCGGGCGGCGACGAGTGCCACATGGCGTTCCACTTCCCCGTGATGCCGCGCATCTTCATGGCCGTGCGCCGCGAGAGCCGCTACCCGGTCTCCGAGGTGCTGGCCAAGACCCCGGCCATCCCCAAGACCTGCCAGTGGGGCATCTTCCTGCGCAACCACGACGAGCTGACCCTCGAAATGGTGACGGACGAAGAGCGCGACTACATGTACGCGGAGTACGCCAAGGATCCCCGGATGCGCGCCAACATCGGCATCCGGCGCCGGCTCGCCTCCCTGCTGGACAACGACCGCAACCAGATCGAACTGTTCACCGCCCTGCTCCTGTCGCTGCCCGGCTCGCCGATCCTCTACTACGGGGACGAGATCGGGATGGGCGACAACATCTGGCTGGGCGACCGGGACGCCGTACGGACCCCCATGCAGTGGACGCCCGACCGCAACGCGGGCTTCTCGTCCTGCGATCCAGGACGCCTCTTCCTTCCCACGATCATGGACCCCGTCTACGGCTACCAGGTCACCAACGTCGAGGCGGCCATGGCGTCGCCGTCGTCGCTGCTGCACTGGACCCGCCGCATGATCGAGATCCGCAAGCAGAACCCCGCTTTCGGACTCGGCTCGTACACCGAACTCCAGTCGTCCAACCCGGCGGTCCTGGCGTTCCTGCGGGAGGTACCCGCTGTTGACGGCGGGGGCGACGACCTGGTGCTCTGCGTGAACAACTTCTCGCGGTTCGCCCAGCCCACCGAGCTGGACCTGCGGGCCTTCGCCGGCCGCCATCCGGTGGAGCTGATCGGCGGGGTGCGGTTCCCGGCCATCGGCCAGTGGCCGTACCTGCTCACCCTGGCGGGGCACGGCTTCTACTGGTTCCGGCTGCGCAAGGACTGCATCGTGATCGGCTAGCCCCCACCCACCGAGGGCCCCTTTCGGGCGCCCCCGGGCGGGCCGGTTTCCTCCGGCCCGCCCGGGGCACTCTCCTCAGCGACGCTCCGGACCGCTCTCCCAGAGGCACGCCGGAGGCCCCGCGCGCCGCCGGACAGCCATCGCCGCAATCCGGGACACTCTGCGCACATCCTGCTGTGAGCCCGGGGAAAGGACGCGCTGCCATGCCCAAGGCCGCACCCACCCTGACTCCCGTCGCGCTGCTCCCGTCGCTGGCGCCGCTGCTGCACGAGTGGCTGCCCCGCCAGCGCTGGTTCGCGGGCAAGGGGCGCCCGGTCACCGGCTTCTCGCTCACCTCGGTCACCGAGCTGCTGCCCGGCTGTCTGCATCTGCTGGTACGGGCCGAGCAGCCGAGCGCCACCCCCGCTCCCGACCCCGGCGACGTCTACCAGCTGCTGCTCGGCGTACGGAAGGTCCTGCCGCCACCGCTCGCGCCCGCGCTCGTCGGACACGCCTGCGCCGGGCCGCTGACCGGGCTCACCGTGTACGACGCGCTCCAGGACCCCCAGATCGCGGCCCTGCTCCTGGAACGGCTGCGCACCCCGGGACGGCTGGGACCGCTGCGCTTCGGCTGCGACGCGGACGTCCCCGTCCCCGCCGGACTCGCGCCCCGCCTGCTGGCCGTCGAGCAGTCCAACTCCTCGCTGGTGTACGGAGATACGTTCATCCTCAAGGTATTTCGTCGGATCCACTTCGGGGTCAACCCCGACCTGGAACTTCCGCTGGTCCTGGCCCGGCACGGGTGCGCGCGGGTGCCCGCGCCCGCGGCCTGGATCCAGACGGACCGGCCCGAGGACGCGACCCTCGCGGTGCTCCAGCCGTTTCTGCGCGGCTCGCAGGACGGCTGGGAGCTCGCGCTGCGCGCGCTCGCCGAACAACGCGACTTCACCACCGAGGCGCACGCCCTGGGCCGGGCCACCGCGGAGGTGCACACCGCGCTCGCGGCCGCGCTGCCGGTGGTCACACTCGGCCGCCCGCAGACCGAGCTGCTGGCCACCGCGATGCGCGAGCGCCTTGAGGCGGCCGCCCGGGCCGTGCCGGTGCTGCGGCCCCATGTGCCGGGGCTGCGCGCCGCGTTCGACGCGGTGACGGCGGTGCGCGCACCCCGGCCCGCCCAGCGCGTCCACGGCGATCTGCATCTGGGCCAGACCCTGCGGGCGGCGGGCGGGCAGTGGTCGGTCATCGACTTCGAGGGCGAGCCGGCCCGGCCGCTGGCCGAGCGCCGCCGCCCGCAGCCGCCGGTCCGGGACGTGGCGGGCATGCTGCGCTCCTTCGACTACGCGGCCCGCACGCTCCCGCGGACCCCCGGGCCCGGCCCCGGTCCCCGTCACGACGAACGGACCCCGCAGCCCTGGCGCCTGGAGTGGGCCGAGTCCTGCCGCAGCGCCTACTGCGCCGGTTACGCGGCCGCGGCCGGCACCGATCCGCGCGACGAGCCCGAGCTGCTGCGGGCGTACGAGACCGACAAGGCGGTGTACGAGGTGCTGTACGAGGCCCGCCACCGCCCCGACTGGCTGGCCGTCCCGATGGCGGCCGTCCGCCGCCTGGCCGGAACCTGACCCCGCTTTCCCCCACCCCGAGGAGGCCGTACCCGTGACCGCCCGCCCGCCGACCGGCGACAGCCCGCAATCCCCCGACCGCCGCACACGCAAGAGCGCCGCCGAGACACCGAAGCCCGCAGCGAAGCCCGCGACGTCGAAGCCTTCGGCGAAGCCCGAGGCGAAAGCGCCGGCGAAGGCTTCGGCGAAGCCGAGTACCAAGCCGAGGCGCGCGGGGAGCCACGGTGTACGGGCCGCACGGCCGCTCGGCGCCGACGACCGGGCGCGGCTGCTCGCCGGGGCGCACCACGATCCGCACGCGCTGCTGGGCGCCCACTCGGTGCGCGGCGGCGTCGCCTTCCGCGTGCTGCGCCCGTACGCGCAGGCCGTGACCGTACTGGCCAAGGGGCTCAGGGCCGAGCTGCACGAGGACGGCGACGGACTGTTCAGCGGGGTGCTGCCGCTGCGCGAGGTGCCCGAGTACTCGCTGCTCGTCACCTACGACGACAACGAGATCGAGGCCGAGGACCCGTACCGCTTCCTGCCCGCGCTCGGCGACCTCGATCTGCACCTGATCGGCGAGGGCCGCCACGAGGAGCTGTGGACGGCGCTCGGCGCCCGCCCGATGACCCACCAGGGCGTGCCGGGCACCCGGTTCACGGTGTGGGCCCCCAACGCCCTGGGCGTCCGCGTCACCGGGGACTTCTGCTACTGGGACGGCACCGCGCACCCCATGCGCTCGCTCGGCTCGTCGGGCGTGTGGGAGCTGTTCCTGCCGGGCATCGGCGACGGCGCGCTCTACAAGTTCGACATCACCCGCCCCGACGGCTCGCACACCCTGCGCGCCGACCCGATGGCGCGGCGCACCGAGGTGCCGCCCGCGACCGCGTCGATCGTGACCGAGTCGCACCACGAGTGGCAGGACGAGCGGTGGATGGCGGCCCGCGGCGACCGCCCGGTGCACGAGTCGCCGTTCTCGGTGTACGAGGTGCACCTGCCGTCCTGGCGACCTCGTCTGACATACCGCCAGCTGGCCCTGCAACTCCCGGCCTACGTGCGCGACCTGGGCTTCACCCACGTCGAGTTCCTGCCGGTGGCCGAGCACCCCTTCGGCGGCTCGTGGGGCTACCAGGTGACCGGCTTCTACGCCCCCACCGCCCGGATGGGCACCCCCGACGACTTCCGCTTCCTGGTGGACGCGCTGCACCGGGCCGGCATCGGGGTGATCGTCGACTGGGTGCCCGCGCACTTCCCGAAGGACGACTGGGCGCTGGCCACCTTCGACGGGCGCACGCTGTACGAGCACGAGGACCCGGCCCGCTCCGAGCACCCGGACTGGGGCACCCTCGAATTCGACTACGGCCGCAAGGAGGTCCGCAACTTCCTGGTGGCGAACGCGACGTACTGGTGCCAGGAGTTCCACATCGACGGCCTGCGGGTGGACGCGGTCGCCTCCATGCTCTACCTGGACTACTCGCGCGAGCACGGCGAGTGGAGCCCGAACGAGCACGGCGGCCGGGAGAACCTGGACGCGGTGGCCTTCCTCCAGGAGATGAACGCCACGGTCTACCGCCGCTGCCCCGGCGTGATCACCATCGCCGAGGAGTCCACCGCCTGGGACGGCGTGACCCGCGCGACCCACCACGTGGGCCCCGGCGGCTTCGGCGGCCTCGGCTTCGGCCTGAAGTGGAACATGGGCTGGATGCACGACTCGCTGGGCTACGCGGCCCATGAGCCGGTCCACCGCAAGTACCACCACAACGAGATGACCTTCTCGATGGTCTACGCGTACAGCGAGAACTACGTCCTGCCGATCTCGCACGACGAGGTCGTCCACGGCAAACGCTCGCTGGTCTCCAAGATGCCCGGCGACTGGTGGCAGCAGCGCGCCACCCACCGCGCCTACCTCGGCTTCATGTGGGCGCACCCCGGCAAGCAACTGCTCTTCATGGGCCAGGAGTTCGCCCAGGGCGCGGAGTGGTCCGAGACGACCGGACCCGACTGGTGGCTGCTCGACCCGTCGTACGCGGCCGAGCCGGACCACCGGGGCGTGCGCGACCTGGTCCGCGACCTGAACACGGTCTACCGCGACACCCCCGCCCTGTGGCAGCGCGACACCGACCCCGGGGGCTTCGCGTGGGTGGCGGGCGACGCGGCGGAGGACAACGTCTTCGCCTTCCTCCGCTACGACACCACGGGCGCCCCCCTGCTCGCCGTCTCCCACTTCTCCCCGGTGGTGCGCCACGACTACCGCCTGGGCGTCCCCGACACCGTCGGCGCCTGGACGGAGGTCCTGAACACCGACGCCACGCGCTACGGAGGGGGCGGCGTCGCCAACCCGGACCCCCTCAAGCCCGACTCCGTCCCGGGTCACGGGCAGCGGGTCAGCATCGAGCTGACCCTGCCGCCGCTGGCTACGGTGTGGCTGCGGCCGGTGTGAGCGCGTCGGCCAGCGCGTTGGGCAGCGGGGCCGAGTGGAGCACGCCGAGCCGCTGAGTGGCCCGGGTGAGCGCCACGTACAAGTCGCTCACGCCGTACTCCGCGGGCTCCACCACCAGCACGGTGTCGAATTCGAGCCCCTTGGCCTGCCGGGGGTCGAGCAGCACGACCGGGCGGGTCAGATCGGGCTCGCCCGCCGCGATGCCGGGCAGCACGGCGGCGAGGGCGGGATGGAGGCGGCGCGGCGCGACGACGGCGAGCCGCCCCACCTCCGGCGTCTCCTCCTTCACGGCATGGGCGACGGCCTGGGCGAGGTCGTCGGCCGCGGCCGCGCGCACCCACGGCCGCACTCCGGTGGCCCGCACGGAACTGGGCGGTTCGAAGCCCGGGTCCTGCGCGCGCCACACCTGCGCCGCGACCTCCATGATCTCGGCGGGCGTACGGTAGTTGACCCCGAGCCGGACGTGCTCCCAGCGGTCCTCCACGTACGGTCCGAGGATCCGCTGCCAGGAGCCGACACCGGCCGGTTCGGCGGTCTGGGCCGGGTCGCCGACCAGGGTGAACGAGCGGGTCGGGCAGCGCCGCATCAGCAGCCGCCAGGCCATCTCGGAGAGCTCCTGCGCCTCGTCGACGATGATGTGGCCGAACGCCCAGGTACGGTCGGCGGCGGCCCGCTCGGCCGCGCTGCGGTGGTCGGCCTCCTCGTGCCGGTCGGCGAACCGCTCGGCGTCGATGATGTCGTGCGCGGCCAGCACCTCCGACTCCTCGTCCTCGAACTCGAAGCTCTCCGAGCCCGCCGAGAGGTCGAGCACGCCCTGCGCGTACGCGATCCGGTCCTGCCGCTCGGCCTCGGCGGCGGCGCGGGCGGCGGAGTCGTCGTCGCCGAGGAGTTCGGCGGCTTCGTCGAGAAGGGGAACGTCACCGACGGTCCAGGAAGACCCGTGGGCCCGCCGAATCAACTCCCCCTCTCCCTCCGTCAGATGAGAGGGCTCGGCGAGGAAGTCCTCGACAAGACGCTCCGGGGTGAGGTCGGGCCAGAAGTCGTCGATGGCGGCGTGGACGGCCGGGCTCATGGCGATCTCCTTCCCCATCTGGGCGAGGTCGTCGGGCCCGAGGAGGTTCTCGCCGCCGAAGGGGTCGGCGCCGATCCGCTCGGCGAGCTGCGCGGTGAGCGCGTCGATGATGTGGAAGGCGAAGTGGGGCCGGGCGAGGTTGTGCGGCAGCCCGCTCTCGCGGGCACGGTGGCGCGCGTCCTCGGCCATGGCGCGATCGAGGAGGAGGGTCCCGTACCCGTCGTGATCGATCTCGGCGGCGACGTCCGGGACGGTCTGCCGGTCACGGACGACCCGGGCGAGCACATCGGCCATGGCGGCCCGTCCCTTGATCTCGGCGGCGGCGGGGATGTCGACGCCGGTGGCGACGACGCCGGGGAAGAGCTCGCCCATAGTGGACAGCAGCACCCCGGTCTCTCCCAGCGAAGGCAGCACCTCCCCGATGTACCCGAGGAAGGCGGGGTTGGGGCCGACGATCAGGACGGCACGCCGGGCCAGCTGCTCGCGGTGCGCGTACAGCAGATACGCGGCGCGGTGCAGCGCGACCGCCGTCTTGCCGGTACCGGGCCCGCCCTCGACGACGAGGACACCGCGCTGCGGGGCACGGATGATCCGGTCCTGCTCGGCCTGGATGGTCTGCACGATGTCGTGCATACGGCCGGTACGGGCCGCGTCGAGGGCGGCGAGCAGCACGTCGTCGGCGTCCGCGCCCTCGTGCCCGGTACGGGCCGAGTCGGCGAGGTCCAGGATCTCGTCATGGAGCGCGGTGACCGTGCGCCCGTGGGTGGTGATGTGACGCCTGCGGCGCAGCCCCATCGGGGTGTGCCCGGTCGCCAGATAGAACGGCCGCGCCACGTCGGCCCGCCAGTCGACGACCAGCGGCGTACGGTCCGGGTCGTCGCGGCGGATTCCGATGCGGCCGATGTGGTGGGAGCGGGCATCCGGCTCGGCGAGGTCGAGCCGCCCGAAGCAGAGCCCGTTCTCGCCGGCCTGGTACGCGCTGAGCAGCCCCGACTGCTCGGCGACGATCACATCCCGCTCCAGCCGCGCCTGCTGCCCGGTCCCGACCCGCGCCAACGCGCCCCGGACCGACGCCTCGGCCCGCTCGCGCAGATCGTCGAGGCGCGAGTAGAGCGCGTCGATGAATTGCTGTTCTTTCCGAATTTCCTCGGTTGACAATTCCGCTCCTGACGCGATACAGTGTTTTTCGTGAGGGCTTTACGTTTGTTTGCCGTGCATGAACACACGAAGAGCCCACTATACGCAGAGAAAAACCCCGGCCGCAATATCGGACCGGGGTTTTGGTGTATTAGGGCGGCGCGAACACGCGACGGGGCCCCTTTTCCTCTTCCCTCCCTACAGCACGTCTTCGAGCTCCTGAAGCAGACGGCGCTTGGGGCGCGCGCCGACCATGGACTTCACGGGCTCGCCGGCACGGAACACCATGAGGGTGGGCATGGAGAGCACGCCGTACTTCACGGTCGTCTCCGGATCCTTGTCCACATCCAGCTGGACGACCTTGAGCCGGTCGCCCTCCTCGAAGGCGATGTCGCTGAGCACCGGCGCGAGCTGGCGGCACGGGCCGCACCACTCGGCGGTGAACTCCACGAGAACCGGAAGATCGGCCTCCAGCACTTCACGCGCGAAGGTCTCGTCCGTAACGACATCAACACCAATAGCCTGCACGATTACTCCCACTCCCCTGTCATCTCATCGCCGGACATCTCGTCGCCGGTCATCTCACACCGCGGCTCACGCGAACCGGCCTCCAGCTCGGCCCGCGCCAGTTGCGCGCCGACCTGATCCCGTACGGCGCTGAGCTGCCCGATCAGCCCGTCGAGCTCGGCGAGCTTGCGCCGGTAGACGGCGAGCGAGGCCGGACAGGTGTCCCCCGCCGGATGCCCCGCCCGCAGACACTCCACGAAGGGCCGCGTCTCCTCCAGCTCGAACCCGAAGTCCTGAAGGGTCCGGATCTGCTGGAGCAGCCGCAGGTCCTCCTCGTCGTACGCGCGATAGCCGTTCTCGCTCCGCCGCGCGGTCAACAGCCCGCGCGACTCGTAGTACCGCAGGGCCCGGGTGGTGGTCCCGGCCCGAGCGGCCAGCTCGCCGATTCGCATGCTGCGACGGTAATCGTTGACGTGGACGTCAAGGCAAGTGAGGCGCCGGACCGAGGAGTGTCCCCCGGCCAGGTGATATGCGCCTAAGTATGCGCCACAGTACGCTTACAGATATGGCAGCGACTGAACGCATCACCGTGACTCTTCCAGCCGACATACTGGCCGCCATCCGCGCCGACGCCGACGGGAACGTCTCCGCCTACACCGCGAAGGCACTCAAGGCACAGGCCGTCCGCGACGCCGCCGCCCGGCTCGCCGAATGGCAGGCCACACATGGCCGCGAACAGATCGAAGACCTTCAGACCCTCACCGTCGAAGCGCTCGACGCGCTCCCCGGCGGTGAGAGGTGAGCGCAACTCCGCCCGTGCGCCGGGGCCAGGTATGGAGCGCGACAACCCCGCGCGGCATCAAGCACACTCTGCTCGTCATCCAGGCCGACGCGGCCATGTCGGCGTATCCGCTGACGGTCGTAGGTGCCGTGTGCGACACCACCGGCACCGCACCGGACACCCTGCTGTCCGCGCCGATCAGCAAACCCTTGGACGCCACGGTGATCGGCACCCAGCTCCACACGGTCACCGTCTCCTTTCTCGCTTCCGGTTCCTACCTCGGGATCGTGCCGGAAGACCAGATGGAAGCGGTGTCCCGCGCGATCCGGCTCTCCCTGGACCTGTCCGACTAGCCGAGTCTTCCGAACACCGTCAGTGGTCACAGGCGGTCAGTGGGCGGCCGACCGCCTGGCCGGTGCGGAAGTCGTGCCAGAGCGCGGCGGCGAGGGCCGGGACGCGCTGCGCGACGTGGACGGCGACGCCTTCGAATCGTCGGGGGATCACCCGGCGGCCGGCTCACGTCCCCCCGACGAGCGCCGCGACCAGCGCCGCCACTCCGCCCCGCACTCCCGCCAACACGGCCTCGGTGGCGCCGCCGGCGACCGCCCGGCTGACCGCCCGCAGGCGGCCGGGCCGAGAGCGCACCGCCGTGACGACCGCACCGGGATCGGTGACGCTGCCGTCCGCAGCCACCACCCCCTCTCGGATCAACTGGGCGACGAAGGCCTGTAGTTCATCCACGGCGGCGTCCAGCTCGGCGGGGGAGACCCCCTGGGAGTTGTCGATCCTCCAGGTGTTGCCGCTGCCGCCGGTCTGGACGTTCTTGTCGCGGCCGATCTTGTCGCCGCCGAACTTGTCCCCGAAGACATAGTCGGACATCCGTCGCCCCTTCTCCTCTTGATCGCGATCGTGGTCCTGATGGTTATGCGGGGGATCCGCTTCGGACGTTCATGTCGCGGCCGATCTTGTCGCCGCCGAATTTGTCCCCCATGACGAGATCCCCTCGCACGTGCAGGATCTGTTCTGTGGACGGCGGGTCCTCGATCGCGGCGACGATCGCCGCCTGGATGCGCTGGATCTCGTCGCGGGCCGTCCCGGACAGCGCGGTGTACTGCGTGCCCGCCGTCTCGATGAGCAGTGCGTACGGCTTGCGCCGGAACAGCAGCCGGTAGAGCAATACGCCCAGCAGGTACGCGATCCGGACGGCCAGCAGTGCGGCGAAGGCGGTGGCGACCCGCCGGACGGTCTCCGTGTCGGCGGCGCCGAGCCGGGATCCGAGGCCGATGCGCGGCAGGACCAGGGCGATCGCGCCGCACAGGGGAAGGAGGACGGCGATCTCGCGGAGCGGGTAGAACGTCGCGAGCTTGCCGCGCCAGACGACATGCAGGGTCTGGACCCGCGAGATGTTGGCGAGCGGGTAGGTCTCGTGGCCGATGGTGACGACCCGCTTGGCGATGCGGATGTCTCCGACTTTCTTCTTCGTCCTGCTCATCACTGTTCGTCGTCTCTCATTCGGTCGCGGTCGGCGGGGCATCGGTCGTCGGGTCCGGCGTGACCGTTGCCGAGCCGGAGGGCTCGGCGCAGTCGGGGAGCGACAGGGCGTCCGGGCCGCCGGTGAGCGCGGTGGCTGTGACCCAGCCCGTGCCGCCGGCAGCGCGGAGCAGTTCGACCCACAGATCGCTGTCGTAGCCGTGGGCCTGCACGCGGTCGCCTCGCGCCGTGCACAGCGCCTGGTACCGGCCGCCCGCCTTGATGTGGCCGATCTGCGCGTCGGCAGCGCTGGACCCGGTGCGTACGGGTGCCGCCACGGCGCCGGTGACGGACACGGTCCCGGGAGTTGCGGTGTCGGTGGGCGGGTCCGTGGGCGGGTCCGTCGGCGTGGCTGTCGGTGTGTCCGAGGGCGCGGGCGCTGCGGCGGCCACGTACACCGTCGTCGGCGTCCGGCGGCTCGCCGTCACCCGGTTCCCCGGCCGGGGAGTGGTGTCGTTGGCGGGCGGCAACCGGACGGCGCCGGCCGCGTCGTCGGTCGGGATCACGATCCGGGAGACCGTGCCCTCCTTGACGGCATCCGTGGCCTCGGCGGCGTACTGCACCTGGAGACAGTCCGCGGCCAGCAGCGCCACGGTGCCGGTGACGTCGGCGCCGGCGGTCACCTCGGGCAGGGTGATGTGGACGTCGCCGGTGCCGGGCGCGCAAGAGGATGCCGAACTGGTCGGCACGGGAGAGTCCTGGGACTTGGGGGCATCGGCGATCTGCAGACGCGTCACCTTGCCGTGCTGCGTACGGGTCGCGTCGACCAGCACTGTGCCACCCTGTGCGAGCGCGAGGTCCCGCTCGTTCAAAGAGGGCTGTACGTGGCGGCCCTTGGTGTGGACCTCGTACGCGGAATAGACATATCCCCTGCCGTGAGCGCCCTGGACGAACGCCGCGCTGCGGGCGGTCGCCGCAGCGTGCGCCAGATGCCGGATCAGGACCACCAAATCCTTGCCGCTGCCCAGTGGCCGCTGGAATCCGCCGACAGACACCTCGCCGAGCGGCGTGACGACCTTCGCATCGGCGGAGACACTGACGTTGCCCGCCGAGTCGATCGTGAACGACACCGGCAGGAACTCCGGTTTGACGGACACCGAACCCGAGTTGCCGCCGTCGCAGCCGGTCGCGAGCAGCCCCGCGAGCACGACCAGGGCGAGCGGATTGATGGCTTTGCCCCGTATGTTCCCCTGCATGTTGTTCCCCCCGATGCCCCCGACGCGATGTCCGCCCAGTCTTCACGCGGCAAGGTCGGGAAACCTCCAGGCAGACACCAGTCCCCGGGCGGGCAGTCTCAGGGCCAGCCCTGATGCCGTGGCCGCCGCCGACCGTCAGCATGGGGCCATGAGTCGCAGCGTGCTGATCGTCGACGACGCCCCCGCCTACCGGACTGCCGCACGAGCCCTGTTGGAGGCGAAGGGGGATTGTGCCGTGACCGAGGCAGCCTCCGGGGCGGCCTCCGGGGCGGCGGCGATCGCCCGCGGAGCGCAGGCCGGCCGACGAGTTCGCCGCGCGCATCGCCCACTCCCCGGCGGAGGGCTTCCTGACGAAGGTCCGGCTGCCGGTCAGGGCCCTGTCGGACCTCGCCGACCGGGGGCCGTGAACAGGGACCGCACGTCAGGGGTCGCGGGACTGGAGGTACGTCAGCACGGCCAGGACCCGGCGGTGGTACCTTCCCTTGCTCTCGTTGGGCAGTTCGAGCCGCCGGAAGATGCTGCTGATATGGGTCTCGACGGTCTGCACGGTGACGACGAGCTGGTCGGCGATCGCCGGATTGGTCAGGCCCTGGGCCATGAGTCCGAGCACGTCCAGTTCCCGGGGACTCAGTCCGGCCAGACCACCGCGCCGACGCGGGCCGTTGAGGAGCAGTTGCAGCACCTCCTGGTCGAACTCGCACTCGCCGTCGGCGATGCGGCCGACGGTGTCGAGGAAGTGCTCGTCGGCGACGCGCTCCTTGAGCAGGTAGCCGACGCCCCTGACATCGGACGCGGTCAATTCGGCGAGGTGGGTGACCTGGACGCTCTGGGACAGCAGCAGGATCCCGACGCCGTGGTGGAACTGCCGGATGTCCACAGCCGCTTGGAGCCCTTCCAGGCGTTTCGTCGGCGGCATCCTGATGTCGATCACCGCAAGGTCGGGGACCGTACGGTCCACTGCCGCGCGCAGCGCGTCCGCGTCGCCGACCTGAGCGGTGACCTGATGGCCGCGCCGCTCCAGCAGCGCGGCGAGGGCAGCCCGGAAGAGGCGTTCGTCGTCGGCCAGCACGATCCGCAGGGGCCTGGGCGGGGGTGGAGCGCTCGTGGTGCCTCCGAACGGGCCGTGCTCCGGCCCCGGAAGGCTTTTCGCCGCATCGTATTCCGTCATGACCGTCCGTCCTCCCCCTCGCCGAATGCCTCCGCGGCCGCAGACGTCGGCACGGCCGATTCCCCTCTTCCAAGCGGTAGTTCCGCCGATACCACCGTTCCCCGCCCACGCTCGCTGCGGACCGTCATGGTGCCGTCGAACGCCGCCACTCTGTCCCGAAGCCCGAGCAGCCCGGTACCGCCGCCGGGGTCGGCGCCGCCGACGCCGTCGTCGGCGACCGTCAGGCGCAGCACACCGTCCTCGGCCCGGTGGCGGACGTCGATACCGATGGTCCGCGCGTGAGCGTGTTTCAGGGCATTGGTGACCGCCTCCGTGGCGACGAAGTACACGGTGGCGGCAAGCGGTAGCGGCAGGGCCGGGACCGCGCACGCGGTCACCTCGACCGGGCAGCGCACCCGGGCGGCGAGCGCTTCCAAGGCCGCCACCAGGCCCGTTTCGGTCAGTACAGCGGGATGGATGCCGTGCGCGAGGTCGCGCAGCTGGTCGATGCCCTCCTTCACCAGCGCGGAGATCCCGTCGAGCAGGCCGACCAGTTCGGGGTCGGGCGCCTCCCGACCGACGAACTCCTGCCGGGTCACCTGCAAGGTCGCCAGTGCGGTGACGAACGTCGACTGCGCCCCGTCGTGCAGGTCCTGCTCGATCCGGCGGCGCTGCTCGTCCTCTGCCTTGACGAGGCGGGCCCGTGAGGCCCGCACCTCGGCCAGTTGGGCACGCACCTCGGCGGCGAGGCGCTGATTGTCCAGCTCCAGTGCCGCCGCCGAGACGACTGCCTCCAGAACGTAACGATCCTCGTGCAGCGCCGGGTCGTGTACGAGCACTCCGACACACTGGCCGTCGCGCTTCAGCGTGTTGACCTGCCGCCCGGGCGCGATGGCGAGCGCGGCGCCCTGACTGTCGAGGTACCCGACGGTGTCCGGGGCGGGGTACCCGACCTGTACCGACGGGTCGCCCAGCGCCCGCGCGAGCGCGTCGCGCAGCTGCGCCCGCGTGGCGACCGGCATGCAGCGCAGGAGGTCGGCCACGGCCGTACGTCCCATGCGGACACGCCAGACTCCGGCCAGGAAGGCCAGCGGCAGCGCGAGCACCGCCGCGTGCGCGATGGCGATGAGCGGTGGATGGGTCGGCGAGTCGGGTCCCGTTCCAAGCATCGCGCCGAGAGTGGAGGCCAGCCCGCCTACCAGTCCTGCGGCGAACAACGGCGCGAGCACCCGCCGCGCCGGGCGCGTGGCGCTCACCCACCGGCCGAGCAGGACGGCGACGACGGCCGCGCTCATGACGAGCTGGACCCTGTCGATCACCTCGGGCAACCAGGTCACGGGGTGCACCAGAAGCAGGTTCCGTACCAACGAGTCGTAGAACAGCGTGCTCAGCGGAACCAGCCCGAAAGCCGTCGCGTAACCGGCCGCCACCAGGAGCCGGTCCAGCCGGGAACGCAGCACCCCGTCGGGGAACATCAGCAGCAGCGGGATCAGAAATCCGACCGACGCCGACCGCACCAGCAGTCCCACGGTGTGCACAAGCGGATCCGGGCTGATCTGGAGATCCTCGGCGAACCAGCCGATCCCCACCCGCAGCATCACCAGTCCGACCGGATTGCTCGGCCGCCGCACGCACGCGAGCAGCCCCGCCCCGAGATACAGCCCGCCGACCGCGCCGGAGAACCACGTCGTGGTTGTCGTGTCGTACCGCCCGGGTGCGCTCACGGCGAGCACATAAGCCCCGAACCCCATCCCGCCGACGGCCAGCCCGACCGCCTCCGCCCGTGGCGCAAGCCGCACCCATCCAGACGAGGCTTTCCAGCCCGCGGCCACCCCGCCCCCTGGCCTGGCCACCCCCGTCGCCTCAGCCATGAGCCGCCTCCCCCTGGCGCCCGCCCCACTGCAGACCAACGGCCCATCAGAGGGCCATGTTAGCGAGGCGAGCCTCTCGGACGTGATGGAACAGGGAGAAACAAGGACAGAACCCGGCTCAACGCGGAGTGCCGTGCTCATGCCCCCCGATCTGTCCAGCCTGCCTCAGTCGCAGCACGACCAGCAGCTACGCCAAGACGGGTGATTCGGCATGGAGATGTCGCAAATGGAAGAGCGGCTGGGACCGAGCCGCAGAAGCCACCGAGACGCTCAAGGGCGCACTCGGCGCCATCGGGGCATCGGAGAGCGCCAAGATGCGGCTACGGCCCGTCGTGAGCGGTCGGGGCACGCCCTGGGTCGAGGGCGGGGCGATCCCCGTCGGCCTGGCCGAGAAGGTCGCGGAGGTCCTGCGAGCCGGAGCCGATCACGCCGCTTCGCCGACCGGCCGACAGGGAACGTCGTGACCGTCACGGCATCCGCGCCGGGCGACCTCACCCCACCGGCACCAACCCCCTCCCCTCCACCGGAGAGGACAGCACGATCGACGTCGTCGTGCGCCCCAGCGCCGACACCTCCGAGAGGATCTCCTCCAGGTGGCCCGTGTCCGCGACCGCGACCTTGATGATCCAGCAGTCCTCGCCCACCACGTGGTGGACCTCGCGGATCTCCTGGCGGGACGTCAGCTCCAGGGTTCTGGGGTGCTTCAGGGTGTAGCCGCCGTGCGGGTTGACGCGGATGAAGGCCTGGATGCCGTAGCCGAGGCGGGCCGGGTCGACTCGGGCGCCGTAGCCCGTGATCGCGCCGCTCGACTCCAGGCGCCGCAGCCGTTCCGTCACCGCCGCCGGGCTCAGCCGCACCCGGCGGCCCAGTTCGCTCAGCTTGATGCGGCCCTCCGCCTGGACCAGTTCCAGCAGGTGGCGATCCACCTGATCGAAGGCCGGTGAGGAATCGTTGGCGGTCCCCCTTGAACTCCGCGATTCCTTTGGTACTGCGGCCAGTTCTCCCATGATTCCCCCTTCAGGACGCGCCCCGTCAACGTAACACTTGTGGACATGACACAAGAGGCGACAACAACGCGAAACGTGCTGGTCATCGGCGGTAACCGCTACTTCGGCAAGCGGCTCATCGCCCGGCTGCTCGACGCCGGGGACCGGGTCACCGTACTGAACCGGGGGTCCGCGCCACCCCCGCCCGGCGCCGAACACCTCGTCGCCGACCGCGGCGACGAGGCCGCGCTCGAAACCGCCCTCGCGCACCGGACGTTCGACGTCGTCTTCGACCAGGTCTGCTACACCCCGCGCCAGGCCGCCGTCGCCCGCCGCGTCTTCGCCCACCGCACCCGCCGTTATGTGATGACCTCCACCGTCGAGGTGTACGAGTACGAGGACTCACCCCGGCCGGTACCGGAATCCGCCGTCGAGCCCGCCGACATCGACGTCGACCTTCAACTCCCCTGGGAGCAGGCGGAGTTCCGTGGCGAGCACTACGGTGAAGGCAAGCGGCAGGCCGAAGCCGTCCTCGCCGGTGCCGACTTCCCGTACGTCTGCGTCCGCGTCGCCCACGTCCTCGGCGGCGCCGACGACTTCACCGGGCGCGTCGCGCACTACGCGGACCGCATCCGCAACGGCGAGCCCGTCGCTGTGCCCGCCAGCCGCAACCACCCGGCCACCTACATCAACGTCGACGAGATCGCCGACTTCCTGTTCTGGACCGGTCGGCAGGACTTCACCGGGCCCGTCAACGCCGCCTCCCACGGGGCGCTCACCACCGAGGACATCGTGGCCGCGATCGGCCCCCTCGGGCCCGTCGTCTATCAGCCCGTCGAGGTCGGCGAAGTCTCGCCCTTCTCCTTCCGGCGCTCGTACGCCATGGACAACTCCCGCGCCGAACGCCTCGGCTTCACCTTCTCCCACACCAGGGACTGGCTCACGGACGCCGTGAACCAGACCCTCGCCACCAGCACCAGCACCACAGGAGCCAACTAGCCATGCGGTACCGCGCACTTGGGGATCTGTTGGTCAGCGCCATCGGGTACGGCGCCATGCCGCTCTCCATCGAAGGGCACCCCGACGAGAGCCGTGCCCTCGCCACCGTCCACGCCGCCCTCGACGCGGGCGTCACCCTCCTCGACACCGCCGACTCGTACTACGCCCCCGGCGGCGAAAGGGGCCACAACGAGCTGCTGCTCGCCCGCGCGCTCGGCTCGTACGGCGGCTCCCTCGACGGCGTACTGGTCGCGACGAAGGGCGGGCGGGGGCGTACGGACGACGGGGACTGGAGTGTCGACGGGCGGCCGGAGCACCTGAAGGCGGCCGCGAAGGGCTCGCTGCGCCGGCTCGGCACCGACGCCATCGGGCTGTACCAGCTGCACAAGCCCGACCCCGCCGTCCCGTTCACGGAATCGCTCGGCGCGCTGCGCGAACTCCTCGACGAGGGCGTCATCCGGCTCGCCGGGATCTCCAACGTCACCGAGGCGCAGATCCGGCAGGCGCGGGACATCCTCGGGGACCGGCTGGTCTCCGTGCAGAACCGGTACTCCCCCGCCGTGCGCGACACCGAGCCCGAGCTGCGTCTCACCGCCGAGCTGGGCCTGGCCTTCCTGCCCTGGAGCCCCCTCGGCGGCATCTCCCGCAGCTCGCTGGACGGGGCGTCGGCGGTGGCGGCCGACCCCGCGTTCGACGGGTTCCACACGGTGGCCCGCGAACGCGGAGTCAGCCCTCAACAGGTCGCGCTGGCCTGGCTGCTCGGCCGGTCGCCGAACGTCGTGCCCATCCCGGGCGGCAGCCGCCCCGAGTCCGTACGGGACTCGGCCGCGGCCGCCGACCTCGTGCTCGGCGAGGAGGAACTGGCGCTGCTGCCCTGACCGGCCTCGCCGTACGACCGGCTCAGTGGCGGCGCCGGTTGCGGATCTTCCGCACGATCCACCAGATCACCAGGACCACCAGCGCGACGAAGAGCAGGAAGATCACCAGCAGGAAGATGCCCAGCTTCTTGAGGAAGCTCTTCTTCTTTTTCTTCTTCGGCTTGGCGAGGGTGGTGTGCGCCGACTTGTCGTGCGCCCTGTAGGCCACCGTCTGCGCGGCGGGCGCCTGTGCGCCCGTCGTACGCGCCTCGGACACCGTCGCCGCCACCGTACGCACCACCGCGCTCGGCGGCGCGGCCTCCGCCGCCGCCGGGGCCACCAGGGCCCCGCCGAGCAGCAGGGCCAGCACCACGGCCGCCCGCCGGACACCCCTGCTGGTCAGGGTGGTCGTCCTCGTCGTCCGCACCGCTGTTGTCGCCGTTGTCGTTGTTGTCATCGTCCGAGTCCCTTCACGTCGTCCCCACCGCGAGACCGGCCGTCGCCTCGACTTCCATCAGCGACGCGCTGTGTCGCTCCGCCTCAAAGGCTGCCCGCCCGCCGCGCAGGCCGAACAGGCGCTTGGAGAGCAGGATGTAGAGCACGGCGAGCGCATTGAGCGCCAGCGTGACGATCTTGAAGTAGCTGACCTTCTCGGTGAGTTCGTAGATCTCCAGCGGCAGGAACATCGCCGTCGCCACCACCGTCAGGTACTCCGCCCAGCGCTTGGCCCGCCACAGGCCGACCGCCTCGACGATCTCGATCAGCGCGTACACGAGCAGCGCCACCGCCACGCCCACCAGCGTGGAGTGCTTGTAGCCGAACGACTTGCGGATGGAGTCGACGACCGGCGAGTGGTCCAGGTCGTAGTGGAAGTGCTGGAAGACCGGGCGGAAGACGTCCAGGTTCTCGTCGAAGAGCCGGCGCACCGAGTCCTGGCTGTTGCTGAACTTCCAGATGGCGAGCGCCACCAGGACGATGAACACCCCGCGCACCAGCCGCTCGACGGCCAGGAACCGCAGGATGAACAGGTCCCGCAGGACCTTTCCGCGCGGCACCAGCGGCGCGTCGTCCGCCGGTCCCGAGCCGTGCGGGGTGCCGAGGGCGAAGTCGCCGCAGCGCAGACAGCGCCAGGCCTCGCCGAGCCCGGTGTGGGCGCGCAGCCGCTGCTTCAGCTCCGCCTCGTGCGGCTCGTACGTCACATGGCCGCGCCGTGCGCACGTACGCCGGTCCCAGTCGATCTTCATGCTCGCCTTCTCTCCCCGTCACCCGCTTCCGGACGGACGCCCCGCACCGTAGTGGACGCCTGTCCAGACGCGCTCACGGGGTGGCGGGTTCCCGCTGATCAGGGACTTCCGCCGGGGCGTCGGCAGGCGAACCGGGAGAGTCCTGGTCGCCGTGGCCGTCGCCCGACGCGAACGTCACGTCGTCGAACGGCGCCCTGCCCGCCAGCACCTCCTCCACCCGCGCCTTGTCGATCTCCTTGGTCCAGGTACCCACCAGAACCGTCGCCACCGCGTTGCCCGCGAAGTTGGTCAGCGCCCGCGCCTCGCTCATGAAACGGTCGATGCCGACGATCAGGCCGACGCCGTCGACCAGTCCGGGGCGGTGCGACTGGAGGCCGCCGGCCAGGGTGGCCAGGCCCGCGCCGGTCACGCCCGCCGCACCCTTGGAGGCGACGATCATGAACAGGAGCAGCGAGATCTGCTGGCCCGCGCTCATCGGCTGGCCCATCGCGTTGGCGATGAAGAGCGAGGACATCGTGAGGTAGATCGCGGTGCCGTCGAGGTTGAAGGAGTAGCCGGTCGGGACCGTGATGCCGGCCACCGCGCGGCTGACCCCCAGGTGCTCCATCTTGGCGATCAGGCGCGGCAGCGCGGTCTCCGAGGACGAGGTGGACAGGATCAGCAGGAACTCGCGGCCCAGGTACTTCAGGAGCCGGAAGATGTTCACTCCGGCGAGCAGCCGCAGCAGGGTGCCGAGGACCACGAAGACGAAGAGCGCGCAGGTGATGTAGAAGCCGATCATGATCACGGCCAGCGATTTCAGCGCGTCCGTGCCGGTCTCGCCGACCACCGCCGCGATGGCGCCGAACGCGCCGACCGGCGCCGCCCACATCACCATCGAGAGGATCCGGAAGACCAGCTTCTGGATGTGGCCGATGCCGCGCAGCACCGGCTCGCCCGCCGAGCCCATGGCCTGCAGCGCGAAGCCGACGAGCAGCGCGATCAGGAGCGTCTGGAGGACCTGGCCCTCGGTGAACGCCGAGACCATCGTCTTGGGGATGATCCCGAGCAGGAAGTCGGCGGTCGACTCGCTGGCCCCGGCCGCCTGCTTGGCACCCGCGTGCCGGGTGGCCTCGGTCAGGTGCAGTCCGGAGCCGGGCTCCAGGATGTTGCCGACGACCAGGCCGATGGCGAGCGCCACGGTCGACATCACCAGGAAGTAGCCGAGCGCGAGGCCGCCGACCACGCCGACCTTGGCGGCTTTGCGGACCGAGCCGATGCCGAGCACGATCGTGCAGAAGATGATCGGCGAGATCAGCATCTTGATCAGGTTCACGAAACCGGTGCCGATGGGCTTCAGCTCGACGGCGACGCCGGGGGCTGCGAAGCCCACCGCGATGCCGATCAGTACCGCGCCGACGACGGCGAGGTAGAGGTAGTGGGTACGGCGCTCCCCCCGGCCCTCGGGGGCCTGGGGTCGGTCCCGCCTGGCGGCTGCTGTGGTCACGGGGTGCCTCCTGATGCTTCCCGTACGCGTCCCGCGTACGTCGGTCCACGTCCCGGTGGATCCCCGCGACTATCCACCAGGCTGTGACGCGGGTCACCGTTGCGTGCATTTCGTTCACGCACCTTGTTCAAACCGCGACCTGCGCAGGTGCAGACTGTCCGGCATGCGCATTCCCCGTCCCCGCTCCCTCGCGGGCCAGCTCTTCGCCATGCAGGCGGTGCTGGTCGCGGCGATCGTGGCGGGCTGCGCGCTCTACTCGTACGTCCAGGACAGGGCGCAGGCCGAGGAGACCGCGCGGCGGCAGACCACCGCGATCGCGACCGCCGTCGCCACCTCCCCCGCCGTGGTGGAGGCGGCCCGCTCCAAGGACCCGACGGCCGTCCTGCAGCCGTACGCGGAGACGCTGCGGCACACCTCGGGCGTCGACTTCGTGGTGGTCCTGGCGCCCGACGGGACGCGCTGGACGCATCCGGTGCCCGGCGAGATCGGCCGCAAGTACCTAGGCGACATCCGGCCCGCGCTGCGCGGCGAGACGTTCAGCGAGACCCACATGGGCGTGCTCGGGCCCTCGGTGCGGGTCGTGGCGCCGGTGCGCGACCACGGCCGGATCACCGCCCTGGTCAGCGCGGGCATCACCATCGACAAGATCAGCGAGCAGGTGCGCAAGCAGGTCGCGGCGCTGCTCGCGGTCGCCTCCGGGGTGCTGGCGTTCGGCGGGCTCGGCACATACGTGATCAACGCGCGGCTGCGGCGGCACACCCACGGCATGAACGCGGCCGAGCTGAGCCGGATGCACGACTACCACCAGGCCGCCCTGCACGCCGTGCGCGAGGGGCTGCTCATGCTGGACGGGCAGCGCCGGATCGCGCTGATCAACGACGGCGGCCGCGAGCTCCTGGGGCTCGGCGAGGACGCGGTGGGCCGCTCGGTCGCCGGGCTCGGGCTGCCCGCGCCGCTCGTCGGGGCGCTGCTCGCGAGCGAGCCGAGGGCGGACGAGGTGCATATGACCGCCGACCGGATCGTGGTGGTGAACACCCGGCCGGTCTCCAGCGGCGGCCGCCGGGGCACCGTGGTGACCCTGCGCGACCACACGGAACTCCAGGCCCTTTCAGGGGAGTTGGACTCCGAGCGCGGATTCACCCAGGCGCTGCGGGCGCAGGCGCACGAGGCCGCCAACCGGCTGCACACGGTGGTCTCGCTGATCGAGCTGGGCCGGGCCGAGGAGGCCGTGCGGTTCGCCACCGCCGAGCTGGAGCTCGCCCAGGCCCTCACCGACCAGGTCGTCACGGCGGTCGGCGAGCCGGTGCTCGCCGCGCTGCTGCTCGGCAAGGCCGCCCAGGCCAACGAGCGCGGCGTCGAGCTGACCCTGACCGAGGGCAGCGCGATCGAGGACGGCCTGCTGCCGCCCACCCTGCCCTCGCGCGACCTGGTCACCGTCCTCGGCAACCTGGTGGACAACGCGGTCGACGCGGCCCAGGGCAGCACGCTCGCCCGGGTGGCGGTCACGCTGGCCACCGAGGACGAGCACCTTCTCGTACGGGTGGCGGACAGCGGGGCGGGCGTCGACCCGGCGGCGGCCGACGCGGTCTTCGAGCGCGGCTGGTCCACCAAGAGCCCCGGCC
Organism: Streptomyces sp. NPDC048696; assembly: GCF_043198895.1. NCBI lineage: Bacteria > Bacillati > Actinomycetota > Actinomycetes > Kitasatosporales > Streptomycetaceae > Streptomyces > Streptomyces sp. NPDC048696. The sequence goes on along the minus strand of NZ_JBICVJ010000007.1, from coordinate 142,124 downwards.
GCGGGATCGGGCTCGCGCTGGTCCGGCTGACCGTGGCGCGGCACGGCGGGAACGTGGAGCTCGCCCAAGGGCCTTACGGGGGAGCCGAGTTCACCGTACGGCTGCCGCTGGTGCGCAGTGAGGCCGTGCCGGTATGAGCGCCGACGGTCCCATCAGAGTGCTGGTCGTCGAGGACGACCCGGTCGCCGCCGACGCGCACCGGCTCTACGTCGGGCGGGTGCCCGGCTTCACGGTCGCCGGGGTCGCCCACTCGCGGGCCGAGGCGCTGCGCGCGCTCGACCGCGTCGAGGCCGACCTGCTGCTCCTCGACCTCTACCTCCCCGACGGGCACGGCCTCCAGCTGGTCCGCTCGCTGCGGGCGGCCGGACACAGCGCCGATGTGATCGCGGTGACCTCGGCCCGCGATCTGACGATGGTCCGCGAGGGCGTCTCGCTCGGCGTGGTCCAGTACGTACTGAAGCCCTTCACCTTCGCCACCCTGCGCGACCGGCTGGTGCGCTACGCCGAGTTCCGTGCCACGGCCGGGGAGGCCAGCGGGCAGGAGGAGGTGGACCGGGCGCTGTCCACGCTGCGCGCGCCGCAACCCACCGCCCTGCCCAAGGGGCTCAGCGCCCCCACCCTCCAGGCCGTCACCCGCACCCTGCGCGCCTCGGCGGCGGGCGTCACGGCGACGGCGGCGGGCGAGGCGGTCGGCATCTCGCGGATCACCGCCCGCCGCTATCTGGAGCACCTGGTCGACACGGGCCGCGCCGAGCGCACCCCGCAGTACGGGCAGATCGGGCGCCCGGAGCTCCAGTACCGCTGGGTCGACTCCCGCCACTGACAGGGAAGTTGACGGACCGTCAGTCCGATTCGGCCCCATTGACCATGACCACCGGCGGCTTTACGTTCACCGGGCAGCCATTCGTGGCCAGAGGAGGTCGTGCCGTGCGCCCCACCGCCGTTGCCCCGTTCGTCCTCGCCACCGCGCTCGCCGCCGGTTCGCTCGCCGCCTGCGGCGGCTCCGGCGGCGACTCGGGCACCGTCAAGGTCGCCTACAACCGCTCGACCGACAACAAGGTCCGCTTCAAGGACGACTTCCTCTCGTCGGTGAAGGAGCGGTTCGAGAAGGACCACCCCGGCAAGAAGATCAAGCTCGTCCCGATCCAGGCCCCGGACAACGACTACGCCACCAAGGCGCAGCAGATGATGCGCTCCGCCAAGACCGCGCCGGACCTCGTCTACGAGGACACCTTCCGCATCAACTCGGATATCAAGGCCGGGTACTTGAGACCCCTCGACGACAAGCTGGCCGCCTGGGACTCCTGGAGCCGCTTCGTCCCCACGGCGAAGGCGGCCGCCAAGGCGGAGGACGGCAGGACGTACGGGGTGCCGGACGGCACGGACACCCGGGGCCTGTGGTTCAACAAGGCGATCTTCACCAAGGCCGGGCTGCCCGTCGACTGGCAGCCGAGGAACTGGGCGGACATCCTGGACGCCGCCCGCACCATCAAGAAGATGGTCCCCGGCGTCATCCCGCTCAACGTCCTGACCGGCAAGGCGGTCGGCGAGGCGGCGGTGATGCAGGGCTTCGAGATGCTTCTGTACGGCACGGGCGAGAACCCGCTGTACGACCCGGCCCAGCGCAAATGGATCACCGGCTCGCAGGGGTTCCGGGACGCGCTCTCCTTCGTACGGACGGTGTACGGGGAGAAGCTGGGCCCGGACGTCTCCGACGCGCTCGACGCCAATGTGAACACCCGGGTCGCCACCGAGTGGCTGCCCGAGGGGAAGCTGGCGATCGCGCTCGACGGCTCGTGGCTGGGGCAGTTCTGGACCGCCAAGGGCGCCAAACCGTGGCCGTCCTGGCCGACCGCGCTCGGCCGGGCCGCGATGCCGACCAAGGACGGACAGGCGCCCGGCCGGATCTCCATGTCCGGCGGCTGGACCTGGGCGATCCCGCAGAAGGCCAAGAACCCGGACCTGGCCTGGGAGTTCGTCAAGCTGTTGCAGACGCCCGCCAACGCGGTGAAGTGGGATGTGGTGGACGCGCAGATCGCGGTGCGCGACGACGTGGCCGCGGACCCGGCGTATCTGAAGTCGATGCCGGGGATCGACTTCTTCACCGGCCTGGTGAAGGACACCCGCTACCGCCCCGCGCTGCCGGTCTATCCGCAGGTGTCGACCGCGATCGGGGAGGCGATGGAGGCGGTGACCACGGGCGACTCCTCGGCGGCGGACGCGGCCAAGGCGTATGACGGCCAGCTGAAGGCGATCGCGCAGGGCGCGGTGACGGCCCGGTGACGGCCCGGCCGCTGCGCTGGCTCCCGCTCGCCCCCGCCACCCTGCTCCTGCTGCTCTTTCTGGCCGGCCCCATCGGCTACTGCGTCTACATCGCCTTCACGGACATGCAGTTGACCGGCTCGTCCGGCACCAGCTTCGTCGGGTTCGCCAACTTCCGGCGGGCGTTCGCCGACCCCGGGTTCCGCAACGCCGTCTGGCTGACCGTGGTGTTCACGGTGCTCTCCTCGATCGTCGGGCAGAACACCCTCGGGCTCGCGCTCGCCGCGCTGATGCGGCGCGCCTCGCGGCCGGTGCGCACCCTCACCGGGACGCTGGTGATCGCGGCCTGGGTGCTGCCGGAGATCGTCGCCGCGTTCCTGCTGTACGCGTTCTTCCGCCGCGAGGGCACCCTCGACGCGATCCTCGGCTGGCTCCATCTGCCCACCCAGAACTGGCTGTTCGGGCTGCCGATCCTGGCGGTGTCGTTCGCCAACGTGTGGCGCGGAACCGCGTTCTCGATGCTGATCTACTCGGCCGCGCTCGCCGAGATCCCGCGGGAGATCACCGAGGCGGCAGAGGTCGACGGCGCCAGCGGGATCCGGCGCCTGTGGCACATCACGCTGCCGATGATCCGCCGCTCCATCGGCACCAACCTGATGCTCAACACCCTCCAGACGCTCTCCGTCTTCGGGCTGATCTGGGCGATGACCCGGGGCGGCCCGGGCCGGCGCAGCCAGACGCTCCCGGTGTTCATGTACGACCAGGCGTTCCTGAAGAGCCTGATCGGATACGGAACGGCCGTTGCCCTGCTGCTCCTTGTGGTGGGAGCGTTGTTCTCCGTGGTCTATCTGCGGCTGATGCGGGTGGAGGTGTGATGCGGCGCCGCACCAAGCAGCGCCTCGCGGCCGACGCCGCGCTGCTCGGCGCCGCCGCGGCCTTCGCGCTCCCGCTGCTGTGGGTGCTGCTCTCGTCGCTGGACACCGAGGCGGACCTGCGGGTACGGGTGCCCGGCTCGCCGACCCTGGACAACTTCTCGGCCGTGTGGACCGACGACATCACCTTCACACCGATGCTCAACAGCCTGATCCTGTGCGGCGGGGCGACCGCGCTGACGGTGGCGTGCGCGGTGCTCGCCGCCTACCCGCTCTCGCGCTACCGCTCGCGGCTGACCCGCCCGTACCTCCTGACGGTCCTGTTCACCACGTGTCTGCCGATCACGGCGGTCATGGTGCCGGTGTACGGGCTGTTCGTGCAGGTCGACCTGATCGACACGATGTACGGCACGGCGCTCTTCCTCGCCGCCTCCCAACTCCCGTTCGCCATCTGGCTGATGAAGAACTTCATGGACGGGGTGCCGCGCGTCCTGGAGGAGGCGGCCTGGACCGACGGGGCGTCGATGCCGCAGACGCTGTGGCGGGTGATCCTGCCGCTGATGGGGCCGGGCGTGCTGGTCGTGACGATCTACACCTTCATCATGCTGTGGGGGAACTTCTTCGTCCCCTTCATGCTCCTGCTCTCCCCCGACCGACTGCCCGCCTCGGTCTCGATCTTCACCTTCTTCGGCAACTACGGTTCGGCGGTCTACGGCGAACTCGCCGCCTTCTCGATCCTCTACTCGACACCTGTGCTCCTCCTGTACGTGGCGATCGCGGGGCGCCTGGGCGGCGGATTCGCGCTGGGAGGAGCGGTCAAGGGGTGAGCGGGCCGTCGTGACGTATCCGATAAATGGAGACGTACGTTCCTACGGACTGCCAGATTTGGGCGAACACACCGTGGTCACCCGTCACCCTGTGCACCTACGGTGTGCCCGTGCACCCCACCCCGCCCTTCAACGCCCCCGCCATGCGCCGTCTGCGCGAGGCGCTGGGCATGGCGCCCGGCCATGTCGCCTACGGCCTGTACGCCCAGTACGGGCTGCGGGTCTCCCCCGAGACCGTCCTCCTGTGGGAGCGGGGCCTGGCCACCCCCGACTCCCGTGAGCTCACCGCGCTCGCGGGGGTGCTGTGGTGCTCGCCGGGCGATCTGATGGCCGCGGCGGCCACGCTGCGCGAGCACCGGATGGCGCGCGGGCTCAGCGCCGAGGACCTGGCGCGGCGGGTCGGGGTGGAGGCCGGGGCGTATCTGAAGATGGAGGAGTCGGGCCGCTGGCGCGGCAACGAACGCCAGTCCCAGGCGCTGTCCGAGGCCCTTGGCCTGAGCCTGCGCGAGTACGTCACGGCGACCGGCCAGGAGGACGAGCTGGCGGAACTGCTGCGCAGCGCGGTCACCACCCGCTGGCAGGCCTACGTCCGCCCGGCCACCAAGCTCCTGCCGCTGCCCCGCCACCACCTCCAGGACGTCCTGGAACAACTGCACACCGACTACCAGGGCCGCATGGTGTCCACGATGAGCTGGGGCACCAGCGGCACACCGGCGGACCAGACGACGGGCGACGCGGGCCGCGAGTTCCTGGACCGCATAGTGGACCACTTCTGGGCACTGGCGCAGGAGTAGGCCACCCGCACCGGGGACCGGATCAGGTCAGAACACCGACTCCGCCTCGAACATCCGGTCCGCCGGGACCGTCTTCAGTTCGGTGACCGCCGACGCCAGCGGGGCCATCACGATGTCCGTGCCCCGCAGCGCGGTCATGTTGCCGAAGTCGCCCCGGTGCACCGCCTCCACCGCGTGCCACCCGAACCGGGTCGCCAGGACCCGGTCGTACGCGGTCGGCACACCGCCGCGCTGCACATGGCCGAGGATGACCGGCCGGGCCTCCTTGCCCAGGCGCCGCTCCAGCTCCACCGCGAGCCGGTTGCCGATGCCCGCGAACCGCTCGTGTCCGTACTGGTCGATCGCGCCCTTCTCGTACGGCATGGAGCCCTCGGCCGGGTGCGCGCCCTCGGCGACGCAGATGACCGCGAACTTCTTGCCCCGCGCGAACCGCTCCTCGACCATCTTGACCAGGTCGTCCACCTCGAACTGCCGCTCCGGCAGACAGATGCCGTGCGCGCCGCCCGCCATGCCGGACTCCAGCGCGATCCACCCCGCGTGGCGTCCCATCACCTCGACGACCATCACCCGCTGATGCGACTCGGCGGTCGTCTTCAGCCGGTCGATGGCTTCGGTGGCGACCATGACGGCGGTGTCGAAGCCGAAGGTGCGGTCGGTGGAGGAGATGTCGTTGTCGATGGTCTTGGGCACGCCGACCACCGGCATCCCGGCGTCCGACAGCATCCGCGCGGCCGTCAGCGTGCCCTCGCCGCCGATCGGGATGAGCGCGTCGATGCCGTAGCGGCGGGCGAGCTCCGCGCAGTTCTCGGCGGCCTCGCGCAGCCGGGCGCGCTCCAGGCGGGCCGAGCCCAGGATGGTGCCGCCGCGCGCGAGGATGCCGCTGACCGCGTTGAGGTCGAGCGGGCGGAAGTGTCCGTCGAGCAGGCCCTTGAAGCCGTCCTCGAAGCCGATGACCTCGTCGCCGTGGCCGGTCATGGCCCGGTGCACGACCGACCGGATCACTGCGTTCAGGCCGGGACAGTCGCCGCCTGCGGTGAGAACTCCGATGCGCATCGTGCTCAGTCTCCTGCTCGTTCGGTGCCGTGCTCGGCGGCGCGGGAAGCGGACGTACGAGAAGACGTACCCGGAACATCCGACAGATGTCCCGACAGACGTCCCGCAACCGCGCCGACGACCCGATTGTCACACGCACAGCACGGGCCCCGCCCGCCCACTGCGTCCCGGCCGACCGGCCCCCAGGTCCTTGGTCCCACCCGTCCGGGACCTTCTTCCCAGCCTCCACCCGGACCCTCGGCCCGGCGGGCGCTTTAACCACCCGCAGAGGTATTGTCAAGAGGGAAACCGTGCCCCATCTGCACTTTTTCCACCCATGAAGCCAGGCGACGAAGACAAGAAGGGGAGAGCACGCGTGACGCGCAGCGTGTACGTGACCGGGATCGACCGGGGAGACGGCCGCCAGGTCATCGAGCTGGGAGTCATGGAGCTCCTGACCCGCCAGGTGGACCGGGTGGGCGTGTTCCGTCCGCTGGTGCACGACGGCCCCGACCGGCTGTTCGATCTGCTCCGCGCCCGCTACCGGCTGTCGCAGGACGCGGCGACCGTGTACGGGATGGACTACCACGAGGCGTCCGCGCTCCAGGCCGAGCGCGGCACCGACGAGCTGGTCTCCCAGCTCGTCGACCGCTTCCACAAGGTCGCCCGCGACTACGAAGTGGTCCTCGTGCTCGGCACCGACTTCGCGGACACCCAGCTCCCGGACGAGCTGGCGCTCAACGCACGGCTCGCCAACGAGTTCGGCGCGTCCGTGATCCCGGTGGTCGGCGGCAAGGGCCAGACGGCCGAGTCGGTGCGGGCCGAAGCGCGCAACGCCCACCGCGCCTACGAGGGCCTGGGCTGCGATGTGCTCGCGCTGGTCGTCAACCGGGTGAATCCGCAGGACCGCGACGCGATCGCCGAGCGGCTCGGCGCCCGCTTCCCGGTGCCCTGCTATGTGCTGCCCGACGAGGCCGCGCTGGCCGCGCCGACCGTCGCCCAGATCACCTCGGCACTCGGCGGAACGGTTCTGCTCGGCGATGACGCGGGGCTCGCCCGCGACGCGCTCGACTTCGTCTTCGGCGGCGCGATGCTGCCGAACTTCCTGAACGCCCTGACCCCCGGCTGCCTCGTGGTGACCCCGGGCGACCGCGCCGACCTGGTCGTCGGCTCGCTGGCCGCGCACAGCGCCGGCACTCCGCCGATAGCGGGCGTCCTGCTCACCCTGGACGAGCGGCCCGGCGAGGCCATCCTCACGCTCGCCGACAGGCTCGCGCCCGGCACCCCGGTGGTCGCGGTGAGCGGCGGCTCCTTCCCCACCGCGCAGGAACTGTTCGCGCTTGAGGGCAAGTTGAACGCCGCGACCCCGCGCAAGGCGGAGACCGCGCTCGGCCTCTTCGAGCGCCACACCGACACCGCCGATCTGCTGGCCCGGATGTCGGTGGCCCGCAGCGGCCGCGTCACCCCGATGATGTTCGAGCACGATCTCCTGGAGACCGCCCGCGCGAACCGGCGCCGCGTCGTGCTGCCCGAGGGCGCCGAGGAGCGCGTGCTGCGCGCCGCCGATGTCCTGCTGCGCCGCAACGTCTGCGACCTCACCCTGCTCGGCGACGTCGAGGTCATCCGCAAGAAGGCCGCCGACCTCGGCATCGACGTCACCAGGTGCGAGATCACCGACCCGCAGACCTCCGAGCTGCGCCAGCGCTTCGCCGAGCGGTACGCCCAGCTGCGCGCGCACAAGGGCGTGACGGTGGAGCTCGCGTACGACGTGGTCGCGGACGTGAACTACTTCGGCACGCTGATGGTCCAGGAGGGCCTGGCCGACGGCATGGTCTCCGGCTCGGTGCACTCCACCGCCGCCACCATCCGCCCCGCCTTCGAGATCATCAAGACGAAGCCGGACGCCTCGATCGTCTCGTCCGTCTTCTTCATGTGCCTCGCCGACAAGGTGCTGGTGTACGGCGACTGCGCGGTCAACCCGGACCCGAACGCCGAGCAGCTGGCCGACATCGCGGTCCAGGCGGCCGCCACCGCGGCCCGCTTCGGCGTGGAGCCGAGGATCGCGATGCTCTCGTACTCGACGGGCACCTCCGGCTCCGGCGCCGACGTCGACAAGGTGCGCGAGGCCACCAAGCTGGTCCGCGAGGCGCGCCCGGACCTGCGCGTCGAGGGCCCGATCCAGTACGACGCGGCCGTCGAGCCGTCCGTGGCCGCGACCAAGCTGCCGGGCTCGGAGGTGGCCGGGCAGGCGACCGTACTGATCTTCCCGGACCTCAACACCGGCAACAACACCTACAAGGCCGTGCAGCGCTCGGCCGGCGCCGTGGCCGTGGGCCCGGTGCTCCAGGGTCTGCGCAAGCCGGTCAACGACCTCTCGCGCGGCGCCCTCGTCCAGGACATCGTCAACACCGTCGCCATCACGGCCATCCAGGCCCAGGCACAGGGGCAGGAGACCTCCGCATGACCACCGCCCACCCGACCCAGGCGCTCCCCTCGCGCGTCCTCGTGCTCAACTCGGGCTCGTCGTCGGTGAAGTACCAGCTGCTCGACATGAACGGTTCCGCGCGCCTGGCCGCGGGCCTGGTCGAGCGGATCGGCGAGGCCACCTCGCGCCTGGTGCACAGCCCGCTGGCGACGGGCGGCGACAAGCGCGAGACGACCGGCCCGATCGCCGACCACGCGGCCGCCCTCAAGGCGGTCGCCGAGGAGCTGGCCAAGGACGGGCTCGGCCTGGACTCGCCGGAGCTCGCCGCGATCGGCCACCGCGTGGTGCACGGCGGTCTGAAGTTCAGCGCGCCGACCGTGATCACCGAGGAGGTCATGGCGGAGATCGAGCGCCTCGTCCCGGTCGCCCCGCTGCACAACCCGGCGAACATCACCGGCATCCGCACCGCGCAGGCGCTGCGCCCGGACCTGCCGCAGGTCGCGGTCTTCGACACCGCGTTCCACACGACGATGCCGGAGAGCGCCGCGCGCTACGCGATCGACGTGGAGACCGCCGACGCGCACCGCATCCGCCGCTACGGCTTCCACGGCACCTCGCACGCGTACGTCTCGCGCGAGGCCGCCAAGCTGCTCGGCAAGGACCCTTCGGAGGTCAACGTCATCGTCCTGCACCTGGGCAACGGCGCCTCCGCGTCGGCGGTCCGGGGCGGCCGGTGCGTGGACACCTCGATGGGCCTGACCCCCCTTGAGGGCCTGGTCATGGGCACCCGCTCGGGCGACATCGACCCGGCGGTGACGTTCCACCTCAAGCGGGTCGCCGGGATGTCGGAGGACGAGATCGACACCCTGCTGAACAAGAAGAGCGGCCTGGTGGGGCTCTGCGGCGACAACGACATGCGGGAGATCCGCCGCCGTATCGACGAGGGCGACGAGCGGGCCGCGCTCGCCTTCGACATCTACATCCACCGGCTGAAGAAGTACATCGGCGCCTACTACGCGGTGCTGGGCAAGGTGGACGCGGTCGTCTTCACCGCCGGTGTGGGCGAGAACGCGGCGCCGGTGCGCGCGGCGGCCGTGGCGGGCCTGGAGGAGCTGGGCCTGGCGGTCGACGGCGAGCTGAACGCCGTACGGGCCGACACGCCGCGGCTGATCTCGCCGGAGTACGCCCGGGTGGCCGTGGCGGTGGTACCGACGGACGAGGAGCTGGAGATCGCGCAGCAGACGTACGCACTGGTCCGCTCGGAGACCGGCGCGGGCGTCTGAGGCACGGGTTTCGGGCCTCGCCTGAGCGCACCTCCGCCCATTTGTATCTTCCACCAGACGGAATATTCCGCAGCGAAACAAACCGATAGGATCCGCCTCATGCGCCGTTCCAAAATCGTCTGCACACTGGGCCCCGCCGTCGACTCGTACGAGCAGCTGACCGCTCTCATCGAGGCCGGAATGAATGTGGCCCGCTTCAACTTCAGCCACGGTTCCCAGGCAGAGCACCAGGAGCGGTACGACCGGGTGCGCAAGGCCGCCGCGGACACCGGCCGGGCCGTGGGCGTCCTCGCCGACCTCCAGGGACCGAAGATCCGCCTGGAGACCTTCGCCGAGGGCCCCGTCGAGCTGGTGCGCGGTGACGAGTTCACCATCACCGCCGAGGACGTCCCGGGCGACAAGTCGATCTGCGGCACCACCTACAAGGGCCTGCCGGGCGACGTCTCCAAGGGCGACCCGATCCTGATCAACGACGGCAACGTCGAGCTCAAGGTGACCGCGGTCGACGGCCCCCGGGTCAGGACCATCGTCATCGAGGGCGGTGTCATCTCCGACCACAAGGGCATCAACCTGCCCGGCGCGGCCGTGAACGTCCCGGCCCTGTCCGAGAAGGACAAGGACGACCTGCGCTTCGCCCTGCGGATGGGCTGCGACCTGGTCGCGCTCTCCTTCGTCCGCGACGCCGACGACGTCAAGGACGTCCACGCGGTGATGGACGAGGTCGGCCGCCGGGTGCCGGTCATCGCCAAGGTCGAGAAGCCGCAGGCCGTCGCCAACATGGCGGACGTCGTCGCGGCCTTCGACGGTGTGATGGTGGCCCGTGGCGACCTGGCGGTGGAGTACCCGCTGGAGAAGGTCCCGATGGTGCAGAAGCGCCTCATCGAGCTCTGCCGCCGCAACGCCAAGCCGGTGATCGTCGCGACCCAGATGATGGAGTCGATGATCACCAACTCGCGCCCGACCCGCGCGGAGGCCTCCGACGTGGCCAACGCCATCCTGGACGGCGCGGACGCGGTCATGCTCTCCGCCGAGTCCTCGGTCGGCGCGTACCCGATCGAGACGGTCAAGACGATGTCCCGCATCGTCGAGGCCGCCGAGGAGGAGCTGCTCTCCAAGGGCCTGCAGCCGCTGGTGCCCGGCAAGAAGCCGCGCACCCAGGGCGGTTCGGTCGCCCGCGCGGCCTGCGAGATCGCGGACTTCCTGGACGGCAAGGCGCTGGTCGCGTTCACCAAGTCGGGCGACACGGCCCGCCGCCTTTCCCGCTACCGCACGGTCCAGCCGATCCTGGCCTTCACCACGGACGCCGGCACCCGCAACCAGCTGGCGCTGAGCTGGGGCGTCGAGTCGTTCGTCGTGCCGCACGTGGACAACACGGACGCGATGGTCGACCTGGTGGACGCGGAGCTGCTGAAGCTGAAGCGGTACACCGAGGGCGACACCATGATCATCACGGCGGGCTCGCCCCCCGGCGTCCCCGGCACCACCAACATGGTCCGGGTACACCACTTGGGCGGCGGCCAGCAGGGCTGAGTTCGTACGCACGGCGCTACGCGCTGTCGTACCCGGTCGTACGCGCACGAGGGCGGCATCCCGGACGTTTCCCGGGGTGCCGCCTTCCGCTATGGGGGCACGAGTTACGGTCCGTTGCGCAGTCGCGGAGAGCCCGCAACAGGATCTACACATTCCGTGGGGTACGTTCGCGTTCATGCGTGCCCCGATAACTGTGCAGTTCAGCCGCCCGCTGGCCATCGCGGCCCTCGCCGTGACGTCGGCGGTCTGCGGCGCCGCCCCCGCGGCCGCCCACACCGTCAAACCGGGCACGCCGGCGGCCGCCCACCCGGTGAAGCCGGGCACGCCCGCGCCGGGAAAGCCGACGCCGGGGCCGCCACGAGCCGGGGCCGCCCGCAAGGAGCCCCCCGCAAACATGTCGACCGCGGGCGGCGAGCAGCTGGGCCGGCCGGGCCCGCAGACGGGCGCGGGCGCCCCCGCACTCCCGCCCGACCTGTCCGCCCTCTCCTGGATGGTCTCGGACGCGGACACGGGCCAGGTGCTCGCGGCGAGCAACGCGCACTGGCCGCTGCCGCCCGCCTCCACCCTCAAGATGCTCTTCGCGGACGCGGTCCTGCCGGCGGTCCCGGGCACGGCCAGCCACAAGGTGGAACCGGCCGAACTCACCGGCATGGGCGACGGCAGCAGCGCGGTCGGCATCGTGCCGGGCCAGACGTACCAGGGCGCGGACCTCTGGCGCGGCGTGTTCCTGCGCTCGGGCAACGACGCGGTGCACGTCCTCGCGTCGATGAACGGCGGCGTGGCGAAGACGGTCGCGGACATGCAGGCGAAGGCGGACGGTCTCGGCGCGAAGGACACGCAGGTACGCAGCCCCGACGGCTATGACGCGGAGGGCCAGGTGTCCTCGGCGTACGACCTGACGCTGTTCCTCCGCTCGGGCCTGACGAACAAGGACTTCAAGGAGTACTGCTCGACGGCGGACGCGATGTTCCCCGGCGGCCCCAACACCAAGGGCAAGCCGTTCGGCATCTCCAACACCAACCGCATGCTGTCCGGCATCGACGGCGTGAGCAAGTACCCCGGCCTGATCGGCGGCAAGAACGGCTACACGACCCACGCCGGCAACACCCTGGCCGAGGCGGCCACCCGCGACGGCCACACGGTCCTGGTGACGGTGATGAACCCCCAGGAGAACAGGCGCGACAAGGTCTACGCGGAAACCCGCGCGCTGCTGGACTGGGGCTTCAAGGCGATCGCGGCGCACGCCCCGTCGATCGGCACCCTGGACCTCGCGAAGCCGTCCTCGTCGTCCAAGTCCCCCGGCACGGCGGCAGCTTCCACCGACTCGTCGGGCTCGCTGGGCGTCCTGGGCTGGACGGGTGTGGGGGCGGCGGCGGTTGTGGGGGTCGGGGCGGTGTATGTGGTGCTTAAGCGGAGGCCTGTTCGGGGGCGGCGGAGGGGGTAGGGGGGTGGGGGCGCCTCGGCCCCGGTTCGGATCCGTGTCCGGATCCCGGCCGGGTCGGCACCGGCCCGTCCACACGGGCGCGCTCTGTCTCGACTCGGCCCCGGAGTGTGCCCGCATCTCTAACCTGGTGGCCATGAACCTGATGGCCATGACGGAGACCACCTACTCGCTCGCCGAAGCCTGCACCCGGCTCGGCGCCATCGCCCGCGAGGTCAGCACCACGGGCGAGCCCGTCGCCATCACTGACCACGGACACACCATCGCGATGCTGGTGAGCCCGGCGGATGCCCTGGAGCTCCAGGAGGCGCGGGCGCTGGCCGCCTATTGGGAGCGGCAGGGACGCGGGGAGTCGGCCGGTGTGCCGCACGGCGAGGCGTTCCGCCGTGTCTTCGGCGGAGATGAAGCGTGACGTACCAGGTCATCCCGGAGGGCTTCAGCCCGCGCGAAGGCCACCACCGACCGGGTCAACCGTCTCCCTGCGGCCACGTCGTCAGCTCAGAAATGACGAACGGGCATGCTCCCCGCCCCTGATGCCGTCGACAAAGTCCTGTATCGCGGCCCGTCCGAACACGAGGGCCGGTCCAGTGGGACGCTTCGAGTCGCGTATAGCCAAGAGTGCGGCGTTGAGCCGGGCTGTTTCTACGCAGTCGCTGTTCCCGCCGCTGTAGCTGGACTTGATCCACGCAACGCCGAGCGCAGAGGAATCGGGAATGTGCTTGCTCACTTGGCCTGTTCCTTCGTTTGCTCGATGAGTTCCAGCGACCGGTCGAAGGGCAGGGCCGCAGCCCTCAGTCGCTCGAACGCTTCTCCGTACAGTTGTACGTCAGCGGCCTCCTCGATGTAGAGGCTGTTCGAAAGGTTCTCCAGCAGCACAACATCGAGGTCCGTCCGCTCGGGGAACCCCAGGATCGTGAACCCTCCGGCCGCGCCGGGGTGCGGAGCGGCGTCCGCAGGCATGACCTGCACGTTTACATGAGGAAGTTCGGCGAGGTCGAGCAGGCGCTGCAACTGGTCCCTCATGATGCCTGCGCCCGCTCCACCCATGACCACCGGTTTCAGCGCTGCTTCATGAACGATCGCCCAAAAAGCCAGCGGCTCCGGCCTGTTCAGGACGGACTGGCGAGCGATGCGCACATCGACCAGCGCGTTCACCTTGCCTGGAGTGGCGGTCATGTTGATCGCTGCGATCACAGCTCGGGCGTACGCAGCGGTCTGAAGCAGTCCGGGAATCAGCAGCGGCTGGAAGGTGCGCACACCCGACGCCTCTGCCTCCAGACTGATCAAGTCGCTGTAGACCGGTGACAAGATGTCCTTGTACGTCTGCCACCACCCGCGCTTGCCACCCTCACGGGCCAGCCCGACGAGCCCTTCACGCCGACTGCGGTCACGCACTCCGTACAGGTCGAGCAGCTTCTCGACGTCCGCGGGCTTCGCCGCGACGCGCCCGGTTTCGACGCGCGAGAGCTTGGCGCCGGTGAACCCCGTCCTCACCGCGACTTCTTCGAGCTTCAGGCCCTTGTCCTCACGGAGCTGACGCAGCGTGGCGCCGAGTCGGCGGCGCCGTACCGTCGGTGCGCTCATCTCCCCCTGCTCTGCATGTCGATGGGCTCAGTCTGCACCCACAGTGATTGCGGGCGCTACGAGTTCGCACGCTACTACCTGCCAGGTTCGACAAGATATGCAAATTTACTGATTCCCAATTCAGCTTGCACGTCGAGGAGTTGAAGGCCACTCTGGGCGTAAGGGATCGCACACGCTGAGTGATCACCCCGTATCTCGTCATGCCCCTGGAGGCGCGCCATGGACCCCATGGCAGAACACAACCTCAAGCGTTACGAGCAGCAACTGCACGCCTGCCCGGAAGCCCTGACAGTCGTACGTAGGACCGTACGCGCACACCTCGACTCATGGGGTCTCGGCGACCTGGCCGACCCCGCAGCCCTCTGCGTGACCGAGCTACTGGCCAACGTCGACAAACACACCGGCTCGACGGAGTGCCTGCTCACCCTCCACCACCACGGCGACCGCATCCGCGCCACGGTTCGCGACACGGCACGCACTCTGCCGATCGCGAGGGAGCCGGACCTCCTGGCCGAGAGCGGCCGGGGGCTGTTCCTGATCGAGCACACAGCCCACGCATGGGGCGCCACCGCGACCACCACCGGGAAAGAGGTCTGGTTCGAGTTAAGGGTCAGACCACCAGAGCCCGCCCCCGACGAAAACACCCCGGCGACCGTGGCACCGGTCACCGGGGTACGTCGACCAACCTCGTAGGAGCTGACGACATGACCGACCCTATCCCCGAGCCCCGCACGTGGGCACCCAACCCACCAAGCCGCCGCGGCACATACCCGAAGGCGGGGTGCCGAGCGTGATGGAAATGCAACAGTGGCGCGACGGCTGGGACCGAGCCTCGGATGCCACGGAAGCACTCAGGAAAGTGCTGGAAGAACTCGGAGCCGCTGACCGAGCCCGCGAACGGCTCAGGCCCATCGTCAGCGGCAGAGGAACGCCGTGGGTGGAGCTTGGCATGATCCCGGCGTCTCTGGCGGAGGCTGTGGCGGAGGCGATCCGTGCCGGGTTGGATGGCCAGGTGCCTGCCGAAAGCGGCGGCGACGGAGGGGGACCGCCAAGGTGAGCGGCTTGACGGACCGTCGCGGCGGTGGAAGGCGACGAGACATTCGGCGAGGCTGAGCCCAACAGAGCTGGGGCTGCACGCCATTCTGCCCGCGTGCAGCCCCAGCTCTCTCCATCTCTGAGCGGTCAGTCCACCGTGCCCGACTCCGCCGGGAACTCCGGTGGCCAGGGCTTGGACCAGTCGTACAAGAACTCCCGGTCGCCCATCAGCTCGTACTCGGCTTCACGCCAGCCAGGGTTACCGCCAACGACGAAGCTGCCGCCGTCATCGGGCTCCAGCATCCACGTGTACGCACTGTCGTCCGCCGGGATGCCATGCCGCTCACTCAGTACGGCAAACTCGGCGGCGGTGGCACGCCGAATGTGGAGGCCGTTCCGGTAGTACGGCTTGAGGAACATCAGCTCCACATGCCCAATGTAGACCTCGACCCGCGTAGTGGTCCGGTCCACCGCCAGCGCGTCGCTCTGCAGCATGAGCTGGCGATGCGAAGGATCGAAGCCGACGACCCTGAACAGCCGTCCCTCCCGGATAAAGTCCGTCATGACTGGAATGGTCTCCTCAGTTGTCGGGTACAGGCGTTCCGTTGGCCAGCTTGAAGCGTTCCGGGTGGACCCTCACGACCTTGCCCTCGGCATTGGTCATGTACCACTCGATCGACGACCAGTTGCGACCACCTTCGCCTTCCCCCAGCCTGACTGCCGTCCGGAGTTTGGTCATCTCCCACGCGGTGCCGTAACCGCGGCTCCGCACGGTCTCCCAGTCGCCTGGCTTGATCGTCTCTCCTCGCTTCAGTAGCAGTTCCAGAGCCTCATCGGCGGTCTTGGCACCCTCGACACCGTCCAACGACACCGAGATGGGGACCGTTGGGTTGCTCACAGCTCTTTCCACACCCACGGTCCAGATCGGCCGCTTGCCCATGCCCAGGCTCTCAGGCAGTTCCCTGCCGAATGACTTTCCGTTGAACGTGTGGGCACCGAGGCTCTTTGCGAGATCGTCGGCCATGGGGTTGATCCCCAGCAGAATATGGTCCCCGTCGTTGACGAGATCCTTGAGGATTGCATCGATGCACTCGTTGTGGACGAGGATGGGCTTCGAACCCGAGTACACATAGTAGGTGTGGCCGTTGTCGACCTCGAAGTTGAAGACCCGTGTCTTCCTCTTGACGAGAGTCGTGCCGAGGACCCGCTCCGTGGAGCCGTCCTTCGTCTGGAACTGGTCGCCTGTCCGCAGATTGCGGGACTCGACCCAGCCCCGGCCCTTGACCCAGAACCGATGGGAGTCAGTCGCCTCGACTCTTCCCCCGGCAGTGCGGATCTCTACGAGCTGTTCCACCGTCCGGTTGAACAGCTTGAGAACCGGCTGCAGGGACTTTTTCCCTGTCACCAGATCGGTGGACCAGACCCGGTCGCCGACCGTGACCTGCTCGATGGGTTTCGGGCCGTCTGCAGTCGCGACCTTGGTCCCAGCTGGGAAGCAACGTCCGACCAGAGCCTCAGCCCCCACCCGCTCCAGCCCCGCGATGGCCTCGGCACTGAGCCCGGAGAAGCGCAGACCCCACAG
The DNA here is from genome assembly GCF_043198895.1 of Streptomyces sp. NPDC048696. Taxonomy (NCBI): domain Bacteria; kingdom Bacillati; phylum Actinomycetota; class Actinomycetes; order Kitasatosporales; family Streptomycetaceae; genus Streptomyces; species Streptomyces sp. NPDC048696. The sequence goes on along the minus strand of NZ_JBICVJ010000007.1, from coordinate 125,457 downwards.
GGCTTCGCTGATCCGGCCGCCGTTCATCATGGCCGCGCGCAGCCCCACGGCGAAGCGCAATCCCGCGCCGAGTGCCGAGGGGATGACGATGCTGCCGACAAGCCAGGCACAACTCTTGAGCTTGCCGTGACGACAGTCGATCACGTCTCTGAATGCCGCGGTGACCAACGCCTTGAGGATGCTTTCAGTCAGCTTCAATCCGTCGATGTGAACGCTGTTCTCCTGGAAGCGGACGTCCAGCGGCGAACTCGCCAAGTAGTCGCGCTGGATACTCGCGCCACAATTCGCACGCGAGACGCCGGGCAGGGGGCACGTCTCCAGGAAGAAGTCCATGTGGCCGTACACGTGGTACTCAAGATCGATCTCGCAGCCGATCCCACCACCACTGTGCGTACCAACGCAGTCGCTCTTGGGATCGATATCGACGAGCGTGTCCGGGCTGGGGCGCATCACCACGCCGTCCAGTCCGACAGGACCATCAGTAGACCTGTCGCTCTCCCGCTTCGCCTCGTCCTGGGTGGTTTCCGTTCGTTGAGCCGCCTGTTGGGCTTCCGTCGCGAGCTCCTGCGCGTGCGCGGCTGCTGTCTCGGCGGTCGTGGCATCTTTTTCGGCTTGGTCGGCGACGCCGCTTGCGGTGGCAGCGTCCGATTCGGCCTCATCAGCGGCCTTGCGGGCAGATGAAGCGTCCGATTCGGCCGCGTCTGCCGAACCACGGGCATCCGTGGCATAGCCGCCGGCCTCGGTGGACGCGGCAAGTGCTGCCGCTGCGTCCTCCGTCGCCTGGCGGTCGTACTCAATGGTGTTGGCTTCAGCCCTCTTCGCTGCCTTGGCCGCGTCCGCTGCTTCCTTCGCCGATGCCTGGGCTTTCGCCAGGGAGACCACGGCCTGCGCGGCGGAGGCGGCGGCCTCTGCGGCAGCGGTGGCGGCAGCCTTCGCGTCAGCGTCGGCCTGGGCAGCGAGCTTGGCTGCGTCGGCCGCCGCTTTCGCGGCCTGATCAGCCTTCGCCTTGGCAACCGCCTGCTGTTGCTCGGCTGCGTTCTTGGCTGCCTGACCGGTCAGCACGGCTAGGCCCGCCGAGGAGTCGGTTTCCTTGTACGGAGAACCCAACTCGATAGCATCGTTGGCAGGTTGCACAACCTGAGCTGCGGAGTCGCGGGCAGCCAAGGACGCCAGCGAAGTGGCGTAGGCGAAGCCCGCCGCCTGAATCGAGGTGTCCGAAGCCGCGTTCGCCTCGGTGCGGGCGATGGCGGCATTAGCCTTGGCCTCGGTCGCCTTGGCTCGGGCCGTATTGGCCAGCGCCTTGGCGGTACGGGCGTTCTGCGCCGCCGCCTCGGACGCGGAGATCGCGTCGGCAGCTGCTGCGTGCGCCTTCGTCACGGCGGCGTGGGTAGTCGCGACATCCCGCTGTGCGCCGTCCGACGCCGCCTTGGCACGCGCTGCCGACGCTTCGGCCTTTGTCGCCGCTTCGCGGGCGTTGGCTGCGGCTGTGGTGGCCGTGTTCGCCGCCGCGCGGGCGTTGGTAGCCGCGGTTGCCGCCTCATTGGCAGCGGTCCGCGCCTGGGTTGCAGCTGCGCGCGATGCTTGAGCCGCATCGGTGCTCTCGTCAGCGTCGGCCTTCGCTTCGAGAGCGTTCGCCTTGGCCGCCAGGGCGTCCCGGTTGGCCTCGGCCTCAAGGGCACCGTTGCGCGCCGTGGCCGCCTTGCCTTCGGCAGCCACCGCCGCGTCCTTCTTCTCCGACGCGGTCTTGCCCGCCGCCTGCGCCTCGCTCAACTTCGTTGCGGCGATGTCCCGTTGGCCTTGAGCCTGCTTGTCGGCAGCGGCGGCCTTGGCCTGCTCGGCGGCCGCGACTTCCTTCTGTGCCTTGGCGTTGTCGCGCTCCGCCTCGGCGGTGGCCCGCTTCGCCTTGGCGTCGGCCGCGGCGTTCTTGGCCGTCGTCTCGGCAGCCTCCGCCTTGGCCTGGGCGGCCTTGGCCTTGGCCGCGTTCTCGGCGGCCTTGGTGGCCTGAAGAGCAGCACCGTCGGCAGCAGCCTTGGCCTGCGCCGCTGCCTCTTCGGCCGCCTTTCGGCGGAACTCCGCCTTGGAGGCGTGGGCCTGCGTCATGGCCAGGGCGCTGAGGGTCTTACCGTCCGCAACCGAGGCACGGGTCGCGTTCATCGCGGTCTCCGTGGCCTTCGATGCGGCCAGGGTGGCGGCTGCCGACGCCTTGGTGATCTGAGCGGCCTGCTGCGCGTACATCAGGCCGCGGCCACGCGGCAGTCCTGCGGCGTCGGCGATGGCATAGGCCGCCTGCTGAGCGGGGTCCACTGCGGCGGCTTGCGTGTTCGCGTCCAAAGCGGCACGTGAGGCCACGAACACCCGGCCGGTGGCGCGGGCCTGAGCATTGCCGATGCGTCTCTTTACCTCGGCGAATTGGTCCGGCGTGGGAGGGCGCGGATCCGTCTTCGGGTCACTCTTGGCCCAAGAATCCTGCCAGGACGTCAAAACGCTCGCGATCGTCGACTGGGCAATGGCTTCACCCATCGCCTGCGCGGCGACCTGCAGATCCTTGTTGGCATTGGCCTCGGCAGCGAGGATGGTGTCGCGCTGGTCTTTCTGGCCTGCTATCTCCGACTGCCACTCTGTGGACGCGATGGTCAGCTCGGGGCCGAGCACCTTGTTCGGGTCGTGCGGGTTCTTGCTGGCACAGGAAGCGAAGCGCGCCTTGAGATTTTCGACATCGATCCGGAACTCCAGAGAGCCCGAGTCCGGCGCGGCGGTGGGGAATCCGCCGGTCTGCAGGAAGAGGCGCGCGTCATCCGCATACATGCCATGCATGGACGTCATGTCCTCAAGAGCTTGACGCTCTTCGAGGGTGCTGCCGGAATCCGAGGAGTAGCGGGTCTTCCCGATCTCCGTGACCGCGGCCGCCGACTCCTTGCTCGCCAGCGGAGTGAGATCCGCATAGAAGTCGCTCTCAGTGGTCCAGAACTGGGCTGCAATCCAATTCGCATACCCCGTTTCACCGAACAGGTCTCGCAGGTTGTAGCTCGGAACGTCAGCGCCGGTGGGCCATAGGAGCGGTATCTCCTTCTGCCAGACCGTGACGCGGCCGTGGTCGTCATCGAAGGGGCTGGACAGTTCAGCCATTTTCACACTCGCCCACTCCCGGTCCTTGGCATAGGCCTGGCTGAGCGGCGTGTGATCCCAGAAGTTGGGGGCTGCAGCGGTGTGCAGTTCGGCGTCGGTTCCGTGCAGGCCGGCCCGAGCCACAGCTTTCATCTCGGCGCCGCCCTTGCGCAGGACGAAGCCGAGCCTGCATTGGTCCTCACGGACCTGCGCCGCCGCGTTGAGATCGAATTGGTCGGGTCCATCTGAGCTTGCCGCGGCCGAGCGGGTGGCGGGGAAGGGTTGCACTCCGCTGCCGGAGACGGTGACAGCCACCGATGTGGCCAAGGCCGTGGAGGCCAGGAGTTTCGACCATCTGCCGAGGCGCCGGCGTCTGGTCCAGGGTGCGTTCGTACGCATGGGGAATCAGCCTTCTGCTGGGTGAGGGAGGGAACGCGGCGCTCAGAAGAGAGTGTCGAAGCCGTCCCAGCCGCCGGTGCCGATCTGCACCCGGGGGGCGAAGGGGGCACTCGGGTTGCCGGTGCCCTTGAACAGCCACAGCGCTCCGGCCTTGTCGCTGGCGATCAAGTCCGCTTTGCCGTCACCGTCGTTGTCGCCGGTCGAGGCCAGCAGTACGTACGCGTCCCACCCCTTGCCGACCGTGATGCGGTTGCCGAGCGCGGCATCCGCCACGGCGTTGCCCGTACCCGGATAGATGTAGAGGGTGCCGTCTGTTCCACGGGCTATGAGATCGGCTTTGCCGTCACCGGTGTAGTCACCTCGGCCGACCAGACGGTCCATGCCGTTCCAGCCACCACTCCCGATCCTGATCCTGGTCTCCAGCTGGCCGTCGGCCCGGCCCTGGTAGAGCCAGAGCGCTCCTGCCGCGTCCCGCCCGATCAGATCGGGCTGCGGGCTGCCGCCCATATTCCCCACCGAGACCAGGAGGTTGAACATGTCCCACCCGCCGCCGATCAGTTTGGTGTCGTTGTCGCGCTCGGCGGTGTAGTAGAGGTTGCCGTTCATCCGGTAGTAGAGATCATTACCCGTGCCATTGGCCGAGACATTCGCCTGGACGATGGCCGTCATGTCGCCGAACCCACCGCCCATGTCCACCCCGGCTTTGACGCCACCGGTGCCGCTTGGCTCGTAGTCGACCAGGTGGCCGTTCGCCTTCCGGCCAAACAGCGGGAACATCTGCGGGGTTGGGGGCGAACCGTCCGCCGCACTCGCTTTCTGTGCCGCTGTATCCGCTGTCCGATCCCCGATGACCGGCAAAGCCGATCTCGCCACCAACACCGCGACAACGGCCAGGGCGAAAGCCGTTGCGTACACCACCACCCGTCGAACCGAGCGGCTGACTGAACTCAGCATAAGGAAAGGGCTCCTCACAGGGGTCACGAGCGCAGACATGCACGCGGGCACGCCAAAAAGCTCGCTGCCTCCCCCATGAATGCCCCCGCGCCGGGTCCACGACCGCGGCACCTGTCACTCTAATGAGAGTCACGAATTTCTGTGAAGGTTATTTGAGCCACCTGTGAAGACAGTGATGAAAACGAGACGGCCGTGGGGGGCGGGCCGGCACGATGATGGGGGCCGGCGGCGGGCGGGGGGCCGGCGCGGGGGGGTTTTTGTTGTGGTGGGTGTTTTTGTTTGGTTTGGGGTTGTTTTTTT